>CAWHNC010000105.1:0-8315 GCA_963830245.1 Nitrospirota bacterium
CCCAAGCATCTCAACGGTCTTCCTGTTGATGCCGCAATGGATTGCCATGAAGGCAACTCCCTCTTCGCACTGTTTTTCAGTAATTTCAAAAAGGAGTTCTGCCGGCATGTTGACTGCGGCCCCGTACTTTTCGATGGCAATGGCAAAGGCCTCGTAAAGCGGGACCGTGCCCACCGGAAGGCTTATACTGTCCATTACCGCTTTTCTGATCCCGGCTATATTGCCGCCAACACTCAAGTCCATCAGCGTATCAGCCCCGTATTTTTCGGCGATCTCCGCTTTTTCCACTTCCATCCTTACATCGGCTATGTCGGTAGAAGACCCGATCGAGGCATTCACTTTGGTCCTCAGTCCCTTGCCGATGCCCACGATTTTTTTCAGCCTGTTGCTGTTGGCTGGAATGACTATTTTCCCTGCCGCAACATTTTCCCTGACAATATCAGCGGAAAGTCCCTCGTCTTCAGCTACCTTTCTGATCTCTTCAGTAACTTCCGCTTTTGCCGCTCTTTGCAGTTGTGTCATTTCAGTTATCCCCCTTAAATATAAAAATCCCCAAGACAAAAATGCCTTGAGGATTGCACCCTGGTTCACTTCATCCCCGCCTTCCGTCCACGCGAAGGCATTCATCAGAATTCAGATCTACTGAATTCTGCTCTATCAGGCAGGTCTTCTGGCTCCCGGATCAACCTACTCGCCGGCCTTCCCGGTATCTTCTACCAGTGGCGGTGTCGGCTTTTGTCCCCGGTTACAGCGGCGGGACCGCTCCCGAATAAGCCTTAGCCTGCTTTCACGGGATTCCCTATTAAGCCCTTGGGCACCTAACGATATATAATTTACAAAATACGGGGTAAATGTCAAGTTACGGGAAGACCGGTTCTCCGCTTGCTGTCTTTGACCACTTTGTCACTCTTGCTGTCCTTGCTGAGACCTTTTCATATGATCAGGTCTGCAGGCAAAATATTTTTTGTCAGGTGTAAAGGCACAAATCCCGGATCTGGTTCCATGGTGAGTAGTAACTTCACAAGCAGATCCTTCGGCCTTACCTGTACAGGCATCGATAGCAAATTGTGGCGGAACCCTGTGCGGACCATCTCCCTGGGGCTCCATTCCCGGACTGCCTTGACCTGCTTGCTGTCCCTCAGGAGGCATGGCGTTTTGGTCCGTGGAGTCTTCTGCATAGACAGTCCCTACCAATAAAAATAAAAACAAAATCACGCCTAAACTTTTCTTAATCACTTATATCTCCTCTTCATGCGAATTATTGAATGGCTGCTTCGACAGCTAATTTTCATTACTGCCGTTCTTCGTGATGATCCCGCTCCTTCCCGGCTTCGTGCTTTCCTGCTTCATGCCGTTCAGCCTCATGCCTCGCACCGCCCTTTTCCTTAGCGTGCATCGCCCTGTCCCTCTCGATACTGTTCATCCTCGCCTGTCTTGCACTTACCTCGGCCCTGAACCACGGCTGCCGGTCCCAGTTCCTGGACCTCTCCCAATCCCTCCAGTGCACTGCAAGGTCGGCATAATGTATCCGGTAGTAACCTGCCGGGACGTACAAAGGGTATGTGGGCGGCACTGCTATTACGACTGGCGGCACTGCAGCAAGCTGCACCGACACCCATGCCCTGCTGCGGAGCGGCGCGCTGTACCAATAGCCCTGATAATATCTGCACCAAATGCCTTGGTAAAAGTACATCCCTCCGTGCCTGGCATCATGTACACATACTGTCCGCCGCTGGGGACAACATCAAATCGGCTGGGCGCTGATACTGCATCACCGGAGGCGGAGCAACTGGAGCCACTACAATCGGGGCTGGCTGCACTGGCACCGCAACATTTATATCGACGTTGACCCCGCCCATGCTGACGGGATGAAACACAAGCCCAAAAACAAAACCATGCAAACAAACCGCTTCATAATGTATTCCTCCTTTTTTTCACACTTTCAGCAAGTCTCCATGAACCTCGCTCCATCGAATCTCTATCGCAAACTTATGCGGTCGCTTTATGTCTTACTATTTGTAGTCGATAATGATAATGACAAGGTTACAACAAACTCCGGGAGAAAGCTTTCCTTATAACCCTTGAACGTGACAGAGCATATCCAATACATGCGAACCCTGAGCTTTACCAGTTTACCAAACTCTCAGTATTGCTGCTCTGACTATGGTACTGATCCGGGGTTAAATCTCAACTCTGTTACGGCCTTCTCCTTTTGCCCTGTACAAGGCTTCATCAGCCAATTTAATTACGTCCACCGGTGACATTTTTTGCTGCGGGACAATGGAAACAACGCCTATACTTATGGTTACATAGGCATTTATGTCTGATTTCTCATGGGGTATCCCGAGGGCTTCCACATCCATGCGTATTTTTTCCGCAATGGAAACCGCATGCTGATTATCCACTGAAGACAATACAACTACAAATTCTTCACCGCCGAAACGTGCAACCTTATCTCCAGGCCTCCGGTCAATGCCTTCCAAAACATTAGCCACTGACTTAAGGCATGCGTCTCCTTTCAGATGGCCGTATCTATCATTGTATTTTTTGAAAAAATCTACATCTATCATCATTAGCGAAATCTGGCGCCTGTCCCTTAGAGCACGCCTCCATTCTTCGTCCAAAAACAGATCAAAGGCGCGCCGGTTGGCAAGGCCGGTCAGTTCATCTGTCGTAGATAAACGCCGGAGTATTTCCTCCGTTTTTTTTGATTCTGTGATGTCCCGTGCTATGACTGAAGCCCCGGTAATTTTGTCGGCATCCTTCATAGGAGACATTGTTATGGCCACCTCGATCAGTGTGCCGTCTTTTCTCCTGCGCACAGTCTCATAATGATCGACGACTTCCCCTCTCCTGATCCGTTCAAGAAGTAGGCGACTCCTCCAGTCGGGCAGGCGGGACCAGCATGGAGACCGAATGATTTATAGCTTCCCCTTTGGTGTATCCATAAAGCTTTCCGGCGCCATTGTTCCAGCTAATAATAATACCATCCATAGTAACGCTGAATATGGCGTCATCGGAGAATTCGACAATAGCCGCCAACTGGCGAATAGTCTCCCCTGCTCTCCTGCGCTCGGTTGTATCGTTAAATATGACTATATTTACGTCCTGTAGAGATGTCATCCTGAACTCAATATCGCGTGACGCCCCGTCCTTGCATCTAACCCTCCATTCCTGGCTCTCGGTTCGATTTTTATTTTTTATAGCTTTCATTGCCGCTGCCCTCCAACTTTCGATGACCTTCTGCCTGTATTCCCTTTCAGGATATGCAAGGGGCCACCAGTCATCTACGGTCGGGATATCTTCCAAAGTGTAACCGAATGTTTCTATGAAGCTGCTGTTAAAATATATAAATTTGCCGCTCTTGATCTGACTGCCATGGCAACAGGATTGCGGTCGATCAAAATTCTGAAATTTTCCTCACTCATCTTCAACGCATTTTCCGCCCGGTTGCGCTCGATGAGCAGCCACATCCCCTCCATCAGCAGTGTCAGTTGTTGGACATCGTTGTCGTTGTAATCAACGTCCTTGTTGCCTACACCTGCCAGGAGTACAATGTGCCGGCCGACGAACACAGGCACGCTCATGTGCCGTCGCACCGCCACGTGCCCGGTCGGATACCCTTTCTTCAACGGATTAGGTGCTGCGTAGTCGTTGGTGATCACAGGCCGGCGTTCGCGAACCGCTTCGCCCAACAAACCGGTTTCCTTCACTATAAAGTGAACCGGTTTATCTATGATGCTGCACTCCTGCATCACCTGCTTGGACCAGGAGTGCAGCATCATGACCGTCTCGTCCTCATTGAAGAGCGCTAGGTAGCCGATTTTGCTCTGTGTCAGGCGCACGGTTTCTTCCAGGGCGTAATCAATGACCTCTTGCAACGTCGAATGAGTCATCTGGTTCAGACTCAGCAAGGCTTGCACACGCGCGGCATTAAGCCGCATCGCCTCCTCCGCCTGCTTGCGCTCGGTCTCCATCTCGTTAAAAGCTGCGGAAAGCGTTCCGATCTCATCGTTTGTCTTTATGTTCAGGAACCTGTCGCCTCCTGTTTTTTGTGGAAGTTCTTCTATGTGACGAGTGAAAAGTTCAATAGGTTTTATTAAATATTTCATGATGTAAGAAATAATAAAAAATACCGCAATGAGACCTATAACAGTGGCTATCAAAAAATAGTGTTCAGCCTGATGTAAGGGACGATAAGCTTCGTTTTGCAGAGAGTTTGCGGCAAGAATCCAGTTTTTTGTCTTCAACCGCTTAAAAGAAGAAACTGTTTTGTTCCCGTAAGACGTCGTGGTCTCGTCTGTACCCTCAAACCCGTCTCTGGCAGCATCATAAAGCCTGTTTAAGCCGCGAGGCTGCTTGACGAGAATCCTTTTTTTGTTCGGGTGCATAATTATAGTGCCGTCTGTATCATACAAATAAAGATTGCCTGATTCTCCTATTTTTACAGAACCTATCTTCCCCAGGAAATTATCCCTCATAAGGTCGACGCTGCCCGCCAATATGCCTTTTATTTTGCCTTTGCCGTCAAAAAGCGGCACGGTGAACATAATGGCAGGATGTTTATGCAGCTGTGAGGATATATACGGATCAGATATATAAGGTTTGTTTGTTTTAATGGTGTTTATCATGTACTCGCGGAAAGATAAATCCAACCCTCTTCTACCAGGAGCATCCGGCGATTGAACGAACATTTTGCCTGATGGCGTGAATAAAAAAACTTTATTGTCAAACATTATGTGCAAACTCGGCATGTTGTCAAGAAATGCCTGCGTCTTTTCAGGGTGTTGCATTATGTCTGGAGGAGCAGCTTGTGCAACTGAGACAATGTGCTGCTGAGCCGCCAAAAGTTTGCTGTCAATTTCATCAGCAAGTATGGAGACCATGCGGAATTGCTGCTGAGCAATAGCGTCTTTAATGGATTTCTTATAGTGTGAGAAGGTGAAGAACGCAATTACTGCGAGTATAGTAACAACGAAAATCGAGATGATTAGCGTAAATCTCGTTTTTAATTTCATTGCAGTGCCATGGTTATTTGAAGACGCTGGCTATAGTGAAAGAGGCGCGGTTCAACCATAATCCAGGCGCATTATGTTTTCAAACTCTTTTCCAACATGCCAATTACTTTTATAAAGCTTATTATATACCTTTTGGATCAGATTATAATCAATAAAACCCTCTTTATAGTGGGTAACAAATATAATTGAGCGCGACAATGCTCACATGTACTCACAGAACTCCTCGTCTGAGGGAAGACGTAATGGCCAGAAGGTTTCAAGCAGAAACACTCATGGGTAGCCTACATGCACATACGCATGCCTGACCCCGAACACCTCTACATAATATATGCTAAAATTGATCACCGGAGGTCATGCAAGAATAAAAATGGCCAATAGTAGGTGCTCAAACAGAAGAATTGCGGTGTTTCCAAGTTTTATGCTTCTGCTAATAATCGTGTTGGTGGCTGGAGTTGAGAAGTCGTATGCCGATCCTGCTGTAAATATGTCCGAGGCTTCATCAGGCGTGACGCAGTTGTCTACAGGGGTTTTATCTTCATGGACAATCAGCAGTATTGTGGGGTATATAATACCGACAGAGAAAAGCGAACCTACAGGTATTGCAGCAGGCCCTGACGGCAACCTCTGGTTTACTGAATCAAGAGGCAACAAGATCGGGAAAATCACAACTACCGGAACTATTACAGAGTATGCTGTTCCTACTGGTGAAAGTGCTCCGTTTGGAATTACGGCAGGCCCTGACGGCAACCTCTGGTTTACTGAATTAAGAGGCAATAAGATCGGGAAAATCACAACAGCCGGGGCATTTACGGAGTATTCAGTCGCCACAAGAGAGAGTCGTCCGTATGGTATTACAGCCGGTCCTGACGGTAATGTCTGGTTTACCGAACAAAATAGTAATAAGATCGGGAAAATCACAACAGCCGGGGTCGTCACCGAGTACGAAGTCCCCACAGCAAAAAGCGGTCCTAACGGTATTGCGGCGGGCCCTGACGGCAATCTCTGGTTTACTGAATCAGAAGGGGGCAAGATTGGGAAAATCACAACGATTGGAGTATTTACGGAGTATACAGTCTTCACAGGAAAGATTAGTTCGTATGGTATTACAGGTATTGCGGCCGGCCCCGACGGTAATATCTGGTTTACCGCAGGAAGTATTATCAATATGATCGGGAAAATGACAACGAACGGCAGTTTTAAATTGTATGCTTCCGGGTGTGCCCCTAATGGAATCACTACAGGCCCGGACGGCAACATGTGGTTTACGAATGGTTTATACTATATCGGTAAGATAACCCCAGCCGGCAGCATTTCGGCGTATTCAATAATCAATAGTATTCCTCGTGGGATCACTACTGGCCAGGATGGAAACATCTGGTTTACGGTTGAATCTGGCAACAAGATAGGAAAAGCCACCGTTAGTCGAGAGCAGACAGCGACTGCAGGTCCTTTAACCATAAAAAGTATAACTTGCAGTCCGTCACCTGTTTATGCGTCTGAATCAACTGAATGTTCTGCTAGTGTAACTGGGAATGCAAATGCTAATGTCACTTATGTGTGGCACGAACAGGTTGGAGGCATAGATGGGTTTTATTCGAGAGCTTCTTCAGTGCCGACCTCAATGTCTTTTACTGCTTCAAACACGCCGATTACTGTGATTTTTACCGCGTATGCCGAAGACAGAAAAACAATGCTGGCCCAAAAGAGCATTACTATAAACGGTATTCCATCTACACCGTTGATATCGGCTATACGGTGTTCTCCATCAACAATATATGTTGGACAGAACACAACCTGTTCAGCAACTACTACTGCCCCTTACGGGACTCTCATTGATTCCTGGAATGCAACAGGAAAACATACGATAACAATAAGCGAACGTGTTCAACCTTCTAAATCAACGCCATCTACCACGTTCAGCTGGAACGAGGTAGGAAGTCAGACCATTACATATACGGCCTGGATAAAAGAATCCGAGCCTCCACCTGGCATGGGGGAAACACGCGATAGGGTATCAGGCACCACTTCGGTAACTGTGCTGCCACTACCGGCATTAAAGCCTTACTCAGATTATTCTGTTCCCGCGGTCAGTTGGATAACCTGCACCCCGTCCTATCCGGAGGTCGGGGACACGATAACCTGTTCAGTCAACGCATCTGCTTACCAGGGGACACTGGTAAGCAACTGGAACGTCAGCAGCAAAGGAATGTGGCAGGAGTCGAACCTCTCGGATGCATACATCCAGTCGGGGCAAGGAACGAAAAGTATAGCTATTACATCTACTACTGGTGGCTACAGCACGGTTACTTACACTGGCAGTATCGCGGAAGCACCTTCCCTACAGACAGTGAAAAAAACTTTTGTGGTGATGAGCTATCCCGTTCCTACGGCCAGCAAGATTACCTGCTCCCCGTCCAATCCAAGTGTGGGTGATATGGTGACATGTTCAGTTACGGCTCAGGCCCGGTACGGTACGCTCAAAAACATATGGACCCCAAACACTAATTGGCAAAACCCTAAAGGCACTATACAGTCCGGACAGGGGACACAAAACGTTAGCATTACATACAGTACGCCTGGAATATACCAAGTTGAATACAGTGCTATAGCAGTAAACGCTCCTGGTAGGGGAAGTGGCGTTACAAAAACAACCGATGTGATAGTAGGCGGGACAACTGCGATCATAAACAGCCTGACGTGTAATCCTTCTGACATGTATCACCTCCGGTGTTCTGCCGATGTCACCGTAACCCCTTCCAATTCCTCTGTTTACTATTCCTGGCATCAGGTTAATCCAGATGGACGTGTCCACGATTATATATCATCAACACCAATCACAATTTTTCAGCCCATGAATGGAACAGGCACTCTAACTCTTACCATAGGAAACAAAACAAAAAGCACTACATTCGATTCTTCTGGTGTAATACCGGTACCTGAACTTCCGCCGGAAGCTAGATGAAAAAAATAGTCGATCGGGACTTCATAATTCTGCTTATAAGCACAAAATCGTGGGTTAGTATCGGAAATCAAGAGTCTTAAAAATAAGGTTCTGGTGTTGATTATCAGGTGTTATGTGGAGCGGCACATAACAGAGTGAACACCTTTCTCAACGATGACCATTTATGTTGAAGACCTTTGGATGAAAAAGTAATTTAGAGGAAAGGCTTGACATCATCCCCGCATATCTTGCAAATAAAGACTTGAATAAAACAAACATCGAGTGATGCGACTACCCCTGGAATCCAATCAAGGCATCTTTCACGAGTGCGGGGACCAGTATTGCTAGAGCTCCCT
>CAWHNC010000106.1:0-26003 GCA_963830245.1 Nitrospirota bacterium
CTTTATCCTTGAGGCTCAACATAAAAACGGCCCATTTTGTTGAGCAGTGAGGGAAAATGCCGCTATCACTCCGCCAGCCTGAATGACTGAAGTGGACATAACACTGTTTTTCATCGGCGATTAGAGAAAAGGCTACCTCAGTTCCAGCCCATTCCTCTATGCCTTCTTTTCTGTTAGCTTTCCAACGAACGAGCTTGCCCGGTTGAAGCTCTACGACTTCAAACTTCTGACAAAAATCTCCGAACCAGAACTCAAGTACGTCTCCGACCTTTGAGCCACTGCCTCGGGTATCGGAGGTCCACCATCCCGCGAGCCTCTTTGTGTCTGTTAATGCCTGGTAAACGGCGTTCGGTGATGCTTTTATCCCGACTTCGTGACTGATGTTGTATGTTGTCATTTTTTGCCTCCATGATAATTATCGAGCTATCTCAACTGATAATATCACTTTTTGAGGGGACAGGCTATTTTTTCTCAATCCGCAATTGTTTATCGATGTCGAGCAGTAAAGCAGCTTGTCCCCTTTTTCTTTCTTTGGGTATTTGGAAAAAGCTACGGAAATTCGACCAACGAGTATTATGGTGGTATTGCGATTTGACAGAGGCATTTCAAGGCCGCCTTCACCAAAAGCATATCGAACATATTTATTGTTTCAGTGCTAAAATAGAGCCATGAAAAATCCCAAAGCGAAAGCGTGGTTGGGACTTGTTGTGAGCGGTCTCCTCATAGGACTCGTTCTGTTCCTTTCGGCGGGAACGATACATTATTGGCAGGCGTGGGTTTATCTTGAGGTAAGTGCCGGGTGTAGCATTCTCCTTACGCTCTATATAATAAAAGACCCGATACTCCTTGAGAGCAGGACTAAGTACGGGCCGACCGCGGAGCAGCGACCCATCCAAAAAATCATAGTTTTGCTTATGGCGCTCCCGGGGACTGCATCGTTCATTGTTCCCGCGCTTGACCACCGTTTTGGCTGGTCGAGCGTGCCTTCCTGGCTCTCCATCGCAGGCGACCTCCTGATAATAGTGAGTCTCTGGATGGTTTACCGGGTATTCAAAGAAAACTCTTTTGCTTCCTCGACTGTCGAACTCAGCGAGGAACAAAAAGTAATTTCCACTGGCCCCTACGCGATCGTGCGAAACCCGATGTATTCGAGCGCAGCAGTGTACTTCGTTACGATGTCTTTGGCGCTCGGCTCCTATTGGGGGCTCATACCCTCCGTCCTCATGATCCTTGGTCTTGTTTGGCGCTTATTCGACGAAGAAAAGTTTCTTTCCCGAAATTTACCAGGCTACACGGAGTATTGCGCTAAAGTCCACTGGCGCCTGATACGCGGATTTTTTTGAATTTACAGGAAAACCCTTACAGCAGCTCCGTATCGCTATGTGAGTAAGGCGGGGCGCAGGCACATAGTATTTTCAAAAGAACTGAGCCGCTATTTTTGACACAGTGAGGAGTTAACGGCGGTATGCAAATCGTATCACCTTCTTTGATCTCGAATTGATCGTTGCCAATAGTCATAATACCCGATCCGGATAAGACATGATAAATTTCTTCACTGTTGAAATGTTTATGCAGAAGGGTTGCCGCGCCCTTTGGAATGATAGCTTCGGCAAGGCTTTGATTATGATTCAGGTGAACGAATGGATGCATGAGTTCACGTATGATAGAGCCGTCCTTTGTGATATACGGCTGGATATTGGAGTATTCACTTTTCTTTATCATATTGGGTACTTTGGATGATCCCGAATATCGACTCAGAGTATCGAAAAGAGGGGGCATCCCTTTAAGGCGCGGTCAAACGTGTAAGTAATATCACATCCCTTGTCCTGATTGAATCTGCCTATGAGGTAGTCTGCAATATCACCATCTCCGGCTTTGTAATCATGGATTGCCTGCCGCACAATATCTTTATTTTCTATCTCGAACTGTCTTGTAATAAGCAGTTTCTCAAGGACGTCGCCGATTTCACTCTTTTCATAATCATATGCCGATTCCAAAACCCATACAAGCTCGCAAAGTACAATGCAGCTAATGAAACAGCTTTTTCCGGATGCAGCTATTGACAGTATGCAGGAAGATGCCTTTCGCGCCTGCTTTTCATCGTCCTTCACAAGGTAACGGACAAGGACATTTGTATCCAGGCCACTCATGACGCTGTCTTCCCTTTGAAACGTCTCCTTATAGCCTCTTTCATTTCCCCGGTTAAGACAGCCTTCCTGCCCGGCCTGTGGAGCATACCCTCGAGTTCCTTGATATCAAGAGTTGACGGCTCCAGCAAAACCCTTCCGTTATCTTCGATAACGAAATCGACCTTATCTCCGGTCTTCGCCTCCCCGGTGAAGTATGCACGGTACTCCGTAAAGACCAGCGGGCAATCCCGGTACAGTTCAAGGAAAAACTTGAATGAAACCATCTTGAGATAGCTGTAGACCGGCGCAGCCACCAGCGTTCCCACAAGGAGCCGCAACCACACCGATCCGATACTGAAGTGAAGCAAGGCCGGCAGCGCAGCCAGCGCCGCAGTTTCCACGGCGGCACGGGCGATGTAGAACAGCCAGGCCGGAAACAGCAGCCGGGGCCAGTAGAACAGCCGCAGGAACCAGAGCATTTTTTCGTTCGGGGAGCCGGTGGCAAGCACGGCGAGTTTCAAAGAAGAACGAGAAGGCAGACATACCCAGCGGAAGCACCAGTACAGCAGCAGCGGCAAAAAACCACGCCCAGCCGTCCCATCCCGTGGCGCTCCAGAGCATTGATGTCGGTACCCACGCCAGCAGCAGCCATCCCGCCATAACCAGTGTTGTCACCCCCACGGCGGTAAAATCCCAGAGCACCTGACGCCATCTCAGCGCGAAAAGCGAAGCCACCACGCCAAAGCCCCGCCCCTGCTCGCAGTGCATACAGCGCATGGCGCTGGTGGGCCAGAGCGACAGCAGTTCCTTCAATCCGAAGAGCAGCAGCGCGGCGAGCAGAGAGCGGGGGTCGGACAGTCGCTCGGCGATCAGATCAACGCCACGGACAAACACCCACTCCGGCAATTTCGCGCACAAGGCCTTCAACAGAGCGGTCAATGAAACATGACTTCCGCTGCTGCCGGCCAAGGCATATTTCAAGACCCGGTCAAATAACAGCAGGAACAGCAGCAGACCGAACAAAGACTTGACCTTCACCAGGTCGCGGGCAGAATCGACCACGAGGATACGCCACAACGAACCGGAGCGGCGGATGTCCGGCCTATTGCTCATGCAAAACATCTTCCCTGTGAACTGCGGACTGTTCAACAAACGGCGCAAACAAACCAAGCCGCCGCAGGCGCATCGCGGAAAAAGCCATCAGCGCCAGCCAGAGCGGAATCAGAAACGCCAACCAGACGCAGCGCCCGAATTCCAGCGACCGCAGGCCGATGCCGCAGCCCCAGAACCCAAGTGCCACGCAGAACGCGTTGAAGGCCAGACGCATCTCCCACCACGCTGGAGACGGCTCGGAATTGCCGGCTCTATCGGCCAGTTGGCACCGCTCAGGGACACGCAATCCCCAGAAGAACAAGAGATGCAGCGTCACCCACCCGAATGCCATGGATGCGACACAATCGCTCAGCCAATGCGCCCCGTACATGGCCCGTCCAACTGCCACGGCCACAGAATTAGTCAGCACCAGCGCGCCAAGTATCCATCCCAAGCGACGTTGCGCGCGCGTCGTCCCTGTCCCTGCCAGCACATAGGCGAGCGCCATCAAACCAAACGCTGCTGCAGTATGTCCGCTGGGGAAACTACCACGAAAAATGCCGTCGCCGATGAACTGCGGCCCTAACTCGAACCATTTGCTGAACAGATGCCCGCCGGACAACACGGCTTTGGGGCGAAAACGGCCCCAGATCCATTTAACGGAATGGATAAAATATACTTCCGTTACCAGGCCACTGAAGAACATGAATCCCAGTCGCGGCCGCCACGCCTTGAGCCACTTAAAGGTATGCGGACGAGCCCAGGCCAGGACGAATAAAACCACTATTACCGCCTGCGCAATCAGCGCAGGGTCGCCGGCGCCCGGCAACTTGCCTTCGAACAGCGTCCGTCCGATGAGATTCGAGAATATGCCGTTATTGTGCAGCACCAGCCACTGCGTCCAGGAGTAATCAACCGGGGTTATAATAACCATGGCCACGCAAGACAGCGTCACTAAGACTATCAGCCCCCACGGCAGGCGCACAGCCACCTGAGGCGCACCATCCGCGTTATCGGGTTGCACCATTACCATTTGAGGCTTTTCTCCATCAACACCGCGTCTTCGCGGCCTTCACAAATAACCTTTTCGTAAATGCCAGGTTCTTCCGATTCCCCTTGAAAATAAGGGAACTGAGATTAAGTTGCCTATTATCTTCATAGTTTGCTAAATTGCAATCCGTCCCATATGTGATTGATTTTATAATCCGCCTGGCAATTTTGTCCATAGAGCTGTCCCTAATTTTTTAGGGATGTAATGGTCCCCACATTCTTGGATCAAACGTAAATGGTTGTGGCGGGTTATGGATAACTATTTTGCCGAACTCTGGATGTAATGGGTTCAATAGAATGTGAAACTCACTATGGATTGCTACAGATGGCACCTTCAAAACAGCGGTTCTTTTCTCAATTGCCCATTGACTGCCAAACTCCTTTGTATACTGCAAAGGTGGAACATAGTCCCAATTGGCAGGCAGCAGGTCAGCATCAATCGTTTCAACAGCAACATCATCAGGAATATCAACTTGGAATCGAACAAAAGGCGTATGGCGACCATGTCCCCTGATCCGCATAAAGAGTTCAAGTGCGGCCAAGGAAAGGTTTTCGGAGCAATAAACCACAGTTGTGCCAAAAAGATTCCATCGCCCTGGATAATTTCTGGCGCCTTCGCCGGAGAAGGCATCGACAGCCCACTTTTTTTTCACAATACGCCAGCACTGCGTCATGCCAGAACGCCCTGGTCAATACGTCGAAGCAGACCCTCAACGTCTCGCGCTCCAGCCTCAGTCTGGATGACCTCAAGGGGAACTCTATTCCCAAGATCATACTGGGGTTCGCGGAGCCATTCTCTCGCTTCTTCTTCGTCTTCGAATACTTCCGTTGCAAGTGCAAAAACAAGCGCAACACGATACAGGCGGTCGCTGGCTATCATATCAAACTTCTCTTTCGCTTTCAGTTTTCTCTGGATTGTCCGGCTTGTAACTCCGATCAACTCTGATATCTCATTGTCGGTTATCCTGAGGCTATCCTTCAGGAACCGGCTTGATCTGCTATCAAACCCCTCCCTGATTAAATGATCAGCCGACAGGGTCCTTGTTTCAGAGCAAATATTTTTTGAAGGCTCCCAACTTAACATAGTCTTGCTATCCTTCAAAAAATGTTTAGTTGTCTGTGAATGGCCTGGTTTCTGTTTCTCCACCATTGCCTTTAAAATCTCTTTCACTCCAAGCAGAACGAGAGCCTTCAATTCTACGCCCCCGTACGCACATGATTCCGAGCCTGGTATTTTACGATGCATGATTTAACACCACCTTTCTTGTATGCGACATTTGTTGTAATTATATACGACAATTATCGCATTTGCAAGACTGATTATACAAGTTTCACCAGTTGGTCGGAAGCAAATCTCGTAGAAGTTTCAGGTTCTAGGCATTTAATGAATTTTTAAATAACATAATAATAACGACTTATCTCTATTCCCTGAAATATTATATTGACTTTGATAATTTAGGCTTTATACTGTATTAATCCTAATCTGTAAGGAGGGTTTCAATCAATGAGTGACACGCCTGATTTCAGACTTTATCATAACAAGAAAACCGAGAAAGTTGTACGGGCTGGAGAGAAGATTTTTAGTGAAGAAGAAGAGGGTGATGTAATGTACGTAGTTGCCGAGGGCCTGATAGATATTGTCAAAGACGGTTCTGTCCTGGAGACCGTCCAACCGGGAGGTATTTTTGGGGAAATGGCGATTGTTGACAATCAACCGCGAAGCGCTAACGCTGTTGCCAAGGTGGATTGTGTGGTCTCTTCGATCGACCACAAAAAGTTCTTATATCTCGTTCAGGAGACCCCACTCTTCGCTGTGCAAGTCATGAGGGTGATGGCTGCCCGCCTACGCCGCAGTAGTCATTGAGTGACGATTGGAGGAGGAAATGGTGACAGTGGCTAACTTGAGAACTTAGTTGGTTAAGTAAAAACTTTATTGTGTGCGCATAGAACCGGGAAGGTAAATAAAAAATGCCGAAGGCGGGACTCGAACCCGCATAGGTTGCCCCACACGCCCCTCAAACGTGCGTGTCTACCAGTTCCACCACTTCGGCGACAATATTAAATATACCAATTGGAACATATAGTTTTCAAGTAGAATCGGCCATCTGAGGGCTCGTTAATAAATAACTTGTGCATTCAGGCGCTCAGATTTAGGTCAGATTTGGCTGATCCGACTGAGCAAAACCGCAAGCGTAGCAGAGCTACGTTCAGGATTTTGAGACTGAGGATCGGGCACAGATGGCTTAAATTCTGAGATGCATCAATGTGCAAGTTATTTATTCGCGAGCCCTAATTATTTCAGGAGAACGTAAATCGCGCCAAGCCCGCCATCGCACTGCCGCGCAGAGGCGAAGGCAATGACATTTTTTCTGTAGCGATATGTAAGCCATCCGATCAAGGCATTCTTGAGTACCGGACCGTCAGGCGAGCGCAGCCCCCTGCCGTGAATTATCTTGATGCAGCGGAGACCTTTTACTAAAGCCTCTTTCAAAAACTGCTCTGTCACCGTCTCAGCCTCATCAAAGAAAAAACCATGAAGATCCAGGCAGTCCTGGACAGAAAAAAATCCCATGTGGAGCTTTCCGGCAAGATTGCCGCTCCGTACAGGTCAATAATCCGGGTTGGACCATTCGACATATTCTTGCGTATCAGGCAGATTGATGGCAATATGGCCATTTGTTATATCCTTAAGAATCTGCAAGGTTTCATGCCTTGCGGGATTGTGTCTGGACCCGGTAACAACTTTTTTCGGTTGAACGGCTATCTGCCTGAATTCCTTAATTTCACGTACTTCTTTCATGGCAGCGGTAAAGACTTCGTCATCGCTGATATGTTCGTGCTTTTCTTTTACTGCAGGTTTTACAGAAACAGTAATTCTTTTGTGTTCTATAATGTCTTTCAGGTTTTCAAAAGGCTGGAATGAAAAGGCTTCCGGCGCTCGTTTCCTGGTGCCCATGGCTTACACCCCCACTGACGACATTTTAAATAGTATAACAAATACGGTAGTGGGTCAGTTAGTTTTTGCCAAAAAGGCAGGAGAAGTCGACCGGGGAATGAAGCGCTGCTTTGGTATTCTGAATATATATCTTACGGGTTCATAAAATGCCCGCTGAGGTCAAAGTCGATTGTCCCTCCGGTCCTGATAAGGTTTCTTAGTTCCGCCATGCGGGCATCTATTTTTTGAAGAGCTGCAAGGGTTTCTTTTTCGCGCGCGCTTGTATGGATGATATTGACAATCCCGCCGTTTTTGATCACTATCCTCATGTCTCCCATAAGTGCAAGGATTGGATCGTGTGTAGACATAAGCACTATCTTTTCGCCTTTTATCAGAAGGTCGAGTGCCTTCCTGCGGTCAACACCGGCATTCTCGATTTCATCAATCACAACCACAGGCAGCGGGCTGAGCAGCGCAGTGTCCGCAATCATGAGAGCGCGTGACTGTCCTCCGCTCAACTGGGTAATGGGAACGTCGTTCTGAAAGGGTTCTCCGGCCAGAGTGTTGGCGCATGCAATGATCCGGTTTACGGTTTCAGCCGAATCCGGAACCAGCCTGCTTTCAGCATGCAGGGTGATAAATTCCCCTACTGTAAGATCCACCACAAAATTCATGTTCTGCGAAAGCTGGGCAACAATTTTGTGCTCGGCGGAAAAACGTCTGCCGGCATCCGGAACGCAGTTGTTGAGCAATATTTGCCTGCCGGTCGGAGTGTCTTTCTGGGCCAGGCATTCTATATCAGCGAGCAGCCTGCTTTTCCCCGACCCTGTCGGCCCGACAACAGAGACGACATCACCCGGATGGAGAGTTAACCCCTCCTCCTCCTGCCTGCCGCTTTTGTCCCGCCCTCCGATTATTGTGAGAGAAGCCACCTGCCTGTGTGAAATATCCTTCATATAGTTCATTTCCCGCACAAACTCGGTAAAGTGGCCTATCATCTGCGAGCGATCAAGACCGCAATCCTCCAGGAAGGTTTCAGAGAGGCTGTCTATAAACTGCCGCGCGGTCAGGCGCCCGTCTATCTCCTTTATGCCCAGAGACAGGAAAAAATCCTTTGCATACGGGTATGCAAGCACAAGTTCATCCATTGCTATCGAGGTAATTTCCTCAACGCTCATACGGCCTCCATTACCATGTCATCTTGCGGACGTACCCCCGCTGGTGGTCCTCACCGATCCTGGTCTCACCCAGACAATACGAGCATACCGCAGCCGGCATTGAGAACCTGAGACTGTGGCCGCTGACGCTTTGGAGCGCGGCAGCTTTTGCGAACATGACGGCGAGTTCGGAAGCACCCTGGCCCGTTACGCCGTTTATTCCCATAATAAGGGCTTTGGGATTGGCCTGCTTCACCTTGAAAGTAAAAATCTCACGTTCAGCCTGTGACACAATGTCGCCTTTTGTTATTACAACTATGTCTGCAAGCTTCAGCATTGGCCCGATTTTCCCAGGAGTATTCACCCCTGAAAGACAGTCAATTACGCAGACCGCAAGCGCGCTTTTTAAATGGGGAGCGCACCTGTTGCACAACCCGGCGCTCTCAAGTATCAGGAAGTCGAGCCCCTCGCGCAATCCCCAATGTATGCATTCCTCGACATTGCTCACAAAAAAATGGTCGGGGCAGAGATTACCGGAAAGGCCGACCTTGACCGGAATCCCTTTCTTCTCGTAAGCGATCCCGTCAAAAGTTGTCATGCAGTCGAACTTGACCACACCTGTTTTTGAACCCTTCTCCTTCAGACAGTCAGCTGCCTTCAGTATCACGGATGTCTTACCCGATGACGGCGGGCCCGAAACAGTAATAGGCCGTATCATGATCCCGCGTTCCGCGTTCGTTGTTTTTTCCACTCTGCGATAAACAGCTCATGGGCCTGGTCTTTCAGTTCAGCGACATCATGGGACTTCATGTAGTCCCATCCAAGCCACTTGAACGAGGCGCCTTCCGGGAGATGGACATCGACCAGGGGATTAAGCGAAGGGAGGCAGGATTGGGTACTTTTCCTGCCAAGCTCCGCTCCGGTCACATAGTCGATGACCGTGGCAAGATCATTGTATTTTTCTTTTTTGGCCAGCAGGTAAAGGGGACTGGTAAAAGCGCCGTCCTCAGGCCAGACTACCGATACAGCTTCCTTCCTGTGACATAGGCTTGCGAAAAACCAGGGAATGATATATACCGCGGCGCCTGAAAGGTCCGCTGATCCGGCTGCCTTTGCCATCTGCGCTGAATGCCATGCTGCAGAGACATTTGCAGCAAGGCGCGCGAGCCCTTCCTCGCCGTGCTCTTTATAGAAATAGAGAAGGGGTACTTCCGCAACCTTGTCGCCTGTGCCGTTGATAATAATCCTCCCTCTGAATTGCGGCCCCAGCAGGTCGCTCCACTGTTTGGGCGCAGGAGTATCGCCGAGCCTTTTCTTGTCAACCAGCATAACATAGGGCATAACAGAGTACACCGTATACCATCCGTCAGGGTCCCTGAATCCGGCATCTTCAAAAATTCTGTTCAGCGGTCCGTCCCATGCACTTTTGAAAAACCCTTTTGCCGCGAAACGTTCGACAAATTCTTTCCTGAAAAAGTCGCCGAACCCTAATGATGCCACAACATCCGGAAAATCCTCGATGCAGCTCGCCTTCCAGACGGAATCATCTTCATCGCCGCTGCCGCAGCCCAGAGGGACGTGGCAGTTTAAGCTGATGCCGGTCGCCCGTCGGTAGTCGTCCAACACCTTGTCAAGGCCGTCCCTGAACGTATGTTTGAAAGCGCAGGCCGAATATCCGAGAAAATGCAGGCGCCGGAGAGCCCTTTCCGCTCTGTCTCCTACGTTAAGCAGTATCTCTGTCATTGCTATTAACTCTACTTGTGCTCGCAGGCCGCAGCATGTTTTAGCTGAGCTTGCCCGCTCAATTGAGCGCATAGAGAAAGCTTGAAGTTTTTGTACTGGACCCAGAAAGACCGTAGCGCATTTCGTCCTTGCGGTGTAAGTTTTGCTTCGCCGAAACCGCTGCCGGCGTTCAGCTTTTCTACAAGTGGTGCACTGGAATGGCCGTTCATGAGGTCGACAAGTTCCAGCGCATGTTCATAAGAAATAGACACTGCGTTGGCGGCCTCGGCAATCGAGGAGAAAATTCCAATATTTTCGAGGAGCTGGGGCGCGGTTGTATCCCAAAAGAGCGCCTCCTTCAACTTCTATCATGACGCAGGGATTTCCTCGCTGCAGACTCGCTACAGTTTCCTTATGCATAAGCACCTCCTCATAGAGCTATTTAACTTACAGCTACACTAAGCAAAAATAATGCCATTGACGTAACTGACTGTCAGTTAAAAATATATTGTTTGTATACACGGAAAACATACAACTAAAATGTATTAAATGCCACAAAGAAGTCATACATATGAGGCTTCAGTTAGCAACCGGACTCCTGCCGGCAGCGATCTGCGTGTTGCCTCACGTAAAAAAGTATTCCAAACAATTCCAAACAGGTATTCGTTGCATCATCTAAAAAGTATTCGAAAAAATCTATAATAAGCTTACGTCATTCCCGCAGTCTTTTAGCGGGAATCTAGGAAAAAAAACATGAAGAGCTTTTATGTTTATATTCTTTGCAGTAAGCGTAACGGCACTTTGTATACAGGTGTTACTAAGGACTATAGGCATTCAACTGAAAAGAACTGGATTCCCGCTAAAAGACTGCGGGAATGACGAAGTTAATGAGGCAACGAATCACTTTCGAATACTTTTCTGATTCGGCAATTCGATCTCTTGCAAATGCGTTCGGACATAATTTATACTACGAGGTAATCTATAGCATGGATAATAAATTTGCCGGTAAACAGGAAACGTCGCTCCCTTCTCTCAGGGGCCATATCTGGATCGAGGGAAGCGAAGGCACATTTCTCGGTTATGGAAGGTTAGCTTCTCATGGAGCGAATCAGCGAATACGGCTCCATCACAAAGGCTGCAAAGTCGCTGGAGATACCCTACCGGAAGGCCTGGTTGCTTATTGATTCAATGAACCGGCAAGTGCCTAAACCATATGTTGTCACTTCTGCCGGGGGCAGGCGGGGCGGAGGCACCAGGGTAACGCCTGAGGGTCAAAAGGCAATGGCGGCGTTCTGGAAAATCCATGCCAAATTTCAAAAATTTTTGATAAGCCAGGCTGACGTTGTCAGCTCCATTTGTAAATAGGCGGGAGGTAACTTGTGAGCATCGGGGTCATTATCAACGGCATTCAAAAATTTGTCGGGGAAGGGAAGACCGTCCTTGACGTCTGCAGGGAGTCAGGGATCTTCATCCCGACATTGTGCTACGATGAACGACTTGAGCCCTACGGAGGCTGCCGTCTTTGCCTTGTAGAGATCAAGGGCATGGCCAGACCGCTTGCCGCCTGTACTACACCTGTTCAGGAAGGCATGGAGGTCACCACTGAAAGCGAAAATCTGACCGCGCTCAGAAGGACCACACTTTCCCTTATCCTCTCGAACCATCCAGATGATTGCATGTGTTGTGAAAAGGCCGGAGATTGCGACCTTCAGGAATTGGCCTATATGTATAATGTCAGGCCCGGCGCGTTCGAGGGCGAGAAATGGGACCTGCCGGTACGGGAAGACAATCCTTTCATAACATATGAGCCGAATAAATGTATTTTATGCTCCCGCTGCACGCGTATATGCAATGAGGTAGTAATGGCCGGAACAATAGATCTTGTCGGAAGGGGCTTTAATTCGATGCCGGACACCGCGTACAGAAAACCCCGGACACTCGAAAATTGCGAGTTCTGCGGGCAATGCGTCTCCACCTGTCCCACCGGCGCGCTGACCGATCGTAAAGGCAGAGGCATGGGACGTACCCATGATTTGAAGAAAGTTAAGACGACCTGTTCCTATTGCGGGACCGGCTGTAATTTCTATCTGAATGTGAAAAACAATAAGGTTGTAAAAGTGACCTCCGACTACGACTCGCTTGTGAACCATGGCAACCTCTGCATCAAGGGAAGATACGGGTACGATTTCATTCACAACGACGAGAGGCTGAAGACCCCCCTAATCAAGAGGGACGGAGTCTTTTACGAGGCGACCTGGGACGAAGCGCTTGAGCTTGTCGCTAATAAATTCACGGAACTCATAGCCAAATACGGACCGGAAAAAGTCGGAGGGTTTTCGTCATCAAGGTGCACAAACGAAGAAAACTATCTCCTCGCAAAATGGGCAAGATGCGCAGTAGGGTCGAACAACGTCGACAACTGCGCCCGAGTCTGACACGCTCCTACTGTGGCCGGTCTGGCCACAAGCCTTGGAGCAGGAGCTTCTACAAATTCATTAAGCCAGATGCCGGATATGGACACATTGTTTCTGTTCGGATCGAATCCCACGGAAGGCCATCCGATTATTTCTCTATGGCTTAAAAAAGCCTTGTTCAATGGCGCGAAACTCATTGTCGGTGATCCTCGAAAGACCTGGATGGCAAAGCGCGCCGACGTATGGCTGAATCTTAAACCCGGCAGTAATATCGCCATGTTGAACGGTCTTATAAATGTCATCCTTGAAAACGGCTGGGAAAACATGGATTTCATAGCCAAAAGGACTGAAGGCTTTGATGAACTTAAAGCCAAGGTCCGGGAATATGATCTTGACCGTGTGGAGAAGCTTACCGGAGTTTCAAGGGAAAAAATAATTGAAGCGGCACGTTTATATTCAGGCTCCGGCAAGGCCATGATCGTGTACGGTCTCGGTGTAACCGAACACCGGACAGGCACTGAAAACGCCATGGCTATTGCCAATCTTGCGCTTGTCTGCGGTCAGCTCGGAAGACCCTCAACCGGTATTATGGCGCTGAGAGGTCAGAACAATGTTCAGGGCGCCTCAGACCTCGGTCCGCTGCCTGCGACGCTCCCGGGTTATCAGCCCGTAACAGATCCGAAGGTGCGTGAAAAGTTCGAGAAGGCGTGGAACGTTAAGATCAGTCCCAAACCAGGACTTAAATCCGTTGAGATGCTGGATGAGTGCAAGCGGGGAAATTTCAAGGGCTTGTACATACTCGGAGAAGACCCGGCACAGACAGACCCTGACCTTAATCATGTCCGGAGCGCATTGGCGTCGATCGAGTTTCTTGTAGTGCAGGACATATTCCCTACCGAGACAACACAGTTTGCCCATGTAATCCTGCCCGGCGCAAGCTTTGCAGAAAAAGACGGGTCGTTTACGAACGGCGAGCGCAGGGTGCAGCGTGTAAGAAAGGCAATAGAGCCCCTCGCCGGAATGGCGGATTGGCAGGTCATCAGCAGAGTTTCAACACTGATGGGATATCCCATGAATTACAATAGCCCCTCTGATGTCATGGACGAAATCGCGAGCCTGGTGCCTACGTACGGCGGAATAAGCTACGAGCGTATTGAGAAGCAGGGAATCCAGTGGCCCTGTCCTACAAAAGACCATCCCGGCACTACTACGCTCTACACCGATTTGTTCGCTCGAACAGGAGGATTGGCCAGGTTCGTGGCACTTGACCACAAAGGGTCCGGCGAAACGACTGATAAAGAATTCCCGTTAGTATTGATAACCGGAAGAATCCGTGAACATTACAATAATGGCTCCATGACCGGAAGGGTGCCTGGGATCATGGAACTGGTACCGGAAGAACTGCTCGAGATAAGTCCGGAAGATGCCATTGCTTTAAAAATTGAAAGCGGAGAAATGGTCCGGGTCTCTTCGAGAAGGGGCGCAATCAAGGCGAGGGCCAAAGTGTCCAATCGCTCTCAAGCCGGAAATATTTTTATGACATTCCATTTCAGAAATGTACTTACCAATGTTCTTACCTCGGAACATCGCGATTCGATATCCGGAACGCCGGAATACAAATCATGCGCTGTGAGGGTGGAAAAGTTGTAATATTTCCTTTACTTTAACGCAGCCTTTATCATCCTTTGAGGTTCCCGTGTTTATCAAAGGACAGGGGAACATAGTCACCGACCCGATCACATTTCTCATCGGTAGTAAATGCTGTCTCGTTTAACCAGAGATTTTCGAGATGGAGAGTGTTCCTTATTCTGCCAACGGAAATTGGCTGTTCATCAGGTACCCTCAGGCCTTTAAGAGCCCATTCGATAGCATCGCGGTCACTTCCGGGAAACGGCGGGCAAAAGACCCTATCCCAGAATCCGGTTGTTCCAACATTCATGAGCGTCGTATTCCAGTCAATGGCCTCGACAAGCTTTTTTGTCGTAACATCTGCCAACCCAATACCATACGCATTTCCATATGACTCTGTGGATAAACGCAACACAACAATTCGTCTGATCTTCGGCCATTCCGGCTCAGGCATTCCCGTAGCTTTCCAGCGGCCTATCACATTTGTGTCCATTCCTGTACCGCTATAATTCTTCCCCATCTCATCAACAATCAGAACATCAAGTTCCTGAACAGGAAGACGCGGAAGCAGACCTGCAGCGTATTGAAGCAGCTTTTTTTCCCCTTCCTCCATTGCACACGGAAGGAATCCCTCAATCCCTGCCGTTTCTTCATATCCATTCTCGACAATAGCAATACCACCAATAACCGGCAGCTTCTCCAGGGCCATGCGCCCCATTTCAACAATCGAGGCATACATGCCGGATGAGTTCAGTTTATGGACCTGCGTGGCGCCCGGAACTTTTCCAAGACCGACAGTAAGCATTTTGAACAACCCACTTGCGAGTCTGTCCTGAAAAGCCGTATGCAGTTTCACCCTGTTGACCAGAAATATTGCATCAGCCTTGAAAGCTTCCTGGTCAACATACAATGTTTGTCCGCCTGGTGTAGTCCCCACGGCTACTGCATCAGAAGTAATTCTCAGCGGTACGCCGGTAGCGCCTTCATCAATACCGAGATGTTGGAGAACTTGTGTCTGTCCGTTAACCGTTCCCCCGCCATGGCTGCCCATAGCAGCGACCAGAAACGGCTTGGCGCCCATTGAACGCAGAGATTCAGCAATCGTTTTTAAAATAAAAGGTATACCTGTAATGCCCCGGCTCCCTGCCGTAATTGCAATGCTCATTCCGGGGCGTACACTTGGCGCAAAACAGCGCATCTGAAGTTTAATAACTGCCTCAACGTCCCCGATGAAGGTCCGAGGGAAATGCTGTCTGATTTTTGCCAGAGCTAAACGTCTCATGACTTCCTTCAGAGTTCAGAGCGGGCGGTACGTCTTCCCCGGACCAAGAGCGGTCTCTGCAGCGGCACACGACCGCCCACCCTTTATAACCCTTACAACAGCGAACTAAGCGCTCTCGTAGAGACGAGTAAGAACAAATTCGCGATGACCGAGTGCTTCGGCAGAGGTGTTTCTTCCGTTTGCCGTCCGGATCATCATTTCCAGCAGCATGTCGCCGGCCTTATCCAATGTGAAGTCGTTCTGCAGCAAGCCCGATACGTCGACGTCAATATGCTCAGACATCGTGCGTATCGTGTTGGGATTTGCACTCAGCTTGATAACCGGGAGAATCGGGTTCCCGATGATGTTGCCCTGTCCGGTAGGGAAGAAATGTACCGCAAAGCCGGCAGCAGCAGCCAGGGTGACCATTTCAGCAGCGGCGGAAGATGAGTCTATAAACCAGAGGCCCGGCCCTGTCGGCGCCTCAGTTTTGTCCAGCACACCGTCTACAATGCACTTCTTGCCGATCTTCTGGATGTTGCCGAGGGCCTTTTCTTCAATGGTTGTCAGGCCGCCTCTAATGTTGCCTTTGGTAGGCTGTGAGTCCGATAGGTCTGAAGTCTTGTGGAGATTGATCAGATCCTGATACCTGTTGAACATGAACATAAAGCGTTCGCGGACCTTTTCGTCACGACACCTGGCTGCCACAAGGTGTTCTCCTCCGGTCAATTCCGTTGTTTCACCAAACAGCAGCGTGCAACCCTTGGCATACAGCTTGTCATAAGCGTTGCCGACTGTCGGATTGGATGCAATGCCTGAGGTGGTATCTGATTCCCCACACTTGCAGGAGACCCAAAGCTCCTGGACCTTGCACACTTCGCGCTGTTTTTCCGTTGCCCATTGGACGTACTCCTGCGCAGCCTTGGATGCGCGCATAATAGTATTAAGCTGTCCGTGCTTCTCAATGCCGAAACCCGTGACCGGCTTGCCGCTTTTTGCGATGCCTTCAACTACACGGTTGGTCCATTCATCTTCAATACCTATAACCACGACTGCCGCAACGTTCGGATTGGCGCCTGTGCCGATAAGTGTAGCGAAGTGCAGGTCAAGGTCTGCGCCAAACTGGAGTCTGCCATACGGGTGAGGAATAGCCATTGTTCCCTTGATGTTATTTGCCACCGCTTCGCACGACGCATTCGAAAGGTCATCAAGCGGAAGTATTAATACATGATTGCGCACGCCAACGCGGCCGTTTTCACGACGATATCCCAGAAACTCATTTATGTTCATAGTTACCACCTCTTCGTTTTAAGATTATGGATATGGACGTGTTCGCCCTTGCGGATAGGCGCAACAACCTTGCCTATATCGGTCCCATACTTTAATACTGTACTTCCAACTTTCATGTCCGACAAGGCAATCTTGTGCCCCAGCGGAATGTCCATAACTGCCTTGACCTCCACAGGCTCTTGTGAGTCCATGTAGACGCCCTTTGCTGACTGGCCTGACTTGATGTCGACTGTTGCCACACCAACCAGATCACCCTTCTCGTGTGCCAGGAAATCAATCATTGTGCTCCTCCTTTCATATTACTGCGAACTCAATTAACAGCATATTTCTCTTGCCAAACAAGATGTACAGTCAGTAATTTCTTCACCTCCCTGGTTTCGGGTTATTTAGTGCCTTCAATCGTAAACGGAATGTTCAAGTCCCGACATAGAATTACAAGCTCGCGAACAGTTTCATCTCCAAGCGGTACCCCCAGGGTCATGTTTGCCATGGCAGCCCTATAGGAGCGTTCTCCCGGGACCAGTATTTCTTCGATCCCGGGGCGCTTTTTGCGCATTTTGATGCCATCTATTGCATGGTCAACCCGCTCAATGAAGGTCTGAAGCTGCATAAAGGCGCTTATATCCAGGAGCCAGAAGAAATGGCCGACATTTTGCGGGCGGTCAGCAGGGGCTTTATACATCGACCCTACTTCAGGACCAACGGCTGCCCCGGAAAGCACGCCGCTGAAGATCTCTACCATGAGCGCAAGCGCGTATCCCTTGTGGCCGGCCATTGCTAAAACAGTGCCGAGCAGCGCCTCTTCAGGTTCGGTAGTCGGATAGCCCTCTCTATCAAGAGCCCATCCCAATGGAATTGATTTACCCTGACGTTTGGCAGTAATGATGTTCCCGCGTGCTACGACAGAAGTGGCCATATCAATCCTGATCGGGAATCCCTTGCCGGTAGGAAAAGAAACAGCTATCGGATTTGTTCCCAAAAAAGCTTCACTTCCTCCCTCCGGCGACATAGACGCTTCGCAATTTGTCATCGCCAGCAGAATCATTCCTTGCTCTGCTGCACGATTGCAGAAAAAAGAGAGAGCGCCGAAGTGCTGTGAATTCCGAATAGTTGCAGAGGCACACCCTGATGAGCTCGCCATGCTCATCAGAAGATCAAGTACTTTTGATGCCTGTACCTGTCCGACACCGTTGTTCGCATTGACAGCCAACACCGAGGTCCTCTGACTTTCTATAGTGATGTCGACCTGAGGCGCGATCAACCCTCTTTGAATCCGGTTAACGTAGGTTGCAAAACGCGATACTCCATGGGTAGAAGTTCCTTGCAAATCTGCCTCGATGAGGGAGTTAACAAGAATGGTACTGTCCTGTTCAGTCATGCCTATGGCCTGAGCAATTGTCTTCAGTAAATTTCGTAGTTCGTCGACACTGTAACGTAGCATTTAGATTAACCTTTCAAGATGTATGCCAGCACGCGAAATTATAAAAAGTGTTTTTCTTTCAGATGCTTCACTTAGAGACGCGAAATATATTAGGATAGATTTGTGCCCAATAACTGGTGTCGCAGACGAATATTGGGCCTTATCAGCTTTTATAGCCGGAATACTTTTCATGCGATAATCAAGTTTATGCCCACAGCAAGTATCAGGACCAAAACAATTTTTCTGAACAGTTCAGGACTGATGCTTTTGTTCATTTTGTTGCCCAGGTTGCTGCTTATAATAACCACCGGAGTCATGCATAAGATGACGAGGATCGATTTCAAATTAAGAATGCCAAGTTTCATATAGGTAAGCATTTTGATCAGGTTGCTCATAGCGAAAAGCAAAATGAGAGAACCCACCAAACACCTGTTGTCCAGCTTCTTGCCGATGAAATACGTTCCCCAGATCACACCGCCTGCGTTAGCGAGAACAGTTGCCAAGCCGCCCATAATTCCGATGGGAACCCAGGACATCAGGGTAGGAATCTTAGTTTTATCGCTTGAGGCTGCGGCAGGCTCAGGCCGCCTCAGAAGGCCGGCGTCTTTAACTAATTGATACAAGGAGAAGACTACGGCAAAAAACCCGAGGCCGATTTTAAAAATATGACCCGGTATCACACTAATGAAATATGCGCCAACAAATATGCCGATAGATCCGGCCCCGATCATGCGAAAAACATCCTTCTTGTCACGCCACTCTCCCCAGTAATTTCTCAGCCCCATGATGTCCGAGGCAAACATAACCGGCGCACTCAGGCCCAGGGCAATTTTAGGGGGGAACACAAGGGCCAAAACCGGCACCTCCGGGTATGCCCGGAGATTCCAGTCCCAAAATCATGACCGGCGGTATCATCATAATAAGCTCCATCATTGAGAGGGGTATATTGAGAAGTTTGCATACTATTATTGTCACGATAAATACAGAGATCGTGGAGCAGTTCTTGTTGAGTACCGTGCCGAAGACAATGGAGACTTCAGCTACGTCTTTATTTAATCCGAGATCCTGTTCTGCAGAAATAATGTTTACTGCGAGGGTATCGTA
Organism: Nitrospirota bacterium; assembly: GCA_963830245.1. GTDB lineage: Bacteria > Nitrospirota > Thermodesulfovibrionia > Thermodesulfovibrionales > Dissulfurispiraceae > JADFXI01. The sequence continues at coordinate 19,204 of CAWHNC010000106.1, forward strand.
TGAACCTCCGGTGCCGAAGCCTGTCGGCCACACAGTCCCGTAATACGATATCAACTGCTTCCATGTGCGGTTCGTAAAGAACTTGCAGATAAGGAATACTGCCAGAGACCAAATGCATATGATAATCATGTCCCACAGGACCGCCTGCCCGTAAAGGAAAATGCCCTTGGCGCCGAACTTCAGGGGGATACCGATTGCGAGGCAACCAATCATGATAGGGTAATACCAGAGCAGTTTCTTGAAAAACCAGAGGATGTAGTCTCCTATGGCTATGAACCCATACGCGATTTTATGGAATGCCCGTATCCTGGCTGTAAGCCACCCGATGCACATGGCTCCGGCAAGCGCCTGCAAGAGGGGTTGTTGAGACAGAACGTGGGCAAAGGTGTGGCCGATCTGGGCTGCCCAGGCGATGGGTCCGGGCACTTTAACGCCAGGCAGCGTCCAATGCAGATCGGACAGTACCGCAAGGCATCCAGCCGCATAAACTAAGGAAATAAAGCCCATGAATACATACATTGCCAGTATCAGGCCAAACATTTTGTGCGCCTTTTCTTTATGACAAAGCATAAGTTTGGCCATCGCTGCTGCAAGGAGATTGAAAATCAGAAAAGCGGCCAATGTGACAATGGTTTTGGGGAAATAGGTCCCGCTGAGGTAAATAACCTTAACCACTTCATTTTTTGGAAAGGACAACCCGAGAGTGAGTCCAATAATCAGAAGGCCGACAACTCTTATCGGTAATGGAATGTGTAACAACGACCGGATATTTTTCATGGCACCTACTTTTTCCTTTAAAGAACAGTTAGTACCCGCTGTATTGCAGCACTACCGCCCTTCCCTTCTCCCAAAGGGCAGCATTCCGGCTCAACTGCCGAAGCTGCTATACGCCAAGCTTCCGATAAATATCTGGCAGTCGCTTGATGGCCCCTGCCTTAACCTCCTCGTATAGGTTTCTTACATGGCTATCCTTTTCCTGGTTTCCATACTACATCGCTAACTTTTCAGCTTCGATTGAAAATAGTGAGCAGCATAAATAGCTGCCAACGGATTGTGGCCGGTGACTCTGTCTTTCACTGCCAGTACTGTTATGGGTGCATTGGAATATTTTATGAAGAGTGTATCATGGCCCACACAAAGCCCAAGCATAATATTTAAATCTGTTTGAGCTTTGTTCAAGAGCATTGCCTGAGCAGCCGGATTGCAAATCACTTCCGGTTCGCCAGGGTGTATCTTCTCCTCCTCAGTTAAACCGAATTCTTCTTTTGGGATTCCGCCGGTTTTGCATATAACCGACAAGAGAGTGAGGCCATTGCTTTCAAATATTCTATTGATCTCCAGGGCCTCCTTTCGTAATCCATAGCAGAATGCCAGACCGAGTTTGGTAAAACCCGACATCTTTGCAAATTCAATAATTTCGCGGATTCTGGGCCACTTTCCCCATCCGGCAGCTTCTAATCTGGCAGACCAGCAGACAAGCTGTTGCGGGTCTTCCCGGTATAAAGAAGATGCTTTTGCATATATATCTTCATTCCCAAGCATAGTGCAGGTTTGCGGAAGGTTATCCAGATCACCTTTATGACATGAGTATTTGCCACATTTCACACAATTCAGCATAACTCCTCCTGTAATCAGTCCAGTTTCAGACTAAAATTAGTACTGAAAAGATTCTAACATTTCTGTTTATACGTAGTGTCTTCTTTTTTCTCGTTCTGCATCTCTTCAAAGTATTTCGTCAATCGTCCTATGACATGCTCATATCCGCCAGACCTGTGAGGCTTGTCGCAATTCGAGCAATCCTTGACCTTGCCCCGCATGAGAGGCCGTCCGCCACAATCGGGGAAAAGGTAAAGCGGACAGTAACAGAACAAACAATTGAAATCCTCGTCGTTTTCAGCCGGATGACACGGAAAGTAATAACAGTTGGCATTTCTGAAAAAACGAAAATTATAACCCATGGTCTTTATCATGCAGCCTCTTTCAATATCTCGGGGGCTTCAAGAGGATTAATGGCCTCTGAAGGATTAATTGTAAGTATCAGGATAGCTCCGATAATCAAAATTGCGGTACTGAAATAAAAGGGAACGGTCCACGAGCCTGTGGCGTCGACAATAGCTCCGAAGACGATGGGAGAAATCATGCCGGCAACGCCCTGCCCGGTGTTCATACAGCCGCAAACAGTCCCGACAAAATGATCTCCGCCCAAATCCATTGCTATTGCCCAAAGGCACGCATTAGAACACTCCAGGAAAAACATGGCAGCTGAAAGCAAATAAACTGCGGAAAGGGGTCTGACGGCATAAACCCCCATCAATGTAAATGACATCGCCCCGGCAAAGGAGATAGCGACCAGGTAACATCTGGACAGTCTTAAGTTGCCTGTTTTTTTATACATGTAGTCGGACAGCCTTCCTCCCACCAAATCCCCCAACATGCCGGCCAGCAATGGGAATGAGGCATAAATTCCCATTTTCAATATGCTGAAACCCCTGGATTGCACGAGGTAAGTAGGCGGCCAGGTTAAGTATACCCAGAGAGTATAGCCGTAACAGAAATCTGAAAGCGTAAGTGCCCAGACATGCCGGCTGCTGAGAATGCTGCCCCAGGGGATTTTCTTTTTCTCGCTTCTTTTAGCCGAGATTACTTCCCTGTTGGCTGTTATCAGGCTAAGCTCGGCTTCATTTACGCCTTTGTGATCTTTTGGGTGGTCCTTATAATAGCAATAGAAAGAGATAGCCCAGACAATACCAATAGCCCCTAATATATAAAAGACCGATCTCCATCCATACGCCAGCATAAGTGATACGGCAACCGGTGGGGCCACCGCTGCACCAAAGCGGGATGCAGCATGAGTAATACCTTGCAGGTTTCCCCTGTCCTCCGGACGGAACCATGAAGCCATGGCCCGGGAAGCGACAGGGAATCCGCCGGCTTCTCCAACTCCGAAAAAAAGACGGATGAAAAACATGGAAGTCATATTCCAGGCAGTGCCTGTAACTATAGTGAAGATGGACCACCAGGCCATTAACCCGGACAATACCCTTCTCGGTCCGAAAGAATCTCCAAGCATACCACCTGCAATCTGCAGCAGCGCATAAGGATAGAAAAAAGCCGAGAAAATAATACCCATCTGCATCTTACTCCATCCGAATTCTTTCATCATTGCAGGAGCAGTTACAGAAATAGCGGTCCGATCCAGATAAGAAACAAGATACAAAAGACAAAGGATAAACAGGACAATATACCTCTTTCTACTGGGACGAATTTCACCGTCTTCGCCTCTTTTCCCGGCCAAATCCTTCATGCGCTTTCCTCCCTTTTCTATCGTGTCAACATTCTATTCCAATCCTTGATTTCACTCCTTTTAGGTCTCATTTGTTTATATAACCCAAACCGATTCTTTAGTAAGGCAACCTTTCAATCTTACGCTGTCAAAGTCAGGAGCAAATCCGCTGCTGACAGTCATTTTGCCATCTATCACAGGCATTTCCTGTTTGAGTAAAAAATGGCTCTGTTTCAGGTACCCATTCATTTCGCCCGCATTATTCAGGACCTTGCTGCCCAGCAACGCCTCGTGGTAACAGCCGATCTCCCCGGCCACCCCGTTGCCCAGTACAACCTTTAATCCTTTATCACTGCACCAGGTAATTGACTCCAACAGCTTTTTAAAGCTCCCCATTTTCATTAACTTGAACTTGACATAGCTGGCGCATTTTAAAGAAGCGGTTTTCTCCAGATCTTTCAGGCTTCTAATAGATTCATCCAGCATCAGAGGCACCGGGGATATTTTGGATAGGGCCGTCATTTCGTCCCACTCTTCTATACCGAAAGGCTGCTCAAAAAGTTCAATATTGACGGGATCAATATTTTTGACAAACGATTCGGCATCCTGATAGTCGTACCCCTGGTTTGCATCAATTCTTATTGCTGCCCTGTCACCTACAAAATCCTGGACCTCTCTTATTCTTTGAATGTCTTTCGATACATCCCTTCCGACCTTCACCTTCAATGTCTTATACTTTTTTTTGAATAGATCCGAAATGATCTCTTTGGACTCATCAGGATCTTCGCTGTTGACAATGCCGACTAATTCGAGATCGAATCCCTTACCCCCAATTCCCAGTTCCTTGCCGAATTCCAGAGTTTCCAGCGCTGTCAGCAATGGAGTCATCGCAAAGGCAGGGCCATAGGGCACTGCCTTTAACATTTCAATAGCCTCGCCCACTGATTTACCAGGCATGCCCTCACCGTTTTTTATGACGAAATCCCAAATCTCTTCTGCGGTTTCGGAAGAATACCCCGGTAGTGCCGTCGATTCCCCCAGGCCCTGACGGCCATCAGCAGTTTCGATTATAGTTATCACAGACGGAAAAGAAACCACATCGGTAAACGAAAGATGGTATGGCTTGGTAAGCGGTATATCAAGCTGAAGGGCGCGGACCGATTTAATCATATATACACCTCCTTTTCCACAATAGTCTTATTGTCAGTCTGCCATTACGAAGGGCTTGTCCGGACGCATAAAAATGGTCAGGACCGCACCTATTACAAGAACGCCGATACTACACCAAAGAGCGTTGTTCCAGCTGCCTGTCTTGTCAATGATATACCCGATAATCGGCGGCGACAGGACACCTGATAATCCCGCGCCAAAATTCATCATGCCCGCACCGATGCCCGCAAAGTCGCGGGAGATGTCCATGGGACAGGCCCACATCGCCCCGACCGTGAGTTCAAGAAAGAAAAAGGAAGCGGCAACGAGGCCCACCACAGAAACCAGGACTTTGGTATGCATGGTCAAAAAAAGGGTCACTGCCGACGCTATCATGCAGACGCAGATGAAAACGTTCCTTGCCAGGAGCTTGTTCCCCGTTGTCGTGCATATTTTGTCAGAGATAACGCCACCCAACCAGTCACCAACAAACCCTGCGCCAAAGGTCAGCCCGGACAGGAGAGCTGAAGATTTCAGGTTGACCCCTTGCGCATTCATAAAGTAGAGAGGCGGCCAGGATACGAACAACCAGAGGCCCCAACCATAACAAAATTGGCATGCCGTAACCGGGGCTATACGCCTGGCGAGCGCGGCAATTGGAACTTTGGTTTTCTTTGTTGCCTTTAAGACCGGCGGCAATTCTTCCAGTTCTTTGGCTGTGATCAATGGATGGGTCCGTGGGTTGTCCCGATAGAAATACCACCAGCCGACGACCCATACAGCCGAAAGCATCCCGCAGAACCAAAATGCCGAACGCCAGCCTGAAATAACCATGGCCCAGGCGACAATGGGTGGCGCGATCGCCATGCCCAATCGTGCCGCACTGTGGGTGAAGCCCTGAATGAAGCCAAAGCTCTTTACAGAATACCAATCACTCATGGCTGAGGTGGCAGCCGACCAGGCCGGACCCTCCCCGCAACCCAGGCCGAACCTGACAGCAATCAGCGTGACAAGTCCATTGATGAACCCGGTAGCTACAGTAGTAACGGCAACCAGGCTGGCCAGAAGGATCAGCGTCTTGCGAGCGCCGATCTGTTTGACGAACCATCCGCCGAACAACTGACCAATTAGGTAAGGCCAAAAAAAAGCCGAGAATGCAAAGCCGAGCTGCGTATTGGACCATCCAAATTCTTTCATCATTGCTTTGGCGGCCATAGACATCTTGACGCGGTCCAGATACATAATGCAGTACATCAATGAGATAAGGATTGTAACTCTTGTTGTGGCCCTTATGAACGGCTTTCTCTGTGAAAGCTCTCCAGCAGTTATGGCAGGCATGTCTATCACAGTATTACAATTTTCAGTTTGGCGGGTTGCAGCATTCTCATCTTCCGAGTTGTTGCTCATTACAATCTCCTTAACTGAACCGCCCAAGATTGATTAAATGCATGAATCGCAAATTTCCTGTATGTCGAAACATGCCAGTTCATAGTCAACTTTGGCGCCTAGCTTATCTTCTCTTTCCCGGATCTTCGATTGGTTATACTCCAATATCTCCTTGTTGAAAGGCAGATTGCCGGTCTTTAAATACCGTATAGCTCCTTTACCGTCGCGGACAGGAATAACAGCTCCCTGGGTATGTATATTGGGCGCCCAGGGGATATCAATGGTTCCAGCCTCGAATCCACGGACAACTCCAACAGCAACGTCACCATCGCCTAATTCCAGGGTTTTATCGATGATCGCCATGGCCTCCTTCTTGATCATTTCCATTTCATCTTTAACTTCGTTATCTATGGGCAATCTGCGTTTACGCATCATACTGATAGCTTTCCGGGTCGAACGCACGCCTGCGGCATTGGCTTCTTTGGTCGGGATGCCGATGGCTTCGTGAGATGTCTTTGTAATGATTTGAGTAGCACCCCCAAGTACAGCGATGATAGCACCCATAATGATAATGCTGAAGGCCTCTGCTTCATTATGCGGAAATGCCTGCATCCACTGATGCGTGGCAACGGAGATGAACATATCATCGATCCCGGCCTTCTTCAGATAATGCTGGCAGACTTCTTCATAGATTGTCAGCGCGGCAACGTCCTGAACTATGTCCAGATTTTGCGTCAACCCGACGCTGTAGTGACGCACGCCCTGGCCGGCCGCTAAGAGAACCTCCAAGGCTCCAACAGCAATACCGATGCCGGGAGGAATCAAAGTGCCGGTAAGGAAGCCGGGCTGTTCGCGGTGAATCAAGACCCCATGTTCTGCATAGTAAGAGCAAAGCCGGTCCAGGTACTGGTAATTCTTGATACCATCCTCAAGCTTCATAGACTTGATATAGGAGCAGGGATATGAAATACCCGCTCCAAGG
>CAWHNC010000107.1:0-9356 GCA_963830245.1 Nitrospirota bacterium
TGAATTTACATTATAAAGCAATTACTTATACTGGTGTCAACTCCCAACTGTGACCAAATTGTGACACATTTGCAATAAACTTACGCCACATTAATCATTATCCGCCTGTTTTTTCATGTCTTTTTTCCGCGTTTAATTTGTGCAAAATCTCCACCCCATAACGCAGGGATTCCGGGCAATGATGGGCATATCTTTCCGTCATTTTCACACTGCTATGCCCTAACAGTTTCGATATCGTATAAATATCTATTCCAGCCTGTGCCAACCTTGTCGCAAAAGTGTGACGAAGGTCATGGAATCTGAAAGATGAAATCTCCGCCCTTTTGGTAGCAGTTACAAATTGGCGTTGAATTTCTCTTTTTGAAAGCTGTTCGCCATGCTGGGTGAAGACATAGCCGCTCATCGATACAACCTTGCGATTTGCTTTCAGCATTTCGACCACCATCTGGTTTAAGGGAATGGTATATTTCCCCTGGCTCATACGGCTTTTCTTCTTGAGGGTCGCCGTTCTCCTGAAGAAGTCGACGTCCGACCATTTGAGATGTCTGATACCGCCTTGCCTTACACCGGTATTCAAGGCAAAAACTATAACATCCTTCAGCCATGGGCGATCATGGCAGGCATCCATCAACGCTACTTCTTCTTCCGGTGATAACCAGCGGTCGACCTGGTTGGCAGTGACAGGCATCTTGACTCTCGACAGCGGGTTGTAGCGCAGCCATTCCCACTCCCGGCACGCCAGATTAAGGGCGTGATTAAAACATACCAACTCGTTCTTGATCGTAGCGGGTTTGGCTCCGTCCCCGCGTTCTCATGGCCTTGTACTCGCTGGCAAGCTTCGCAGTTACCTTATCAAGGGTCAAGCCACCAAAAATGCGCTTGAGATGGATAATATAATGCTTATCCCGGTCGGTGCTTTCAGGAGTTTTGTTAACCTTCGAATGCTCCTCTAAATACTTATGCATCAGTTCATCGAAGGTATAGTCCCTTGCTGCATCGATCTCAAACCATTTGCCTTCCGTGATCTGCACCTTTGTCTTAGCCAGAATCAGCTCTGCAAGAGCCCGGTCCTCAGTTCCGGTCGATCGACGGTAACGTTGCCCATTAAGGTTGAAAGAAATCCACCAGACGTTTCCCCTTTGGTATAAGCCATCACTAATTATCTTCTTGCGTTGTCTCTTCATAATCTCAAAATCTCCATTTCCGAGACCCGCAAGACCTTGAGTCTTATCGTTTTCAAAGATCAAAACCTTGCGGGTAGTATATCAGATTTACTGGACATTAAGAATGTCGCTCTTAACTCTTTCGACGATTCGGTCAACATGGGAATCCCGCTGCGCCGGCCTCCTTACGGCCTTCTTCGCCTTCGGTTCTGTACGTGCGAGATTGGGTGGTAGGTTCCCCCCCCCCCTGGTTTAACAGTCTGCCTCTCTATCCATGCCAGCACATCGCTTTCGCGAAACCTCACCAATTTACCGGCCTTGACGTAAGGGATTCGTTTGCGATGGGTCCACGAATAGAGGGTTGATAGTTCGATTCCTAATAATTCGGTTAATTCTTCGGGTTTCAGCAATTTTTCCATATTAATATTAATTTTTTGAACTCCCGAAGAATAAAAAACCGCAAGGTCACATCCTTTTAGGATGCGAACCTTGCGGCAATGGAATAGAAAGATTAAGCTGCTATACCGTGTTCAGCAATCACTTTAAGGTAGTCGCCTCTTGTTTTTATACCCGGGAGAACTTTTGTCAGATCCTCGTCGGCGAGGCCCTTTTCCTTGAGCTTTTTCTTAAGCCCGATAATTTCTTTTGCACCGACCGGCTTTGAATCTTCGCTGTTTGTCGAAGTGCCGGCAGATTGTTTCCCCTCTGCCTGACCGCTTGATTCTTCTGCCGTGCCTTTGGCCTGGGCACCCTCCATCTTATTACCGGTATCTTGAGCGCCCGAAGACTGACCTGCACCCACGTTTGCCTTCTTCGCAGAGCCTGCTTCCTGAAGAAGACTATTAATATCGTCAATAGTCATAGCCTCATTGATCTTTTTGGCCGCTTCACCCTCAGTGAAACCTGCCCCGACAAGTGCCGTTTTTGCTTTGATTTTTACCTGGGCACTGATGGCCGTCCCCGCGTTGCTGCTTGCGCCTTTCCCTACATTAGAGATTGTGCCGGCATGTGCGGGCTTTTGAGACCCGGCATCCTGAGCAGCAAATGCTTTTCCATTATTGGCTACTTCTGTCGCAGAAGACACTTCTTCATAAGAAGCAATCCCACAACCAAATACTCCGTATCCGAGAAATCCGAGGGCCCTGCCGAGAGCACTGGTTTCAGCGTTAGCGTAAGGGTTAGTTTTATCAACATTGCCGATTGTACCGACTTCTATAGTTCCAGTCGCCGTACCCCGAATTTCAGATTCTATTGCTATTCTACAGAGCTGCGTTTTGCCGTCCGGGGCCATCATAAATTCAGCCGGCTTAAATACAATCTTCTTTCCGGCCTCCTGGTGCTCCTCTCTCGCTTCGATTACGCGACCGACAACAACCATGTAAGGCGTTTCTATTTCGACAAAAGAAGGATTATCCCTCGTACCGATATTCTTCTTTTGCGACAAGACCTTTATAAAACTGGCATATTTCCCGGCCTGCTTAATCGCCTGTGCAACTATCGCCTTGCTTTCTTCCTGCATTTTTGCTGCCTTTTCCGGAAGAGTCATGCTAAAAACCTCCTTTGATAAAATTGATACTACAACACCTTTATCGGGCCCGACACAAACGCTCCGTCAACTTCAACAGAGTGTTCAGGCCCTTTGTCTGAAATTACTACCTGCTTACCTTTGAGTCCTGAAAACTGGAGTGTGGTACCGGGTAGCAAAAGCTTGCGGTAGATTTTTCCGCTGCCCTCGAATATGGGCTGAAATAAGTGGGATACACTTTCAAGACAAGGCAAATATAGCCATCCCTTCCGGTCGGCAGGTATGCCATTCTCATATACCAGCGTATCCCTGGTCTGCTTGAAAACCACATTTGCCGGCGCTCTTTGCGTTCGGGCCTGCAGCTCCGAGAGACACTGGAACGCCATCTCCAGCAATTCGTCAGTGCTCTTTGCAGAGATATCCATGCCTCCTCCTCTTCTTAGGCTGCCGGGCGTTTGCAGAACGTAGGCGTGCCGAGTAGCAGCGCTGCTTTCTTGTTCCTCTTTATTGCCGCACCAATTCTCCGCAAATGCAGGTCAACTGTACAAGCAAGACCGCTATCTGCAGCGAGACATTTTTCCCGCCAAAGGCCGCAATTGTCACAGCTCTTTCCATATGGTTTGTCGCCATTGTCATCTGATGGCATGAGCCACCTCCGATATTTTTCAGAAAATAAAAAAAACCCCTTCAGGACGTACCAAAGGCACGACCCGAAGGGGCTATGAGTTGCTAATGGATATTATATTTTGAGGAATTGATTGCTAATCGTCATCAGTGGGGGCACACCTCTCATTTGAAATGTTTTGTTATTTAAACATAGAAACATGGAACAGAGAGATATTCAAAATATCCACTTTACAATTAGTTCTCGACCTGAACAATCTCATAGAAAACAAAAAACGAGGTGATTTATTGTGCTAAAAGTTAATGACTGTGCAAACAATTTTATTTTCCACTGTAAATATGAAAAAACCTAAGTGCAAAAACTATTAAGGCCTATCAAATTGATTTATCTCAATTTATTGCTTTCATAGATCGACAATACAATGGCGTAAGCGCGTCCTTAATAGATAAAACAATATTGAAAGAATATATAAGAATCATTTCGCAGGGAAACAAGCCCAAAACAGTAAAACCAAAAATTGCGACCCCTCAAGCTCGGGCGTAATTTTATCCAAACAATTATTCACAATAGGAAGTGTGGAAACTGATTCATATGCTTTCGGAATGGTGAAGTCCTAACTATTGCGGATAAGCAGGCAGCAATTCTCAGAATTTCCCCTTCACATAGTCAACATATTGTCTGTCTTCCACGTTGATGTGGTCCAGCCACCAAGTCTTTAAGAACTTTAAAGCAATATACGGATCTTCACACGCTTTTGGATCCCGCGTAATGGCGATAGTCTTTCTCATCAATTCTTTATGGAGATTAACATGCCTGGAAAGCCACGGTTCATCAAAACTCCTATACCCTGATTCTTCCAACAAGGTTTCTTCAGTTTGAAAGTGCAGCTTTGTATATTGCTCCAACATGTTCAAGGTAGGCTTTATTGCGTCACGCCCGCACCCTTTTTGGATAAAGTAGTGAAAAGAATTGATAGTCGTTACAATCCCTCGATGCTGTTCATCAATTATTGTAATTCCCAAAATATTTTTATCGCTCCATGTTATGTATAACATGCTTTCCATCTATTTCATACAAAAGAACCAAAAAGTCCGATTTTCCTAACAGAAAGTTTTTTTAAGAGATCAGTATGGTCTTTCAGTTTGCTGAAGATTATTTCACTGGAAAGCACCTGTTTCTTCTTTATCGGTCTCATCCGCTTATATTACTCCTCTTCCGGACTCTTTTCAAACTAACACACAGACATATAACACTCAATCTTCCCGCAGCTTGAACCTCATTACAGTTGTTCTGGGTATGAATCAATGTTGATAGCTGCTTACACCATGTTTGTTACCCGTGCCACGTATTCGGTCACCTCTTCGGACATCTTTTGCATGATCTCCTCATTTATCCGGAGCAGGCGCGCAGCCTTGCCCTTAAGAATATCTTCTCCGTCATCCTCCTTGAGGCTGAAACCGAGCTTCCTTGTAAAAAGATTAGCAAAATATACTACGAGCAATTCCCTCTCCGGATTTTCGATAGCCGCAATGTTCTGATGATTCAGGGCTATCTGGGAATAAGTCTGGGGTAACCCCCACTTCGAGAGCAGCACGAATCCGGCCTTGTTGTGAAGCGCATCCATAATGTCGAGCATGGAGGTGAGTTCCAGCCCATGCATGTCCTTCGTGATATCGGAGAGCACTTTGAGGACGAGGAGTTTCCCGATATCATGGAAGAGTCCAAGGGAGAAAAATTGTCAAGGGTCCGGGAATTGAAGGCTCTTTTGCCAGGGATTGGCCGGCCACCCCACTGGCAATTGCATGGAGGTAAAGTTTAGGATAATCTCTTCATAGCGCCTGTCCTTCAGTGCGAAAAGATTTCTGTTTGGAAATAAGGGATACGAGCTGCCTTGTTTCCTGCATCCCAGGCGCATAATGGCGTCCTCCACCATTGTACATTCTTTTACTCCCCGGTAGTAGACAAATTGCCACAGCGATGAGCTTGCGAAGAAATAACCTGGTCCACTTCGATTAGCTTCGACGGGTCTGGCTATTTGTGTCCTCTTTTTTCAGCGCCTCTTCGATTGTAAAGATCACTTGGGGCATGGCTGGGAGAGGAGCACCTCTCCTTTCCCGATCATCGTCATCACCTTAATCGATATGGATTTCTGATCAACAGGAGATTCCGCGGCAGGCTCTGCACTTGCACTCGCGGGAGAAGGGTCACGGCGCGAAGCGACTTCCTGCTCAGAAGCTTCTCCAGACTCGTATCAGAGTCGCCTTGTCGAAGGGTTTGACGATGTATTCGTTCACCCCGGTCTTTACAGCAGAGGCGACACTTTCAACGTTCCTTCGCACAGTGAGCATAAGGAAGGGAATATTTTTGGGTCTGCGGATCGGCACGCATCATTTCCAAGAGTTTGCCGCCATCCATGCGGGGCATGTTCCAATCCGAAAGGACCAAGTCGTACTTCCCGTTTTGTATCTTCTGCCACGCCTCCAGGCCATCTTCTGCGGTATCTATGGTATCGCACTGGAAATGGGAATTGATGATCAGCTTGAGAGCGAGAGTTATGTTCGTATCGTCGTCCACCACCATTATACTTAGTTTCCCGGCACTGTCACTATCCACAGCAGGCATGCTTCATATCCTCCCATAAGTCAAAAGAAGGAGAGTCACCTACTCGCGTTCATTCTTATCAAGGAAATCCCTGACTATAGAGAGCAGCTCATCGGCACCGAAGGGCTTTCTGAGTAGGCCATCTGCCGCGCCTTTGTCCTGCTCCATATTAAGGCCGGTCATCATTACTATCTTAACCTCCGGCACTATTTCTCTAAAGTTCCCTATCAACCACCTTCCGTCAAGCCCGCGCATGGGAATACTGCAGAGCCACCAGGTCGATGGCTTCCATGTTCTCCCTGAAATACTCCAGACCCTTGAAGGGGTCGTCGTACATAACAACATTGTACCCGCCCATCAGGAGTGCCTCCCTGATAAGCTCCATGACAGAGGTTTCATCGTCGATCACCAGTATTGTCTCCCGGGGCCTTGAACTGCACGGTCTGCCTGTCTTCGACGGTGACGATCTTCTCCCTGGACAGAGGCAGGTAGATATTGAATTCAGAGCCTTTACCGGCCTTGCTCCGGACTGTAACATAGCCCCCGTGCTCCTTGATCGTGCTATATACGATAGCGAGCCCGAGGCCTGTCCCCTTTCCCCTTTTCCTTAGTCGTATAAAAAGGTTTGAAGATATGCGGCAGGTGTTCCTCACCAATCCCGCATCCCGTATCGGCTATGGCAACATTGACATACCGCCCGTTCCTGACTGTAGCCGGGATATCCAGGACACCGGGTCTTATATCTATAATAGAGGTCCTGACGGTCAGATCTCCGCCTTCAGGCATGGCGTCCTTAGCATTACCATTAGGTTCATCAGCACCTGTTCTATCTGGCCTGCGTCCCCGACAATGTACGGGACAGACTCCTGCAGCTCCTCTTTAACAACAATCCTCTCGTGCACGAACATAGATACCAGGATAATGGTATCCCTGACAATCATATTGATATCCAAAGGCACGGGCTTGAAGACATCCCTCCTGGCAAAGCTGAGCAGACGAGACACTGTCAGGGAAGTCTTCCGAGCCGACTCTTCGATAATACTTGCGTATTTGACGGTAGCGGAGTCGAGCAGTTCGTCCTGGAGGATTCGTCCCGCGAAACCGAGAATCACGGTCAGGGTGTTTTTGAACTCATGGGCGATACCCTCGGCAAGAGCGCCGAGGGATTCCATCTTCTGGAAATGCGAGATGGGCCTGGAGCTTCTTCTTGTCGGTGATGTCCCTCTGGAGCGCATATATCACCGTCCGTCCTCCCACCTCAATTGCCTTTGCGCTCACTTCGACGGTAAGGATACTTTTATCCATCCTGTAGTGATCGGTCTCGAAAAGCAGCACCTCGCCTTTCAGCAGCCTCTCTATCCTCTCCCACAGGAAGGGCCTGTCCCGGGTCGTTACTAATTTTTCTGCGGACATTCCCACGAGTTCGTCTTCGGCGAAGCCGTGCATCTCGCAGGCCTTTCGATTAGCATCCAGGATCGTCCCCTCCCTGTCGAGAATCATGATCCCGTCGCTTGCATTCCGAAAAAGCGTCTCCAGTATTCCTTCCGACAGTTTCACCATGAACAAATTATGTGCGCCTTACAAATATTTCCCGCGCCATTTGAGAATCTACTTGCAAATTCTGAATATCCGATGCGAAATATATATGAAGGAAAGGTCTGTAAAACAAGGATACTGTTTCCCGGCAAGACACCCATTGCCATTAGCTTCTGCATTTTTTTGTCGTCATCGGTTTGAATAAAGGCTATCTCTACCTCCTCATTTGACTTGAACTCGGTCAGCGGCAATACTCCCAAGTCCCGGTTTTCCTGGCCTCGATGCAGCAATCACCTGGCGGTATAGGTTTGCCATGAGGACAAGTTGAAGGGTGGTTAAGCATGGTGCATACCTTGTATCAACACCTTCTTTAAGCAGATGTTCAAACTCGCACGCCTTTCGTCTCCTCCGCCCCCCTGATGCTAAGAACATCCATCATAAGACGCTCTGCAAGACGGTGACGGCGTATTGTCTTACGCCCTTCTTCTTTGCCGTCCTGTCGGCAAGAATATTCTGTTCTATTATTTTAGTGATAAGCTCAAATTTCGTCATAAATCCCCTTTGTAATTTTATCGGAAAAAACAAAAAAGCCTCTACAGCGTATCCGGGTAGATACCAACTGTAGAGGCTATAGATTTACTAAAGAATATTAACCGTTCAGCTTTTCTCCGATAATTTTTTCAGCATTGTCCTTCAAGTATTTTTCGGCATTTGCAATGATTGCTTCGGCGGTCTCTGTATTCTGTGGCACATCAGATAACCATTCACAAAATCTGACATTTGTTTCACTTGATCCGGAATTCTCTTCGTGATTTACCGCAATCGTGAAAGATAATTCATATTCTCGCACTTCATGTTTAACAGTTACGTCTACCGCATGGTACTCGGTACTGCCTGTTAATTCATGACTGTCAACTTCAATTTCCATGGGGCCCCCTTATTTTTATATATTAATTATTCGACAATTTTTAAAGAGCATTCCTGTCAAGAACAACGCCTCCCGGCGCTATTCTTGACAGGTTTTCCAATTACGCGGCTATCGCCAGGTTCTCATCTTCGTCAACTGCGACACCGCTTTCGCTCTTATCGAGGTCGAGCTTCTTATTAATCGCCTCCTGTTTTACACAGAGTTCTTTCAACTTTGCCTCGTACTCGAACGGTTTTTGCAACTCTTCTTGCAGTTTCAGATACTGCTTCTCCAGGTTGTCGAGCGTCTCCCTGTAATCCTTCACATCCTCCTCCATACTGCGGAGTGCGTAGTCAAGGCTTGCAATAGAACCAACCTCGCTGTCGAGAATCTTACCGGCATGCTCGGCTTCGCCCTGTGCTACCAACTGAACAGTGAGATACCTCGCATCGATGTATAAATCAAAGCCGGCATAAGCGCCGACATGTTCACGCCCACCGACGCCCTTGAGCCCGGCTGCAATCCACATCGCCTGGGCTCCAGCATCCTTACGTTCTGTGAATATCGTTCCTCTGATATTCATCTCGAACTTTTCAGGAATGCTGCGAGTTTTGATATCGGCTTCGAGAGCGGTGATACGTCTCTTTACTGTTTCGATCCTCGTAGGCAGTATCTTGAATTCCCGGACATTGCGGTCCCTCGTACTGCTGAACTGCGATTTGAGCATGTACAGACGCCTTACTTCCGCATCGGTCTTCACCTTTTCCAGAACAAGCGGATTTCCGGATGCCAGCGCTTTAACCTCCGCGTATGTAAGTGCCGCAGTCTCTACGTCTTCAACTGTTCTCGTAGTATTACGCCCGGTCATGACCTGAGCGATAAACCGCGCCTTTGTCTCCAGTGTCTGCCATATGTAAGCATCGAATGACCCTTCTGTCACATATGAATAAATGGAGACTTCGGCGTTTTCATTGCCCTGGCGAAGAATGCGACCGTTTC
>CAWHNC010000108.1:0-13233 GCA_963830245.1 Nitrospirota bacterium
GCCTCTTATTGCAGATTGGTTGCAGTAATTCCCTCATGTGTGATAAAATTTTTAGCTATTTTTAACATCCGGCATACAGGAAGGCGCATGAATATTACAAGCATTTTGTTAGCGGGGGTAGGAGGCCAGGGGATTGTTCTGGCAAGCAAGATCCTTGCGAAATGCGCATTCTCAGCCGGGTTCATGGTTAAAGAGAGCGAGCTTCACGGAATGGCCCAGAGAGGCGGCAGTGTGATCAGCCATGTCCGTTTCGGCGAGGAAGTCTATTCACCTCTGATTCCGGGGGGCAAGGCCGATTTTTTGGTCGCTCTCGAAGAACTTGAAGGGCTCAGATACACTTATTTTCTGAAACCCTCTGCGCAGGTTATACTCAACAGCAAGCAGGTCGCGCCGTCTATCATAATCCCTGAAAACTCCAGGTATCCGGAAAATATCAAGGAAAAGCTGGAATCCTCCGGATTCCGGGTCGATGCGGTTAAAGCGCTTGAGAAAGCCAAAGAATTGGGCAACCTCAAGGTCGAAAACATTATTCTTATCGGCGCCCTCTCCCGTTATCTTCCTTTTACCGTGGAGGATTGGCAGAGGACGATCGAAGAGTCGGTGCCGGTAAAAACGATAGAAATTAACATGAAGGCATTCATTACAGGCAGGGAGATTAAATGAGCTTGGCGCTTTGTTCAAAAAACACTTTAAGGCAGACCGAAAAGATGTTCTGGCAAAAGCAGGTTGAAACAATGGACCGAATGACACTGGAGGCTTTCCAGCTTCAGAAGCTCCAGAAGACAGTACGGAATGTGTATAAGAAGGTCCCGTATTACAGGGACAAGTTTGATGAACTGGGGGTCAGGCCGGCAGATATTAAAACGCTGAAAGATGTAAGGAAACTGCCGTTTACTACCAGCGACGACCTCAGATGCAATTATCCGTACGGAATGCTTGCGGTCCCAGGGGACAATGTTGTGCGGCTCCATACCTCGAGCGGCACGACCGGTAAGCCAAAGGCTATATTTTTCTCGGCTAAGGATATAAATAATGCCGCTCAACTCATCGCCAGGTGCCTTGTAATGACTGGAATGACGCGGGGCGATGTGCTGCAGAACATGATGACCTACGGCCTTTTCACAGGTGCACTGATCATGCATTATGGCGCGGAGAAGTTGGGCGTACTTGTAATTCCCGCCGGATCCGGCAATACGGACAGGCAGATAGCGCTTATGCAGGATTTCAATTCGACAGCTGTTCATATCACGCCGAGTTATGCGCTTTATCTTGGAGCGGCACTGCAGAAGAGAGGGATCGACCCGAGGGAGGGACTGAAGCTCAAGAGGGCGTATCTGGGCGCGGAACCTTACTCTGAAGAGACAAGAGGGAAAATTGAGGATATCTTCGGCATAGACGTATACAACTCGTATGGCCTGACGGAAATGAACGGGCCCGGCGTCGGGTTTGAATGCACTGAAAAAAACGGAATGCACATATGGGGAGATATGTTTCTCATGGAAATAATCAATCCCGAGACAGGAGAACAAGTCCGGGAAGGTGAAGTTGGAGAGCTGGTTTTCACTACCTTGCAGCGTGATGCGATGCCCATAATCCGCTACCGCACGAGAGATCTCACAAGCGTTCTGCCCGGCAAATGCAAATGCGGAAGGACGCATTCCAGGATATCCCGCATAATCGGCAGGTCCGACGACATGTTCATAGTAAAGGGCGTCAACATATTCCCGCAGCAGATAGAGCAGGTGCTGATGTGCATCAAGGGCGTTGCCGAGAATTACCAGATAGTCCTCGGATCTTATGACGACATGACCATAAGGGTTGAGATCTCAAGAGGTTTATTTGACGGCAACATCGAGCACCTCCTGGCGCTGAAGTCATTGATAACAGACAAGGTAAGGTCTGCGGTCCTTGTAAAACCCCAAGTGGAGCTTTTGGAGTCCGGCACACTGCCGGTCAGTGAGGGGAAGGCAAAGAGAGTCATAGATAACAGAACACTGTAAGGAGGAGTCGCTATGGACAAGGTAACGCAAATTTCTATATTTGCAGAAAACAAGCTCGGCAAAATGGAAAAAGTGACAAAGGTCTTCTCTGATGCGAAAATTAATATCCTCGCCATATCAATTACCAGCACAAACGCATTTGGAATCATAAAGCTCATGGTCGACAAGCCTGAGCTCGCACTTGAGAAACTGAAGGAGGACGGTTTTACGGTTTCTCTTACCGAAGTGCTTGCCATTGAAATGACGGACCAGCCGGGAGGATTACACGATGTAGTTCACATCCTTGCGCAAAATAACGTGAACATCGAAAATGCGTCCGTATACGTTGCTGAATCGAGGAAGAGGGCCTATTTGCTGGTTGAGGTGAAAGACATAGAGAACGCAAAGAGAGTTCTTGAGAATGTGGGTCTGAAGTTTTACAGCAGGAAGGAAGCCAAATAGTTATATAGATATTAAGGAGAGAAAAATGATCTGGGACAGACATGCGGAGTGTATGCCCGTCAGGGAGAGGCAGACGCTGCAGCTTGAGAGATTAAGAAAGGCTGTCAAAAGGGCATATGATAATATCCCCTGGTACAAAAAGAAATTCGCCGAAGCCAGGCTCAAACCTGAAGACATTAAAACTCTTGAGGACATAACCAAAATACCTTTCACCTTAAAGGCCGATCTCCGGGAGGGTTATCCGTTCGGCATGTTTGCAGTACCCCGCAACGAAGTAGTGGAGATCCATACCTCCTCAGGAACTACCGGAAAACCTGTGGTGGCCGGATATACCCGCGGTGACATAGATCTGTGGAGCGAAGTGATGGCCCGCTGTTTGACCATGGCCGGAGCGACCGATGAAGACATAATCCAGAACTGTTATGGTTACGGGATGTTCACCGGCGGGATGGGTGTTCATTACGGCGCTCAGAGGATCGGGGCCACCGTCGTCCCGATATCCGCCGGAAATACAAAAAGACAGCTTGAGGTAATGCAGGACTTCGGCGCCACTGTCATAACCTGCACGCCCTCATATGCATTATACCTTGCGGAGGTGGCCGAAGATGAGGGGATAAGCTCCAAGAAAATAAAGTTAAAGGCAGGTTGTTTCGGCGCCGAGATGTGGGGTGAAAAAATCCGTGAGCAAATAGAGAAAAGATTCAATATTCTGGCGTTGAACATTTATGGTCTAACAGAGATAATAGGGCCCGGCGTTGCGCACGAGTGCCCGGAAAAAACAGGGCTCCATGTATTTGAAGACCATTTTTATGCGGAGGTAATATCGTCTGAAACCCTTGAACCGCTTCCCGAAGGAGAACAGGGCGAACTGGTCCTGACTACCCTGACCCGCGAGGCTACGCCGATGCTCCGCTTCAGAACTCGCGACATAACCACGCTGAGGAGGGAAGTGTGCAAGTGCGGAAGGACGCTTATCAAAATGGAGCGCATCACGGGCCGCACAGACGACATGCTGAAGATCAGGGGCGTTATGGTATTTCCTTACAAGATAGAAAAGGCCCTGCTCGAAATTAAAGGCATTGAGCCCCATTATCAGATAATATTGACCCGGCCGCATCATCTTGATGAGATAGAAGTTCAGGTCGAGATGTCGAGAAAGGGCTTCTCCGACGAGGTGAGGCATATTGAAGAGCTGAAGAAAAACATAGAAAAGCATATTGAGAGCTCGGTAGGGATAAGGGTCAGGGTCACTCTCGTGGAACCAAAGACCCTCCCGCGCAGCGAGGGTAAAGCTAAGCGCGTAATCGACAAGCGCGAACTATGAGGTTCCGTAAAAAGTCCATATTCTGCGTTGCGCTGCATCCTTCGTCACTCGCACCCCAAAAGACTTTGGCTTTTGGGGACCCCGTGCGGCGTACACAGAGTACGCCTCATTCCTCAGGATTTGCGCGCCTTGCCTCTGGAGCTTTTTACGAAACCTCATTAAAACCTTAAAGGAGCGCCATAATGAAAGTGAAACAGATTTCAATATTTCTGGAGAACAAGAAAGGCAGGTTATACGAAGCCCTCGACAAGCTGGCAAAGGCAAAGATAAATATACGCGCGCTCTCAATTGCCGACACGTCTGAATTCGGCATATTGCGACTCATTGTCACCGAGCCGGACAAGGTAAAGAAGGCCCTTGAGAAGAGCGGTTTCACTGTAAGAGAAAATAATGTCATCGCTATCGGCGTTTCGGACCATCCCGGCGGACTTTCAGAAGCGCTGAAGATATTGAATGACGAGGATATCAATGTCGAATACCTGTACGCCTTTGTCGAAAAAACAGCCGAGAAGGCAGTGGTTGTAATCCGGACAGAGAACCCGGATGCCGCTGTCAAGGCCCTGACTGACGGCGGTATTAAAGTCCTTTCGGCAAAAGAGGTTTACAATTTGTAGCCCTGATTCCCTATTTTATTCCTGACCTTCCTGTTTTTTGACTTTCCGGGAAACGAGCAGACAGGGCTTGCGTGATATGACTACGTTTACGCCTTCCGCATCGAGTTTTTCCCTGATCACTTTTTCCGCTGTCTCCATGCTATACGGGTCAATTACAGTGACCGAGCTGACTCCGCAGGCCTTGCAGAGTGCTTCAAGATCGATCTTGCCGGCTTCCTCGCCTTTTGCTGAAATACCGAGGAGCGGAGTCGGCTGATGTCCCGTCATCGCGGTCGAGGCGTTATCCAGAATGAACACGGTTATGTTCGCCTTATTGTAAACTGCGTTGATGAGCCCGGTGATCCCCGAATGCATGAATGTCGAATCCCCTATCACCGCAGCAACTCTTTTTACTCCCTGTTTCGCTATGCCTGCAGCCTGGCCTATGCTTGCCCCCATGCAGAGACAGGTATCGAGGGCATTTAAAGGTGGTGCTGCGCCAAGCGTGTAGCAACCTATATCTCCGGTCGTGAATGCAGGGTTGGCAGCCTTCAGTGCCTTGTAAAACTCCCGGTGAGGGCAACCGGGACAGAGCACCGGGGGCCTCAGGGGCAGCGGTTCTGCTAAAGCCGGCGGACGACTTCCGGCGGCCCCTTCAGAAACATATTTTGAAAGTGCATCAGGCCCCAGTTCTCCTTCGGACCTGAGTTCCCCGGTCATTTTGCCTTTCACATTTTTGGAGTACTTTCTTGTCATTTCCTCTATGAGAGGCTCACCTTCTTCAAGGACCCAGACCTCGTCAAGCCCCCTGACAAATTTCTTGACCGTGTTTTCGCTGACAGGATAAGCGGAAATCTTGAGCAAAGCAAACTCATCCCCGTATTCCTTTGCATATGCATAGGCGACTCCGCACGCGATAATGCCTTTTTTCTGTTTGTTCCTGAATATTACGTTGAGCTTTGACGTCACTGTCCACTCTCTCAATTCGTCATATTTCCTGTTTAAAGCAGAATGTAACCTGACCACATTTTTAGGGACCGCCAGCATTCTGTCAGGGTCTTTCTCGAGTGAAAGCTTGTTTTCCTCCCTGGGCGTCCCGATACTGACGGGGGAATAAGCATGTGAAATTCTTGTAAGGCTTCTAAGCATTACAGGAAGCCGGAATCTTTCAGAAAGATCGAAAGCCATTATTGTCATATCTTTGGCTTCCTGGGAGTCGCTCGGCTCCAGGCAGGGTATCTTTGCGAATCCTGCATAAAAGCGGGAATCCTGTTCGTTTTGTGAGGAATAAGCTCCGGGATCATCCCCGATAGCAAGCACGAGGCCGCCTTTTGTGCCGAGGTATGCAATAGTCATAAGAGGGTCTGCCGCTACATTAAGACCTACATGCTTCATCGAGCAGAGCACTCTTTTGTTGGCATATGATGCGCCGATCGCTGTTTCGAGCGCTACCTTTTCATTCACAGCCCATTCAGCGTCACCCCGGAAATTGTGGGCTATGTACTCCAGGATATCGGTAGCCGGCGTACCGGCATAGCTCGTGGCAAGGGAAAGCCCTGCTTCAATAGCCCCTCTGCCAATCGCTTCGTTTCCTGAGAGTAGTTCCATGTTTGCAATGTTCAACTTTTTCATCATAAGCTCCTGTATAGTTAGGCATTCATTTATGGCAGTGCAGGGAAGCCAACCCGCTGATTTCATCTCCGCCGGTTTTGTAATTCAATATTTTCGAGTCTTAAAATCTATTTTTCTTGCAATGGTTTGTGTGCCATTATGCGGCGTACTGAGAAGTTAAAACACCGGCGGTTAAATTGTCAAGGTTGCTTCAAAGTATAAAAGCTTGACCTTGTCTTTATAGAGTAATATTATAAGTAGAATCTGGTAAATAATGGCATTGTTGATGCGGGAAGCAAGATAGGACCTTTGATTCTCAATAGGTATTTAATTTTATCGAAGAGGAGGAGACAGCATGAACGAATTCGGGTCTTGGCACAATGATGTGATCGGTAAAAGGACGGTGGACGCTTTGGTCAAAAACAAATTTACCGCTACATATTGCGGGACTGGAGTTGAGGCCGTGGAAAAAATTCTCGAACAGATACCGCCCAACGCATCAGTAGGAATAGGCGGCTCCTGGACAGTGATGCAACTGGGATTGCTGGATAAATTGGCAGCTTGTGGCAGCGAGGTGTTAAACCACGGGAAAGCCGGTTTGACCCCCGAGGAGGCAATGGTGATCCGCCGTCGGCAGTTGACCTGTGACGTATTTCTCACCGGCACCAATGCTGTTACGCTTGACGGCAAACTGGTCAATACTGATGGAATTGGAAACCGCGTAGCATCTATGATTTTTGGTCCAAAGAAAGTAATCGTGGTTGTTGGCGCCAATAAAATAGTCAAAGACGTGGAGGCTGCGGAAGAACGGATCAAACTATATGCCGCACCTATCAACAACAAACGCTTGCAACTCCCCAATCCCTGTACCACAACAGGTGAATGCATGGATTGTGAAGGTGCCACCCGGATCTGTAATGTTACTACTGTTATGAAAAAGAAGCCAAAGTTTACAGATGTCCATGTTTTTGTCGTCGGGGAAGAATTGGGGTTCTGATTTCGTATCCATATATACCAATAAAACGTTAAAAGGAGAGAAAATGCCAATAGTTCAGATCGATTTTTTAGAGGGCCGTTCTATTGAACAAAAGCGGGAACTGGCGAAAAAAGTAACCCAGGCTATCTGCGAGACTGCGAAATGCCCTGCGGAAGCTGTTACGATCATACTACGGGAATTGCCGGCCGCTAATATTGCCAAAGCAGGCACTCTAATGAGCGACAAGTAATGTAAAAAGCCCATTCCAGAATTGGAATGGGCTTTTTATGTCCCTCTCGGGAGTGACTCCAAAAGCTCCCATCTTTGATACCCTGCAGTAATTTTTTTTTCGAGTTCCTGGATTGCCGCCTTTGTCGCCGGTATCCTGCTTCCGTCCTGTCGGTAGAAGTCAGGGTCGGCAAGGGACTCATAAAGCCGGGCGCGCTCCGATTCCAGGGATTCTATCAGCCCGGGCAGAGCTTCAAGCTCTTTTTTCTCATTGAATGTCAGGATGCGCGGACGCGCAGCCTGCTTTGCCCGGAGCCTTTCAGGGTTTGCGGTTTCTTTCACCTTCCCGGTCCTGGGTATTGCCGGGCCGCGCTGCCAAAGCCAGTCGTCGTATCCTCCAACATATTCCGAGAGCCTTCCGTCGCCTTCAAATACTATGGTGCTCGTCACCACGTTGTTCAGGAACTCACGATCATGGCTCACAAGAAAAACCGTGCCTTTGTATGCTATCAGCATATCCTCAAGGAGTTCCAGCGTATCGGTATCGAGGTCATTCGTCGGTTCGTCCATAACGAGCACGTTTGAGGGTTTAGTAAAGAGCTTTGCCAGGAGCGCCCGGTTTCGCTCTCCGCCCGATAATACCTTTATGGGCAAACGGACCCGCTCCGGCGGAAAGAGGAAATCCTGAAGATAACCGATTATGTGCCTTGTCCTGCCGTGGACCGTTACAGTGTCGCACCCATCACCCACATTTTCAACGACCGACTTATTGTCGTCCAGCTGCGCGCGATGCTGATCGAAGTAGGCGACCTCAAGATTAGTCCCCATTCTTACTGAGCCGTTTGAAGGTTGCAGCACGCCGAGGAGAATATTTAGCAATGTGGTCTTCCCGGAGCCGTTTGGACCGATAATGCCGATCTTGTCCCCGCGCATGACAGTGGTGGAGAAATCGCGGATCACCGGATGACCCTCGTAGCTGTGGCCTATACCCTTTGCCTCAAGAACCAGCTTGCCTGACCTTTCCGCCTCGTTCAGCCTCATCACGGCGCTACCGGTCTGTTCGCGTCTTGCGAGGCGCTCCCTCCTCAACTCCTTCAGGGCCTTTACCCGGCCCTCATTGCGTGTGCGCCGGGCCTTGATCCCCTGTCGTATCCAAGCCTCCTCCTTGCTAAGTTTCTTATCAAAAAGCGCATTGTGCGAAGCCTCGACTTCAAGCTCGGCCTGTCTTCTCATAAGATAGGTTGCATAATCACCCGGCCAGTCTGTGACATCCCCACGGTCTAGCTCGATTATCCGGGTCGCAAGGGTCTGAAGGAACCGCCGGTCGTGGGTTATAAAGAGTACGGCGCCACGGAAATCGAGGAGGAATTCCTCAAGCCATTCAATAGATTCAATATCCAGATGGTTCGTCGGCTCATCGAGTAGCAGCAGGTCAGGCTCGCTCACGAGAGTCCTTGCCAGAAGTACCCTTCTTTTGTATCCGCCCGAGAGATCGACAAAAGAAGAATTAGGGTCCAATCTCAACCGGGAGATGACTTTCTCGACCCTGTGTTCTGTGCGCCAGCTGTCCGAGGACTCGCCGGGGCTATGTAAACGCTCTAAATCCGTGATATTCCCAGCTTCATCCCCGTGTCCGGTGGAATTGCCGGAAGTGTGGTATTCAGAGGGCAGATCGCACATGCAGAGTTCGTCTGAGACGATATCAAAAACAGTTCCGGGCAGGTCCAGTGAGACTTCCTGCTCCAGAAAACCGACCCTTGCATCACGCTGCAGTATGGCCTCGCCTGCATCAGGGGAAATCACACCGCTTATAACTTTTAAAAGTGTGGACTTCCCTGCCCCGTTTCTGCCTACCAGGCAGACACGTTCGCCGCGATCTATCTGCAGGCTCACCCCGGCGAGCAATTCAGCGGCGCCGAACGCGAGCCTCACTTCTTGCAAACTCACCAATGCCAAATTTCACCTCGAATAGAAGAGCACACGACATTTCAAAAAAGAAGCAACCTGCGCACCTTTTCCGGGTTCATTTATTATAACGGAATAACACCTCCACATGTGCGAAGCGTAAAGAAGTTCCGGATATAGTTCAACCGCCCGAGACCGTCCCTCCGTTTACAGACTCTTCCGGTGTATAATAGAAAGGGAGTTTTTTTTGCATCCAATCTGGATGGGAGGCGAACAATCTATGGATGGGACCAGACGTTCCAATATAAGACCAGGATTACGCGTTTCAATAGTATTGAAAAAAGACCAGCGGACTGGAAAGTTGACAGATGGAACTGTCAAAGATATTTTAACGAAGTCACCCGAGCATCCATTCGGAATCAAAGTCCGCCTGGAAAGCGGCGAAGTGGGACGCGTAAAGCAGATATTGAATTTTCAATGATTTTAATGTTATACTATTTCATAAAGCGGGTGATGCGAGATTTATAATATATAATTAGATCATTTATGACCACGGGACATTTTGTCTAAGTGGTTTTTTTATTTCTCAGCGAAGGAGAACAACACAATTATGAAGGGTACAGTAAAGTGGTTCAACGATTCAAAGGGCTTTGGTTTCATCACAGCAGAAGATGGCAGCGACGTATTTGTCCATCACACGTCTATTCAGGCACAGGGCTTCAAATCACTTGCAGAAGGTGATCAGGTGACTTTCGATGTCGAAAAGGGAGACAAGGGGCCCAAGGCCGTGAACGTCGTAAAGCAATAATAAGCACAAATGAAGAAAACCGGCTGAATGAAAGTCCATCTTTCCTGCCGGAAGTTTGCATTGCGTTCATAGCGAAACAGAGTAAAGAGACGACAAACGCGGGCCGATGAGGCCCGCTATCCTGTTATCTCTTGTTTGTCGTCCCATATTCCTCGTACAAAATCCTATAAACTTGGAAAGGAGCGTTTATAACCATGTCATTCAGCAGAAGTGCTCAGTTGCAGAAGAGGGAGCAAAGAGCGCAGATGGACATCGATGCAGGGCTGGTTTCGGAGCATTTCCCCGGCGTTTCGAAGATCACCCTTGTTTTAACTTATTACCATGTTGGAGCAATACCTGTTCTCATGGTCCGCACCGTCAATTTCCTCCCTGACTCTGCCGCGAACTTCAAGATGAATTGCGCGATCCCTGGTTGTGAAGGCGGGGGGTTTGATCTTACGAAAATTATTGCCAACGTGGTAAAAGGGCACAAGAAGACCTTAAAACGGAATCTTGCATGTGAAGGGAAAAACGAGTCCTTCGACAAGAATCACGCGAGTGTTGACTACGAAATCATCGTTGAGTACAAAGACTCATTGAATTAGTAACCCGTCCGGCAGAGTACAGCCATCGAAATATCAGTAAGACATCCAGCGGTCTATCTATTTGTGGATGAGCCTATGAGGAGTAGTGTCGCGCCATCAGCCAGGAGACGGTGTACCGCCGAAACGCCTGGCGAAGATTCTGATCGGGGGCATATCTTACAAAGCGTCCGCAGATAGAAGTATAATAGGGCAGTGAGTGAAGATCTGCAAGATAGGTTAACGCGTCCCTGGTCCGTTTATGCTCTTAGCTGCAAAGGAGGCTCTCTCTATATTGGCGTCACCAACGACATTGAGAGGCGCATAAAAGCCCACTCCAATGGCACAGGAAGCCGCTTTGTATGGGCCCACCGACCCTTCAAACTGGCGACTGTCATTGACTGTGAGAGCAAACAGGCCGCCATGGCACTCGAATATCGCCTGAAAAGGCTAAAAAAGGCGCAAAAGCTGAGAGAGCTTGGACTGATGAATGCGCTATGACGAAGACCTGCCTTAGGGAATGTAGACTTTATCCCTGCGGTTGATGAGTTTTACCGGAGGGCTGCCTTCTCTTCGGTGTGCCTCTTCGAAGATGCGGAGCCCTTTTTCCCTGCAATGGTCGCAGGCCCCGAGGGGGATCTCCACGCAGACTGAAAGGTCATGGAGGTCTGAAGCGGTTTCTATCAGAAGGACTCCGGCGCAATCGTCACATACCATAACAGATTCTTTCTGTCGCTCACGGATCATGTCGGTATCATAAAAAATATTCTTGTTCCGCGATACGAAAGACCCGGTTTTATATTGCCGCGACTTAACCGGGCCAAAGTACTGCCCGGTAATCTTGTCACTCAGCTGTTTGATATGCTCCGTTATCTGGTTGTCCTGTCGCAGCAGCGCAGGATCGTAATCCGGTTCCCGAAGGTTGCTGAAATCGACTCCTGCCATGGCAAGGGCGATTCCGGAGTTTACATATGGCAGGGCGCCCTGAATTGAATAGCCTCCTTCAAGCACGGCGATGTGCGGATTCAGCTTTTCGTTCAGGAGCGCATAGCCCTGTGCCGTGAATTTCATATTTGTGAGCGGATCTGAGTAGTGGTTGTCCTGGCCCGCGGAGTTGATAATCAGGTCCGGCTTGAAATCGGCCAGTATCTGCAGCACGATATTATCTATTACATAGATGAACCCTTCATCACACGTTCCAGGGGGAAGGGGTATATTAATGGTCCGGTTGAGGGCATTGGGGCCGCCATTTCTCATCAATAAATCCCGTGCCGGGGGTATAGTGTCCTGCCGTCCTGGTGAAGCGAGATAAAAAAGCGTGTTCGGGTCATTCCAGTAGATGTCCTGGAATCCGTCACCATGGTGGCAGTCGGTATCGACTATGGCAACGCGCTTCTGACCATAATGCTCACGGATATACTCTATCATTACGGCCTCAATGTTGATCTTACAGAATCCCCGGCTGCCATGGACCACCTTCATGGCATGGTGTCCCGGAGGCCTCACAAGCGCGAAAGCCTTGTCGACTGCGCCGTCCATCAGGAGCCGGGCAGCCTTAATGGCGCCGCCTGCTGAAATGAGATGGGATTTAGTGGTTATTGACGGGACATGCGGAATACAAAAATGAATACGTGACACGTCATCCTGAGCGGCCATATCCGGCTTGTATTCTGTAATTCCCTCGATGTCAAAGATACCCTCTTCACGCAATTGGTCCTGGGTGTGAAGGGAGCGCTCCTCCCTTTCGGGATCGAGTCGGGCTTATTTGCCAATCAAAGGCAGGGAAAAAAATGATGCCGAGCTGCTTCCATCCAAGGCCCGGCGACGCCGTCTTCAACCCCGCTGGAATGGTTCACTCGCTGGGTGGCGGCCTGGTGGTGTTCGAGGTTCAGCAGAACAGCGACGTGACGTTTCGCTTGTTCGACTGGAACCATGTCGACCCAAAGACCGGCCAACCGCGAGCGCTCCAAATAGATCAGGCCTTGGCTTGCATCGATTTTGGCCATTGTACGGGCGGTTTGGTCGCGCCCGTGGTGGAGACGACATCGCTAGTTTGCCGCGAAAGGCTTTTCCACTGCGACTACTTCTGGTTGTCTCGCCTGCGTGGCGAATCGCCATTTACGGTGGGATACGCCGAGGTGCCGCGAGTGTAGGTGTGCATCGACGGCCAGGGGCAACTCCACCATGGCGGCACCACATGTGAAATCGGAAAGGGTGACGTTTTTCTGATACCTGCGGTACTCGGAGCGTGTACCTTGCAGCCTACCAAGGTTCAATGAACGTGTTGGAAATCGAGATACCCGGAATGAAAAAACTGATTGTGTTCGATCTCGACAGCACCGTTGCCGAGAGCAAGTCGTCGCTGGACGCCGAAATGTCGCGGCTGCTGGACGACCTTCTCGGCATCCTCAAGGTGGCCGTTATCTCCGGAGGCGATTGGCCGCAGTTTGAAAAGCAGGTCCTTTCTCATCTTGCCCATGACGGCAGCCTGGCGAACTTGTCGATCCTCCCAACCTGTGGAACAAATACTTCCGCTACGCAGGCGATTGGAAAAAACTCTACTCCGAAGATTTCACGCCGGAAGAAAAAGAGAAGATCGTCAGCTCTCTCAACAAGGCGGTTGCGGAGGCGGGAGTTCAGAAGTAGAAAGAGTCTGGGGCGAAGCGATTGAGGACCGGGGTAGCCAGATCACGTATTCCGCATTGGGCCAAAGGCGCCCTTAGAACAAAAGACGGAATTGGGATCCCGATTTTGCAAAGCGAAAGCAAATCAAAGCGATCGTTGATT
>CAWHNC010000109.1:0-18076 GCA_963830245.1 Nitrospirota bacterium
AACGGCATGCTAATAATAGACTGAACACACATAGCCTGAAGAACTATAACGCCGGTGACATGAACCCCTGTAAACATCATCCGGGAGCCGACAACCACCATCCCATCAAAAAGCGTAAATATAACGACAATGATCGCACCCCAAAGCGGAGTCCATTTAAATATCATATCGGTAAAAACAATCGGAGTCATGAGTCCCAGCAGCCCCTTGCTCAGGATTCCGGGGCCGATTATGGATCCGGATATGACATCTTCCATCCCGCCGATAATCACCCCAAACACAACGCTCTCAAATTCTGATTTGCTTCCCGAATAATCATGGCCTGCGTTGCGCTGGTGGCTTTTCAATCCGAAATAGTAAACAAGAATAACAGTAAGATTGGAGAACTCCCGTATAAAAGGACACTGCGTCTGCAGCAAAAAAACGAGCACGGCAAGGAGTATCCATTTCAGCACATTCATTTCTAATTTTTGGAGAGCACCCGTTTGAGCACAATCACGTCTTCCACCTTATCGCTCGACTGAAAAGGCTTTACCTCTATGTATTGAAAAAATTCTATCCCCTCTTTTCTCACTTTACTGACCACGCCGACCGGCAGGCCCTCGGGGAAAATACCGTCAAAGCCCGAAGTTATTACCACTTCTCCCTTTACCACATTCTCCTCCGGAGGAACATATTTCAGCAGACAGTAGTCATAACCCGCACCTGACACTACACCCTCGCGCCGGCTGTTCTGCAGCCTAACCGCTACAGAAAAGTTAGAATCCTTCAAGAGCAATACATCCGAAAAGGAATCCCTCACAGAATAAACCTTGCCGATAAGGCCTTGAGGTGTAATGACCGCCATGCCTTTTTCTATTCCGCTTTTTTCCCCTTTGTCAATAATGACTATATTCAGAAGCCTGTCCGGTCCCCGCGCTATGACCCTGGCTGCCGTCACATATCTCGGCTCCTGCTCTTTGAACGACAGCAGCGCCTTAAGCCGTTCGTTTTCCAAAATGATCTCCCTGTATTGCTGTTTTTCAAGCAGGAGTTCATTGACCTTTTTCCTGAGCAGGTTATTTTCCTCAAAGGCACTCCGCATCCTTCTAAACGTAACTCCGGCGTTCGAAGTGAATTCATTGAGCGCATAATACGGGTAGGATATTACTGCATCAAAAAAAGAAAAGGCCCTTTTATCATGCTGGTAACTCATTAGTGCAACGGTTGCCGAGACAAGGACAAACAGGATAAGCAGTCTCTTTCTACCCTTTGACATTAATTAGTGCTGATGGCAACCTTTTGAAGAAGCTCCAGCTTATCCAGCATCATTCCGCACCCCCTGACCACTGCGGTAAGAGGATCGTCAGGAAGGATCACCGGCACTCCGGTCTGTTCCCTGATCAGTATATCAAGACCTTTGAGCAAAGCGCCTCCTCCTGCCAGAACAATACCTTTGTCGACAATATCGGCAGCAAGCTCAGGGGGAGTGTTTTCAAGCGTGACTTTGATTGTATCAAGAATAAGCCCGATACTCTCCTGCAGCGCCTCCCGTATCTCATCCTCGGTCACATTAATAGCCTTCGGGATGCCGGACACAAGGTCCCTGCCTTTGATCTCCATAGGTTCAGGGTTATTGGTGGGGTAAGCCGAACCAAGGTCAATTTTTATCCGCTCTGAAGTGCGCTCCCCTATCATAAGATTGTATTTGCGCTTGATATAAGCCATGATTGCCTCGTCCATCTTGTCGCCGCCTACTCGCACCGCCTTGCTGTAAACAATTCCGTCAAGTGATATCACCGCTACATCGGTGGTCCCCCCGCCGATATCAACTATCATGTTGCCTGACGGCTCACCAACCGGCAGCCCTACACCTACTGCTGCTGCCATGGGCTCCTCAATAAGGTATACCTCGCGGGCGCCCGAAGCATGGGCGGCATCCTTGACCGCGCGCTGTTCCACCTGCGTGATACCGGACGGTACTCCGATTATCACGCGCGGAGATACAAAGCTCTTCCGGTTGTGGGCCTTTGTAATAAAATATTTAAGCATGACTTCAGTTGCGTCAAAATCAGCAATAACCCCGTCCTTCATCGGTCTGATAGCGAGAATATTCGAGGGGGTCTTCCCCAGCATTTCTTTTGCCTCTATGCCGACTGCTACAGGGAGTTTGTTGTCTCTTCTGATTACTACAACAGAAGCCTCGTTGCAGATGATGCCCCTCCCCTTCATGTAAACAAGTGTATTTGCCGTCCCCAGATCAATCGCAAGATCATTCGAGAACATGCCCAGTATTTTATGAAAAAACACGCTGCCCACCCCCCTTTAACTTTGATTTTGAATGTTGAATGCTTAATGCTTAATTAATAATCAATACAACAATTCAAAATCCAAAATTTAACATATACTTTTGGTATCACCCTTCAACTACTTTGGTATTCGCCAGATTATCGCCAAGCCTCAAGCCCTCCTCATTGCCCAGCATCAGCAGGAACTCCAGTACTGCTATAAGCAGCACAAAAAACCATCCCAGCAGCGGTATCTTGTACAGGAGGAGAGAGAAGGCAAAAGTGATGTTTCTCACCATCGAATCCCTGAAAGTCCCGGGGGTTCCTGCCTCACTGGAGAGATCACTCTCAATCGAATTATCTTCTTCCCCAGGCTCCTTCCGTCAAAAAGACCGTCACTGATAAGAAGGTAGGACGAGGCCGGCAAAATAGCCCACCTGGGGGACAGCCTTTATCGCTATAGCAATAATAATAAAATCAACCAGCTTTGCTATAACACGCAGCAATAAGCTGGCCTTTGCAGTGTCCCCAGGCATTGCTAATATTACCAAAGTACCTTCAATTTATATCAAGGACATTGGTGACCGGTCGTTGGCCGGGCACTTCACCTGACCCGACCTTTCCATAACCGCTTGCGTTTATAAGTGGTAAAATTTAATGTGTTATGCTAGTATATTGCTCATTAATATAATACATTAGGATAGAAATGCCTATATGAACTATTTTATGATATACTTCGTTTGGAAAAATAAAATATACAAGAAATTAATATAACTATAGGGGGTTTTAAATATGCTACAAAGAATGCAAAAGCTCTTAATCTTTCTGCAATTGCTGATAACCCTGACCATAGTTGCGCCATCGTTTTCAATTGCAGGAGAGATTCTTATAAATCCGGGGAAATTTGATCACTTCAATATCGCCCTCCCTGAAAAGATCGTTGCCGGAGAAGATACCACCCTAAGTCTGCAGGCAGTAGACGCCTTCAACAACGTGCTTTTCAATTTCGGCGACACTGAGAGAGAGTTCCAGATATGGGTCACCGGATCAGCTGTGGTGAAACCCACGTCCTTTAAATCATCGTCATTTGCGAACGGGGCATTGCTTGTCACGCTTTCTGACAAGGTTGCCGAGTCTTTTACTCTTGCTATCCGCGAAAGCGGGAGTCCCATTCCAATCGTTTCAAAAGACCTGAATGTTCTTCCGAACAAGCTTACTTCCTTTGTGATAAGATCACCCCGCATTGCACAGGCTGGTGATCCCTTTGATTTGAGAATAATCGCAAAAGATGCGTACGGCAATACGGTGTTAGAACCCATCCCCGGGAAAAATATCAATCTTATATTTAAAGGCGATGCAGACCCCAAAATTGATATGCCATCGATACCCGGATATCAGGAATGGGTCCGGTACTATCACACTTGTGTCGCAAAAATCCGGGACAGCCCAAATCGACGCCAAGGACCTGATTTCAGGCAGTGTCGGAAGCAGCGATAAGATCGAAATAAACAGCGGCCCGGTGAATTCATTTAAACTATTCGCTCCTAAAGACGTTATTGCAGGAGAGCCTTTTGATGTGTCTATAGTTGCGGTTGACCGCTTTAACAATGTAGTCTCAAACTACGGATCCGTCGGTACCGGCGTGTCGCTCACCTCGACCGGCAGGTTAAAACCTTTCCCTTCCACTATCCCGGGCTATGAGTTCGTGAACGGACAGGCAAAAGTGGACCTGCGATACGATATTGCAGAAGACATGGCCATCATCGCCACTGATAACGTCAAGGGAGAAAAAGGTTCGACTGAGACAATTCATGCAATATCTCCGGTTCCCGAACGGTACGAGGTTACTACGCCTGAATCAGCGATGGCCGGTCAGAAATTCAAGCTGAAAGTGACCGTCTATAATCAGCTTAACCATGTCATTAAAAATTACAATCTGGTTGGCCCTGACGTGCTCCTTACCACTACCGGAAGCGGGACCCTTGTGCCGAACAAAATACCTGCATCGGAATTCATCAATGGTAACGCTGTGGTTGAAGTTCAGTACAACAAGTCCGAGGCCTTCTCAATCACGGCGACCTCTGCAAAGACCTCGACACCTTCATCTCCTGTTCAGCCTCAGCCGTCTGTCTCGGCAAAAAAACCTGCGGCGGCAGCTGAAAAACAGCAGGCCAAGGCGGTTACACCTGCAAAACAAACTAAAAAGACAAAAAAAGGAAAAGCAAAAGAACTTAAGGAAGCTAAAGAGAAACGGGTGAAAGAGACTAAAGCTAAGGGAAACCGCCAGCTTGATATCAACAATATTTCACTGGTCGAGTCAAAAAAGAAATCAGTTGTTACAGTAAATATACCCGGCATTGACAATTCTCTAAAATACGCTGCAACAACCGAAATGATAGACGGCAAAAGGTGGGTCGTTCTTAAAGTACAACCCGTGGGCAGCAAAGTGGAAAAATCATACAAGTTTACCTCATCATTCATCGGGGACATAATGGTTGACGAAGATGCTCAGAATAAAGGTATGGTTACGGTAAAGATTGAACTACTGAAGCCGTCCAAATTCCATATAACAAAAGAAAAGAACGCCATCTCCGTCAATCTTCGCCCTTAATGGAAGCTGTAAACATATTCAGGAATTGAAGCTTGATAACGGCGATAAAGTCAGTTTCAGTCGTGCCTGTTATCAAGTCTCACCGTTACGCCGCACATAATCACTATGGGCTTTCTCGATAAACTTAAATCAGGTCTTTCGAAGACAAAAAAGAATCTTGTCGAGCGCGTCGAAACCGTTCTGTTGAACCGTACAGTCGATATCGCCGCTATTGATGCTATTGAAGAAATACTCATAACCTCTGATATCGGTGCAGAGGCCGCCGGTGAAATAGCAGGCTTTCTCAGAGGGAAAGTAACCTCGGGCGAGATACGCACGTCCGGAGACGTGAAGACAGCCCTGCGGTCCCAGATGGTCTCGCTGCTCGGCATTCATCAACCGCTCGTCACTTTCGGCGAAAAGCCCTTTGTCATCCTGACCGTTGGTGTCAATGGCGTTGGCAAGACCACTACCATAGGGAAGCTTGCATCACGTTTCATGTCTGAAGGAAACTCGGTGCTTATTGCTGCGGGAGACACCTTCAGGGCGGCGGCAATCGAGCAGCTCGAAATCTGGGCCCACCGCACCGGCGCCGATATTATAAAACACCAGAGCGGCTCAGACCCTGCGGCAGTCGCTTTCGATGCTGTTGAAGCCGCAAAGGCACGACAGACCGATGTGGTCCTCATCGATACTGCGGGAAGACTGCATACAAAAAGCCAGCTTATGGACGAACTGAAAAAAATAAACCGCGTGATTAAAAAAGCCATGCCCGATGCCCCACAGGAAATTCTCCTTGTAGTAGATGCGACGACCGGCCAGAATGCGCTCAGGCAGGCCCACATATTTAACGAGTCAGTAGGAGTCACTGGCATTGCCCTGACCAAACTCGACGGGACCGCAAAAGGCGGCATAATCTTTGCGATAAAAAAAGAGCTTGGTATTCCTGTCAGGCTTATAGGCGTGGGCGAAGGAGTGGAGGACCTAAAAGATTTCAATCCATCCGAGTTCGTTACTGCTCTGTTTGACTGAGTCTGCAGTTCCCGTCCTGCAATTTCCGGCCATGCGTTTCTTGAGTCTCAATAGCTGTTCGCAAAAGAGCATCTGTGCATATGTCAAATAGATAATTCCGATTTATTACTGCAGAGTCATAGATTATAAATATTGGACACCTTTTACCGTGAATGGTTATGATGCCAGCAAACACAACAACAGGGGACGAGATAAGGAATGACAGCAGCTTGCATGGCGTCCGGGTTATCATCCCGGGAGGTGAGACCGGAACTCCGGATTGAAATCAAGATGATTTCCGGCAAATGCATTGAGTGCGGACTCTGTGTCAGCGAATGCAAGTTTCTCCAGAAATACGGCACTCCGAAGAGGATAGCCGACGCCTACGACCCCGAAGACAAGGACTATCTCGCTATGCCCTTTGAGTGCAGCCTCTGCCGGCTCTGCACTGCAGTCTGTCCGGTTAATATCAACCCGGGAGAGATGTTGCTCGCTATGCGGCAGGAGACCGCAGCCAGGAGATGGGGAGACTATCCCGAACATTCCGTCATTCTCGGCTACGAGCGGCGCGGTACTTCGAGGAGATATTCCTACTACACGTTCCCGGCCGACTGCGACACTATATTCTTCCCTGGCTGCACCCTGCCGGGTACCCGCCCGGGAAGGGTGACACAAATTTATGATTACCTGAAGAAAGACATCCCCACTTTGGGGATCGTCCTCGACTGCTGTACGAAGCCTTCCCATGACCTAGGACGGGAGCGCCACATAAGCGCCATGTTCGGGGAAATGAGAGATTTCCTCGTAGGGAACGGTATCAACAAGGTGCTCGTCGCGTGTGCGAACTGTTTCAAAGTGTTCAAGAAATTTGGACAGGGTCTGTCAGTCCGCACGGTCTACGAAGTTATGGCGGAAAACGGAACGTCTGAAACTGTAAAGGTGAGCGGGACCGTGACCATCCATGACCCCTGCCCGCTTCGGTTCGAGGACTCCGTCCATTCGGCGGTGCGGGAACTTGCAAGCAGGCAGGGTCTGACAATAGAGGAGATGCCCCACAACAGGACGACGACTATCTGTTGCGGCGAAGGCGGTGCAGTGGGCTTTCTTTCACCCGAACTTTCTAAGAACTGGACTGCCCTGAGGAAGAAAGAAGCTGCCGGAAGGCCGATTATTACCTATTGTGCGGGCTGTGCAAACCTCCTCGGAGCCGCAACTCCTACTATCCATATCCTCGACCTCCTTTTCGAGCCCGAAGCGACGATGGCTGGAAATGCGAAGGTATCGCGAGCGCCGCTCACGTACTTTAACCGTCTGAATCTGAAGAGCAGGCTCAAAGATACTGTTAAGGGCGCAGTAACCCGGGAAAGGACCTTCACCTCAGGGGAAGAGTCCGGGAAGGGCAGGGACGTCACAATACCGGAGATCCGATCCGTCCTTTACAGGAAAATCATGGTGCTGGTCTTTTTACTCCTGTTTGCAGCCGGAGCCTTTATAGTGGCACGTCATTATTTCTATATTCTCGATTCGTATTACTACACTTCCGAGTTCCATTACCTCTTTATTACGAATAACCTGAAGGAAGGCAACCTTGAGAAGTTCGTCGACTATTTCAGCTCGATGAAGACCGGGAGGCGTGCCAGTGCAATGGTCTTTCTCTCTCATCTTACGCAAAACGTCATGCTTCCCTTTTCAAAACAGATTCTCTTCGGCGCGACGGCAGGAGCCTTCGGGATCATTAAGGGCACACTGTTGAGTTACGCAAGCCTCTTTCTGGTCGGTCTGCTCACATTTGGCATCGGCATGTTTTTCCTTGCCGAAGTCCTACCTTTCCTCACGGAAAAGAAAGTGCTCAATTGCAAAGCGTGGGCTAACTCCACTGTGGTAAGATTGTTCCCGGCCATCGTTGCTTTACCCTGGGTTCCGGTTTCCGCTGTGGCGATTCTGGCTGCCCTGTTTCGGCTTCCTTTTCGCAGGTACACTCTGTTTATGGCGGTTGGGTTGGTGATCAGGACCTCATGGCTTCTCATCATGCCGGGATTTTTTGTATAGGCGTAGACATAGATAATTATTGAATAGAGAACCGGCATCGGTCCGGAGGAGGAAGGAATGAAAGAGAAAAACAAAAAAGAGTCCGGGTGCTCGTGCTGTTCGGATTCCTATTCCGTGCTTTTGGGCAAGGGAGAACATAAACAGCAGATGCCGGTAGATAACGAAGGGATGACCAGAACAGATTTTCTCAAGGTCGTCGGTCTCGGCGTACTGGGACTCAGCTCAGTTGTGGGTACGAAGGCCTTTGCAAAGGCCGAAAAGGGCAAGAATGTCAGGATAGTGAAAGGAAAAGAAGACAGTATGGTCGTCGACCTCGAAAACAGGGAATTGCGTATATCGTCGACAGTGAAGAAGGACAGCTCGCAGCCTTCTGTTGCCGACTGGGGCCGTCGCTTCCAGGCATTCTTCGGAACGAAAGGCGGCAAGATGGAACCGTTTTTTGTATTCACTACCGATGTTTCACGGACGGATATCGACAAGGCCATACAGCAGCTCGGTATAAAATCCCGCAGGCAGATACCGATGGAAGAGGTCGAGAAACGGAGGGGCCTGAAACCGACAACGACAAGGAACGATTACCTCGAAGGAGACCCGATAATCGTGACCGTGAGGTTCGAAAAAGACGGGAAGATCCGCGAAACCGCCCTGGAGGACCTGATCGACGAGAAAATAATTGTCGAGGGGAGCGATGTCATCAAGCCCTACACGCCCCATTTTGTCTATCACGGCACGGGTGAGGCGATACACTTTCTTTCGGGATGCATTGTGTGCCCGTCAGACTGCAATGGCGGCATCATCACTGACAATGCCCTACCCTTGAAGCACACCGTCAATTACTACAAGGTGAACTGGGATCGCATGCCGGTGGTGGGGTCAAAGGCCGAGGTTGTGCTGAAGTCGATTTACGGCAAGTATCCGAAGGTATAGACGCAAGTAAGTATTTTTTCCTTGTCATTAAAACGGAAAGGGGGAGCAATGTCGAGCTTAATAGACAGTATTGGCGAAACAGTGAAAGGTAATATCGCGAAAGCAAAATTGAATTCAATTGAGGAGGCGATTAGGAAATACATACTGATGGAATTTGCGCAGACGGGTAAGGCCCCGTCGTCGGCGGAGATCATGAAAGGATTAAGATTGTCTTCTTTCTCCATAGTCACCAGCTCGCTTGCGAAACTTGAGGAAAACGATATTGTTCTGAGGAGAGACGGCACGATTGTATCGGCTTATCCTTTTTCTGCCAGGGAAACACGCCATCGGGTTATTTTTGAAGATGGACATGAGGTTTATGCCCTTTGCTCCACGGATGCTTTAGGTATCCATTTTATGCTGGATGAGAATATTACAGTTTTATCCGGGTGTCCGGAAACCGGGAAGGAAATATCAATCATAGTTAAAGATGGAGGGATAGAATCCTGTAATCCTGAGAGCGCCATCGAATATGTCAGTCAGGGAGAAAGCGGTTGCTGCACAGCCGAGACTTGCTGCCCCCATATGAACTTCTTTTACTCCATAAAATATTTGGAAAACTGGAGAGAGAAGAATCCGAAATACAGAAAAGGCGAGATTTATATTCCTGATGAGACGTTGAAACATGGCAAGAGTATATTTGAGGGATTTTTAAAGGATCTCCCTGGTAAAGTGACTTAACTACTTATGAACCCGAACATAAAAGGGCAAGAGTGCGCGCAGAGATGGACGTGTGATATAAACCATATTACTGCTCTGTTTGAATAAGACTTCCGATTTTCCTTATTTTTTTGTACCGCTCTTCGATAAGCTTTCCGGGTGTTTTCGATTTTATAGCGTCCAGTGATTTTGTAATATATTCGGCCAAACGTTTTGCAGTAGCCTCAGGGTCCCGGTGAGCGCCGCCCAGCGGTTCGGGGATGATATCATCGATTATTTTGAATGCCTTCAGATCCTGTGCCGTGACCTTAAGCGCATTGGCGGCCCTCGAAAAGTCCTCTGATGAGAGGTCGCCATTTCTTTTCCAGAGGATCGCTGCGCAGCCCTCAGGAGAGATAACCGAATAAACTGAGTGCTCCAGCATGAAGAGCCGGTCTGCAACACTCAGGGCCAGGGCGCCGCCGCTGCCTCCCTCACCGATAACGATTGAAATTATCGGCACTTTGAGCCTGGACATCTCCATCAGATTGACGGCAATTGCCTCTGCCTGGCCTCTTTTCTCCGCTCCCATGCCCGGGTATGCGCCCTGTGTATCGATAAAGGTTACTACCGGTCTCCTGAACCGCTCAGCCAGCCGCATCAGCCTTAACGCCTTCCTGTATCCTTCCGGATTGGGCTGTCCGAAATTCCTCAATATCCTTTCCTTTGTTCCTCTGCCCTTCTGATGTCCAATAATCACCACCGGGTTTCCGTTTATTTTCCCGATGCCGCCTACTATGGCAGGGTCATCACCGAACCTTCTGTCACCATGCAGTTCAATAAAATCCTGCGCAATCAGGTTAATGTAATCAAGCGCATACGGCCGTTCAGGGTGGCGGGCAATCATATTTTTCTGCCAGGGCGTAAGATGTGAAAAAATATCCGAACGTACTTCTTTGGCCTTTTTTTCGAGGTGTTTTATCTCAGAGGCCATGTCTATTTCAGAGCCGTCAGAAAGTTTTTTAAGCTCCTCGATCTTTGTTTCAAGCTCTTCAAGCGGCTTTTCAAAATCCAGATAATAACTCATAATTGCTCCTATGCTTAAAAATGATAAATGTTTAATTTTGCATTGTGGAAGAAAACAATTCGCCTTTCTTCATTAATTCAAAATTCAGCATTCAACATTCAACATTCTTCCTTTGAACCTTTAGTTAATATACTTTAACCATGCCACCGGTAATCCGCTCTACTTCTGCCAAAAAATTACCTATAGGCTGGAGTTGAGATGCTATGATAACACAATAATCGGGAAGATAAAACCTGAAAGATACCGATACATGGTCTTTTCCGTTAGAGTCAAAATCCATTAATTTTCTTATTCTCCGGAACCTTTCATTCATCGCAGCGGCAGTGTCGCATTTAACAGAAACCTCATATTTTACGCTGACCTCCATATCGGTCACATCCTGGATTTCCCTGGCCATAATTTTGGCCCCCTTTTCCGCCCTGAAAACCTGACCGCGCACCATCACCACATTCCCTTTTTTCAAATGCGGCGCAAGGTCCCTGTACAGGGCAGGGTATACAAAAATATCGCCGCTTCCAGTTTCATCCTCCAGCGAAAGAAAAGCCGTGACCCCCTTCTCCCGCGCCTTGCTCTTTATATCGCTGATGATGCCGGCAACGCATATATCAGCCCGGTCCTCCTTATCCGCGATATCGGAAATCCTGTTAACATCCATCGGATTGAGCATCTTCCTATAACGGGACAGCGGATGGCCTGAAATGTAAAAGCCAAGGGCTTCTTTCTCATATTGTAGCAGCGTTTTTTCATCCCAGGGCTGCAGCATGTCGTCAGATGAATCAGCCTCTCCAAAAAGCCCGGGACCGAGGTCAACAGCATGCAAAGGAGAGGAGAACGTCTCCATAGCTTTTGCCCTGGCCCAATTCGGTGATGTGCCATGCGCTATGCCTGGCGAGTCCGTGGATGGCTCAAGGCTGCCCTTATAAAGCGAGTCGAAAGCCCCTGCTTTGATAAGGCTTTCAATGACCTTCTTGTTCACCCGTTTATTGTCGACGCGTCTCAGGAAATCGCTGAATGACTCGAAAATGCCGTTCTGCCGTTCCTTCAGCATAACCTCAATGGCCGAAGAGCCGACGCCTTTGACTGCTTCAAGGCCGAACCGCACCAAATTGCCGAAAATCCTGAATTCGCGTTCTCCCACATTAATGTCCGGCGGCAGTATCTCTATTGCCATGCTCCTGCATTCGTTGATAAGCTTCACCACCCTGTTGGTGTCACCCATATCCACACTCAGGTTTGCAGTCATGAACTCGACCGGATAGTGGGTCTTCAAATACGCTGTCTGGTATGCAAGATAGGCATAGGCGGCAGAATGAGATTTATTAAAGCCGTACTCCGCAAAGAAAGCCATAAGCTCGAAAAGCCGTGCAGCCTTTTTCTCGGGCACACCGTTGGCGACGGCCCCGCTGATAAAGAATTCTTTTTGCTTTTCCATTTCCTCGGGCTTCTTCTTGCCCATGGCCCTCCTCAACAGGTCTGCCTGCCCCAGGGAAAAGTTTGCTATTCTATTGGCAATTCTCATGACCTGTTCCTGATAAAGGATGACTCCGTACGTCTCATCGAGGATTGCCTTCAACTGCGGCAGTTCATACTCGACCTCTGTTTCGCCCCTCTTCCTTTTTATAAAATCATCTATCATGCCGCTACCTATAGGGCCGGGCCGGTATAAGGCAACAAGGGCGATGAGGTCTTCAAAGCGGTTCGGCTGCATTTTTACAAGGATGTCCCGCATCCCATCGCTTTCAAGCTGGAAAATGCCGGTGGATTCGCCGGAGCTGAGCAGCTTATATGTAGCT
The DNA here is from genome assembly GCA_963830245.1 of Nitrospirota bacterium. Taxonomy (GTDB): domain Bacteria; phylum Nitrospirota; class Thermodesulfovibrionia; order Thermodesulfovibrionales; family Dissulfurispiraceae; genus JADFXI01. The sequence continues at coordinate 12,403 of CAWHNC010000109.1, forward strand.
TCATCATCGAGCAGGATTTCATTGAGTTTTATATGCTTTCCCTGCTGTTTCATGTACTCCACTGCCTTGTTCAGAACGGTCAGGGTCTTCAACCCGAGGAAGTCAAATTTCAACAGGCCCACGCTTTCAATCGCTCCCATATCGAACTGTGTGGTAATGGTGCTTTCCGATGGGTTTTTGTACAGCGCGGTAAAGTCGGTCAGCGGCTCCGGAGCAATTACAACACCTGCGGCATGCGTGGAGGCATGGCGCGAAAGCCCTTCGAGTCTCACTGCAATGTCCAGCAGCTCTTTTACAGTCTGGTTGTTGTTATACAGGTCCTTAAGCTGCGGCTCCAGTTTGATCGCCTCATCGATAGTTACATTGTTGGCTGGGACTAATTTCGCAATACGGTCAACTTCTGCGTATGGGATATCAAGCACCCTGCCAACATCGCGGATGGCTGCCTTTGCCGCCATAGTACCAAAAGTTATAATTTGGGCAACATGGTCCACCCCATATTTTCCGGCAACATAATCTATTACCTCCTGCCGTCTGTCCCTGCAGAAATCCACATCTATATCAGGCATGCTGATCCTCTCCGGATTGAGGAAGCGTTCAAAAAGAAGATTGTATTTAATAGGATCGATCTCGGTGATATCAAGGCAGTAGGCGACAAGACTGCCTGCAGCAGATCCCCTTCCGGGTCCCACAGGGATGTCGTGGCTGCGCGCATAACTGATAAAATCCCAAACAATAAGAAAATAAGAGGCATACCCCATTTTTTTTATTACGCTAAGCTCCATGGCAAGGCGGTCGGCATAGTGAACGGGGATTTCGCCCTTGATCTTTGCCTGAAGCCCCGTTGCAGCAAGCGCCTCAAGATATTTATCGGGAGTTGTCCCTTCAGGGGCCTCGTATCTGGGCAGTAAGTTCTTGCCTAACGTGAATTCGAGATTGCACCGCTCCGCAATAAGCCTTGTATTGTCTATAGCCTCAGGCACTTCAAGGAATGCATTTTTCATTTCTTCAGGAGATTTGAAATAAAACTCATCCGTTGCCATTTTAAGCCGTTTTACATCCTTCACAGTCTTTCCGGTCTGGATGCAAAGGAGAATATCATGGGCCCGCGCGTCCTCTTTCTTCAGGTAATGACAGTCATTTGTTGCAACAAGAGGGATATGAAGTTCACTCGCGAGCTCGATGAGCTGTCTGTTGACCGTATCCTGTTCAGGAAGGCCGTTAGACTGAATTTCCAGATAAAAGTTCTCAGGGCCCAGGATGTGCTTGTAACGCAAAGCTGCTTCGCGCGCCTTGTCCTGATTGCCGTATCTGAGATAGTATGGGACCTCTCCCTTGAGGCACGCGCTTAAGCCTATAAGACCGCCGCTGTATTGTTCCAGAAGATCTTTATCGATCCTGGGCTTGTAATAGAAACCCTCAAGATAGGCCTTTGTGACAAGAGTGGTCAGGTTCTTGTAGCCGGCAGTGTCCCGCGCAAGGAGAATAAGGTGAAAAGCAGCTTCTTCAGTCAGGTTGCTGTCCAGATTTGTTTTTGTCCTGTCAAAACGGCTGCCGGGGGCAACATATACCTCACAGCCGATGATAGGTTTTATGCCCTTTTTTATTGCCTTCTTGTAGAATTCGACGGCGCCGCACAGATTTCCGTGATCGGTGATGGCCACGGCAGGCATTTTATACACCACGGCCTGCTCAATAAGCTCATCTATTTTTATTGCACCGTCCAGAAGGCTGTACTCAGTATGCAAATGGAGAGAGACAAATAAAGCGTGCTGCATAAAAAATTGTACCGTTTAAGGATTATCTTAGTCAATGTTGAAAAAAAAACTCCCCGGAGGAACCTTCCGGGGAGTAACCTGTCAGCTAATCGTAATTTTCTTTGTCTTGTCGACAATATTTTCAGTTTTAGGGATTCTTAATTCAAGGACACCGTTTTCGAGGTGAGCCTTCACTTTGTCCGGGTCTGTACCCTCCGGCAGCTCAAACCTGCGGATGAAACTGCCATGATACCTCTCGAAGCTGAAACAGGAGCCTTCTTCAAGCTTCTCCTCTCTCTTCTTCTCGCCCGAGATTGTCAGCATAGTGTCAGCAATGTCTATCTCGATATCTTCCTTCCTGACACCCGGCAACTCAGCCTTGAGCACCAGTTCGTTGCCGTCCATATACATGTCAACAGAAGGAGAAAACGCCCCCAGTTCTGCGAGACGTCCGGCGGGCACTAGCGACGAAGCAAGAAGCGCGGACGGCCTCGACCACACGTCCTCGAACCACCTCTCTATCTCTTCAAAAGGCGTAATCATTCTCGATCTCTCGTTCCTGACTAATTCTCTCGTGCTTGTCATGTCACTTACCTCCTTTCATATTTATATTCTATTCGTTCAAAACCGGCCTTGACAATCCCGGGAATTGCCGGAAAAAGAGTGTGAAAGCCAATTACAACCCACAAGGAGACTGTTATGGTCCTTTTTCACAGGTTTGTAACCGATAGCTCAATGGTTCATTTATAAGAAAGAGATTAAAAAAAAGAAAGGCAGCACAGGAAGCCCTGTATACCGCCTTTCTTTTTCTAAACGGATTTTTAGCTTAAATGCTTGCTGACCAACTTCGTCATCTCAAACATTGAGACGGTGCCCTTACCCCCGAACACATCCTTAAGGTTTGCGTCAGCATTGATGTTCCTCTTGTTAGCTGAATCCTGCAGCTTGTTTTTCTTGATGTACTCCCACAACTTTTTGACAACCTCTGTCCTGGGGAGCGGCTTGCTTCCCACTACCTTTGCCAGGGCGGGGCTGATATTCATGGCCTTCATGAAGGCTGGATTCGGCGCCCTCTTGCCCTTTGCTTTCTTTGCAGCCGGCTTCTTTGCAACGGTTTTCTTTGGAGCCGGTTTCTTTGCAACAGCCTTTTTTATTGCCGCTTTCTTCGCAACTGGTTTCTTTGGTGCCATTCCTGCCTCCTTAATTTTTATGGTGCATTTCGTCTATGATATTAACAAGATCGCTAAACATCGTCAAGTATTAAATTGCACCCCGAATTCCGGACCGGAAGCCGCGTTTTGCTGGAAACATTTTTCCGGCATATGTTAAAGTTCAAAAGAGGGCCTTAATGAAAATGCGGAACCATGCTGAAGCTGATAACAAAACCGAAACACGATAATATATTATCTAATGGTGCGGGGAAGCTTCTCCGGGGACAGGGAATTTGGATGTAGTCAAAATCAATAGCGCCTTCTATACGCCTGACAGTTCTTCAGCTCCAGGCATTATGTCAATTGCAGACAAAAAAATTCTTCTTGATGATGCCGTTCCTCTTTTCCAATTCATCGATAATGCGGGGTTAGATGGGAGATCCATCCACAAAATAAGAGTCGCAAAAGATCTCTCGTTCGGCTGCAGCGCCTTTCTGAAAGACAAATCCACAGGCAACGTTCTGCTGAGACCTGAACGTTTCATGGAATTGGTCCGTTTCCTGGACGAAGATAAGCTCGCACAATACCGGTTTGTCCTGGATACAGACGACAAGGAATTGCTGAGTGAGATCATTCAGCAACTGCTCTATCTTGATATCGATATCGAAGTAATGCTGCTGAACGAAGAAGCTGCAATCCGAAGGATGGACCTCTTTCTGGAAAACTTCGATCAGTTGCAGAGCTTTATTGAGGAAGCAAGGTCTTCCATATACCATGCACACGTCGACGATTCGATGAAGGAACATAAAAATACCATCCTCCGCACTATCTCCGATATCGGGGAGACTATCAGGGAAATGCAGGTGAAGGATCTGAAAGTAGCGGTAATGGCAATGAAAAAGTCGGGCAAAAGCGTTGTCGTTAATTGCCTTCTGGGCGATGATTACACGCCTACGAGCATCGAACTCCCAACGTTCACGACCTGTATATACAAAAAAAGCGACAACGGCAAAATTTCACTTTTCTATAAGAATATCACTACATCGTTCGACAACCCTGCCTCGCTAAGACAGTATGTCCTGAGAGAATTCAAGAATATTCATACCGGCAATGAGAGAGATAACTCTGATGATGCCATGAACATAAGGTATAGGCCCAGGCAAAACGGCACCTTTCCCTACACCATTATCGACACACCGGGCCCGGATCTTGCGGGGAGCCATCACCGGGAGATAGCGTACAAATGGATACAGGAAGCTGACGTCATCCTATTTATAATCGACTATTCCAAATACCTGACAACCAGTGAGGAAGAGTTCCTCAGAGATATAAAAAATGTCTTTGAAGAGCACCAGAAATTTTATTCCTTCATAGTTGTTGTCAACAAGCTCGACCTTATGTATTTGAGCGAAGAGAAAAAATCCGGCTTGCGATTTATTGATTTTCTGAGGTCAAGGCTCAAGGAGTTGGGGTACAAAGGCATCGTTATTTTCGGTCTTTCCGCACTGCAATACCTGTATGCGTTAAAGGCGCCCCAAACCGAAGGCTGCGCCGGCCTGGATGCCGTTAACGGCAAAGACCTCCGGGAGCAACTCGACCAGTGTCTGCTGCTGCATCAGGGCAAGGACGATATGACAGTGCTTTCTTTCCTTGACAACCAGATAAGAAACTTGAGGTGGTTCCACGGGAAAGAGGATGCTACCTTGCAGGACCTGAAGGAAAAGAGCGGATTCGAAAAGCTCATGCGTTATATCAATTATATATCGATGGAAAAAGCCCAGATTGAACTACTGAATCACAAAATGTCCATTGTTAATGTGAAGCTCGATGATTTCAGGAAAATATACATAGATGATCTGCTTAACCGCCTGGAGCAGGATAAAATAAAGCTCGACGAAATAATCCATGAGGTAACACACTTCGTTGAGAACGTCATTCCGTCATCCGCGCAGGGCATCACTATAGAGATGCTGGTCGCGAATATCTCAAAAGATTCTGAGCCTGGCCCAAAAATCCCTCCGTAAAGTGCTTACTATGCAACTGGAGAACTGCATAAGGCAATTGACTAAAATTTTTAAGTCTCTGACCGGCGAAGAACTCCTGCTTTTTCAGAGAAATGGCAGGATACAGGCGACCGACGGCATTATTTACTCGATCGACAAGTCTGTTATTGAGAAATTGTACGCACCGGTCCTCGGCAAACATAAGGGAAACCTGGCGCGAGAGGTGTCCGAAAAGAATAATACACTTGAAGAACACAGACATGCAATGGATGAAAAAATCGCTACGCTTAATGAATATTTAAACGCTAATTACAGGTTGCAGGACAACAATATTTCCCTGCCGAAGATTTCCGATGAATTTACCGGATTCTCCTTCCCTCCGGTAAAAATAAAACTTGACGATATTTTTACCCAGGCGCTCATTAAAGACCGGCTGGTAAAAAAAAGGGGCCTCCTGGGATTTCTGCTTTTGGTGCTGTCCTTCGGGTTCTTTAACCTGAAAACCGGGGACTTCACTTTCGACGAAATAAAACTGAGAAAGGCCCTTTTCATGGTGAGAAAAAGTCTTGATGACGCTACCTGTCGGCAGATTGAAGAGATGCACGATCAATTATTGTCTCACATAACAAACCACCTCTCTACCCTGGAGCAATCCACATCGGATTCAATGCTCCATTTCCGTTCTGCCTACGAGGATATTTTTAATTTATTTATACGCGATCTGAACGCCCTCAGAGAAGAACTTAGATACAAAATAGATTTT
>CAWHNC010000110.1:0-20089 GCA_963830245.1 Nitrospirota bacterium
GAACTGGTCATAACAGACAAATAATGCGGCAATCAATACTATAAAGAACAACAAGCGCTTCATTGGTTATCCTCCTTTTTGTGCGTTACTAAATATAAGCAACAACAATGCCAGGGGCTGCAACAATGTATGAATTAATTTAACTAATTGTAAACGATGGAATATCTGTAATGGAGCAGGATTTTCTGAACGGAATATATTGTCCCATTTGGGACAGGCAAATGGTTAATTTGTCCCAAATGGGACAGTTAATCGATTATCTCTTCGTCGGAAAGTAGACACTGGTTCTTCATTTTTGTCCTGAGCTGTTTTCTCGATATCCCAAGCAATTCGGCAGACCTGGTCTGGTTCCACGAAGTTTTTTCGAGCACCCTGACAAGAAGCCTCTTTTCCGTTTCTATTAGATTGAACTCCCCATTCGGCCCGCTGTCTGTTGTGCGCATCTCCCGAAGCGACCTCGGCAGGTATTTGACAGAAATAGTATCAGAAGGGCAAAGAACGACTGACCGTTCAATTACGTTTTCCAGTTCCCTTACGTTGCCCGGCCAGTCGTATTCCATAAAAACCCTTTCGGTATCGCTGTCAAGGGCCGTAATGGTTTTGTTATTTGCGGCATTGAACTTGTGAATAAAAAAATCGGTGAGGAGCGGGATGTCTTCCTTTCTTTCTCTCAAAGGCGGAATGCGCACAGTGACCACTACGAGCCTGTAAAAAAGGTCTTTTCTGAAATTACCTTTTTTGACTTCGGCCTCCAGATCACGGTTTGTAGCGGCAATTATTCTTACATTAACTTTTATCCTGTTCTTTCCGCCCACCCTCAATATTTCCCTTTCCTGGAGGAACCTCAGCAGCTTCTTCTGCAAATTTATTGAAAGCTCCCCTATTTCATCCAGGAATACGGTCCCCTTGTCGGCAAGTTCGATCTGGCCCGTCTTCCGCTCATACGCTCCGGTGAACGAACCCCTCTCATGTCCGAAAAGCACGCTTTCCATAATATCTTCAGGCATGGAAGCGCAATCTATTGGAATAAAAGGACAGTCAGCTCTGCCGGATCCATAATGGATGGCCTTTGCAACAAGCTCTTTCCCTGTACCGCTCTCACCTGTGACAAGGACATTGGAACTGCTGCACGATACACTTTCGACAAGATCGAAGACATCCTGCATGACACGGCTCCTGCCTATAATGTTTTTAAAGCTGTGGCGTTCCCTTAATTGAGACTTGAGGTTGATATTTTCGACAAGCAGCCGCTGCTTTTCCATTGCCTCGCGCACAACCGTCAGCAGTTCATCAGGGTTTACCGGCTTTGAGAGATAATTAAACGCACCCTTTCTCATGGCGTCAACAGCTTTTTCTATTGTCCCGTATGCGGTAAGCATTATGACCGGCACCCTGTTCCCATTTGCTTTCAGTTCATCCAACAGTTCAATCCCGTTCTTTCCCGGCAGTTTGAAGTCCGTTATTATGGTGTCCGGGGCGAGCTTCGATATCTTGTGGACCGCTTCTTCGGCGCTAATGGAAGTGTAAACATCATAGCCGTTCTTCCTTAGGATTGCAGACATAACTTTAAGGATGTTGACTTCGTCATCAACAAGCAGTATTTTACCTCTGTTATTTTCCATATCTAACTCCAGAGCGGCAGGGTAATCGCAAATTCGGCGCCGCCGCCGGTCTCGCTCCTGACTGTAATGCTGCCCTTGTGGTCTTTGACAATCCTTTCGACACAGGCAAGTCCAAGCCCGGACCCCCTGGTCTTCGTGGTATAAAACGGCTTGAATATTTCACATATTGCTTCTTTGCTCATGCCCATTCCCGTATCATGTATCTTAACAATGACGTTTGAGTTAAGGGTACTCGTGGTTATCTTTATTACGTCTCCCGCCTTTGTCGCATCCAGCGAGTTGACCAGGATATTCAAAAAAGCCTGCTTCATCTGCTGGGCGTCGAACTTGAACATAGGAATCCTTTCGTCAGTCGTCGCAACCACCTCTATATTGTTTTCCCTGGCCTCCTGCCTGATAAGTTCGATTGTGTCACAGACCGTTTTATTTATGTCCGAAACCTGCGGCTTTAAAGGAACAGGCCTGGAGTACCTGAGTATGCTCGTCACAATTTCATTCAGCCTCTTTGTCTCTTCTTCAATAATAGATAAAAACTCCCTGAGCACCTCTCCCTCAAAATTGTCCTGCAGGTATGACGCGGCCCCCAGGATGGCATTCAGCGGGTTCTTTATCTCGTGAGCTACCGTCATGGCCATCTCGCCGAGAGCGGAAAATTTTTCGAGCCTGGCCTTCTCCTTATTGCTCTCCTCAAGTTGCTTGATACTTACCCTCAGTTTCCTGACCATTTGATTAAAGCCTTCCACAAGCTCACCGATTTCACCACCGCATGCTTCCATGTAAACCCGGCACTTCTTGCAGTCGTTCATCTTTTCATCTATATCTGCCTGGACATAACCGCAACGCCTTGTGCCGGGTATGTCCCAGCACCTTTGCCTCCCGTATGCCGGACACTCCGTTGTTTTGCACCCAAGAACTTGCGAACAGTCCAATAAATTGCCGTTCGGCAGCTCCACGTCAAGGTTACCTGCGTGTACCAGTTCCATGCTGTCCTTCAGTTTTTTCATCGGAGTTGCAAGCCAGCGTGCAAGGCCGTAAGCGCCCCATATTCCCCCGGCCATAACAACAAAAGATATCAGGAATATATATTTTTCGAGACCGCTCAAATTGTCGCCGATGACAGCATCTATCTCATCCCTCGAAAAACCTACGGCTACAGCGCCGACCACATCGTAACCGGCCTTAACCGGCACTATTATCTCGGTTATGTCGCTGCCGTTTACATCATGGAGCTGCTCACCTCCTACGCTCATTACCCCGGCGAACTGCGTCAGCTCTTCAGCAGCCGGGACCTGTCCGAGAAATTTCCTGTCTGTATGGGCTACGATCCTCTTGTTCTTGTCAATAACGCAGGCATATGAGCATGCAGGTGTTTGGGCCGTCGACTTTACGAGTTCATCGAGATTGAGGGGATCCATGAATATCAGCGGTGCTATAACATCATTTGCAAGTTTATTGGCAATCACAAGATGATTACTGTTAATCTCCGACCTCAGCGCCCCCTTCTGATGAGTAATTATGAGGGCATTGACCATGACCATCACCATAAAAATCAGGAACACTACAGCCGCGGAAAACTGCCCGACAAGACTCATTTTCCTGAATCTGTTTTTAAAATATGCCGCGATGCCGATTTTCATAATCAATATTTTTTCAGGGCTTCAAAGTCAGCAGCGGATGCTGCCTTGAATCCCTTTATCCTTGCCGCCTTGAGTATTTCCTTGTCTTTCAGGCCTGAGAGAAGACGCCTCACTCTATCAGCGAGGGGCCGGGAGACCTTCCCGCACAATGCAAAAGGCCAGTTCGGCAGAGGCTTTGTCCTCGCCAGAACTCTTATTTTTTTCATATCAACCGCGTCCTTCAATACAACAAGCGCCGATTCTCTCACAAAGCCTGCATCGGCCTCTCCCCTGTAAACACCCAAAATCACATTCTCCTGTCTCTTGGCGTCGACAATCTTCAGGTCCTTTTCCGTATCAATGCCCATATTCATGAGGAACAGTCTTTGCGAGAGATAGCCTCCTGCCGATTTCGGCGAAGTTATAAGGACCTTTTTATTTTTAAGTTCGGCGACTTCCCTGATCGGGCTGTCGGTCCTCGTTATGATCACTCCCCTGAAACTGTCTCCACCCGCCACGCCGCTCGTAGAAAGGCTGTCCTCGCCTATGGTGGTCACAAGCGGCGTTATATCCTTGTCCCTCTCGATCAGCGCAAAGATATACGGGTTCTGGTAAGAGAAATCGAGCTTGCCGCCCACGACCATTTTCATAAAATCCTGAAAATCCCTGGGTATGACCAGCTTGAATTCATATCCCGTTTCCTGTGAAAGGTATCTCATTAATGGCTCATACCTGTCATACATGGTTATTGCCGAGTAAAGGGGAAGCACCGCAACCTTTATTGTCTTCGGTCCGTATTCTATTAAATCCTTTCCGGTAAGATTTTTAATCATCACCCTTACCATATCGAAGTCCCTGTCTTCAGCAGTTATGAATTTATCCATGTCCCTGTCAATGCTCAAAAGCGTTTCTCTTCCTTCTTCCGAGACAAGACCTCTAATAACAACATTCCTCTTTTCCGCAGAAAGAATGTTGGAAGCGCAAAGAACAAACTGCGGGACCATTTCCGATCTCTTTATGATTTCAAGACCGTCCTCGGCATACTTGACCGCCACAGGCTCGCTCATGGCCCCGACATCATAATTGCCTACGAGAACGGACAGCGCCACCCTGTCTTCCTGCTGAAGGTAGTCAACAGAACTGAAATCCTTAATTCCCACTCCCACATCATTCAGCATGGCAAGGGGGATGAGATAGCTGAAAGAGGAGTGACGGTTGCCCAACGCAAGCCTTTTCCCCCGGGTATCCACCAACTTCTCCACACTGCCACCCCTCTTCGCTACAAGAACGCTGCGTGACGTGCCCTCTTTCCCTATGGCCCTGACAAGCGGCGTTACTTTATGCCCAAACTTCGCCCTTACCTCGCAGTAAGCTGCCGGGTCAAGATACGCCATATGCACCTCTCCAGTGCCAATATCATTAATAGCAGATTCATAATCCTTGGCGATCTTTATTATTATCGGCGCGTTCAATATCTTTTCAAGACGGTACTTGAGGGGCAGAAACCTCGTATACATGGCAGCTGCATTTTCTACGGGAAGTATGGAAAGTATTATCGACTGGTTAGAGCGTTCGTCAGGCGGACGCATCTGCAGCGTGCCTTTCAAATCCTTGCCCGGGCCTGTTACAGGAGCCTGCCTGGAACATGCCAAAAGCCAAAAACCGCAAAGCAGAAGGCAACAAATCAGCGTTACGAATTTTATTTTCACTACAGAAATTCTTCGGAGAACATGTTAAACTTTTTCTCATGGCCAATAGTTGTGGCGGGTCCGTGTCCGGGCAAAACTTTTGTTTCTTCAGGCAGGGTCATCAGTCTCTGGAAAGATTGCTTCAGCTTATTAATATCGCCGCCGAAAAAGTCTGTCCTCCCGACAGAGCCCTTAAAAAGCGTATCGCCGGCAATGACCGTATGGTCTTCGTAAAGACAAATACCGCCGGGACTGTGTCCGGGGGTATGGAGCACGGAAAAGTTCAAGTCTCCTATAGTGAGCTTATCACCTTCAGACAATAGAATATCCGGCTCGGGAGGCGCATCCATTGCATGGCCCCAGAATGCAGCCATGTCCTTTGCGGCATGATATATTGCAACATCGTCCCGGTGTATGGCCACCCGCGCCCCTGTTTGATTTTTAAGATCTCCTGCTGCTGCAATATGATCAAAATGGCCGTGCGTGCATACAATAACTTCAACAGTGAGTCCCAGCTCATTGATAATCCCGGCTATCCTGTCAGATTCGTCTCCGGGGTCAACGACAATGGCCTTTCGTGACGTTTCGTCTGCAACTATAATACAATTGGCCTGAAGCGGCCCGACAGCAATACTTTTTATTATCATCATCTCTCCTTATTGCTTCACGTTTCACTGCATTTTTATTATATACACCGATACTTCACTATTCTATCAAGTACGCTGTCGCAGGGGCAAGTGCAGGGTTGACAGCAAGGAATTTGTCGTCTAAGATAATTGTCTATGGACAGGTTTGCTAAGTCATTCATTTTGGTTATTGTGTGCATTGCGGTCCTGCTCGCCGGCTTTTCCTCGTCGGCAAGGCTAAGGCTATGCAAAAAGAGCGGTATCTTTATCTGCAGCACTCTTCAGCTCATATTGAATATAAATCCGGATTCAACGCCGGCTATTCCGGACACCACCTGTAAGAAGTTCTATGAAGCGCCGGACACGCTCTCTTATACGCAGCTTGCGCATCTATTTTTCCATCCGCCGAGACCCTCTCTTTCAGCTTAAACAGCTTAACAAATCCAAAAAAGGTCTCTAAGTACTGACCTTATATTGCCGTTTTGGCCAAAAGGGAGATAATATGAAAATCACCGCTAAAATCCTTATGCTGGTTTCGCTTATATTGGTCGCGACAGTGGCAGTCTCGCAGTACGCTGCGGCTGCTGGTCCGGATCTGCTTGTCGATAATGTCTGGCTTTCGGCTCATAGCCGGAAAGTTACATTAATAGACGTGCGGGACAGTGATGCTTACATCAAAGGGCATATAACGGGGGCGATAAACATCCCTGTAACAAGCCTGCTCACTAAGCCGGACGGACTTATGGTTCCGGTTGCCGCTGCTGAAGAGTTGTTGGGCAACAGTGGTCTTTCGATTGAAAAAGAGGTCGTGCTCTACGGTTCGGGCCAGAAAGATGCTTTTCTTGCATTCTGGATGCTGGATTATCTGGGAATGAGCCGCATTCATGTGCTTGACGGAGGGATAGAAAATATTAAAGGACGGTTGTCTGCTTTACCAAGCATCCTTGCCGGGTCTGTATTCAAAGCTCAGCCTGAACTTATAGATCGCGCAGATGCCTATTATATCAAAACTGTGCTGCACAATAATTCGATAACTATAATCGACGCACGCACGGACGCGGAGTACAAAGGCGAAGACGTCCGGGCTCTGAGGGGCGGACACATTCCCGGGGCAGTCAATTTTAATTTTGCCCTGAACTTCCAGGGCCATACCACATTACTGAAACCGCGGGCCGAGTTGGCAAATATCTACGGCAGGCTGGACCCTGACAAGGAGACCATAGTTTACTGCCAAAACGGGTCAAGATCGAGCAATGATTTCTTTGTGCTGAAAGAATTGGGCTTCAAAAAAGTCCGGGTTTATATCCCTTCGTGGGTAGAATGGGGTTCCAGACCGGATCTCCCGGTTGAAGACATAACGTACTTCAATTTCATGTCCGTCATGGAAAAGGTGTCGGAACTCGAAAAACGGAAAGGCGAATAAATGAGAGGAGGGTCCTATTAAGGGCCCTCTTCCCATCACAATGCCAATGAGGAAAAAACAGTTTCCTGTACGAGGAGATAGACAAATGATAAAATACGCGATCATTTTTATTATGCTTGCCGCCCTCTTCACAACCGGAGAGGCTGGTGCGCAGGATAGCTGCGCCTGGTGCCATAGTGACGCTGCCAGGATGAAGGAAAGCGGTTTTCCTCAATTTACTTTCACTCTGGAACAAGTGCAGAAAGAGACAAAGATGCCCGCTACCTGCATGGATTGCCACCTCGGCAATCCCCTGGATAAAACAATGGAGGGCGCTCACCAGGGGCTTCTGAGTCTTTATGTAGTAAAATCCAATCTGCAGGCGGTCAGACGGGACGGTCTAAAAGAATTCAAGCCTGATCTGCTTACGCCATCCGGAAAAAATACCATGGTAGCTCTGCTGCCAAAGACAGCTAGAAATGGCAAGACGCTAAAGGATCCTGAAGTTAATACCATACTGTATCAGGACAGGTCCCAGGAAGACCTTTCTTTCAATTATCCGGCCCAGGAGAAGACATGCGGGACTTGCCACCAGAAAGAGGTAGAGGAATTCAGGAAGACCGCAATGGGCTATAACGCAAAACAGAGTCAGTATAAGACTTGGGACCAGGCTAAAAAAGGCCCTCATACCTGCGGAGTCTGGTTTGTGGACGGCTATAAGCTAATTGCGGCAAATACTAAAGTTCCCTACACCAGAGAGATGGCGCAGATAAACCAGAAGGGATGTAATCAATGCCATGTGGGCTGTCTGGATTGTCATTTCACTCCGCAGAAAAAATCACCTGAAAATAGCACCCTGGGTCAGCATACTTTCACCGCAAATGTGCCAAGCCTTTCCTGTTACGGCGGCGGGCGCGGGTCTATCTGCCATGCAGGCCCGGAGGACAGGAGAAGGGGAGCGGGCTATATAGGCGGCGAGTTCTCAAACCCGGTCGGCTCCGCCCCGGATGTCCATTATGCAAAAGGTCTCTTATGCACCGATTGCCACGATACGGCAGCCAGGGACAGGCGCCTTCTTCACGGGGAGATCAAACGCCGGACCGATTGCTCCAGATGCCATGCCCGGGAAATAAAGGATGTTTCAGCCGCTATTCACAAGAGAGTTTCCTGTGAGGCCTGCCACGTCCAGGATGTTGGCGGGTATACTTCGATCACTTGGGGTCCCGGCAAGGTGGCAGGCATGAAAACACCTTTTCACAAATATATGGAATACTACGGTGTAATGAAAGAGCCTATCCTGATCAAAGATAGAACAGGCATCTGGATCCCGGTGAAGCCTTATCCCGCAGCAATTTTAAACCAGAAGACAGCCGGCGCTCTGGTCCCTGGCCTTCACTGGAGGTTCCCCGTAAATCTGCCGGACTTGCAAAAAACCAACGATGCTTATGCCTTTGTGGGTTTGCTTTCCGGGCTGCCGACGAATGATAACGCTCTCGCCTGGATTCAGCTGGACAAGATGTCCCATAAATACGGCAAAGCCAGGACCTGCGAGAGCTGCCACACGAAAAAAGGAGATCAACGGCAGGAAGTGTCCTGGAAATTCAGCGGCCAGGGATCTGAACCATTCGAAGGCAGGCAGACCGTTATTGCCAATAAAAACGGCCTGTTCATAAAGGATATGGAAGCCACAACAGAGATAAAAACCAAAGACGGCTGGAGGGCGGAGGACCTGGCGCCATGGCTTTATCTGAAAGATAGGTGGCAGGTGAAGGGGGATTTTTCCGTTCCGCGAATCCACAGGTCAGGCGTGTACATCAAGACTCTGAAAAAATATGAGGAGGGACAAAAGAAAGGTAAACCTTATCATCATTCCTAAAACCTGATTAAAGGAGGGCACTTCACAATTCGGAACATACCGCTAATATCTATTGCTATATATAACGTTATCCATTATAATTTCATTATAGTGATAACATTAAAACGTGAGGTTGTCTGTTGATTAAATCGTTCCGTAACAGGGGCACAGAGAATATCTTTGATAGGGAAAACACAAAAGAGGCGCGTCAGACCTGTCCGCAGCAAATCTGGCCCGTGGCACAACGTAAACTCGATCAACTGAATGGTGTGGTTTCTTTGGATTCGTTAAAAATTCCACCGGGAAATTTTCTGGAACCTCTAAAAGATGAACGGAAGGGGCAGCACAGCATACGAATTAACGATCAGTTCCGTGTTTGTTTTGTGTGGACTGATGATGGTGCAGAAAACGTAGAAATTACGGATTACCACTAAGGAGGCGGAAGATGGTTCGCATACCTAAAAATGGTCCCCCAACTCATCCCGGCGAAATGCTGTTGGAGGAATTTCTTAAACCACTGAACATGACGCAAAGTGAATTGGCGGAGAAACTGGGGGTTTCATATCCTCGTGTTAATGAACTGATTCATGGTAAGCGGGGGATAACGCCCGATACGGCACTTCGTTTGGAGAGACTTTTTGGCATGGAGGCTCAGTTTTGGCTTAATTTGCAGTTGGCATGGGATTTATATCATGTAACCCATTCAACAATTGCGAAGGAGATAAAGAAAATAAAAAGATTACCTGCATTAGCTCACTTCTAACCCGTCTCCATTCAAAAAGTGTCCCGACCATCGGCGCAACACCGATCGGGGAAAAAACACATGGCGGGTCAACCGTATTAGCCACATAACAGCCACATTGCCTCAATAAGATAGCATGTCAGTTTTCTTAATAAGCATGTGATGAAATCGGCTGGACGCATAATTGCAGTTGGCAACCGAAGACTTCCTTCCCGAATGTCGCAAAGGTTACGTTTCCCGATGATTTTGCTGCTCAACTGGATAATCTCCTCAATACATTCTATAAGTTCCCCGTCAGCAGCGCATTTTGAAAGGACGAACAGAGGACCAGGTTCCCGATTTATTTTTGTTGCTTCCTCTGCATTAGCCAACGAACTCAAATATGCAATGGGGATATCTCTAGTTTGGTTGTCCCTGCTTAAATCGATTGATACCGGCAAGTTATGCAATTTCGGCATGAACAGATCCAGAAGAATCAGATCAGGACATATTGTTTTGGCCAAAGTCACAGCATTTTTAGCATCTGAGGTTGCCACTAACGAAATATTACCAGTTGCCTCTAACGCGGATTTGAAACGCATTCGAAATCCTTCGTCATCATTGATCAGCATCAGTTTCCTATTGATGTGTTCTTTATAGCTCATCATAATCTGTCAGTTGCCTCCTCTCGGTCGACTCAGCATTCTATTGAAACTACCGCCGTCAGTGAATACTTTATCTAAATGAGTTTTTGTCCGAATCAATTATTTCAACTTTATTACTAAAAAACTATATTGCTAATCGGAGGAAGTCTGATATTACTGTAAGAATATGCCGATTTAATCGTGGATGATTTTCTTACAAGTGGACAAATACCGGAGTAGTGAAATTTTGCAGCTATGTCTCAGACCCGTTTATTAAAAAACAGAAAAAATTAGTTTCACAGACCTGAACTTATGTTATCTGCGTCAGTAGTCTTGCGAGAAAAAAACATGAGGTCCTTAGGGAACAGTGAAATGTCAGACAAACAGTATTGTGTTTTTAAGTGTGCCCGACAGAGAACAAGGTAAGCCCAAAGACCATTGAGACACAACGCCAAAAATGCCTTCAGCAAGCTTAATATCAAGAACGCGGTCGAACATATAATCCTGAGAATATTTATTACCCTTCTGACTTCTGAGAGCGAGCATCTCTGGAAATAAGATAAAAAAACTTACTATACATTCTTCGCATGTAAGAGTCGCTGAACCCTTGAGATCTCGTCCTTGAGCTTTACGAGTCTTTCTTCATCTTTCTTGACCTGATGACCGCCGATATGTGATGAGGTAAAATTGTAATCAAATACTATAATTTCCTCCATGTCTTCGAGGTTTCTCTCTAGGTGGTACAGCACCGATTCGAGCTCGGTCCCGCTCATTGAATTATAGTCCATTCTTTTCCCTCGTTTGCAAACATTGCTTTTACCCAAAAGTGCCGGCCGATCTTCATATTCCAAACCGGAGAGCTTTACACCAAATAATTAGGCCAGAACTAAAAAGTAAACACCTTTGATTCCGCAGCTAAAGCGATCAGCTTTTTTGCTGTTTCAAACCGGGCTGACTGAATCAGGTCCTCTTGCCCCATATGCCGAGCATTTGCGCAAGGAGTACAAACCATGATCGGGACCGATGCTTTTATGAGATAATCCATCAGGGGCTTTAGTTCGTCGCCGGTTGGGGATTTCATGTTGTCACTCATACCTATTTTGGCAATCATGACGCCATCATCGATAAGGAATACACTTACTTCATGCCCCTCCTCCCTGGCAACTTTTGCCAGATGTATGCATCTGGTAGCCCGAATTGGATCGTCCATTCCCCGACTCAAAACAAAAAGAAATTTCGCCATGTAGACCCCCTTTTTCGTTAAAGGATATTACATTCACATAATGTGAGAGGCTTGAGGGGGCGCCCCCTCAGCCTGCTCTATTAAGAATGCTATTTCAACTTAAGTGCTTCAGCGGCTGCTTTAATATCGTCATCGGTTAATTTCTTGTGCATACCGGCTCTTCTTAAAGCTAATTCTCCTGTTTTTCACGTACCAAGAGAGCACCATTATTTTTTCACTTTTTATTTCAGAGTCCTATCCCATACCTTCCTTTGAGTATGCCTACTCCTGTGGCGAATGGTCCGGGGGTAGGGACTGTATCGTGATGACAATCGGTGCAGTTATTCTGAGATGGTATATGGTTAGCGGAAGACGGGGCTTCATTCTTGGCCTCGAACTTGCCTTCCTTCCACAGGTTTATAAGTTCAAGTGTCTTCATTGACATGCTTGCCGCTATCCTGGCGCACCTGTCCATCTGCTGGAGGCTCAGGAATCCCACGCTTTCCGGACCAGTGCCTTCCGCAATCCCTTCCGCCTTCATCCATTTTCCTACGGAGATGTGGCAGAGGGTGGAATTTGCTATGCTTGTCGCCTTGAGAGGCTCTTTATATGCTACTGGTTTGGCAGGCACAAAAGTGGGCAGCGCTGTTTCGGAGTAATAGTACATAACCTCGTTTACCAATTCCTCGACTTCCCTGAATGGGACCACAAGTGATGCTCCGACACCTGCTCCGATCAATGTCCCGCATGTGCAGCCCCAGCCGGCAGTCCCACCGTGGGCGAACATAACGGATTGCATCGGGAATGTCTTGTATGGCCCGCCAACTTTCTCGGCAAGGGTCTCGACTATACCGCTCAGAGCCGCGTATGCGCAAAAGCCTTTGAACCAGTTGTTATAAGCGCGCTCGCCTGCCTGCTTGATCTCCGCGTCCGTTAATGTCTTGTATGGCCATGGAACCTTAGTTGATTTACTTCTGGCCTCTGCCTGCGTAAAGAGACCCAATCCTCCTGAGGCGGCTATGGCCAGCCCCCCTGCCCCAAGTGTTTTGATGAGGCCCCTTCGTGAAATGTTTTTTTCTAACGTCGTTTTGTCTTCCATATCCCTGGCTCCTTTTAATAATTAATTTGAATAAAATTCGTTTTATTAATATACCACTGCAAAGTTACAATTATCAACTAAGATATTAATTAGAAATCACCAGTTATGACAGGAAACATACAGGCACTACGTTTGCTTTTGCCTGGCAAGATAGATTATGCATTCTTTGCAGAGTTTGCCCGATTTGTCATTACAAATCGACTTGTTAAGTTCCCAACATGGTTTGGATTTATTAACATGAGCGGTGCAGATGGTCTTTTTTCCCTCAGGGCACCCTGTGATTTCCCAACAAGGAGCGTAGCCGAGCAGTTTTTTTATCCCCTCTATGCTTATTTTTTTTACGTGTATCAAATCTCTGACACATGTGAGCCAACTGATATCATTATCTGAATAATGCCGTCTCTTATTTCGCCTGGCAGGTTTAATAAGGCCATGTTTTTCATAAAGCCGCAATGTCTGCTCAGTAATACCCATCAACTCTGCGACAACGCTTATTGGATAAAGAGGCTTGTTCGCCCTCTCGGTCTCAGTGTTGCTTTTCACCATTATCCCCAAAAGCAATTACTCATTCAGTATCAATCTTCAACGCCTTGCCCATAATGAGAGCTTCGGCCACTTTATTCCGGCCCTGTTTGAGAATCCTTCCAAAAGTGGCCCGGGAAACCTTCATCTCGGCGGCTGCCTTTTCGTGGTAAAGTCCTTTATAGTCGGCAAGCCTGATCGCTTCAAGTTCATCGAAACTCAGAACAACGTCCTCCAGGTCGACAAGCGGGATCCCTCTTGGTTTGAAGTAATAAGCATTTATTTTGCATTTTATATGTCTGCACTTCCTAGGCCTTGACATGGTGTATTATAAGCATATGTTTTTTAACATATCAATAATCATCTTTGTGCGGGCAGTTGACATAACATTATCGTCCCGAGTATTATGAGCATATGTTCGTTAAATAACTTTTTGGAGGTATGCACGATGAGACTTTGTTTTCCTGTATTAGAGAATAATGGTATTAATAGTGAGGTTTACGGCCATTTCGGCTCCGCTCCTCTATTTATTATTGTCGACACTGAGAAGAGCGCGGTAATTTCAATAATCAATAAAGATCAGGTCCATGAGCACGGTGCATGCAATCCTGTTATGGCGCTAAACGGGGAGACCGTAGATGGAATTATTGTTGGCGGCATTGGCGGGGGCGCCCTGATGAAACTTAATCAGAACGGAATAAAAGTGTTCCGGGCACAGAAACCGGGCGTGAAGGACAATATAGAACTGTTTAACAAGAATGAACTTCCGCAATTTACAATGCAGTTTACCTGTGCCGGCCATGATGGCGGTTCAGCCTGCAGCCACTAAAATAAAGGCAACTTAGTGTTGAATGTCGAATGTTGAATTAATGAAAACTTCCATAACTTATCATTCAAGATTTGACATTCACATTCAACATAGTTTGCCTATGTACCTGCCTTGCTGTTGAATCTCGTCAAAAAGAACTGCTAAACTTATTCGTGTCAAGCCTGAATTCACTTGTTTCCTCTTACTGGGGAATGTATGCCGTTCAAATGCTGCTTCATTCGGTAATTGCCTCTGTGCTCATTGACTGCGCATTTATTGCCTGGGATTTGAGATCACCTCGCGTTAAGCAGCGCTTCCGTTTTTTGGTTATTTGTTTGCCTGTTGTATCTTTCCCCATATTTCAGTTGTTATTTCCCGGCAGAGGCGACGTTTACTTCAGACTTGGAAGCCTGCTGGACAGCAATAGATGGCTGTTCCTGGAAGTGTGGGGCGGGGTACCGGCATTTAAGGCGTTGCTTGTGATACCAGCTGTCACTTCCATCGTCTTTGTCTTCCAGGAGCTTGTGCCTATAGTCATCAGCCAACTTGAGCAAATGCGCGAGACCGGGCAATCAGTTGCTGACGAAGTGGATATTACTATGGTACTGAAAGTTGCAGGGGCTATGGAAGGATTGCCTTTTAGTAAGGACCGTGTTGAGATTTTTGATGATGAAGATCTTGCTCTCTATAGCAATACGGGCTTCAATCCGAGGATTTATATTTCCACCGGGTTGATAAAATCATTCAGTACCGAACATTTGCAGGCGGCATTTGCGCACGAAATCGGCCATATACAGAGGACCAGAAAGCCCACCCTTATCCTTGCATATATTATCCGGACGCTTATGTTTTACAATCCTGTAGCCATGATTGAATTCAGAAAACTGGCACAGGAAGAGGAAAAGGTCTGTGACGATATTGCAATTGCTCTGACAGGGAAGCCGGAAGCTGTTGTTGAAGCAGTAAACATGCTCCGGCCGGAGCCTGAAGAATACAGCCCTGGCGACCATCGCCGGGGTTTTAGAGAGATCGTGTCGGCATTTGAACAATACAGCCTCGCTGTAATTCTGAAAAGCAGGGCTCAACGAATCGGGCAACGACTGCGGAGTGAACCTCATTGGGGGGTCCCGTATTTCATAACCATGGCGCTGATAATCGGTATAAACTACTACGTAGTGTAATGGAGGTGGGGAAAAATTGTATGGGTGATAAAATGCGCGGTCTGCTTTATATGATTATAATGGCCGGTGGTGTTGTTGTGCTTTTGGCCGCGGTTAACAGGCTGCCCTCCTCAATAGAGAAGGGTTTTGCACGACAATACGATTCTGTCGAGGAGGCAAAACGGTCGATTGGTTTCGATAACATCCTTGTCCCAAGATATTTTCCTGAAGGCATATCATGGCCTCCTTCCTTTATTTTCGGACAGAAGAAGCCTTATAGGGCGGTTGTGCTCGAATTCAGGAAAGCAAAGACCGGAGAGACTACCTTGATTATCATCCAGACATCCCGGCGGGACAGCGAATCGCAGCTTCAGAGAACAAGGCTGTCCGAACTGAAAGAAGATACCCCATATAGTCTCAAAGGAAGAATTGCCCGCCTCCAGGTCGGCACGTGCGATAAAGGTATTCCCTGCAGCAGGATATCGTGGAAAGAAGGGGACATCTTCTTTACGGTGCTTTATATGTCCACTCCTTTTGAACTGATCAGAATAGCGGAAAGCATGATCCAATAGAGTCAGGCAACTTCTGTTTTTACCTGTTTTTAGCCGAGTAAGATAATTATCCTATCCAAGTAAGTATATTTTCCTGCAAAAATAGGAAAGACCCCCGATTTTCATTCCCTTTTCAGATTGTTATCATAAACTTAAGAAAACGTAAAGGAGGACGGGACAATGATTACTAACAGTCAGCAGTTGGACAACGAGGGGTTGGCCTTAGTAAACAGTGGTAAAGGTTTTCAGGAGGAGACTAAGAAGACTACGGGGAAAAAGGGGTTGATGTCCGGACGGACGGCGCTTATTGTCCTCGGTATTTTTGCATTCGTGCTATCGGTTGCATTTCCTTACGGTATGGGTCTATTTGTCTTTGGCTGGGCAATTGCTCTGATAGGGGCACTCTGCGCAGTTGCAATAGCGTGTTACAGCCTCTTAAAGGACCTGTTCGGCAGAACCGCCACATTCGGGTATGCGCCTACCGCGGCATACATGTCCGGGACAAAGGCGAAGAAGCGGAACAAAAAGGAATCCTCGGATGAGGAGAAGAACCAGAAGTAGACATAATGTATTTAACCTGTCCTACCTTAACCGACGTGGGTTAAGCTAAAGGAGTTTGGGAATCCAGTGGCTCAGAGCCACAATTAAGGAGGACAGGTTATGAATCAGTATATCAAATTCGTAGGGATGGATGTGCACAAGGATACGATAGCTGTTGCGATAGCAAAGGCAGGCACTCGGGAGGCCATATTTTATGGGGAGATTGAGAACACGCCTGAGAGTGTAGAGAAGCTGGCAAAGAAGATGAGAGCATCTGGTGAACGGGTATTGTTTTGTTATGAGGCTGGTCCATGCGGCTATGAGGTATATTGGCAGCTTCAGGAGAAAGGATATGATTGCCTGGTGGTAGCGCCGTCGCTGATTCCAAAGAAAGCAGGGGACCGGGTAAAGACGGACCGGCGAGATTCAATAACCCTTGCACGGTTATTACGAGCAGGTGAGTTGACAGCGGTATGGGTGCCGGATAAGGACCAGGAGGCTGTAAGGGATTTAACGAGAGCACGGGAAGACCTCAAGGCAGTGGAGAGACATGCGCGGCAGCGACTGGGAGCGTTTTTATTACGCCATGGCAAAAGATATCCTGGCAAGAGCGCGTGGACTCAGGCGCACTTTCGGTGGATGCAAGGACTTAGGTTTGAACATCCATCACAACAGATCGTGTATCAGGAATACGTTGATATGGTCAAACATGTTCAGAGCCGGATAGCGGCGATTCAACAACAGATGCTTTCAGTGATCGAGAATTGGAGTTTAGGTAATGTGGTCACTGCCCTTATGGCACTCAGGGGAGTAAGCGTTGTAACGGCAATGACCATCGTATCAGAGCTTGGCGATATCAGTCGTTTCGAGTCACCGCGACAGGTAATGGCATATCTTGGATTGGTGCCGAGTGAACATTCAAGTGGGGGAAAACAACGGCGGGGAGGGATTACGAAAAGCGGCAATGGACATGTGCGGCGAGTGTTGGTGGAGGCGGCATGGTGTTATCGCTTTGCTGCGCGGAAGACTGCAGCCCTTGAACGCAAAGCGGAAAAGAGCTCTGAAGCTGTGCAGGAGGTAGCATGGAAAGCGCAGAAACGGCTGAGTATGAGATATAGACATCTGCTTAACAAGGGGAAGCGACCTGTTGAAGTGTGTACAGCGGTGGCACGAGAACTGGCGGGATTCATTTGGGCCATTGCCTGTGAAGTAAAAAAGGACAAGGTTTCATTGACTGCAATAGCAGCATAAACAAAAATACTTGAGACTTGAGCAAAGGGAATTATGGATAGAGCATACGGAGTGGGATCAGAACATGAGGGGCCGATGGGGAGAATCCTCGAAGCACCTATGAGGCGCCCTTATGGGATGACCCTCGCCAGTAGACCGAGGCAGCTCCACGACGAAGACAAGTCATGCGGTAGCCAACCCGCGCATATCAGAATGATCAACCGTCGTTTATCGCTGCTCATGTTCTGTCTTACTCCATATGCTTCAAATAAGGAGTCTGCCCGACCTCCGAAAGAGTGTGAAGGTTTCTCCGGCCAGGCAGACAATTCTATTTATAGATTCGGAGTTGGAATGCTTTAACCCAGGGCTTGACAGGTTAAATACATATCAGGTGCTCTTAAGCACGGGAATGACAAGAAGTTAGGTTTTAGCTTTTAGATACCCCGTGGTCTTGCCACGGGGAGATTCATTACATTCATTTTCAGCAGACACCCTTATTTGAGTTCTACGCTCTTGACCTTCTTCTTCAGTTCTGTCCAGTCCTTCATGTGACTCAGGTTATCGCTGAGAATCCCACCAGCCATTCTTAAAGGAAGAATAATCGGGGGCCCCGGTCATTGCAGACGAATATCTTATGGAATTACTGTAAAAAAGCCATTGTTTCACCCACATCTTTTCTATCGTTTCATCAAAGGGATTTGTCTTGTCCTCTATCCCGGAGGCCCAAGCTTCAAGCACAAGCTTTGTGGCTGCCAGGGTCATTTTGTTAGTCTCTTTTATCGTGCTTTCGAGTTTCTCAAAGTGGCCGTTTATCCAATCGATGTTATGGCAACTGTTGCAGACACTTTTCATGGTATTCATTCTCTTTTCCTGCTCGGATTTATCAATTAGATACTCCGATGCCGGTTCACCCGTGAAAGCGGTCGGCAGCGGCAGCCCGTCCTTGTTCCTGATGATCGTTGTATCTCCAGACTTGGGCTGAGGATGGCTGTAAACAAGTCCAAACAACCTGACCCAAAGTCTCGAGCCGAAGTCGTGCGTTCTTTCTGCAATCACGCCGCCATCCGACGAGACAATGAGACTGTTGTGGCATACCGCACAGGATGGCGTTTTAAAATCTTTTCCGACTGTCCAGGGAACGGCATTAAAATCCCATTCATGTTCTTTTGAGAACAAGATATCCCCGTGTTTGCTCTCCGCATAGACATCCCACGCTGGTGTATCCGGCTCCAGGTGGCATTGGGCGCAGGTATGGGGCTTTCGGGCTACTTCTATAGAAAAGCTGTGTCTCGGATGACATGCCGAGCATGAACCGGTGCTGCCATCAGGGTTCTCTCTTCCCACCGCTGGTTCGGCCAGTTGGTTAGGTCAGGGAACATCAGCTCTCCCATTTTGGTGTTCACCTTTTTCATTCCTCTTGACTCGACCTTTGTGCCGTGGCACCCGAGGCATGTCTCGCGTAGTGTGTTGTCCGAGGGTTTTTTGATGCCATTTTTCCGTTTTCTATCCTCTTAAGACCGGTTATAGTGTCGACTAATGCATGGTAGACAGGGGTCCCCAGAAGGTTCTTAATGGCATTGGCTTTTTTGGTACCTGCGAATTGATTTGCCTCGACAGGGTGGCAAGGTCTACAGTCATTCGGAGAAACAACCACATTTATTTTAAATCCCATATGCTCAAAATTATCTTTGTGCTTTTCAGGGTTCCGGCTGTGGCATTCAAAGCATCCGACAGCGTATTCTGAAAGTTCCCCCGGGAAGATCTCTGGGGAAAAACTCTGCTTAAAATATACTCTTTTTCATGGCATCTTCCGTTTTGTTCTTGAGTGCCTGCTCGAAAGCCAATCCCTCACAATACCGGGCGTGAACATCGTATGGCAAGTTATGCAGGCCTGTGTCTGTGGACTCAAGAGTACCCCGGTTTCTTCCTGTTTCTTTTCCGAGGCGATGCTGAAAGTTGCAGAATAAAACTGACAGTCAAAAAAATGACGCTGAATCTGATTATATTTCCCATAGTCCCTCCATATACCAATTTTCTCATATCATCTTTTTTTGTCAAGCGGTACGAGTTGCCTCACGTTAAATCTATTTGAAATCGATTCGTTGCCTCAAATAAAAATCTATTCGAAATAATTTCACTTGGCAACCCCAACTACGTCATTCCCGTAGTTCTTTAGCGGGAATCCAGGTTTTTTTCAGATGAATGCTTATAGCCCTTCAGACAAATCAACCCAGTTTGGATTATCTTTCTCAATAAGGTATAGTTTCCATTCACGACGCCATCTTTTTATCTGTTTCTCTCTGGTAATAGCTGAATCAACAGTTCCATGCAGTTCATACCAAACAAGGCGGTGCACAGTATATTTTTTTGTAAAACCCTCTACAAGGTTGTTCTTATGCTCGTGGATACGTTTGATTAAATCTGAAGTGACACCAGTATACAAAGTGCCGTTACGCTTGCTGCAAAGAATATAAACATAAAAACTCTTCATGTGTTTTTTCCTGGATTCCCGCTAAAAGACTGCGGGAATGACGTAAGATTATTATAGATTGTTTCGATCGATTTTAGATGAGGCAAAAACGAAATATCATTTCGTTTAGATTTTAACGTGAGGCAACGGGGCGGTACGAGTTGAGATGGCATTTTGGGGCTGGTCGGAGGCATGGTCCTTCAATATGCGAGGATTCAGCGCCGTTAGCGGTTCCCTTTATTGAGTTTGAGAATAATCTCTGGTCAAATTTCATGAGCTCCATGACCATCCGTCTTGCAGGCTTCATTTAATT
>CAWHNC010000111.1:0-5786 GCA_963830245.1 Nitrospirota bacterium
CCTACTTTTGGCGGAGGCGGGAATCCAGAGTGATCCCCGATTAAAGCTCTCGGGGATGACGACAAACTTTCTACTTTCATGACAATGACGCTGTTTATAACATAAGGTTATTATAGATTTTTTTCGAATACTTTTTTAGTGGTTACAACTAACCTGCAATTCGAGGCAAGAGCAGATGGGACATAGTGCCGTAGCGGGCGTCGGCAGCACGAGATGCCATGGATGGCTGAACGGGCTGGCGTCGCCTTCGAGCAAGGCCGGAAGCCTTGTGAGATTTAGCCGAGGCACTGTGTCCCGGCTGCTCTTGCCTCAACTACTATTGGATGCTAACAAGCAAATATGGTGAGCAGGCTGTTAGTTTACCGGAACGAGGCGAGAAATCTCTGCGCATTATTTTTTATATCGCCGACCAGCAGTCCTGAAGACACCGCGACACCCTCACAGCCGGTTTCAAAGACAGACAGCACATTATCGGGCTTTATACCGCCGATTGCTATGACCGGTATTGTTGCAGCATTCTTTATCGCCCTTAACCCATCTACTCCTTTCGGAGTTCCCACTTCTTTGGTTGCCGTAGGAAAGATAGAGCCAAAACCTATGTAATCGGCGCCGTCTCTTTCAGCTTCAAGAGCTTCCTGAACAGAGTGGGTCGAGATACCGATTATTCTGTTGCCCATAATGCTTCGCGCCTCTCTAAGGGGCATGTCATCCTGACCCAGGTGGACTCCGTCAGCATCGACCGCGAGGGCAATATCGGCATAATCATTGATAATAAGGCAGGCCTTGAACATCCTTGTGATTTCTCTCAGTCTGAGCGCTTCGGAAAAAAACCTCTCTGCGTGTTTTGCCCTTCTCCCGGTATTGGATCCATCTGATACCCGATTCAAGGATTACCTGGATGGTCTTTTCGAGCGGGTCAATGCCTGAAGTGCCTGTTATAAAACAGATACGATTGATAGAGAAATCAAAACCACTTCTTTTATCATGTCTCGGTGCTCCCGTTTTTCATCACCTCCACAGACTGTGCCGGGTCAAGCATCCTTTCAATAAAGTCAGTGCCAAAATTATTCTTTATAAAATCAGGGTGGTTTAAAACTTTCTTGTGAAACGGTATGGTTGTTCTGATCCCTTCAATAATAAACATGTCAAGTGCCATTTTCATTTTTGCAATGGCCTCCTCCCTGTTTTTTGCATGGACCACCAGTTTTGCTATCATGGAGTCATAGTGTGAAGGCACTACCCAGCCGGTATATGCAGCAGTATCGACTCTCACTCCGGGCCCGCAAGGCGGCGCAAAAAGTGTCAATCTGCCGGGAGAAGGGATAAACTTTTCAGGGTCTTCCGCGTTTATCCTGCATTCTATGGCATGGCCTGCAGGCTTGATCTGACTCTGTTTATACGTGAGAGGGAAGCCTGCGGCTATCTTGATCTGTTCCTTTATTATATCAACGCCGGTAAGCTCTTCGGTCACAGGATGTTCCACCTGGACCCTGGTATTCATTTCCATAAAATATATATTCTGTTCCTGATCAACAATGAACTCTACCGTGCCTACGTTTTTATATTTCAGGGCCTTTGCCGCGCGCACCGCAAGCTCACCGAGCCTTTTACGAAATTTCTCTGTCACAACCGGTGAGGGCGCCTCTTCTATAAGCTTTTGATGTCTCCTCTGCACAGAGCAGTCACGCTCTCCCAGATGAATCACATTCCCCTTGCCGTCGGATACTATCTGGACCTCTATATGCCGGATCGAGGGGAGGTATTTTTCAACATACACTTCACTGTTGGCAAATGCGGCAAGCGCCTCCCGCTGGGCCATATGGAAAGCCGTGGAAATCCCGTCTTCCTCTGTGACTATCCTCATACCCCTGCCCCCGCCTCCGGCAGACGCCTTGATTATCAGCGGGAATCCGATCTTCCTCGCCACTTTGAGCGCTGCCTCTTCAGATTCCACGGGTCCGTCGCTTCCGGGCACCACAGGAATACCGCGCCGTTTCATTACCTGACGCGCCTTTGCCTTATCACCGCCCATTTTCATACTCTCGGCAGTTGGGCCGATAAAAGTAATACCTGAAGTGGAGCAGGATTCCGCGAACTGCGGGTTTTCGGAAAGGAACCCATAGCCAGGGTGGATTGCTTCTGAATCAGTAAGTTCAGCGGCGCTGAGCATTGCAGGCATATTCAAATAGCTCTGGACAGGATTAGCAGGACCGATACAGATGGACTCGTCAGCAGTTCTTACGTGAAGGGCGTCACGTTCGATATCGGAAAAAACAGCGACAGTCCTGATGCCGAGTTCCTTGCACGCACAGATTACACGCACGGCAATTTCGCCGCGATTGGCAATCAGTATCTTTTTAAAAAGCTTCATACGTCACCCGGACTGACCATTACTCTGAATGGTCCAGCATGAAAAGCGGCTCGCCATATTCCACCGGATGCCCGTTTTCGACCAGCACTCTCACCACTACACCGTCAATCTCACTCTCTATTTCGTTCATAAGCTTCATGGCCTCTATAATGCAAAGGATCTGTCCCTTTTTCACCTTTGTCCCCGTATCGACAAAAGGTTCAGCCTCAGGGGAGGACGACCTGTAAAAGGTGCCGACAATAGGAGAGGTGACCGTAAAGAACTTTCCTTCAGCCACTGGTTCCGATACCAGTTCCACTTTCCCATGCACCTCTCTCCTGTCAGGCGGAATCGATTGCGGAATCTCAATGTGGCTGAAGTATTTGTCACGGCGTATTTTAACTTTAACACCGTCTTTCTCCACCTGCAACTCGGTCACGTCCGTATCTTTCAGAAGGCTCATCAGTTCTTTTAAATCCTCAAGCTCCATCAGCTCTCCTCCATAAAACAATCAAGGTAATGGGTAATGGGTCTTTTAAAATCAGGTTATGGGTTATAGGTTATAGGGCATTGAATATTTTTTTATAAGTTTTCCCATCACCTATTACCTATCACCCATTACCTATTGTTTATTTCACTTTTTCAATATATTCCGACGTCCTTGTATCGATCTTCAGCACATCGCCAACCGATATATGAAAAGGCACTTTCACCACAAGTCCGGTTTCGAGTTTCGCAGGCTTTGTGGACCCCGAAGCGGTATCTCCCCTGAATGCAGGGTCCGTCTCAACAACCGCAAGCTCGACAAACATCGGCGGTTCGACCGTGGTGAGGTTCTGAAATACAATTGGCGCTGAATTTCGCCGATGTTTGTCAGAGCTTGGGTCTCTGGGACCTCATAAGAGCACTTTCAAGGCCTCAAAAACCAAAACAAAGCTTTTTGCTCATAAAGTATTCATATATCAGTTTGGCGATGTGCTGAAGATCGATCCCCGAGACATGCGAATATATTGAAAAAGTGAAATAAACAATAGGTAATGGGTGATAGGTAATAGGTGATGGGAAAACTTATAAAAAAAATTGTTCAAATACCTGATAACCTATAACCCATAACCTGATTTTAAAAGACCCATTACCCATTACCTTGATTGTTTATGGAGGAGAGCTGATGAACTAAGGAGTTTAAAAGAACTCATGAGCCTTCTGGAAAGAAGGATTCGGAGCACGTGACCCGAGTTGCAGGTGGAGAAAGACGGTGTTAAATTTAAAATACGCCATAAAATACTTCAGCCACATTGAGATTCCGCAATCGATTCCGCCTGACAGAGAGGTGCATGGGAAAGTGGAACGGGAATTGGAACCAGTGGCTGAAGGAAAGTTCTTCGGGCTCCACCTCTCCTATTGTCGGCACCTTTTACAGGTCGTCCCTCCCCCTGAGAGTGACACTTTTTGTCGATACAGGGACAAAGGTGAAAAAGGGACGGTACTTTACATTATAGAGGCCATGATTTTTATGAACGAAATAGAGAGTGAGATTAGGCACGGTGTAGTGGTCGGTGCTGGTCGAAAACGGGCATGCGGTGGAGGGGGAAGAGCCGCTTTAGTGCTGGACCATTCAAGGCAGTGGTTGAGTCCGGTGACCCTATAAAGCTTTTTTAAAAAAGAACTTTCTACTGATTGCCAATCGCGGCGAAATTGCCGTGCGTGGGCTCTCCGTGCAAGGAACTCAAGCGGAGCTCTCAGCTGTTTTTTCCGATATAGAACCCAGTGAGGCTTTAACATAAGAACTGTTAGACAAGTCCATCTCTATGGGTCCCTGTTGATATCCTACCTCCAGGACTATTTGAATATCCTCCAATGTTCAGCACCGCTGAACTTACTGATTCAGAAGCGGTGCTATCCACCTGGCTATAGGGTTGCTTCTTTCCCAAAAATTACAAGTCACAAAATGCTGTGCTCCACTGAGTATTACTTTTATGGAGAGACATGAAAATGGGCGGTGATAAGGCAAAGGCGCGTCAGGTAATGGAAGGAAAACAGCAGTATTGCTGTAAATACTAAAAGCAACGGAGCCTGATTCCGCTGGATAATCAAGAGCCGTTGCGAAAAGCACAGGCAGGCTATGAGGATAGTCACAGAGGAAGACGGATTTGCCACGGCTTTCAGCCACGGGGAGGCGTTCATTCGTGAAGTGTATGTTGAAAAATACCTCCCCTGCAATTGCCGGGTATAGAAGTACAGATAGTATCCGACGGCAAGGGGA
Organism: Nitrospirota bacterium; assembly: GCA_963830245.1. GTDB lineage: Bacteria > Nitrospirota > Thermodesulfovibrionia > Thermodesulfovibrionales > Dissulfurispiraceae > JADFXI01. The sequence continues at coordinate 4,614 of CAWHNC010000111.1, forward strand.
ATGTGATATTCATATCAAAAAAGTGGTCTGTGCAGAGGGAGACATCAAAAGCTTATCAAAAACCTGCTGACCCGGTTTGAGAGAAATTTCGTAAAAGTAGGTAGCTTGCGGTGCGCGCGGCAAAGGCCCTGAAAATATAAACATTAGGGCACGGGTGGGATTTGTTAATAGGAACAGAACATATATTTTATGGAAATGAATCCATGCAGGTGGAACATCCTCTAACCCAAAATTCTCAGGCATTAAGATATGATAAAAAGGAACAGATCAAGATAGCCCGCAGGGCTAACCTCAGCGTATAAACAAGAGTCAGATCAAGAACCTGCAGGCCATGCCATCAAATACAGGATAAACACAAAGACTCCCTGAAAAGTTTATCCCTTCTCCCCGGCAGATTGACACTTTTTGCGCAGTATCGATGCTGCTGCATATACCACTGGGTATGTGTTGGCCGCTCTTGTGACTCATTTTTTGGTGGTCCATGCAAAAAACAGGGAGGAGGCCGAGTAGAAAAATGAAAATGGCACTTGACATGTTTATTATTGAAAGAGATCAAAACAACCCTGGTTTCACAAAGTTTTGAGGAAAACCACCCTGATTTTATAAATAATAATTTTGGCACTGACCTATTGAAAGGATGCTTAACCGGCACAGTCTGTGGAAGTAGTAGAAAACAGGGAAACCTTGAGACATGATAAAAGAAGTGGTTTTGATTTCTCTATCAATCGTATCTGTTTTATAACAGGCACTTTGCAGGGCATTTGACCGGCTGTTCGAAAAGACCATCCAGGTAATCCTTGAATGGGGTATCAGGGATCAAATCCCATACCAGAAGAAACCACAAGCCACAGAGAGGTTTTTTTTTCAAAACACTGGGCAAATCACAAGGAATCTCAAGGCCTCCTTATTATCAATGATTATTGCCCTCGGCAGACGGTCAGGATGACATGCCCCTTGAGGAGAGACAGCAAACCATTTTGGGAAAAACAATTTGAATAATAAGAGTATGTCAACCACTCTGTTCAGGAAGCTCTTGAAGCTGAAAGAGAGCAGCACCATTGCATAGGTTTTGGCTCTATCTTTCCTACGGCAACCGAAGAAAAATGGGAACTCCGAAAGGAGTAGAATGAGTTTAAGGGCAATAGAGAAGTCTGCAACAATATGCGGGGGTGC
>CAWHNC010000112.1:0-18523 GCA_963830245.1 Nitrospirota bacterium
TCGAAAAATCGAAAGGAGGCTTTCCATGAACTGCAAAGGACAAAAAAGGGAGGGCCAATAAAATATTCTCGCCCCTTACCCTCAATCCCTCTCCCCGTTGAGGGGAGGACCGCCGGAGGCAGGGAAGCTCCAGGCCCAGGATATTTCATAGTGGGCATGAAACGCCGGCAGACCGGAGCGCCGACATGTTGTCGGCTTGGAGATTCGGAACGCCAAAGCCGGTTGCAAACCGGCGCTCCGGCCTCTCCATGAACCTCCAGGGACAAGAAGGGCGGGCGGATATACGCAGCCATAATAAAGATCAGACTCTTGCCCGTACCCCAAAAGTCGCGCACAGCCCCGTCGCTGTATTTGATAATGTTGATTTCCGGGTAGAGGTCTTTCAGCCTCGCCGCCAGCTTCAGCCCATTGTCAGTTATATAAAATACAGCCTTATTTCCTGTATTCATGCGTAAAGTCCTTGCAGTACAGTTTTGACTCTTTACCAAGCGGCAACACAGAAGCCTTCAGGGATTCCCCGACATAGATGAGTGCGGTCTTCTTGATCCCTTCACTCTGCACAAGCTCAACGAGATCCCTGAGCATTCCCCTTACCACCTTTTGCTGGGGCCAGGAGACCCTCTGCACCACAGCTACCGGCGTATCCCCCGGGTATCCTGCCATCAGTTCTTCTTTCACTTTTTCGATCATGCCGACACTAAGGAAGATCACCATGGTTGCCCGGTGCATTGCCAGAGAGCCGAGTCGTTCAGTGTCAGGCACGGGTGTTCTGCCTTCAATGCGTGTGAATATAACTGTCTGGCTTATTTCTGGTATAGTGAGCTCCTGCCCGAGAAGAGCTGCCCCGGCCATTGCGGACGAGACGCCCGGTACGACTTCGTATCCAATGCCCAATGCACAAAGACGCTCGATCTGCTCGGATATAGCGCTGTAGAATGAGGGATCTCCTGTATGCAGCCTTATAACCAGCTTCCCGGCCTTTACGGCATGCCCGATTATTGCGATTGTGTCGTCTAGTGTCATTGAGGCTGAATTATGGATTTCAGCCTTTATCCCGTTCAGAAGCTCCGGATTCACGAGGCTTCCGGCATAAATGACTACATCAGCCAGATCCAGAAGCCTTCTGCCCTTGAGCGTTATCAATTCCGGATCACCCGGCCCTGCGCCTATAAAATAAACCTTGGTCAATTATGTCTCCCCTTCCAGTTTGCGCCGGATATGTTTGCGCAAAAATCTGACTGCCTCCATAATCCCGTCCGTCTGCGGCAATGTTGCAGCAACTCCATCTATATAGTTGCCCTTAACAGCCATCCTGAGAGAGGACCTGAAATTGAGGTCATACACCCACGATAATTTTGTGAGTTTGAAGTCATTGAGCGTTTTGAGCATAGCCAGCGAGATCAGTTGTTTGTTAAAAATGCAGTCGAGCACTTCCCTTGAATATTCCGGAGTATCCGGAAACCCGAGCCCCACAGCAGACGGCATGTCCTTTACGCTGTCTTTACTGTAATACTCGTTAAATATGCGCCATATATCAAGCTTGTCGGCATCGCGGACCAATTTTAAAAAAATGATCGCATCGCGACAGACCAAATCGGGAATCCTGAAGGCATTATGGAATTTAACCGCTGTGGTGATTATCTCCTGCTCACGCACCGGAAGGTTATCAAGTACTCCCGCACCTGCAAGCTCCTGAGCCCCGAGTTCCCCATGGTTCACGGAAAGGCTGTCCTTGAATGTTTTATATTTAGCGTACTGGGGGAATCTCCCCACATCATGAAAAAGCGCTATGGCCTCTGCAATCATGGCATCTCCTGCGCCGAGTGATTCCTCTCCTGCTATGTCCCGGATATTTGAGCGGACATGCGCCGTGTGCTCCTCCTTAAGGGCAAGATTTCTATTGTCCTCCTCATCCGCTGTATAGAAAGAAGCACAATAGCGGGAGAACCATTGCTCAGATAGAAGAAGGTCGTCCCGGTTCATTTCTTGATTATCACCATAGAAAAATAGTTGAGTTCTTTGCCCTTGAGCGTGCCGATATCGCGCACCACCTGCCCGTCATCCATTCCAGTGCGCGAAACATATAAAGCTTTATCAGTAAGCCCGGCTGCATCAAGCATCGCAAGGACCTGATCAAAAACCTTATGGACCTTCATGAGTATCACCGTATCAAAGTGCTCCAGCACCATGCCGATATCGTCCGCATACGTTGCCGGGAGAATAACGATCTTTTCGTCAGCCAGCCCCAGGGACATACCGGCCTGGGCTGCTGAGGCTGTAATCGACGATATGCCGGGAATTATTTCGATAGAAAGCGAGGGATTGAGTTCAAGCAGCCGGTCGTAGAGGTAAAAGAAGGTACTGTAAATTGTGGGGTCCCCTATTGTAATAAATGCCACATCCACCCCACTGTTAAGAACGCCCAGGACGGTATCCACTGTCTCATTCCATTTTGCATCCAGTTCGCAGGCGTGCGCGCCACCCCGGAAAGACTTGCGTTTTTCCGGGGACCCGGGGCTGAAGCCTTTGTTTTTCTCATGGGGAAGTGCGCCTCGATCAGTTCCTTGTTATCCACACTGATGACCTTTTTTATAATGTTCAAGGCCATACTGCTGCCTTCCTCCCTGCCTTTGGGAACGCAGATGCATGTTACAACCTTCAAAATCCTCACTGCCTTTAAAGTCAGGAGTTCCGGGTCTCCGGGGCCAACACCTATTACATATAGTGTCCCTGTCACAAATATTCACCACTGAGAACACAGAGAAAAACTGAATCCCCCAAAAGGACATAGAAAAACTCTGTGTCCTCTGTGGTTGATTTTGTAGTTTTGGTTTTATTCTTTCTCACTATTCTTTTATTCCTCTGATTATGAATACGGGATTAAGGGCAGACAAGTAATTGCCGTTATCTACAGCCTTGGTTCTGGAAACCGAAACCTGGGACATATCTACTCTGAATCCCGCCTTTTGCATCTCTGCAATGGCCTGGGCCAGGGTTTCTATTTTGGTTGCATTTATAACAGCGATACCGGAAAACATTTTTTTCGTCAGCAGAGATATGATCTCTTGAAGCCGCCCGCTGCTGCCTCCTATAAATACCCTGTCCGGAGAAGGCAGCTCTTTTAAAACATCCGGAGCAATGCCCTCTATAATTTCAATATTTGAGGCTTCAAACCTGATCTTGTTATTCTTGATATTCAGTATCTGCTCCCTGTTTTTCTCAATAGCAAATACTTTTAATCCGGGGAATAGCCGGGCCGCTTCGATTGATATGGAGCCTGAGCCTGAACCTATGTCCCAAAATACACCTGCTTGCGGCAGCCTTAATTTGTGGATGGTTATTGCCCTGACCTCATCTTTTGTTATAAGCCCTCTTGAATGAGCTATTTCATCCTCCGTCAACCCGAAGGTAATGTTTGAGGATTTCGTTGGTTGTGAACTCAGGATAATTACAACATTAGGGCCGGGAAATGTAATGCCTGCGATCTCCTCAGGCGGCCCCGCCGTAATTTTTTCGTCCTCATAGCCGAGCCTTTCACAAACATAAAGCATGGGCGAGAGGCTAAGGGCGCCAGGGGATAGTCTAAGGATTCCGGCTATCTCGGCAGGATTGTTTTCTCTGTCTGTCAGGATAGCGATTTTATTGTGGCGTTCAACTAAAAATGGAACATCCTTTAAGTCATACGGCAATCGCCTTCTCTTTGCCGGATCAGGCCCTCCGTGAAGGCTCATGAGAAACGCGCCGTCCCACGGCTCTTTTATCCTTGAGAATGCCATCTGGACGCTCGATAAGTCAGGGATTATCTCTACTGCATCTTTCCCGAACTCAGCGACAGCCCTATTGCCGATGCCTGAAAACATGGGGTCTCCGGAGGCTATCAGCGCAATTTTTTTTGTTTTATAGTTGTCACGTATGAACTCCATTGTGTCATTGATATTATTCAGCACGCTGACTTTGTCTCGTACCGCTTCAAATTCTTCATATCCCTGAAAGACCTCAAGCAGCCTTTTAGAGGTCAAAATAACATCAGCGTCCAAAACAATCTTGCGGGTCTTTTTATCAAAGGGTCTATAGCCAATGCCTATGACAATAATTTTATTCGCTGCTCGCAATTATATCCCCCTCATACGATACAAGGAACGCGGTAACCGGCGTGCCGGATGTAATCGTATCCGCGTACTTTTTAGCAGCGGCACAGACATCTGAAAGAAGTGACGGGCGCCGGGTAAGGCACGATGCCTTTATAAAGTCAAAAATCTCTCTTGCTGTATTGAATTCTGTACCTTCAGGGCTTTCGACTCCGAAAGAGCGCAAGAGGTCCATGGCCCTTTTCAGAACAATGGCCCCATGCCTCACATGGGTCTGGGGTGTTGCCATTGCGATTTTAAGCATCTTGGCCCACTGCGCACAGAGGTGTATAGTGCTGAAGCCATGCCGTGCAGCGTCCAGCAACGCAAACTCAAGGTAGTCGCCCATCATTACGTACGATTCTTCGGGAAAGACAAATTTTTGCATATGGGCCTTCTCGGACGCCCTGCCGGCGGAAAGCACTATGCTGTCATATCCCATTGCTTTTGCCACATTCATCGACGCAGATATCGTGGCTGTCCATGCATCCGCTGATATGGGTCGCACAATGCCTGTAGTGCCGAGGATCGAAATCCCACCGGCAATGCCCAGCCTCGAATTCAGGGTTTTCTTTGAAAGGACCTCGCCTTCGGGCACCGAAATGATTATTTCAGCAGAACTACCTGGCTTCCGCCATTCCGGACTTAAGGCCAGGGCCTCCATTACCGCCTCACCGATCATCTTTCTCGGGACCGGGTTGATGGCAGGCTCACCGATTCCAACAGGCAAGCCCGGCTTGGTAATAACACCAACACCTTTGCCGCCCATTATTATTAAGACGCGGAGACGCGGGGACGATTTAAAAATCTCACTTCCGCCATGATCTCCGCGCCGTTTGTGACATCAGGGTCATCGCCCGCGTCCTTGATAACAGATGCCCAGGCAGTGTTTCCGTCGTTCTTGAGTCCGGACCCATGGATTGTGAAACTGACCCTTTTGCCGTCAGGGAAAGGTATATCAACAACATCTGAGTGGAAGGACGGCATCCCGGATGATATATTGCCGAGCAATGTCATTGTAGCTGCTTTTGCTGAAGCCGCTGCGCACGCGCCTGTTGTATATCCTGAACGGAGTCTCTTTCTCAGCATTCAATGCCTGCTCTCGCCTTCACGCCGCGTGTCGAATAATGCTTGATATCCTTCATTTCCGTGACAAGGTCCGCCTTCTCGATAATTCTGCTGTCGGCATATCTGCCTGTCAGCACCAGTTCCACGCCTAAAGGTTTTTTATCCATTACATCAAGGAGTTCTTCAATGCTTATGAGCCCATAGTGCAGGGCGATGTTGATTTCATCGAGTATTACCACATCATATTTCTTTGACTCAATGATCTCTCTTACCTCTTTGAATCCATGTGCCGCAGCCTCCAGATCAGCCTTCCCCGGCCCCTTCCCCATCAGGAAGCCTCTGCCGTATCTCATAACGGTAACAAGATCGCTGAACCGCTCCAGGGCCTTATGTTCGCTGCAACGACGCTGTTTTATGAATTGCGCGATAAACACCCTGTGTCCGGCGCCTGCCGCCCGCAGGGCAAGGCCGAGGACAGCAGTAGTTTTGCCCTTCCCGTTGCCTGTATAAACCTGTATGTATCCTCTACGCATAACCTAAATACCGTGAAACGTGAAAAGTGAAAGGTGAATCAGCCAAAGGCCGTGAAAAGTGAAACGTGAATAGTGAACAATAAATTCCAAAGATAAAAAACTGATTAAATGTTTTAGTCTTTACCATTAACTATTCACCTTTCACTTTTCACTTTTCACTTTTCACGGCCTTTAAGATTTCCCTTCTGGCCTCACCGATAGTGAGCGGCATTTTATCAAACTGCATTTTATCCTCATGCTTAAGGCGGTAGATAAGTTCGGCCACCTGAGGCAGTCTGAGCTTTATTTTCGCCATGTCGTCGGGGGTGTTGAAAACCTCCTCGGGAACTCCGCCCCTTATAATAGTCCCCTTGCTTAAAATATAGAGCCTGTGAAGAAACAGCGGCACTAAATCAACGCTGTGAGTTGCCATTACAATAGTTACCCCCATCTCCTTGTTCAGCTTAGTCAGGAGATGCATCATCTTATATTCGCCCATTGGATCGAGCCCGGCTGTGGGCTCATCGAGCAGCAGCACCTCATGTCCCATTGCGAGAAGCCCGGCAATGCATATTCGTTTCTTCTGCCCGAAGCTCAGGTTATGGATGGTTTTTTTAGCATATCCCTCCATCTCCACATCTTTGATGGCAGCAGCTACCCTTCTTGAGACTTCCTTTGCGTCAAATCCCATGTTCAGAGGGCCGAAGGCAACATCTTCAAAAACAGTGGGCGCGAAAAGCTGGTCGTCGGGGTTCTGGAATACAAGACCGACCTTCCGGTAGATGTCCCGCGCTGAAAGGTTTTTAATATCCGTCCCGTCGAGGAGGTTGATGCCGTCATAATCCTTTATAAGCCCGTCCATCACCTTGAGCAGGGTTGTCTTCCCGGAGCCATTGGAGCCAAGAATTCCGGTGAACTCTCCCTTTCTGATCTCGACGGATATGTCATGGAGCGCCTGTGTGCCATCGGGATACACCAGGGCGCGCACGTTGACCGCCAACCTGATCATATCTTCCATGCGACCCCCGCAATAATGACCAACACTATAGAGCAGGCCACCTCGACCGGCCTGAAAGGTTTGTGTTTCAGCATCGGCATATTGCCGTCATATCCCCTCTGGAGCATTGCTACGGTGGTGTTCTGGCTGCGCTCAAAGGCTTTGAGCGTGAGCGACCCTGCCAATGTTCCGAAAGAGCTTAATCCATGCCGGAGCGTTGAATAGCCGAGGCGGTTTTTTTGTGCGTTGTAAATCACCATTGCATCCTCGAAGAGCACAAAGATATACCTGTATGCAAACATCAGTATTTCGATAAAACCCTTTGGGACCTTAAGCCACGAAAGACCGGCCATAAATTCGGTGAAGGGCGTCGAAAAACCCAGGACGGCAACAATGGACACCGCGCCTAAAATCCTGACTGCTATCTGCAAGCCGGCGAAGAGTCCATCTTTGTGACCGGCAATCCTGACGCCCACTATGTTAATGGAGAACAGAACATCATTTCCCGAAAAGAAAAATTTCAGTAAAAGGACTACACCGGCAATAAAGAGCGGTTCCGAAAACCTCAGCATAAAAACCCTTAAGGGTATCCTCATCCTGATACAGAAAAACAGACAGAGCAAGGCGATAAACAGGGGGAAGACAAATCCTTTATAACTTAAGACCATTAAAAGAAGGGTAAAGGAAGCCAGGATTTTTACCCTTGCATCAATCGTTGAAAACATGTTGTCTTTTTTATAGTGTTCGGAAAATAGTTCCATGCTAATTTTGGCCCGTCATTTTCTGCTTCCTGCTATTGATTATGTTATTTTTCATGCACCTTCCGATGCAATCTTGAGCAGTGCATTGACAATCGCTACAGCGACAGGGGTCCCTCCCTTTCTGCTCAGGTTAGTTATAAAGGGGAATTCCTGTCCCGCAAGTATCGCTTTTGACTCGATTGCCTTTACAAAGCCTACCGGCACCCCGATAACAAGAAAAGGCGAATGGGGGAATGGGTGGGCAGATGAATTGAGCATATCAATAACCTTTAATAAGGCTGTAGGGGCATTGCCGATAGCGATAATTCCCACGTTCTCGCCGATCCTTTTCTCCATAGCAATTTCAGCGCGTGTCCTGCCCGTTTGTGCTGACTCCCGGACCACCTCTTCATCGGCGATAGCGCAGATAACCTTGCCGCCCCACTGCTCCAGAGACCGTTTGTTGATGCCGGTCTTCACCATCTCGACATCGGTCAGAATGTTTTTCCCTTCTTTAATTGCCCTGAGTCCTGTTGCAACGGCGTCAGGATGGAAGATGAGCGTTTTTTTGAATTCAAAATCGGCAGTAGCATGGATGACCCTCTGGATTATTGGAAGCTGCTCCACGGGGACAGTGCTGAAATCCTGTTCCTGTGAGAGTATTTCAAAACTTTTCTTTTCTATCTCTTCCGGAGCCAGCCTGCTTCCGGACTCGGTTGCCGCGCTGATCCGCTCCATCACTATCTGTGCCAGTTTTTCGTGAATGCCGAGCGGTTCGGTGTAAATGAATTCAACATCAGGGAACAATTCCCTGGCCTTTTCTATCAGTTCGGGAATGTCTTTTGTGACATGCATTCCGGCGTTAAGAAAGAAAGGGTGCAGCACAATCCTTTTTGCTCCGGCTTCCACGCGGCCCTTAATGGTCTCCATGATATCCGGCTTTGCGAATTGAAGATAGGAATCCGTTACGCAATCGCCGCTGCAACCCGCATGAAGCATGCTGTGCAGCATGGCAGCTATAGATTCAAGATTGTTTGCGTCTTCCTTTGGACTGCCGTGGCCTATAAGTATTATGCTCTCTTCCATAAATACGTTTATTTCTCCTTTATATATTTTACAAAACTGTTTGCAATTGCAGTGTTGCTTGCAAAGTGAAGGTGAACATAGCTTGCAAGTGTCCTGTTGAGGCGGTATCCCTCGTCCGCAAGTGGTTTGCCGGACCTGTCGCAGACCGAATATATCCTGTTCGTTTCCGCGCTATTGACTACCCCTGAGTAATGGAATTCATGGCCCCTCAGGTTCTGCCCTTTTTTACCAAGAATACAGTCTCCTTCCAGCTTGATTTCCCTGTAACCGAGATGCAATCCTCCCTTATTCATTTGTGTTTCAAAAGGTAAGACCCCTGCCATTTTAAAAAAGTTCCCGTTAAAGTCATCTATGCCCTGCGAAAGATACATGAGCCCTCCGCACTCGGCATAGAGCGGCCTGCCCGAGCGGACCCAGGCATTGACAGAAGCGAGCATAGCGGAGTTTCCGGAAAGGGCCTCCCCGTATAATTCAGGATAACCGCCGCCGATATAAACCGCATCTGCATCTGCGGGTATTTGCGGTCCTGAAAGGAGACTGAAAAAAATGATTTCGGCCCCTGCCTGCCTGAGCAGGTCCAGGTTGTCTTCGTAGTAAAAGCAAAACGCCTTGTCGTAAGCGACCGCGATCTTTACCCGAAAACCCGGAACACCGGAAACGGCGCATCGGGGGGTCGGCAGATCGGGGCAAAAGACTTTTCCCATAATCGCCGTTTCGAGAAGTTGGTCTATGTCTACGTGCGCAATAACGGCATCAGCCAGCTTGTCTATGCCGGCACAGGCAATAGGCGCCTCTTCAGCAACAACAAGACCGAGATGGCGATGAGGGATCTCGAAATCCAGGTCCCTTGGGATATATCCTAAAACCGGGACCTTCCTGACGCTATCTTTAAGTCTTATAAAATGGTTTTCAGAGGCGACCCTGTTAAAGATAACGCCGTATAAAAGGTTGGAAGGCATGCCGGTGTCGAAGCCCCTTACAACAGCTGCGGCGCTTTCCGCCATCCCGTAAGCATCGACAACAAGGATAACCGGCGCACCAAGGGTCGATGCAAGCATTGCGGTACTGGACTCTCCGTCGTACATGCCCATGGCTCCTTCGACGACCGCGATATCGGCATTCTCCGCATGTCGCTTGTAACATTCAATCGCGTACTGCTTCCCGCACATCCAGAGGTCAAGGTTTCTTGAAGGCCTCCCTGTAATGAGCCGATGGAGCCCGGTATCTATGAAATCGGGCCCGGCCTTGAAAGGTTGGACCTCCAGTCCCCTTTTCCTGAGTGCTGCGAGCAATCCCAGGGTTACAGTCGTTTTACCGCAGCCGCTGTGTGTGCCGGCTATTACTATGCCTTGCATAAGTAGGCCAACTCCTTGAGCAGGCGCATGTTGTCACGGTTTGATTTTACCGCAACCCTGGCATAAGATGCGTCAAGACCCCTGAAATTTGAGCAGCCTCTTATAAGGATGCCCTTTTCGCCAAGAGTATCAATTATGTTTTGCGCCTGGTCCATACGTATGAGATAAAAATTTGCCTCTGCGGGCAAATAATTTATATTAAGAAGCCTGAATCCATCCTCAAGGGTCTTCTTTTCGTTTTTGATGATCCTGAAAGTGTCTGTCTTATATGCTTCATCGCTGATTGATTCAATTCCGGCTACTTGAGCGAGCGTATTCACTGTCCACGGCTCCTTATGCTTTTTCATTGCGTCGACCAGCTTAAGCGGAAATACGCCGTACCCGACCCTCAGACCTGACAGGGCATAGAATTTTGTCAGAGACCTAAGGACAATAAGGTAGGGGTTGTCTTCAACCTCATTAATCAATGAATCCTCAGGCGAGAAATCAATAAAGGCCTCGTCAACAACAAGGTGGCATTTGAGGTCCCTCGCCGCACCCGCTATTTTCAGCATATCAGTCTTTCTTAGTATGCCTCCAGTAGGATTGTTCGGATTGCATAAAAATACCATGTCGACAGAAGTCGGCAGCGCCATCCTGTGTGCAGAGGACTTCTGGCCTCCTGCCATAGCTGCAATAAAAGTGTCAGGATTTATGGCAAAGTTATCATCCGCCTTAAGCGCATAGCGGACAATCTCCCTTCTGTCGCCAGCTGCCAGTTCGTATTCAGAGAAGGTGGGAGCTGGAATGAGTATCCTTTGAGGCCCAAGCGCCCGGATGACGAGATATATAAGCTCGGTGCTGCCGTTGCCGCAAAGAATTGATTCCGGATTGATTGCAAAATTCTTTGCAAGGGCCAGCGTGAATTGTCTCGCATCAGGATCAGGATAGTTATACAGGTACTTCATTGTGTCCCTTATGCCGGCCAGCACGCTTTTAGGAACGCCGAGCGGGTTGATTGAAGCGCTGAAATCAATTATTTCGTTCTCGTTCAATCCCAATCGCTCTGCAGCCCGGTAAATATTTCCCCCGTGAGACTCCTGCATTAAGATACCCTCCTTGCCAACAGAATCAATGCCGCGATGCTTATGCCAAGAAGAGCTGTGGATTTAGCTATGGTGATAGCCTTTTCAGAAGCGGCAAGGTAGTCCGGAGCAGCCTCTTTTGTCCCCGCCTCTCCGATGTAGGGTTTATCCACCACAACCCCTCCATAAGCGGACGGCCCACCCATCCTGATCCCTATCGCGCCGGCCATGGCAGCCTCTGGTATGCCGCTGTTCGGGCTCAGATGTTTTTTGCCGTCGCGGAGCATTGTGATGAAAGAACGGCGCGTAACGGCCAGCGCCCGTAAAGTGTCCCTGAACAGCATAACAAAGAATGTTGCACAAACAATCAGCACGCCGGTGATCCTTGCCGGGAGGTAGTTTGCAATGTCGTCGAGTCGGGCTGCCGCCCAGCCGAAATGCCTGTAAATGTCGTTGTTGTAACCGACCATGGAGTCCAGAGTATTAATTGCCTTATACACCATAGCAAGCGGAAGTCCTCCGATCAGGAGGTAAAACAGCGGGGCTATGAACCCGTCAGACAGGTTTTCAGCAACGGATTCCATAGTTGCCTTCAAAATATCTTCCCTCGAAAGGTTTTGTGTGTCACGCCCGACTATCATGCCCAGGTTAAGCCGTGCCTTTTCGATGTCCCCTTCTTTCACCGGGCGGATAACCGTCTGTGCAGCGGTGATCAGACCGCGGATCGCTATCGTCGTTGCAATAAGATAGATAACTGCCGCCATGCCTATGATTGTGCCGGCAGTGCCGGGCAGCGTCCATATAATGATAAGTATGGAAAAGGTAATCAGGTAGACCGGCGCAATAATCGAAAGAACTAGCAGCACTCCTGCCCAACGTTCGCCGGACGGGGATGTGAAGCGCCCCCTTAAAAAAAGCTCTGCCCTGCTTATGCCCTTGCCCATAATCCTTACCGGATGGGGGAGCCACTGCGGGTCGCCAATCAGCAGGTCCAAAAAAAATGCGAGAATAAGCTGCATAGGTCCTATCATAAACCGGCCAGCCTTTCTATAAATTCCATGTCGGTATTCTCGCTTACGATGCCGGCGAGGTTATTCAATGTTTTTTCCCTCATTCCGATATATGAGCAGGTATTGGTTAACGGGGTCAGCCCCTTTCGCATCCGTATCATGTCAAGAACGCTTCTTCTGAACAAATCGCTTTCGAAGATGCCGTGGATATACGTCCCCAGGCAGTTTTCTTTTTGAGAACCGTCTAAAACACCTCCGGTATCGAGCGCCGCGCATTGAGGGTCGGAGGAAAACCTTTTTAACCTGAATACCCCTGTAGCGCCTTTGCTCTCTCCCATATGTATCTCATATCCTCTCAACAGTTCAGAATCGAAGGAGACGTCGTTATTGCCGCGATGCGTCAGCCATGAGCTGTCTATTAATTCCGCTTCGACCTGGCAAGTGATTTTCTCTTTTCCGAAAGTAGTCTCTATATCCAGTAATCCAAGACCGTCAACTGTTTTATGTCTGCTTTCAATCTCGTAGGGGTCAAAAATCTTTTTGCCGAGCATCTGGTAGCCGCCGCACATGCCTATAATCTGGATGCCCTTTGCATACGCCAGTTTTATGTTGGCGTCAAGGCCGTGCTCCCTAAGCCACAACAGGTCCTTTACAGTGTTTTTTGAACCGGGAATGACCACAAGGTCGGCATCATCTATATAGGCCGGATTTGTAGAGTAAACAAGTTCCACGTCAGGTTCGATCCCGAATGGATCGAAATCGGTAAAATTGGACATATAGGGCAGTCTTACAACAACCACCTTTATCTGACCGATTTCCGACCGACGCCGGGCGCCCGACCCTTGACAGTCCTGAACCACGCCCAGACCATCCTCCTCGGGAAGACCGATGTCGCGAATATACGGCAGCACCCCGATCACAGGTTTTCCTGTCTTTTCATATAGCATGTCGAGCCCACGCTTAAGTATTGCCGGGTCCCCGCGGAATTTGTTTATGATAAACCCTTTAATATGCCTGCTCTGTCTGCCCAGCAGCTTGACAGTACCGAAAAGTGAAGCGAAAACACCTCCCTTTTCGATATCACCGACAAGGAGCACAGGGGCTTTCGCATATTTCGCAGCGGCCATATTAACGATATCCACATCCATAAGGTTTATTTCAGCCGGGCTCCCTGCGCCTTCCAGGATGATCAATTCGTAGTGTCCTGAGAGGCGGTCGTAAGATTCCTTGACTGACTCCCAGGCTGTCTGCTTGAAGGCATAGTATTCAGTGGCCTTCATGGAAGAATGTATTTTGCCGTGGATGATAACCTGAGAGCCCATCTCTCCCGAGGCCTTCAGCAGAATCGGGTTCATGTCAACCGTAGGCTCCACCCGCGCAGCTTCCGCCTGCAGCACCTGGGCCCTTCCCATCTCTCCTCCGTCCCGTGTTATCGCGGAATTGAGGGCCATGTTCTGCGCCTTGAAAGGGGCGACACTTATTCCCTTGTCCCTGAAAATCCTGCATAGGGCAGCAACAATAAGGCTCTTGCCGGCGCCGGAGCCCGTGCCCTGGACCATCAATGCCTTAGCCAACAGCTCCCCCGTTCAACAGTTTTATCACAGGATATCGCTCCCAGAATTCAATAATATTTATTGCTGCATAGTCCTGTTCAATCCTGAACATATTTTCTTGTGGAATACCCATAAGATGACACAGGATTATCCTGTTCACGCCACCGTGGGCCACAATCGCAATGTTGTCGCCGTGACCCTGATTGTCCGAAGCCTTCTTTTCCCCGCTGCCGGCAGTGTGTTTACCCACTATGCCATCCAGAGCCCTGATGACCCGGTCACATACTTCGCTTGTGTTCTCGCCCTTGACAGGACTATATTTCAGGGGATCAGAAGCCCAGGCATCGAACTCGGAAGGGTACTGTTCCTTTATTTCATTGAGTGTCATGCCCTCCCAGACCCCGAAGTGTCTCTCGCGGAGATCAGGTATAACCTGCGGCTGCAGACCGTGAGGTCCGGCAATGATTTCAGCGCTCTTCTCCGCCCTGCTCAGGTTAGAGCAGTAGACGGCTGTCAGCCTTGCCTCTTTGTCAACCGGCAAGTGAGGAAGCGAGGCATGGATATCGTTCAGATAACTTTTATATTTCCTTATGCCTGAGAGTCTCAATTTATTGTCTATAAACGCTGATGCTTCCTTAATATGCGCAATGCCCGTCTCAGACAGGGGCACATCAATATTCCCCTTGTAGCGTTTAACCTCGCTCCCTATTGTTTCTCCATGCCGTATCAAGTAGAGTGTCGTAACCATAAAGGTATCACCACCATTAAAAATATTTCTGCAATTTCACTGAGGGCCCCGCAATGATCTCCCGTGAGGCCGCCGAACCTCCATACACTAAACCTCACTGTTATGAGGGCCAGCAGGTAAAGCAGCAGGAAAAGCACGGCAAATAACCCTACCGCCCGGATCGCATAAAAGGGATAAATGTACAATCCGGCAACAATCACACACAGAGCAAGCAGAATCAGAGAAGAGAGCGCCACCTGCTTCGGCTGCACTTTGGAGATAAAGATACTTCCGAGTCCTTCATTGCGGGCCGGGCGGCCATGAAACATGGCAATCACCGTTACCCATTTTGAGAAGACGGGAATAATAAAAAGAAATGAAAGCGCCGCCGGCAGCGGGAGGATACCGAACAGATGGTTAAGCAATACGAATTTGAGAAGCACCGCCATGACAAGCGCCATTGCTCCCATTGCCCCTATGGAGCCGGACTTCATTACTGAAAGGCGCATTTTAAGGTCGCACTCCCTGTCTCCGGTCGACTTGACTGCAAGCGCATCAAAGGTATCTATCAGGCCATCCATATCAAAACCCCCGTTAGACAGCAGCAGGACAAATATCACAAAACTGCTGACGATTTCAACAGGGAATATCTTTGTTGAAGCAAAGGCTGCCAGCGCTATCAGGCATCCCTGCAACGCGCCTGCAACAGGGAAAAAAGAAGTGGACTGCACCAACTCTTCTTCGGAGCACGCGCCTTTTACCGTCACCGGGATTATTGTAAGAAACTGGACAGCAAGCAGCAGTTGTTTCATCTAATTAATGATTTCGTCCGACACTCCGGCTTCCCCGAATGTCGCCATTTCCCTGTATATCTTGAGCCCGGCCTCGATCATAAGCATGGCGAGCGCGGCGCCTGTGCCTTCGCCCAGCCTGAGGTTCAGATCAAGAATGGGCTGCAGTCCCATCTTATCGAGCATTGCCTTGTGGCCTATTTCGACAGAGTTATGGGCAGCAAACAGGTAGTCCTTTACCTTCGGTTCAAAAGTATAGGCGATAAGAGCGCCCGCAGTCGAGATAAACCCGTCAATTACGACTGGGACCCTGTTCGCCGCAGCACCCAGTATCAACCCCGCAATGCCCCCGATCTCAGCTCCTCCGACCTTTGAAAGCACATCGAGAGCGTCTTTCGGATCGGGCGAATTCACCTTTATGCCCTTCTCTATTGCTGCTACCTTTTGTGCAAGCGAAGCATCGCTGATGCCGGTGCCTTTTCCGGTAACTTCAGCAACCGGCTTCCCGGTGAGCACTGCCACAATGGCGCTCGAAGGCGTGGTATTACCGATGCCCATGTCCCCTGTGCCGAATATTTTATATCCTTTCCTGGTGTATCCCTCTGCAAGCATAATGCCGGTTTCTATACATTTCAGCGCCTCTTCTCTGGTCATTGCGGGGCCCTTGGTAAAATTCCTCGTCCCCCTTACTGCTTTCATGTGCAAAAGGCCCTCAATCTCTCCGAAATCATGATCAACGCCTATGTCCACCACAACCACTTCCGAGCCTGCATGACGCGCCAGCACATTAATGCCTGCTCCTCCCCTGATAAAATTAAGGACCATCTGCGCAGTCACTTCTTTCGGATAGGCAGATACCCCTTCCTCGGTAATGCCGTGATCTCCGGCAAAAGTAAAAACCACTTTCTTGTCGAGCATCGGGGTTTTATTTTCGGTTATGGCCACAAGCCTTCGGGCAAATTCTTCCAATCTGCCGAGACTGCGGAGCGGTTTTGTAAGATTGTCGAGTCGTTTCTGCGCATCCACATACCATTCTTCTCTAATTGCGGCAATGGCATTTACAGTCTTGCTCAGCACATCCATATGAGTCCTCCTTAAAAAACAGGTAAAGGTAGAGAATGAGACAGGTATAGAAAGGGGAAAATCTTAATCTTAACCTTAACCTTTACCTCTGCCTTATTTTATTTTGAGCGATAATCCTGCCGCCACGAAATATACCTCATCGGCCAGAGCAGCAACTTTCTGGTTTAACGTGCCGGCAATATCCCTGAATTCCCGGCTCAGCCTGTTATCAGGGACGATTCCCAGCCCAACTTCGTTTGAGACGATAAAGACCGATGACCGGCAGGCTGAAAGAGCCTCAAGCAGCAACCGTGCCTTCCCTTCAATATCATCATTGCCGAGCATGAGGTTTGTAATCCAGAGGGTAAGGCAGTCAATGAGAAGCACATCGTACGTTCCATGGATTTTAGCGATCAACTCTTGTATATTTACGGGCTCCTCGAACGCTTGCCACTCATCCGCACGCTCGGCCTTATGCCGGGCAATCCGCTGCTCCATCTCATCATCGAGCGCCTGTGCCGTGGCAATGAACGCCTTGCGCCCCGTAATGGCTGAAGCTGCTTCCAGGGCAAATCCGCTCTTGCCGCTCCTGGCCCCACCCAGAATAAAAACGATCTTTCCTCTGCTGTTCCCCATCTAATGCTTATCAGATCCTTTCATGTCACCTGTGAACATATCTTTAAGTATATCATTGGCACAAAATTTACCACACATAGTGCAGGAGTGCTCGCTGCCATTGCCTCTTCTATTCTTTATTTCCCTTGCCCTTTCCTCATCGATGCATAAAGAGAACTGGGTCTGCCACTGCATGTCCCTCCGCGCTTTTGCCATTGACTTGTCGGCGTCCATATTTTTGAGCTTTATCATGTCCCCGATGTGTGTCGCGATCCGCGATGCGATGACCCCCTCGCGGACGTCTTCAGGAAACGGCAATCCCAGATGTTCGGAAGGGGTGACGTAACAGATAAAGTCCGCGCCGTAGGCCGACGAAAGGGCTGCGCCGATAGCTGCGGTGATATGGTCGTAACCTGGTGCAATATCCGTCGTTATAGGCCCCAGCATATAAAAAGGCGCTTCCCCGCTCATCTTCTTTTCCATTATTACATTGGCCTCTATCTCGTTGATCGGCACATGTCCGGGGCCTTCAACCATTGTCTGACATCCCCGCTCCCTGCCCAACTCAGCAAGCTCGCAGTTTATGAGAAGCTCCTGTATCTGCACCCTGTCAGTTGAGTCATGGATCGCTCCGGCACGGAAACCGTTGCCCAGGCTCAGCACCGTATCATGCTTTTTGAGAATATCAACCACCCTGTCGAAATGCTCATAAAGGGGGTTTTCTTTATTGTTGTGCTCCATCCAGGCGACCATATAAGAGCCGCCCTTTGAGACAAGACCGCCGTAACGGTAATGCTGTTTTCTGAGCATCTCAACGGTCTTCCTGTTGATGCCGCAATGGATTGCCATGAAGGCAACTCCCTCTTCGCACTGTTTTTCAGTAATTTCAAAAAGGAGTTCTGCCGGCATGTTGACTGCGGCCCCGTACTTTTCGATGGCAATGGCAAAGGCCTCGTAAAGCGGGACCGTGCCCACCGGAAGGCTTATACTGTCCATTACGGCTTTTCTGATCCCGGCTATATTGCCGCCAACGCTCAAGTCCATCAGCGTATCAGCCCCGTATTTTTCGGCGATCTCCGCTTTTTCCACTTCCATCCTTACATCGGCTATGTCGGTGGAAGACCCGATCGAGGCATTCACTTTGGTCCTCAGTCCCTTGCCGATGCCCACGATTTTTTTCAGCCTGTTGCTGTTGGCTGGAATGACTATTTTCCCTGCCGCAACATTTTCCCTGACAATATCAGCGGAAAGTCCCTCGTCTTCAGCTACCTTTCTGATCTCTTCAGTAACTTCCGCTTTTGCCGCTCTTTGCAGTTGTGTCATTTCAGTTATCCCCCTTAAATATAAAAATCCCCAAGACAAAAATGCCTTGAGGATTGCACCCTGGTTCACTTCATCCCCGCCTTCCGTCCACGCGAAGGCATTCATCAGAATTCAGATCTACTGAATTCTGCTCTATCAGGCAGGTCTTCTTGGCTCCCGGATCAACCTACTCGCCGGCCTTCCCGGATTTTAACTCCAGTGGCGGTGTCGGCTTTTGTCCCCGGTTACAGCGGCGGGACCGCTCCCGAATAAGCCTTAGCCTGCTTTCACGGGATTCCCTATTAAGCCCTTGGGCACCTAACGCTATACAATTTACAAAAAACGGGGTAAATGTCAAGTTCGGGAAGACAAATTCTCCGCTTGCTGTCTCTGACCACTTTGTCACTCTTGCTGTCCTTGCGAGACATTTTCATATGATCAGGTCTGCAGGCAAAATATTTTTTGTCAGGTGTAAAGGCACAAATCCCGATCTGGTTCCATGGTGAGTAGTAAC
>CAWHNC010000113.1:0-4161 GCA_963830245.1 Nitrospirota bacterium
AGGGAGGGTTGTGATAGTGCATGAAGCGCCGAAGACATGCGGGTTTGGTGCAGAGATATCGGCAACCATTGCAGAAGAGGCAATACTCTATATGAAGGCGCCTATACTGCGGGTAACGGGCTACGATACTGTCATGCCGCTCGCCAAACTTGAGGACCACTATATACCGACCTTTGAGCGCATAAGAAAAGCGATTGAAGAAGTGCTGAAATATTGAAACATAATAAAACATGAAACCACAGAGTACACCGAGAAATTCTTTGATATAAAAAAAAGAGGAATTTCTTTGAAAGCGCACTGAGGATTTCTCTGTGATCTCTGTGGTTAATTTTTTGAAAGGAGATTTTATGCCGTTTGATTTTAAGTTGCCGGATTTGGGTGAAGGCATAACAGAGGGCGAAATAAGAAAATGGCTCGTTAAGGAAGGCGACTCGGTGGATGAGCACCAGAATGTCCTTGAGATAGAGACGGACAAGGCAATAGTAGAAGTGCCGTCTCCAAAAGCTGGCAGGGTAGTAAGGATAAACAAAACTGAAGGAGAGACGGCAAAGGTCGGCGATGTTCTGATTACTATTGCAGAGGAAGGCGAAGTTCCTGAAATAAAACCTAAGCTGGAGGAAAACCCTAAATCCGTCTCTGTTGTCGGAGTTCTCCCCGAAGAGGAAGAGGTGCTTGCAACTCCTGCGGCTCGTGCCTTTGCCAGGGAACTCGGGATAAAAATCGAGGCAATACGGGGTACGGGTCCGGGTGGGAGCGTTACGCATGATGATGTCAGAAAGGCCGCTGGTCCTGCGGGCAAAGCAGAAGACCAGTACGGCCCCTCAGAGAGGGTCCCCCTGAGAGGGTTACGCAGGACGATTGCGAAAAACCTCATCACCTCCCAGAAAACAACCGCTTTTGTAACAGGAATGGAAGAAGCCGATATTACCGAGTTATGGGACCTCAGGGAACGCGAGAAGAAATCGCTTCTGGACAAGGGGGTACACCTTACCTTCCTGCCCTTTATCATCAAGGCGGTGCACCATGCCCTCGCGGGGCACCCCCTGCTCAATGCTTCCATTGACGATGAGCGGGAGGAAATCATCCTTAAAAAATACTACAATATAGCTATTGCAGTCGACACTCCGGACGGGCTCATGGTCCCGGTAATTCAGGAAGCCGACAAAAAAACCATCCTCGATCTTTCCCTTGCAATACAGGCGCTGAGCTTAAAGGCAAAGGAAAGAAAAATAAAAATAGAGGAAATGAAAGGGAGTACATTCACAATTACCAATTACGGGCACTTCGGCGGGACCTTTGCAACACCGATTATAAATTACCCCGACGTCGCCATTCTCGGAACCGGAAAAATTTCAGAGAAACCATGGGTCAAGGACGGTCGTATTGTCATTAGAAGGATTCTTCCCCTTTCTTTGACGTTTGATCACAGGGTTACCGACGGGGTTGATGCTTCGCAATTCCTGGCGAAAGTCGTCAATTACCTCGAAGACCCCGCGCTGCTCTTTATAGAGAGTGCATGATTTAGCTTCCCTGCGGTTTTGCCGCAGGGAAGCTAAATCATGAAATTTTATTATCTTATTCGCTCGCTAAACCGCCGTGCCCGACCACGGCGGCAATACGCTCGCTATCCATTTAATCCGAAGTCCGCGACTCCCTCTTCAGCCCCGAAAAAGCTTCAAGAACATCAAAGACTCGCATGTCAAAATAGCTTTACCAGCGGCAGTTGTTATATTCTTTTAGAAAATATATCATATATGTAGAAAAGCTTCTTTCATATCAAAAATGGAAACATAAGCAAGTGATATAAACGTGAATGATTCTTTACGGTTGTTTGTCCAGAAAATAACCAAGCTGCCGACCATCCCTATGGTCGCCCACGAAATATTAAATATTACCAGCAATGATCTTGTTACCGTAGATAAATTGGAAAGGATCGTGAGCAAGGATCCGGCCATTTCCGCCAAGATTGTGGGCTTGGCAAACACCGCCTTTTTTGGATACCAGATGCCCCATGCAAGTGTAGAGAGTGCGATTCAGAAAATAGGGTTCACCAATGTAAGGAATATAGCCTTGGGCATATCGTTGATGACAATTTTTGGCAGCGAGCATCTCAAGCTCGCCTCCGATTATGGCAGGATTTACAAGCACTCCATTACTACAGGACTTGTTGCACTACGGTTAGCCCGGAACCTCAAGATCAAGCACAGTGAGGACCTTTTTTTAAGCGGCATGCTCCATGATCTCGGACTGCTGCTCCTTAACAGTTCTTTTCCCGATCTTTACACCAAATCGTCAGAAGCCGCACGTGACTGTAAAAACCTGCTTGAGGCTGAAACCCTCGTATTAGGATTTACCCACGCTGATATCGGAGCATGGATATCCGATACATGGAACCTGTCTGACACCCTGCACGAAGTCATAATGCACCACCACACTCCCTCCCTGGCCAGAAAAGATAAAGGGACCGTTGCGCTTATACATCTGGCCGACCATATTACCTGCAAGCGTTTCGCATCCATGTATGAGCAAAACGTCTGTCCGCCGCTGGATCCCCTGGCTCTCTTTCTGCTCGACTTTCCGGAGAAAACTTATGACGAAATATCGTCCGGCGTTCCCGACAATATGCTTGAAGACGGAATATTCGAACCATGAGCAAACCGATATTATTCGAGTGGCTGCAGAAGTTCCTCTCAGGCCACGGCTATCCCCCTGTTTCTTTTGAAGGTCTCTCCTCAACAGAGGCCGCCATGGCCAAACAAATCGAGAACGAATTCAGGAAACCCGATACTTTCAACCAATATTCCAAGATCTTCCTTCAGACACTGGACAGCTCCGAACGGTTTTCCGAACTTTCAATACGGGCGCTTTCTGCGTTAATTAAAATGGGACAGTTGGGAGAAACGATCAGGGATGTCAATGTTTTTTGCAGGCATGTAGCAGAAATCTTTACCCTCGAATTAGGGTTTGAAAACTGCTTGATACTGCTGATACCTCCTGACACCGGAAAGCTGAGACTGGGGGCATGCAGTACTAAAAGAGACAACTATCGGGTACCCGGAAAGCAGACAAAAAAATACAAAGCAATGCTTATTGAAAATATAGCGCTACAGGTTGCCGGTTCCGGTGACTACATATATATCGGAAATGTAACATGTGACGATAGATGCTCTAAAGAAGTTTGCTGGAGCATTGGAGTTACGTCCCTGCTTTCGGCGCCGATCAAAAGCGGAAACAGCGTAATTGGAGTAATCAACTGCGGCCATCCCCTTCCTGAGACCTTCGATGAAAACAAGATAAACATTATCCTTCTCCTTTCAAATTTTGCGGGACAGATAATAAAACTTATTACTCTGCACAATGCGATGTCCGCATGGAACGAAGCCCTTAAAGAGGAGGTGCAGAAAAAAAACCGCGGACCTGCAGAGAAAAAATGCGAAACTCAGCAAGATCGCCGTCACCGATGTACTCACAAATCTTTACAACCGGCGCTTTTTCTTTACCCGGCTTGAGGAGGAATTTTCAAGAACACTCAGATATAATGATCAGTTTGCCCTGCTCTTGATAGACATCGATAACCTTAAAGCCATCAATGACACGTACGGACATGTTACAGGTGACCGCGCAATACAGGACATCGCCAAATGCCTGAAGCATTCCGTCAGAAAAGGCGATGTTATGGGCAGACTCGGTGGTGACGAGTTCGGCTATATCATGCTCAATGCCGATGAGGAAGTGGCTTACCATTTCGCTCTGCGCCTGCAGCAGTCCCTCGCGAGGACTGCCTTCAAGGGGATAGAAAAAAACCCGACCCTCAGCATAGGGATTGCAGCCGTCAACGGCACTAAGTTTAAGAAATTCCATGACACCTATGTGGCCGTCGACCAGGCCCTATATGCGTCGAAAAAGAAGAAAAACTACGTCAGCATTTTCGGCAAAACAACACATCAAAAAACAGGCGCTTCCAAGCGATAATTTAGCCGCTCGACTGCAGCCAAATGTAGGCGCTCCCCACCGAAAAACAACCCTGTACTGTCTGAATTGCAGAAAGGATATACCCTTTTAGTCAGCAACTTCCGGGTATCGCTCGGCCATAGAGCGAATGACCTCATAGGAGGAAAAAAAGGCTTCGATCATTTCCGGATCGAAATGCTTTCCGGATTC
>CAWHNC010000114.1:0-9860 GCA_963830245.1 Nitrospirota bacterium
CAGTCAAAGCTGCTTTTGCTGACCCGGTGAACTGCAAAACACTGCGTGAAGAAGCAAAGGGCTGCCGCAGTTGCTGCATCCTCATCTGCGATATTACCCGGCCTGTACCGAACGGCCTTATTCTCCCCCCACTGATAAAAGAGCTCATTGAGGCCGGGATGGCCCCGGATTCGATCACTGTTCTCGTTGCAACAGGTCTCCACAGACCAAATGAAGGGGATGAGCTTAGTGAATTGGTCGGAAGCGAATGGGTCCTCGGCGCCGTAACAGCCGCCAACCATTTTGCGCGGCGGGATGGTGATCATGAATACTTGGGGACTACATCGAGAGGCATAGAGGTCAAGCTCGACCGCCGTTTTATCAGGGCCAATCTCCGCATTGTAGTCGGGCTGGTGGAACCCCATTTCATGGCAGGCTACTCCGGCGGAAGAAAAATTGTAGCCCCGGGCGTTGCGCACGAAAATACTATACGTTCGTTTCACTGTGCCCGGATACTGGAGGATTGCAAATCTGAAAACTGCATTATAGAGGGCAACCCGCTGCATGATACCCAGATGGAGATAGTCAAATGGTGGGAAAGTGCATGGCTGTCAATACTGTAATAGATGAGGACCGAAGGATATCCTTTGTCAATTTTGGCGAAATCGAAAAGAGCCATCTGAAGCGGTTTCATTCGTGCGTCCTTATGCAGAGATCCGCTGTTAAAACAAAATTTAAGACCGTCGTGACCAGTTCTGCCGGTTATCCCCTTGACAAGACTTATTACCAGACAATCAAGGGGATGGTAAGCCCCCTTGACATACTTGAGCCGGGAGGGGACCTGATTATTGTTTCTGCATGTTCCGATGGAATTGGGTCGCCCGAGTATACCGAAGCTCAAATGTGCCTGACTGACAGGGGCCGCAAAGATTTCTCCGGGGAATCATCGAGAAAAAATATGCTGAAGTCGATGAATGGCAGACGGAGATGCAGGTGAAGGCCATGAAAAAGGCCAATATTCTTCTATACCGAAGGGTTGACAAAAGAGCAGCAGATCCTTACAGGGGTCAATGATCGAGTCGCCATCGGCCGCTGTCACGGAGAGCGTAAAGGCACAGGGCTCCGGCGCATAGCTGTAATACCTGAAGGGCCTTATGTGATACCGATGTTTGTGCCCGAGGTCTGAAAAAGGTACCTATGATAAGGCGGAGCAAGATCCCAGAATTATCATTAAAGAGATTTTCAATAAATCACTTTTGGCATCAGACCCTTATAAGGCAGTGATCGTATTCGGATATAATTCGCTCTTAGTACAAGAGTGGCAATTTCGCCAGACTGGTCCTTATAGGGTTCGGCAAAGCGGCATCGCTCATGTCAAAGGCATCGAAGAAGAATCGGCAGGGGATCTGCCGCTCGGAGGGATAATAGTCACGAAATACGGTCATTCTGTAGAGCGGGACAGAAACAGCAAAATTATAACCTATGAAGCCGGGCATCCTTTGCCCGATGAAAACGGATTGCGGGCAACGCATGAAATTATGGGCCTTGTTAAGGGCTCGGATAAAGAAACCATTTTTATTTTCCTGATATCAGGAGGAGGATCTGCACTTCTCGTCGCTCCCTTCGGAGATGTGACCCTTGCCGACAAACAAAAAACAACCGCTCTGCTTCTAAAAGCCGGGGCTGATATCTACGAGATGAATACCATAAGAAAGCACATCTCGGCAGTAAAAGGAGGCAGACTGGCTGAAGCGGCTTATCCGGCGGCAATTATATCGCTTATCCTCTCCGATGTCATGGGAGACAGACTGGATATGATTGCATCGGGACCTACAGCGCCTGATAAAACAACTTATACTGATGCCTTTAACGTTATCAGAAATATAAGCTGGAACACAGATTGCCGGAAAGCGTTGCGGGAATAATAAGTAAAGGAGTACGCTGGGCTTTTGCCTGAGACGCCAAAGGACGGCGATCCTGTTTTTCAGAGGGTAAGTAATATCATTATCGGGAGCAATAAAATGGCGGCAGTTGCGGCCGCTCGAGGCCGCAGAGTCAATGGGATTCAGGGCAGCGATTATTTCGACCGGGGTGAGCGGTGAAGCGTCAATTGTCGCCGGGAACCTGGCCAAGAAAAGCGATCGATTTCAAAAAAAGATTTGAATCCCGGAGACAAGCATGTGCCTTATTGCAGGAGGAGAAACAACTGTTACTGTCAGAGGGAACGGCATGGGAGGAAGGAATACCGAACTGGCCCTGGCATTCGGAATGGAAATAAAAGGACATGCCGGGTATTACTTTCCTCTCAGCCGGCACTGACGGCACCGATGGGCCGACCGACGCTGCGGGGGCGATTGTGGACGGTCAATCCATTGCAAAGGCAGCTGATAACGGCCTGGATGCAGATGGAGTATCTGAAGAACAACGATTCATATACTTTTTTCAAAATGACAGGAGAACTTTTTATAACCGGACCGACCGGAACAAATGTTATGGACCTCCAGATAATATTAATTGACAACTGACTTGTACAACCATATGAGTACAAGTCAGTTGTCAAATGGTGCGTAATGCTTAATATTAAAAAGATTCTTCTTCCGGTTGATTTCCCTGATACCTCGTTGCGTGTGATACATCAGGCTGCGACTTTGGCCCGCCATTTCCATTCTGAGATCGTCATGCTTCACGTCATGACAGAGCTGAGCCATACCGCCGGTGTGCCTGAGGACGGCCCCGGGAACGCTGGGTGGGATCTGCTCGCGGAGATCATCAGGGCGGACCAGTCTCTCCAAACGGAACTTGATGGGCTTGCCATTAAAAGCAGGTTGGTCAAAGGCGGAGTGGCCCACTCAATTGTTCGGACTGCTGAGGAGGAAAAGGCGAACCTGATCATGATGCCGTCCTATGGACACACGTTCAGTCAGTTTCTTCTGGGCTATGTCACAGCAAATGTATTACAAGGGACTGAGTGTCCGGTTTGGACCGACGCGCACCTGCAAGGACCTCCAAGTCAGAAGTTTGCGATCCGCAACGTCCTGTGCGCGGTCGATTTCAACCCCTATAATCACAACACCATGTCGTGGGCTGCTCAAATGGCCTCCGAATTCGGGGCCCGTCTCACGCTTGCTCACGTCACTGCCGGGGTCGAAATTTGGGGACCGGGTGGCAACTCCATCAACCGGGAGTGGAAAGAGGTGCTTGTAGGTTATGCTTCTCAGCATATCGCAGAGCTGCAACAAAAAATGGGCATCAAGGCTGACGTATTTATCGGAAGTGGAGATGTGCCCAAGGTGCTGAGTCAGGCTGCAAAGCAGACGAACGCGGACTTGCTGGTTACCGGGTGCAACCCTTATGGCGGCCACCTGAGGACCCACGGCTACTCAATAATTTGCGCGGTGCCTGTTCCGGTCCTGAGCGTCTGACCGCTCAAAAATAAGTTATCGCTGATCTGTACTTATTCAATAACTCATCCGCAACCGGATGGAATACACGCAACGGGGCCTCGATCGCGGTTATACCCCGGATTTATAATGTACTGGAAATCGGGGGAAACGTGAACATATGTGCCTATCTGCACCCTGTAATATGCCTCGAGTATCTGTTCCAGGCCGTAACTGAGTTTCCCGTCACCCAAAACCATGCCGAGACCTCCGTCCGCAAGATAATCTTTATGTTCTGATGAAAGACCATCCACAGCATAAGCAATTCCCAAATGGTCTTCAGCGCGCTTCCAATGTATTCCGCTTATCTGCACTCCAAGACTCGCCTCCCGGTCGACTTCTGTAAAGACAAAAGACTCATTATGTCCGTCATTCCACCCTAACCTGCCGAAAATGCCGGTTTCCCCGCTGTCAGCTATGGGTTGCTCAAAATTCAGACCCAAACCGTATTTAGTTCTGCCAGCTTTATCATCAGCTCTGACATCCGGGATAGAAGAAATATAGCGCCCAAGTGCTATCGCCTCTGAATAATTGCCCATGCGTCCCTGATTCAGATATGTGAGAAGACGTATGACTGTAGATGCGTCACCAGGCTTCATCGTAAGTTCAAGGTTGCTGCCCTGGGCCCGCGCTAAATGTTCATCAAATTTATTGCCTCCGGCAGTAGTCGGCATTTGATAGAGGCCCAAGGCTAATCTCCATTTTGGTTGCAACAGCGCAGCAACAAACCCATATGTGTATCCCCGCGCATCCCCTGCATAATCCCACGCTGTATTATTGGTAAAACTGTAGTTGAGAAACTGGGTTCGAGTGTTGTTTGCAAAGCTGTTCAGGTCGAAATCATCTGTTACCGATAATAGACCAGCCTTTAACTCAAGCCTGCTTTTGGGCTCTTCCCCCGGCAATTGGTCTTGTCCTCGCTCCACCTTCTCCGTCTCTGATGACATGGAATAGTAGTAACGCAAATAGGCGCGCGCTATGTATGGGTCTGCCGATGGCGACTTGCTTCCATCAGCATTGGTGTATCCGCCTAAGCCCTGCGCCCTGCTCAGGCCTGAGCCCCTGGCAAGTTCAATGTCCAGGTAAGCCTGAAGCGAGGGGAGCACTTGAGAACCAAGGTATACTCCATAAGTCTGGGTGATGTTGTGTCCCCTCCCCCCGTCAGTCATGAAACTATGGTCTCCTATATATGGACTGCGGAAACCCGGCATGTTCTGGTATGTGCCGTTGAACTGCAATCCCAGCACTTTGGGCGCCCACGACGGCTGCCCTTCCGCTTTTTGTTCGGGCTGCTCTCCCGGAGTCGCCATCTCCACAACTTTATCAGGCGCCGTAGCAGGGGAATCTGTTTGAGGTCCTGACAGTTCATTCCTGATTTCAGGATGCCGGGTGATGATATGCTGCATAATGTCGAGCAGTTCCTGTCTCGATTTCTGACCGAGCTGGTTTTCATCAACAGGAGACCGGTCGCTGTCAGCATCCGCGCAAACCTGTTGCCCGGAAAAAAGCAAAAAAAATACCGATAAAATTATATTATAAATCCTCTCTCTGACGGATATATCACGCATGCTATTCATAACATTTTACCTCACTATATTTAATTAGACGTTAATTAAACGGAAATCCCTTTGTCCTCATGCCAATAAAACCATGAAGCATTTATGCCATTCATGGTTCTCATTAGCAGACTTCTACGAGACTCCTGAGCAGGGGAATATGCTAACATATGAAATAATTTTTTTGCACGTTTCATGGATTATTTTTTTTGAGAGGGGTAAAAATAGTGACGGAGGTTTTTTTGCCTTGAAGAAATATTCAATACGCATCGCTTCGGGTCTCTTTGTGGTAGTGGCCTTTATACTGCATGCCGCCCACATTGTCGATTACGGTTATCTGGACCGTATGGAACTGCTAAGCTATGATCTTCGCCTCAACCTCACCCTGCCCCATCACCACGATTCTAATATAGTGATAGTTGACATCGATGAAAAAAGCCTTGCCGAAGATGGCCGCTGGCCCTGGGGCCGTGACAAACTTGCATTGCTTGTTGATAATCTCTTCCGGCGTCATGCGGCAGTAGTTGGATTTGACGTGGTTTTCGCGGAAAAAGATGAGAGTTCGGGTTTGAAAGTATTGGAGGGATTAGGGGAAAAAGATCTGCGTGGCGATGCTGCATACAATTCAGCCTTAATGAAGCTGCGGCAACAACTGGACTACGATGGAATCTTTGCCGCTCATATCAAAGATAGACCTGTAGTGCTGGGGTACTATTTCACCGTTGATGGAGAAAAAATGAAAAGGCGCGCAAATAACGGCCAATTATTGCCGCCGCCTGTTCTGGCTGCGGGCAGTTTTGAAGGTCTGCATATTCCTTTTGTGAGGATGGATGGATATGGCGCAAACCTGGCTGAATTGCAGAATAATGCCGGCGGCGCCGGTTATTTTAGTGAAAATCCGGACGCGGACGGGGTACTGAGACGCATTCCAATGCTTACCGAATATCATGGGGCCTATTATGAGCCCTTGTCCATGGCTGTAGTGCGTGCCTTGTTCGGTTACCCCCGGGTAGTTCCAGGACTGGTACAAACTTCGGACTACAAAAGGTTGGAATGGCTGAAATTAAGCGACCTTGTAATACCCGTTGATGAGAATGTCATGGCCTTGATCCCATATTTCGGAGGCCAGGGAACGTTTCAGTATGTATCAGCCTCGGATGTATTGCATGACAGGGTAAAGCCTGATGATCTCAACGGGGCTATTGTCCTGGTCGGCACCACGTCACCGGGTTTAGTGGACCAGCGCGCCGTGCCTATGGCTTCTGTTTATCCCGGAGTTGAAGTCCATGCCAACATGATCGCCGGGATTCTCGAACAGAAAATCAAAAAGAAACCGGCCTTTGCTATGGGAGCAGAAATTCTGATCCTGCTCTCAACTGGTCTTTTGCTCGCATTGTTATTACCTTTTCTCAGTCCGTTAAAATCTACTCTGCTCAGCTTGATGACCTTTGCCTGCGCAATCGTCATCAATATGTGGGCGTGGAAAAACAACCTCGTATTGCCGCTTGCCGCGTCTGTTGTTATGATACCTCTTGTTTACATCCTGAATATGTCCTATGGCTTCTTTATAGAGACCAAAGCGAAGCGCAGGATTACGGGCCTGTTCGGCCAGTATGTCCCGCGGGACCTTGTTGTTCAAATGAGCAAGAACGCGGAGAAATTCAACATGGAGGGAGAAAGCCGCGAACTTACGGTGCTTTTTTCGGACGTGCGGGATTTTACTACTATTTCCGAATCGCTCTCGCCAAAGGAGCTTTCGAAGATGATGAACGAATATATGTCGTCCATGACTTCGATTATTCATAAGCACATGGGCACGATAGATAAATACATAGGGGATGCGATAATGGCTTTCTGGGGAGCGCCTCTCCAGGATGCATCCCATGCCCGTAACGGTATTCTGACAGGTTTGGAAATGCAGAAGGCTTTAGCCGTGTTAAGGCCGCAATTTGTCGAGCGCGGCTGGCCCGCGATACATATCGGGGTGGGACTGAACACAGGCGTCATGAGGGTCGGGAACATGGGTTCCCAGTTCCGCATAGCTTATACCGTCATGGGAGATGCGGTAAACCTGGGATCGCGCCTCGAAGGGATCACAAAGGAGTATGGCGCAGGAATAATTGTTGGGGAGGGCACCCGCAATGCAGTAAGTGATATTGTTTTCCGCGAACTGGGCCTGGTGCGCGTGAAAGGAAAAAACCAACCTGTGGCAATATACGAACCGCTGGGGCTGCAGGGACAACTGGATAAAGCATTGCTGGATGAAGCATCACTTTTTGAACGGGCCTTAAAAAATTACCGGGTCATGGAGTGGGACAGTGCTGAACAACTTTTGTCCGGGCTGCAAAGATTGTCTCCGGATAGCCGTTTATACAAACTTTATCTTGAGCGCATTGCCCATTTCCGCACCAATCCACCCGACCCTGGATGGGACGGCGTGTTCCAGTTCAAAACAAAATAACCCATAATCAATATATTCATATATTTTTTTATTTTGCAATTTCCATATATATGTGCATAATATTTTATAAATATGAATTTGATGCTTTGGGGAGCATAATTGACTCGTTTACATCAACTGGTGATAATCGGGGTATTTATGTTGTTTGCCTTAAACTCATATGCTGTTGACTCAGTCACGCCTGAAGTGCCTCACTTTGATATCAAGCGCTACAAGGTGGAAGGCAATACCCTTCTCTCTGCCGGCAAGATCAATTCCATACTTGCCCCTTTTACCGGGATGGGGAAAGACTTTGGTACTGTGCAGGAAGCTCTTGAAACGCTTGAAAAAGCCTATCACGATCGCGGCTATATTGCAGTGCATGTCACGCTGCCGGAGCAGGAACTGGCAAATGGGGTTGTACGCCTTGAAGTCACAGAGACCCGGATAGGTCATATCAAAATACAAGGGAACAAATTTTTTGATGAGACTAATATACGCCGCAGCATGCCTGCTCTGCGCGAAGGGCAGTCGCCCGACATTACTGATGTGTCCGGAAGTCTCAAGCTTGCAAATGAAAACCCGGCAAAGAAGGTCAACCTGCAGTTGCAGAGCATTGACCAGGAAAATGAAATTGATGCGAAACTTGCCGTAACTGATGATAAGCCCTGGAAGGTGGGCGTCACGCTGGACAACACAGGAGACGACCATACAGGGCGTTTTCGGACAGGTTTCCTTTTTCAGGATGCCAATGTCTTCAACCGGGACCATCTCCTGACGCTTCAATATATCACCTCCACTTCACAACCCGACCATGTGAGCATCTATGGCATGGGATACCATATTCCGTTCTATTCGCTCGAATCATCCTTGGACTTTATAGGCGCTTATTCAAATGTAGATTCCGGCACCCTGTCTGTGTCCTCAAACAATCTTCAGGTAAGCGGAAAAGGCACGATACTCGGTCTGCATTACAACCAGAACCTCGCGAGGATCGGCAACTACGAACACAAATTGACACTGGGGCTGGATTACCGGGCCTATATAAATAATGTGGCGTTCGGGAGCATTCAACTTGGCAGCAATGTTACTGTACACCCCCTCTCTCTGACATATGCAGGGACATGGACACTTGAGAAGACCAATGCAGGCTTTTATTTGGGCGTCTCGCGCAACCTGCCAGGCCTGGGTGAAGGAGACAGGGACACCGAAGAATACTTTGAAAAAGTCCGTGACGGGGCGCCGGTGGGTTACAATATCCTCCGGTTTGGGGCTAATATAGTATACAGCTTTGGGAACGACTGGCAGACACGGGTGGTTGTTAATGGCCAGTACACTGACAATCCGCTTGTTCCGGGCGAACAGTTCGGTCTTGGGGGAGCGAGTTCTGTGCGGGGTTTTGACGAGAGAGTTATTGCTGACGACAGGGGAATTTCAGGGAGTATTGAATTATATTCTCCTAACCTGGCAAAGCTGATCTCAATGAGCGGGGCCCAGTGTCGCGCACTGGTCTTTTATGACATGGGATATATTTCCGAGATAAATCCATTACCCGGGGAAACGCCTGACAACACTTTAGCCACGCAGGTCCGGGCTTACGAATAACAGACGGAAAATACTTCACTCTTTCCACCGATTATGGATTTGTAGTGGAGCCTCTTGCCGGAACAAAAGGAAGGGGAAGCGGTCGCTGGCATATGCTGTTGAGTTTAATGTATTGACATTAGGGGCAATCGGTTCTAGGATAGGGATAAAGCTAAAGGCAATAGGTGTGTGGAGGTAGTTGCAATGAGGACAAATCTCAACAGACTATTATACATACTCACCCTGCTCTTTTTTAGCCCGGGCACTGCGCTGGCCCTTCCCTCCGGTCAGCAGGTTGTGAACGGCAACGCCACTTTCAGCACGCAGGGCAATTCACTCACCATAACC
Organism: Nitrospirota bacterium; assembly: GCA_963830245.1. Taxonomy (GTDB): domain Bacteria; phylum Nitrospirota; class Thermodesulfovibrionia; order Thermodesulfovibrionales; family Dissulfurispiraceae; genus JADFXI01. The sequence continues at coordinate 9,348 of CAWHNC010000114.1, forward strand.
AACACTCCAAATACTATAATCAACTGGCAGAACTTTTCTATTTTGGGCAATGAGTCTGTCTTGTTCAGCCGCGCAAAGCAGCAGCAGTTCAGTATTAAACCGCATAACAGGACAAAACCCTTCCTACATCCTGGGCCTGCTGCAGTCCAACGGCAGGGTATTTCTCGTCAATCCAAACGGCGTATTCTTCGGACAGGGCTCACAGGTCAATGTAAGCGGACTTATTGTATCCACACTGGGCATAAGCGACAAGGATTTCCTCGCCGGCAATTACAATTTTACCGCGGGGGCTACAGCAGGTCCAATACAGAACCGGGGAACATTCAACAACGCCAAGCGGCGGAATTGTGTATCTGATAGGGCCGAGCATCGAGAACAGCGGAATAATAACGACACCGGGCGGCCAGGTGCTTCTTGCCGCGGGCCACAGTGTGCAGCTTGTTGACTCCTCAAATCCTGACATAGCAGTAGTGGTGAGCGCTGATGGAGACAACAGGTCAACCTCGGGCCAGT
>CAWHNC010000115.1:0-13718 GCA_963830245.1 Nitrospirota bacterium
TTGACTGAAAAGTTTACATCTGCGCCTTTCCCGACAAGTGTTACAATCTCACCTATATCACCCTTTCTGGCAGCGACAATTATAGGCGGTTCATCAAGAAGTGATTCAATTTCATCCTTCAACTTATCGATAAAATTGCTTTCTTTGTAAATATCGGAGAATCCTTCATCGGAAAGGGCGTTCACTATGGCGTGAGCGATCTTCTCGGTCTCATCCGGGATAAGGTCTACGTACTCACTTTCACTTTTGAAGGAAAGGGGAATTTTATGGCCTTCATGGTCACCTTCAATGTATATATCATTTATAGCAATAACCACAGTAAGCATTTCATTATCAAATGTTTGGATGTCTTCGATCTGAAACGATCCGGTAATCCCGCTCTTAAGAGTTACTTCAACCATATAATCATGAGTGGTTGAATACTCATCCATTTCCATTTGATCGGACTCGGAACTTTCAACCTCAAGCTGGGGGTCATTAGCGGCTGTGGTAATACTTATCTTATGCCTGCCAATAAATTTTACATCTTTACAGTTATTGAGTTCGTGGGTTAAATCGATTTTATGGGACCGACTGCCACTATCCTCTGTTTTGGGTTCATGTGCAATAAACCTCTTTATGATACGGTCCTCTTTTACTATCAGGTCTTCTTTTTTTACATAGGCGTCGCATTCCTTGCAATAGAGTGTTTCGACTTCTTCCTTGATTTCCTCATTAGTAGGCATCATGTTCTCCTTTTTTAGTGAAAAGGGCCGTTTGGGTATTTCTTCCTGAATGGGCCTGAAGATGCGAGAGGAAAGCCTGAACCATGCACTTCAACGTAGCCATATCCTCTCATCAGCAAATACCTAAATACTCTTTCCCAAAAATAACGATTTCCAAATCAAGGATATTAAAAAACTGGAAGAAGTGCCCGGACTGCGCCTCACCTGACAGATGCCCCCTTGTTTTTCGCATCAACATCAGCAGGGTGGTATCGATTGTGCCACATCTCGTTCTCCAGCCTGTCGGCTATGGTTACCCCTACTTTCCCCTATTTCCAAAGCTGCCATCAAGCCGATCAATATAGTCATAGGTGCAATGCAGGATACGCCATCGATCACCATTGCGTGCCAGGAATAGTCTGAGTGCCGCGAGAGAGCGCGCCGAGAAACATAACTAAACCGCCTCCTGCCCTTAACCTCTCCGCAACTGCCTTAATTCCTTATTTAGTTGCTTCTTTGCCTCGCGCAACCTCTTTACCTCATCACTGTAAATTTTAATGCGAGGCCAATCTTGTTTTTCTTCACTGTTTATCAAGTCTCCCTTGCTAAGCACCAAGCCAACATGATCAAATATCATTACCCTCTTCCTTTTGGTTGTACTTTCAATAAGCCGAGACCTCTTCCAATAAGGTCCATTGATTTTATCTCCCCGCCTTTTAACTAACAGTATAAGTTTCCGGCTCTTCATTTGGTCTCCAAAATCCTCTCTGAATCTTTTCGCCAGGATATCAATCTGGTCATCGATTTTCCTGACTTCCGCCTCCATTCTCTCAATTCCTGTAGTTGTATCCCCATTCGCCATAACCGTCAATTCCTCCTTTATTTTCTGGATATTAATTTGTTCCCATTTTTCTTAATCATGTTTATTACTTTTTTCCCCTATACTACTTCAGAGGAAATGTTTTTTTATTTCCCCTATGCCAAATATTTTTTTATTCATTGAATTTATTGTCTATTTCAGGATTTATTCAAGTAAGAGTTTTATTTCCCCTCCCCTTGGGGAAATAAGTTGTTTGGATCGGTTTTTACCCTAAGTTTTTTGCTCTTTTTCCCCAAGCGCCCTTTCTTATAACATCTCTTTGTTTTATCATCTTTTTTCTGTGTGTCTTATTTTATTCCCTTACTATAGGGGAATTTTATTTATTTCCCCTATGAAACTGCGGAAGTTTGCCCTGATTTTTTGTCTTCTGAGAATTCTAATATCCTATTTTGTCCCTGCTATTTTTTTATCTTTCTGCCTATTCAATTTCTCAGCCCTTTTTTTATTACGCCCACAATCTCTGCCGTACAATCTCAGCCGTCAGGAGCTTGTTCTTTTCCTTCTTAAAATCCTGTAAACGGTAGATAATGATTTCCCGGTCTGCCTGGCGATCAAGTCAGGCTTTAATCCCTCTGCATCCAGTTTCAGGACTTCTGCTTCAACATCGATGCCGGTATCCGATTTTTCATCCATAAGGAGTTCTGTGCCAAAGGAGCGAATACCGTCGGCATGGGAATCTCTATTGTGACCGTGACAATCCTGATCGCCACCATTATTGTCAGCAGCCCGGATCAGTGATTCCGATGACACTGTTTTTTTCTCACACTCTTGTCTGTGAGAATCACCATTTGACTTGAATGACAAACTGACAATAATGGCATTTTTTAAGTTCATGGCCGTATATACCGAGACCCCCTGCAGTGCCAGAACAAGTACAAGAAAAACCCCGGCATTGAATAGAGGCATCCAGCCATTTTGACTGTTCAAGGCCAGCAGCATTTGGTCCTGAATCTGCCTTGACCTCTGCAAAGTTTTGGTAGTGTACTTATCCCCCCGCTGAAAGTCCTTTTGCGTGTCTGACAAATCACTTTTAAGTTGCTCTATCACCTGTCGGTTCTGGAAAAAGCTGTTAAGCAGTCCTTCATTTTTTACTACAAATGACATGGAGGCTACGAACACCGAAATAAGGAAAATCGGAATAAGCAAAATTCGGGAGACAAAAGTTCTCATAAGGGCAAGCGATATCAGCATTCCTTCGATAAGGCCGGCAGCGAGCCAGGCAAATGCGGTGTTCGGCTCAATACGTGATATGAAAGTCTGAGTATGGAATGCCATAAAAGCGGCAGTGGCCGTAACTAAAGTTATCCTGAATACAATAAGCGCTTGTCTCATCTTTGTATAAATATTCCTTTCCTTCTTTTATCCTGCCAATGCGTGCTAATAAAGGGACCTCTACGGGACACTAGAACTCCTAAAGCGTTATTAATATTAAGCGTGAATAGCCAATACGATGATGGAAACTTTAACTGTCAACGATGCGGCGCCTGTTGTGGTCCTCATTACGTCTCGCCAAAGGAAGAAGAACAGATTGACAGGTATGTGGAAGAACACAACATCGAGAAAAGGAGTTTTACGTCTTTATTTGATAAATGCCCCTACTTCCAAGATCGCTCCTGCCTTATTTATCCTGTCCGGCCCCTTGTTTGCCGGCTTATGGGTCTGACAGATTTAATGCCCTGCCCAAACGCTTGTAAACCGTCTCAGGTTATTACCATTGAAGAAGCAACCCAGGCACTTTTACGGAATACCTATTTGGAATCCTGGCGGTAATATTTCCCGATCAGAGGCAAAATAAAATAATTTTGAAAGTTATCTTGTTTTTATAATAGAATGTCTTGGTTCATCCCAATCTTTAAAAAGGAGTTCGCCCATGCAAGATGATAATTTCGCAGAGAATTGCCTTGCATTTATGAAAGCGCCTGAAGGTCTGGCTATTTGGGAATTGACTCGGAAACGGCTAACAATACTCGATGATATGTGCGGCAAGTATAATCTTGATGTGACCGAATTAACCAGAGTTTTTGACGAAGCTGCTGAGAAAGAGAGCGTATTTTTCCGGGATCACGATCTGGAAGTTCTTGACTATCTTGTTGAGAAAATCGGTAATATACCCGAGATAGAGCAGATGCGCAACCTAATTTCCGAGGAAGTCTTGCTAATGGACAAAATTGATAAGGCGAGAGGCATTAACATCGCGACGGCATAAAAAAACCGGGAGGGGATTATTAGTCCGCCTCCCGGTAATTCTATGCGCAGGCAACTGCTGTTTTGCCTGCTTCTAATGACCTTATGATGTTGCTGAACGCGCCGTTGAGCTCCGGCATGTCACATCTGGCCGATGCCCATTCGGGGTTCGCTGATGTAAAGCCCGCCTTATTCAGAGCTTCCCTTACTTCCGTTATAAAAAAAGCGGCAGGAAGGAATCTTTCTGTATTCGTAATGATAACGTGTTTCTTACACCGTCGTAGCATATATATCCAACTTTTTCGAGTGTCTTCTTGAGCACACTCACTAATGCCGGATTGCTGCTCCAAACTGTGCAGCTTCTGCCGTTCCGAAATATTCTGATTTTCGTTGCTTCTCTAAAAAATTTCACTTTTTCCTCCGGTAGGTTCTATTTTTTATAAAAACCTACCCCGCCTGAAGGGTAGGTGAAAAAATCTACCCTGTCAGGCCAGGTGTCGGAGGAATCTGCAATAAAATTCCGTTAAGCGGAGTTTTCCGACCGCAATGATTGATTTATATTTTCACGCACCTTCCGGGATAGTGCGAATCAAGGGATATACTCTGCCGGAACAGAGAACAACTTTTGGACACTACAATGCTAAAGTGAAAATGAAGCGTAATAACTTCTCTGCCTAAAAAGCAGAGATTCTTCCCTGTTGAGGGATATGGGTTCTAATAGATATTAGTTTTGGAAGGATGAGGCCCGAGGCCGCTATAAATAGAGAAGCCCCGGGCCGGGAATTTCAGTGGGGTCATCGAATAGCGTCTTTTAGTGTCTTTCCAGCCGAAAATTTAGGAACCTTATGAGCTGCTATCTTGATCTCAGCGCCTGTCCTTGGGTTACTGACCTTTTCTGGCTTTTCTCTTTGAAACAGAGAAGGTGCCGAAACCAACAAGGGTTACTTTCTGCCCTTTCTTCAGAGTTGCTTTGATTGAATCCAATATTGCTGATAATGCTTTGCCAGCATCCGTTTTGGAAATAGCTGCTCCCTTTGAAATCTTCTCTACCAAGTTCATCTTTTGTCATGTTATTATATAGCCTCCCTGTGGAAAATCTGTTTTGGAATAAGGTATCAGGCAGGCGGGATAGTGTCAATGTGCTGAAAAAAGAAGCGTAAAGTTAATTTCAGGCAAATATTCAAGGCGCCCTTCTTTGCCGTACATCTAAAGGTTTTATCTCTTATTTTCCAATATGATTATACGCTTCAATCTAATCTCCTAATCTCTCAAAAATGCATTTTAGCGATTTGTTACACTGTAAAAGAGGAGGGTTAAGACAATGACTATAATTGAGATACTAAAAAGGGGTGTGGCATTCTGGTTTCTGGTGAATCTTACCCTGTATGTGATCATAGGTATCGCGGCGCAATGGGGGTCCATTTGGGAGTGCAGCAAGAGCGGCCTGGATGAACCGGGTGTCGATGTCCTGGCTTCGAAGCTGAAATGGTTTTTCGAGGCAGTCTTCTATGGCCCAGCCCTTGGAAAAGCTTGGATAGAAGACTGGTTCATCTCTGACATTGTTCTTGCGCCAAGGACGGAAAATTCCGCAATCGTGGATCGCGCCAGGGCGTTTCAGGAGTTGTGCATCATTTTGGATACCTATTACGACATGAAAAAGGGTACTGTCTCAAACAGGCTGACTTTGTTGATTTACCTGCTGGGAGCCATGAGCGTAATCTTCTGGGGAATGTATCCTTTTGTTCGGGCACTCAAGCTCAACATTGTCACAACATGCGAAACGATCATAACAAAGGATAAGAACTTCGTGCAGGACATCGAAAGGTTTAAGACAGCTGTAAGCCAGTTTAACGCCGGGCAATCTCAGAAATAAAGAAACCGCGCAGTGGGGTCATCCCCCATTGCGCGGTCAAATATCGAAACTATTCGGAGACCTCTTTTTTCTCAGGAATCAGTTGTGCCTGAGACGCGGATGATACCTCTCTGACTTTTTTCCTTCCCGGCTCTTTCCGGGATACGAGCTCGTGTAATGACTCCATTTTCCCACGCAGTTCCTGCATAACCGAAACAACAGCCGCGTGTTTCTCCATGTCCTTTTCTATCCTGGCCAGCCTTTCATTGACAGTGACCGGCTCCGGAGCGATGATATTTGAAACTTCCTCTCTTCTCGCAATTCTTGATAGATTCGACAAGCCGGGGATTACCTTAACCCCCAAAACAAATGATCCTGACAGGGGCCAGAACATTGCGAAAAAGAAGCTCTCGAATTTAATTTCTTGTAATCCATGATAGGCTACTCCCACCATAAACATATAAAACATCCCGGCAACTACAATGCCAAGCAAATACATGTACGTCGTATCCATTTTCCCTCCGCTTCTTTTTAATGGAAGCGGCGGCCCCTATAAAAAGGAGCCGTCGCCATTAATAGGTTCATCTCAGCATTCGGCTCTACCACAAGAATGACAGATAGCGCAGCCGCTCTCATGCTCTACAATGCCTCCGCACTCGGGACAGGCCCCTACGCGCATGGCCTCATTATGACTGGTTTTCCCGTTTCCGTTACCGCCATTCATAGGTTTGCCGTTACCCCGTACAGACTGATAACTATCGAGAGCCCTGGCAATTGCATCTGAACAGGAAAGCACTTTTCCGCCCTCATTCCATTCCGGCTGGTGGCATGAAATGCCCTTTAACTGTTGCACAATCTCTTCGGGCTCGACATCGGATCTCAATGTGAGCGAGATAAGTCTTCCTATTGCTTCAGCCTGGCTTGAGGCGCACCCCCCGGCCTTGCCGATATTGGTAAACACCTCAAAAGGTTTGCCCTCTTCGTCCTGATTAATAGTTACGTAGAGATTGCCGCAGCCGGTTCGGATCAGTTTTGTGCCGCCAACTACAAAGGTCGGCCTCTTTTTGGGGATAATCGTCGGTACTGGTTTGAACTGGGCTTCAGCAGTCTCTTTTGTCGAAAGTACCTGATCCTCTCTTGAACCGTTTCTATAGATAGTGACACCCTTACAGCCTAACTTGTCTGCGAGCATATAGACGGTCTCAACATCCTTTGTCGTGGCTGTCTTGGGCAGGTTAACGGTTTTTGAGACGGCATTATCGGTGTACTTCTGGAATATGGACTGCATTTTTATATGTTCTTCAGGCGTGATATCATAAGCTGTGACAAATACCCTTTTGATATCTTCCGTAATCCCATCGATGCCGCGTAAAGAGCCAGCATCGGTTATCCTTTCAATAACATCGTCATCGAGATAGAGATTGCTCTGTTTGATAATCTCCTCGAAGAAAGGATTGACCTCTATCAGTTTCGTACCTTCAAGGACGTTTCTCACGAACGCTACAGCAAACAGAGGTTCGATCCCTGATGAACACCCGGCAATGATCGAAAGGCTGCCTGTGGGCGCGATTGTGGTAACAGTCGCATTCCTTACAGGCATATCCAGCTTTTCCCATGTACTACCTGCGTAATTCGGGAAAGTGCCTCGTTCTACTGCCAGCGCCATTGATGCTGCTCGGCTTTCTTCCGAGATGCATTTTGACACCTTTTCCGCCAGTTCAAAGGCCCGGTCTGAGTTGTATGGAATGCCGAGTTGTATGAGCATATCGGCCCAGCCCATTACACCGAGTCCTATCTTGCGATTAGATTTTGTTGCCGCCTCGATTTCTTTCAAGGGGTACTTATTGACATCGATCACGTTGTCAAGGAAATGGACTGCCGCCCATGTTGTTTCTTTCAGCAGTTGCCATTCGACTTTTCCGTCTTTAACCATCCTGGCAAGATTAACCGATCCAAGATTGCACGACTCATATGGAAGTAACGGCTGCTCTCCGCAGGGGTTAGTCGATTCGATCTCACCGATATGGGGAGTCGGATTGTTTTCATTGATTCTGTCCAGAAAAACAATCCCGGGCTCGCCGTTCTTCCATGCGAAAGCTACGATCTTGTCAAAAACTTCTTTGGCCCTTAGCTTCCCCGCGGCTGCTTTTGTCTTGGGGTTAAACAGGTCATATTCTCCATCAGTTTCCAGCGCATCCATGAATGCCCTGGTCAAACCGACAGAAATATTGAAGTTGGTGAATTTCTTACTATCTCCCTTGCAGGAGATGAATTCGAGTATGTCAGGGTGGTCAACACGGAGCATTCCCATGTTGGCGCCCCTCCTCTTTCCGCCTTGCTTTACAGCTTCAGCACCACTGTCAAATACCTGCATGAACGTCACAGGCCCGGAGGACACGCCCTTTGTCGAGCCTACAAGATCTCCGCGCGGTCTTAACCGCGAGAAGCTGAATCCGGTTCCTCCACCTGACTTATGGATAATGGCGGCATGTTTGACGGCATCGAATATGCCTTCCATCGAATCATCGACCGGCAGGACAAAACAGGCGGAAAGCTGCCCGAGTCTCAGGCCGGCGTTCATCAGTGTCGGGCTGTTCGGAAGGAATGCAAGAGATGTCATCAACTCGTAGAACTGATTTTCTGCCTCTTGCACTTCTATATCTGACTTCCCGTAGAGAGCTTCAGCCTTTGCAATATGGCTTGCGACTCTCCTGAAAAGCCCTTCAGGGGTCTCGATTATCTTACCCTCTTCGTCCCTGTTCAAATACCTCATTTCCAGAACAGTGATTGCGTTCGGGGTTAAAAGATTTGTTTCAGTTGTCATCATGCTAATCTCCTCCCCCCCTAAAACGGCTCGAGTTCGCGGATTTCATCGGACACTTTATCGGTTATATCGGCAGTGCTATGAGAGCTCTTTTGCCCATTACCGCCGTTATTGTTCGATGATCCTTTGGGTAAGAACTTCATTTTCTCGCCCACCACTTCAAATTTGCTTTTCTGAACTCCTTGAGAGTCCCATCTGCGTTCACGGAGCCTTCCTTGAATCAATACCGGATCGCCCTTGCCAAGATACTCGGCGGCATTCTCGGCGGTTTTGCCGAACAGGACACAATCAATAAACAGGGTTTCTGTTTTGGGTTCGTTCCCCTGCTTATACTTGGTATCGACGCACATTCTGAGCGTTGCAACTGGCGCCCCGCCCGGTGTGAACTTCAAATCCGGGTCTTTCCCAAGACGGCCAATCAGTATTATCTCATTAAACATCTTTGCCCCCTTTGCTCCTTCTGCAGGCGTATTTTTCAGCCTGCCGTTTTTTGTCTTTGATAATGTGTTTCTTCCGGATTGCCAAAGCTTCCGCAATCGGAAGCCGTTTGAAAGCCCCTTCAATAATTAAAGTCTCTTTCAATATTGCCTCCCTTCAATTTTAAAAAATAAAAACCCCGAAAGGTATGGTATGTAAGTACCACCACCTTTCGGGGTTATGATTTGCTAATAGATATTAATTATCCGGCCTCTACCTGGCAGCCTGTCCCAAGCCCTGCAAGCATTTCAGCCATGGTCAGCAGCCTTTCCATGTCCCCGCTTTTAGCGCTTATGACAAAATCCACGGGTATCTGATGAACATACCGCTCGCTCTCATGCTCTTCGCCGGCAGTTTCGTCCACAAAATCCTCTCTGACGGTCCTTGCCAGAATGCCTCCGAACTTTCTTATGACCGCCGCCTCGTTTGGTCGCCGGATATCATCAACCACTATGATGTTCCCGTTCTCAAGCAGCTCTTTGAGTTTCTTTTCTGTTTGCTTGACCCAAAAAAGAGGGTCGATCTGTTCTATGAATATCTCGGTTCCAATTTTCTGCATAAGCCAGCGGCTCTGCTTTGTCTTCCGGGTATAGCACTCTTCGTAAGTACACATACCGGCCTTGATGAGCATTGCTTTGAGTGCATCCATAAAGGCATGCCGGACAAACCCGTGATTGTCCACGAGATACCTGGCAATTGTGCTTTTGCCGGTCTGTGCCGCCCCGACAATGCCAATCAGTTTTCCGTCGAAATTAGCCATAAATCCTCCCTTTGATAAGAAATAACCCCAAAATATTCTTGATACGACCTTTTAAGGTTATTCATGTTCTGAAGATATTAGATTGCTTATTGAAGATGGACAATCGTCGGGACGCCGGTAACACCCAAAGCATCAAGCATATCTTGAGAGCACACCTGAATATATGGTCCGAATTCGCGCCTGATACCGGATATCCCACAGTTTGTACAACACCCTACGGCCTTTTCAGCTATCATTTTTTTTGCCCATTCCTTTTGATTCACCGAAAAAACGATGTATTTTTTAAATTCCATATATTCCGACGATGCTATTTTTTTTGATATTGTTTGGGTCTTGTCATATTCTTGAATATTTATGGGGTCCGGAAGTGCAATATTCACTGCACCCGGAGAGGTAGTCTCTTTGTCGATCATTTCTTTTTGCTGTTCGGTAAGTGCGGATATGCCGAATTCCGGGATGTAAGCCGGGCATCCGGGGCCCTTAGCACCGGCATCTAAAAAACCGTCTGCTTTTTCTCCATCAAACTTATTGTGGATTATATCTTGATAAACATCCTCCAGGCTTGTGTCGCCCGATACTTTAAAGACCCTCCCGTTTACATGAAATATATATGTCGGGACATGATTCACGTTATACTTCTTGGCCTCCGTAGCAGGCATGATCTCCAGCCCTCCAATATCCGCTTGTGAAAGACTTGTTGCGTCATCTGTTTTCAGGTTGTAAAACCGGGTTTTTAAATCCTTATGTTTCAATAAGAACGCTTTGGCCTCGCTGAGTGAATTAGACACATGCCTGCAATTTCCCATATAAATATCGAGAGTGTTATCTGTATTGCCCAGTATTTGAGAAACGCGGGCAATATGTTTGTTTATTGTTGCCACAACGTCGGCTTTCGAGGCCGCAATTGCGCTTTCCCGGTTGACTGTTGCAGTTTTATTTATCTTTTTTGAAGGGGACGTGAGGATATCGCCCTTATTGTTTTTAAGGACGATATCCTCACCCGTGGACATATCAGCTCCTATGGATTCGGTACAGAAACCCAATACTATTAAGGAAAATATGCAAATTATACGCATCCGGTTGCCGGAAGGCAGCAGCATGCTTTTTCCCACAGAATCCACAAGTATCCGGTCCCTTTTGGCAGTTTTGTATCAACGTTGTCCCATGCGACAGGTGTGGTCCCAACAGGGAAACAGCTCAGCGGTTTTCCTGAAAATGGATATGCCAGTTGCATTGTGGGACTGGCGCTGAGCAGAGGTCTGGGCACAAAGACAACTCTCAAGAGAGGCTCTGCCACAACCCTGCTCGCCCTATAGGCCGCTATCCCTGATGCTACTGGTTCGGAATGCGTGTTTGAGAATCCGGTGCGGGGATAGGTTGCGCCCCATGTCCCCATGCATATGTCGCTTAGTGATATTCCGGTCACGGTGGTCACTGCGCCCGAAACCGAACATAAACCTGTTAATGATACCAACGCGGAAGAAAGCATTGTGGAAACATCAATAAAGTCTGTTGTTCCTGATCTCCAGCCAACAGGATCAACTTCAGAAAGGTAATTGACCATAAAGGTATCCATACCTGCTAATGGGCACATACGCAGCAATGGATTCATAAATTCAAGAATCGGGTAAATAGGCAGCTCAAATACATGACTTTCAAAATACTGCAAGTTATCCGTATCCTTATGGCTTGAGGCCCCTCCGCTCCCCAACCCAAAAGTTTGCCCCAACAGCGACATGACTGTCCCTATAAAGGGTATTACTGTCTGACCTGGACCCGACACGGTTTCCACTAACGCAACCGGAACGTTATGGCAGATAAAATCGCCGGGAATGGGAGGGAATATGCTGACCATACAACCAAAAGGGATGCATACATATCCTAAAAGAAGGCACTCTTCGGCTGATTGTGCGATGCTTAATACGCTAAGGCTGTCAGATGCCGCCGCAAACCCGGGATTCGGGATGCCTGTCACAAACGTAATAAGAGTGAGAGTAACGATGATTATTTTTTTCAGCATGCAGTTTCTCCTACTGGAGGTCCGGAATTTTCGATAACATGCGACCTTCGGTATCGATAAATGACGGGGTGCCCCTCACACCTACTTCCATCGCTTCCTTTATATCGGTTTCAACCATGTTTTGAGCTATTTCTTTTTTTTCTGCTGTGCAGGTCCCGCCCAGTTGGTCGCATTGGTCGTTTATTGCTTTTCTTGCCGCATCGGGATGAATTTGTTCAAGCGGGAGATATTTCATGACTACTCGATATGCCCCCTTGTACGTTCTGAGTTTTGCTTCCACCTGCCTGCAGTAAGGGCAGTCGGGGTCGAAGAACATGAACACCGTTTTTTTGCCGGCAGGGTTGTAAATTTTCTTATGCTCCATAGACAGCCTGGAGACATCGGCCTCTGTTTGGGGCTGCAGTTCTTCAACAGGTAATTTCGGCGTTACTAATTTGCCATTTTTAAGCAGGACACCTATTGCCAATTCTGAGGAAGTCGAGTTGGCATAGACAACCATGGGCAGCTTTGTATTCCCCTGCTCTATTTTAAAAAGGTAAGCTTTCCATAAGGGATCGCTGGTGCCGGCTGACTTGACATATTTGGCATTTTGGGCAATCCCCATCCCCTGGATATCATTTATCACACTGTCCGCGTCAGTGTACTTTTTTGTCGCTGCTTCAGAGAAAAGCGACCATGCGAAAACGGAAAGAAGCGCTACGACGATTAAGACAAGGTTTTTTTTCAAGGCAATGTCCTCCTGAAATGAAGTTTGTTTTTTTGTGCGACTCACAGAAATATTAAATTGACGGCCGCAGTCTCAAAATCCGACAATCCCTCTCTTTAATATCTGGAAGACAGGTTATGAATTCACCCTTATTGCCAAACAATGAAACTGATCAATGTGCCGGCACTTTCAAGGCAGCCGTAGTTTTCATAGATACAACGGATACTATTAAATCCCTTGAATCTTTCCGCGAGGGCTATAAAACCAAAATCAATGATTGTTATCGTTATTTCACAAATGAGATAAAGGATAATGATGCTGAAATATACAAAACAATGGACGGAAGTACAGCTATTGCTATTTTCAAGGGCAATACTTGCTGTATTGACGCGGTAGCGAGTGTCCAGGCAACGCTTCATTCGATGATCCATTTAAATTTAAGGTGTGCGATATCCTATGGAGATATCCATATCGAGCAGATAGAAAATCATGCCGAATATGTCTCAGATGCTATAATGAAAGCGGCAAGGATGATTGAAGCGGCACGCTTCCTTAAGGCCAATTTCGTAATAGATAAAGCAGTCCGTGACAGTATTGATAAGACCGGCGAGTTTCATTTTTACAAACTATCACAATTCGGGCCTGAAGCAAGTTCAGATAAGGAAGATATTTACATAGGTCTTAATGACCCGAGGTATCTACCAAAATGGGACCGCTGTATTGAATCATACCGGGAGGGGGATCTTATAGTTGCCTTTATGGAGTTTGATCTTTTCAATGCGGAAACAGATCACCCCGTTTTGCAAGTCATGTCAAGCAGCTGCATTGAGGAAATAATGAAGCAGCTCAAAGAAAAGGAATCTGCCTTTACTGAACCGCAGCAGTACATAAACCACTCAGGCACACAGCGGGAGCAAGGAGAAATCTTGCTTTATCTCATAGGGCGAGCCTTGAAATCAAGAAAAACCGTGCGGCGGATACTCGACATTGGAGTGGGAACGGGGAATTTGGTATCGGCGTTGCGCGAGCAATACGGAGATGCTGACCTTGCCGGCATTGACAGCTCCAATGAAATGCTGTCTTATGTGTCGAATCGTTATAAAGACGACCACAGCTTCACCTTTAGGAACATCGGCATAGACGATTCTGCAGTTTTAGAGTTGGGGAACTTCGATGTTATTGTAAGCAACGCGACTATGCACTGGATTAGGGACCAGGACAAGGCCTATAGGAACATGCATAATCTGCTTAATGAAGACGGGATTATTGCAATTCACCAGGGCGCGGAGGGATGTTATAATGAACTTTATG
>CAWHNC010000116.1:0-38204 GCA_963830245.1 Nitrospirota bacterium
ATTTACCCATTTATTAAAATCTTCCTGCGATTCAAACATGCCCCCCTTAAGCTCATGTACCATACCCTTTAGCATGAGATTCACAAAATCAGACACAGAGAATCCGCGAGGAATAAATTTTAATTGATTAAAAATCTCCTCATCGACAGATAAAGCTATCCTTTTTTTCATTGCATATCCTCCCATTCAGAAACAATCACGATGTATTAATAGCACAGTGGTATAACAGTATCAAATGTGACAGTTTAACACATGTGTTGCAGTATGACCATATATAATCAAGTTATCAGGGCAGAGTCAGTGCGGGACGCGGCTGTCCCGCGCTGACTCTGCCCATCCCGGCATTTATCTTTGATATCGCGTGTAAAGCTTGCTTTAGTATTTGCACAATTTTTACCTGATTCTGGTAAAATTAGTATATGAAAAAAGAAACACCTGAAAGATATCTTGCTAACGCGAAGGAAACGCTTGCAAAGGCAGGCATTCAGGATAACCGCTATATCGATGTCAAGTACGTGAAATCGGCCTGCGGGATCGCTTACCTGGGCGTTTTAAAGGCTATTGATGAATACTTGGTGCGGCATGGTGTCAGTAAAAACGAGCTACCGAAAAAAGTTGAAGAGTATCAAAAATCCCTCAAGAAATATAGCATCCATAACGGCAAGCTGCTGGTGCAGTTCAACGATCTATATGATGAACTGCATATAGCCGGGTATTATCGCGGTCTGCTACATTCAACGTCTGCCGTGAAAGGTGCCCTCCAGCTGGCCAAGGATTTTGTCTCTAAATTAAGCTGACCCCGGCATTATTATATGGAGCAATAATGTTCAATATCCAAACTACAGCCAGATTTGAAAAGGATTGCAAGAAGCAAGGCAAAGATATGGAGAAAATCAGTAAAGGGATGAAAAAACTCGAAAAGCTTGAGTGGCTTAGCCGGAAAGACAATGCTCCTTCCGTAAGAGGGGAGTTTCACATGAGCGCGGATTGTATTCTGACTTATCGAGTTACAGGAGATTCGCTCTGCTTTCAAAGAATTATAAGTGGTCCGAATGTATCCGAGACACATAAATATGTAAACCACTCAAAGACCTTTCGATAAGTGCATTTAAGTTCTTCAGCGCGCTGTTTCCCAAACAGTTTCATAACTGCCGCTAATCTGTCAGACGAAAGCTTGTATATCTGCTTTATTTGGCTCGCAGAAAAAGACTTCTTATAATCCAGGGCTTCATACTCATAGCCTTTCCCGACGTGTTTCCCTATATAATTCGCAATAGCCTGCATTTTCATTTTTATTTTGAACTTTGGAGAGGTTATTTTGATGAATCCCAATTTCCACGATTTTTGTATATCATCGGCAGTGGGGAATACTTTATGGTTTCAGAAGAAAAAAAAAGCCGGGAAACGGACTCGAACCGTCGACCTGCTGATTACGAATCAGCTGCACTACCAACTGTGCTATCCCGGCAATCTAAGACTAAAAGCGTTTGAAAAATATTTTACCATATCAACGTCATAAAATCGTAATAATTGCGATCAGCCAACTCATAGAGTCCCGTTTTTGCTCATGGATCGATGAGGAACAATGTCTTCCAGATATAATCTATTTTCGAATCGATCAAAGGGCCCAGTAAGGTGATATAATAAGTTAAGTCGATTCTTTCTGCACTGTCGGGTATAGACTATTCGCTTCACAGGAAGGTGAGGTTCTCATGGCCGTCATAATAGGTGTTCCAAAAGAAACCGTTAAGGATGAGAATCGTGTTTCCGTTGTGCCTGATGTGGCTAAGAAATTCAAGGCCCTGGGGGCGGATCTCTGTATAGAACTTGGCGCCGGCGCCGGGAGCTGTTTCCGCGATAAGGAATTCGGAGAAGTGCATATTGCGGCAGACGCTTCTGAGGTATATGGAAAATCACAGGTCATATTCAAGGTGCAGGCGCCTGCCCATGACGAAATTCGTGCTATGCGCGAGGGCAGCATATTGATCGCTTTCCTGCGCCCCTTTGAGGACCCGGAACGTGCAAAACTATTATGTGAGAGGAATATCACCAGCTTTGCGGTCGAAATGATTCCACGCATTTCCCGGGCACAGAGCATGGACGCGCTCAGTTCACAGGCCACGGTGGCCGGTTATCTATGCGCAATTATAGCAGCTGAGAAATGCCCGAAATTTTTCCCGATGATAACATACGCCGCAGGAACCCTGCGGCCGGCCCGGGTACTGGTAGTCGGCGTGGGTGTTGCCGGGCTGCAAGCTATAGCTACTGCCCACCGTCTCGGTGCGATTGTTGAAGCCTATGACGTGCGACCTGAAACAAGGGAACAGGCCGAATCAGTCGGCGCGAGATTCATAGATACCGGCGTGTCCGCGAGCGGCGTCGGCGGGTATGCGAGGGAACTGACGCAAGAAGAAAGAAAGCTTCAGAACGAAAAGCTTGCTAAGGCTATTTCCCAGGTCGACGTATTGATCACTACGGCGGCTTTGCCCGGCAAAAAAAGCCCCTTGATCGTAACCGGTGAGATGGTGGCCGGGATGAAATGGGGCGCAATAGTTGTAGACATGGCTGCGGAAGGGGGCGGCAATGTCGCAGGTACGCGGGCGGGCGAGACTGTGGTCATCGGCGGTGTGACCCTTTTTGGTCCTGTCAACTTGCCCTCACTAATGCCGGTCCACGCCTCGGAAATGTATTCCAAAAACCTGTTTAATTTTTTGTCGCCTCATATTAAAGACGGCGCTATCAGCCTTGACTGGAGCGACGAGATCATCGCCGGAAGCGTTTTCACCCATGAGGGAGAAATTCGAAATGAAAGCGTTAAAAGCGCATTGGGATTATAAAAATCGGCATTCTTTTTTTGTATTTTCCAGTACGAGGAGGCGTTCATGGAAGGCTTTGTTGCGCTATATATAATTATGCTGGCTGCGGTTACCGGCTATGAGGTTATTTCGAGAGTACCCGTAATCCTGCACACGCCTCTTATGTCCGGTTCGAATTTCATTCATGGCGTGGTGCTGGTGGGTGCAATGGTTGCGCTGGGACAGGCACATACTCCCTTTGAGCAGGCAATAGGTTTTGGTGCGGTTATGCTTGGGGCGGCGAATGCAGTCGGTGGTTACGTGGTCACGGAACGCATGCTCGCTATGTTTAAAAGTGAAAAAGATAAGACTTCTGCAAAAAAGTAAAGATGATCAGCTTGAGTTTTACAAGTTCTAAAAACACGGCCAGAGATCGCCAGGCTTTAGCCTGGGGATGAATGAGCCGCCCGGAGCGGAGAGTAGCGGAGCGGAGGAGAATTTTGGCATAATCTGGCATGGCCAGATATTGGACAGGCGCCCATACACGACATCGACTGCAATGTCATCTGGTATGGATACCGAAATACAGAAAAAGAGTTCTCCAAGGCAAAATAGCCATACGACTAAGACAGCTACTGTATGAGGCCTGTAAAATAAACAGATGGTTTATATCTGAACTGAGCGTGCAAGTGGATCATGTGCATGCGGTAATACAAATTAAGCCATCCGATAGTATCGCGGAAGTGGTAAAAATATTAAAAGGCGGCACAAGCAGAGTAATCAGAAAGGAGTTCCCAGAACTGGAAGAATTTCTGTGGGGAGATAGTTTCTGGGCTGATGGCTATTTTGCCGAAACCATAGGTCAGGTAAACGAAGAAATTGTGAGAAAGTATATAAGGAATCAAAATCAGTAAAGGTCATGGCAGGTTATGCCAGAGGCCTGAAACTCCGGGCTTCAGCCCGGAGAGTGGGTTCATTTTAGACATGGGAATGAAAAGCGCACTATGAAAGGTGACCTGTGACCAGAGAAATCGTTATCGGTTTTAGCTACTTTGTCGTAGCACTCTTGTTTATACTGGGGCTAAAGGGAATGTCGTCTCCAGTGACCGCCCGGCGGGGAATTGTTTGGGCAGGCGCCGGAATGGTGATAGCGACATTAGTTACTTTTGCATGGTCCGGCATGAGCAATTATCCTCTGATAATAATTGCCCTGGTACTTGGCGGCGGCATTTCATGGTGGGCCGGCAGGGTGGTCAGAATGACAGATATGCCCCAGATGGTTGCGCTCTTTAACGGCATGGGTGGAGGCTCGGCAGCAGCAATAGCTGCAATAGAACTATCGCGAGGCGAAACGCACAGCAGTGGGGTAACGGTTCTGGCCACTTTGGGTGCCCTGATCGGATCGGTAGCTTTTTCGGGAAGTTGCATCGCCTTTGCCAAACTGCAGGGCATCTTAAGAAGAACGGTGAGCCTCCCCGGACAAAATGCAGTAAATGTGACTCTTGCTGTTCTTACCATTATCTCGGCGGTCCATGTAATTGTTTCCGGTACTGCCGCAGGCTTAGCAGTTTTCTTCAGTTTTGCATTATTGCTGGGTGTAGTCCTCACGATTCCCATCGGGGGGGCTGACATGCCTGTTGTGATTTCTCTCTTAAACGCCCTGACAGGTCTCGCCGTAGGCTTTGAAGGTTATGTGCTGAACAACCCTGCCATGATGATTGCGGGCATCGTGGTCGGCGCCGCAGGCTCGCTCCTTACACACCTTATGGCCAAGGCGATGAACCGGCCGCTCTTTAATGTGCTCTTTAAACCAATTACAGGTGAGGTCCAATCGGGTGGCGCAGGGATAACCGGGACGATGAAGGAAATCTCTGCATTAGATGCCGCGGCAATGCTGCGCTATGCACGGAAGGTGATAATAGTCCCTGGTTACGGGATGGCTGTGGGACAGGCCCAGCACAAAATCAAGGAGATGACCGGTCTGTTGGAGGAGGCTGGGGTTGAGGTAAAATTCGCTATCCATCCGGTAGCCGGGCGTATGCCGGGTCACATGAATGTGCTTCTGGCGGAAGCAAACATACCATATGAGAAGATCTTTGACATAGAGGAGATCAATGAGGAGTTTTCACAAACCGATGTGGCGGTCGTAATCGGGGCCAATGACGTAGTGAATCCAGCGGCGCGTACGGACAAATCAAGCCCGATTTACGGCATGCCGGTACTGAACGCCGACCGTGCGCTAAATGTAATAGTGATTAAGCGCGGCAAGGGGGCCGGCTATTCCGGGATTGAGAACCCTCTCTTCTATGCCGAAAATACGCGAATGCTTTACGGCAATGCTCAGACGGTTGTAAGCGAACTGATAAAAGATTTAAAGGAACTGATATCCTGACAGGAAACAAAGCGCCCTTATAGTAATGTTTGACCTCTCAATAATATGCAGAACACGGCTCAAATACAATCCTGAATAAAAAAGGGCGGAGATGTTCTCCGCCCCGTAAAGCAAAGTTTTTCAGCTTTTGTTTGTCAAAGATCAAAACTGCTTTAGCGCCTTGTCATTCCGGACTTGATCCGGAATCCAGTGTTGTTTTCTGGATTCCCGCTTGCGCGGGAATGACGCGCCTTATGTGTATTTCTCTATGCCGGCAAGCGCTGACAAGTGAAAAGTAAAAACTAAAACAAAAAATGTATTAATCTTTTTTCACTTTTTACTTTTCACTTCTCACCTGTCATATTGTACAATACTCAAATGAAGATCGCATATTTCGACTGTTTTTCCGGTATAAGCGGGGACATGTGCCTCGGCGCCCTTGTGGATGCAGGTGTCAGTATTGAACAACTCGGTTTAGTGCTTAAAAAACTCCCTGTCAGGCAGTATCATATCAAGGCAACCCGGGTTTCACGTTCAGGCGTTGCAGCCACGAAGGTTGATGTGGTGCTTGATAAAGGGTATAAGGCCTCGCCGTTGCAATGGAAAGATATAAGGGCCATCATTAATAAATCGAAACTTAAGGAGACATTGCGGCTTCAGGGAATGCAGGTTTTCAAGGGACTTTTTGAAGCCGAGGCAAAGGTACATGGCAAAGGCTTTGAAGCAGTGCATCTACACGAGCTTGGCGGAATAGATTGCATGGTTGACATCTTCGGAACCCTGATCGGGCTTGATCTCCTTGGAGTAGAGAAAGTATATACATCTCCTGTTAATGTGGGCAGCGGTACGGTAAAATGCTGTCATGGCACATTGCCTGTGCCTGCTCCCGCAACAGCCGAGCTCCTGAAGGGGTATCCCGTGTATGCAAACGGCATTCCTTTTGAGCTTACCACTCCTACCGGAGCAGCTATATTACATGGGCTGGAAGCTGAAGCGCTTCCTGTTCCATACATGCTTACCGGGCATATAGGCTATGGGGCCGGCAATAAGGATTTCGAGGGTCTGCCCAATTTGCTCAGGATATTTGTCGGCGATATAGTGAATACAGAGTATAAGACGTGTCAGCGACTGTCCGACACGGAGGTAATGGTTATCGAGACCAATATAGATGACATGAACCCGCAGCTTTACGAAGATGTTATAGATAAGCTCTTTGAAGCCGGAGCCCTGGATGTATTTTTGGAGAATATCATAATGAAAAAGGGGAGGCCGGCCATAAAACTGACCGTTATCACGGACGAATCCAAGCGTGAGGATCTCACTTCTCTGATTTTTAATGAAACCACTACCATTGGCCTTAGGTTCTACAGGGCCGGGCGCCGGGTGCTCAGCAGGGAGATCAGGAAAATCAGGACCGGTTTCGGCGAAGTCAGAATAAAAATAGCCCGGATAGAAGGTGCTATTATAAACATTTCTCCTGAATTCTCCGACCTGAAAGTGCTTTCCAAGAAGACGGGACAACCCATCAAGATACTTTCCGAAGCGATCATGGCGGAAGTGAAGGCCGAATACAGGTACATACCGAAACAATAAGTTGAGGTGGACTGTCAAGCTCTGGAAAGCGAGGTACTAAGGCTGTTCAGAACTTCCTCAAGTTCTTCCCATGAGGTGGTTCTGCCGAGACTGAACCTGATTGCCCCCATTCCTTCCTCCCTGGAAACTCCCATGGCAGCAAGGACGGAAGAGAGAGTTACCGAACCGGCGTGGCACGCAGAGCCGGTGGACGCAGCGACCCCCGGCATATTCGCCAGTATCTCTGTGCCGATTTTTCCGACGAGGTTTACATTGAGCGTATTGGGGAGCCGCTCAGTCATATGGCCGTTGAGTGTTACGTCGTCTCCAAAATTCTCCTGCAGTTTCTCCCAGAAACGGTTGCGCAGCGTCTGAACCCGGGGCATGCCGATCCACCGGTGGGCAATGCCGCAAGCGGCGCCGAGCGCCACTGCCAGGAGGATGTTTTCCGTGCCGGCCCTTCTTCCCCTCTCGTGCCCGGCTCCATGAATTAAGGGTTCGATTGCTGTCTCTTCTCTTATGTAAAGCGCCCCAATACCTTTAGGCGCATACAGCTTGTGCCCGGCGACCGAAAGGAGATCTACGCCGAGTTCAGCCACATTGGTGGAAATTTTCCCCACACTCTGGGCCGCGTCGGTATGGAACAAGACCCCGGTTTGTCGTGCTATGGCAGCTATCTCCGCAATCGGCTGGATTGTCCCCACCTCATTGTTGGCGTGCATGACTGTAATAAGGATGGTCCCCGGGGCAACCGCCCGCCGCACGTCATCAGGATCAACTCTGCCGAAGCGGTCAACCGGGAGCACAGTGACCTTTGCCCCGAGCTTTTCAAGGAAATGACAGGGATTAAGGATCGCCGGATGCTCAACAGCCGTGGTAATAATATGGTTGCCTTTTCCCTTGTTTGCAAGGAAGACTCCTTTGAGGGCATGGTTGTTCGCTTCACTCCCGCCGCTGGTGAAAACTATCTCGGTAGGGTCGCAACCGAGAAGGTCAGAAACTTGCCTTCGCGCCACCTCCACAGCATCTTTAGCGGGGATGCCGGCCCAGTGAAGGCTGGAAGGGTTGCCATAGAGTCCTGTCAGGAACGGTTGCATTGCTTCAACAGCTTCCGGTGCGATGGGGGTGCTGGCGTTGTAATCGAGGTAAATCTTTCTGTTCATTGACCCTCCTTTTTTACATTATATCTTATTTTACAACCCACTGGGTGCCGCAGATGTACTGAAAATCGCATGACGGGCACGCCTTCTTTTTGTCGGTCGCGGGGACGAAGGGAAGCAGAGGGTCTACTATTTCTCTGAGCAGCCTGAAGATCACCATCTTCATCAGTGCGAACATTTCCACCGGAGATGAACCGCCAAAAAGGGGAAGTTCAACATCCCTGCTTATCCTGGAGCGGCCCAATAGTAAGAAAATAGCATCCAGACTGTCAATAGGCCTGTTTTTATTTTCAGTATAAAGGAGGAGATAGAATGGAAGCTGAAGGCTTCCTATAGCCTGGTCCCAGGTCTCTCTCTTGTCGATATCAAGTTTTTCCAGGTCTATCTTCAGATAATTCGTGCTGGAGCCTGTCTTGTAATCAACAATAACCGTCTTATCATCTCTTTGTTCAACGCTATCAAGTCTCCCGCTCAGATTAAAGGAGTCTGCCTTTACCCGTATCAGCTCCTCGCTTTCTAAAATAGTGACTGTCTTTTCCTTCACAAGAGGAAGATAGTAATATTTAAGAACCTCAGCCAGGTGTCTCTTGACCTGTCTCTTTAAAAAATAGAGAGCTCCAGATGGGTCTTTACTATATTTTTCCTCGAAGAGCTCTTCCACAAGAGAATCCATTTGCCTGACGATTATGTCTGTTTCCTTTAACGGCCTGCCCTTCTTATCGAAAAAATAGCGCATCAGGACGGCGTGGACAAAACTTCCCAGGTCATCGCGCTCGATGTCACCTGTCATCTCCTCTTTCCGGCTGAGCCCGAGAACAGAGGCGTAGTAGAACTGAAGCTGACACTGGAGATAGCGGTTCAGCGCGGTCGCATTGTACTTGAAGTCTTTAAGGAAGGCTACGATCCCATCTGTTTTTGCAATCGGGAAGGGAACGCTGTTTATCAGTTTCACCTGATACTGGACAGGTCTGACGTAGGATCTGACATCGGTTGTATTGTCCCTTTTCTGCCTGTCCCAGAGGAGCTTCTCAACAAACCTCGACCTCTCTGTTTTGTCGTTTTCAATGAAGAAAAGATGTACCTTCTTGGCCCCCTTAAGGAGCGCATCGAAATAATATGCGGCGAGCTTGTCCCTGTCCATATAAGTAGGGAGCCCCAGTATCTCCCTGGCTTTGAAGGGAAGGAGCGTCTCTTCTTTTCTGGTATCGGGCAGGATATCCTCATTGGCGTCCAGGACGAAGACCGTGTCGAATTTCAGGTTCCTCGTTTCGAGTGACCCCAGGACCTGCAGACCCTTGACAGGCGTGCCTGAAAAAGGAGTATGGCCGGTCATTATATATTTTTTGAAGAATATGAAATAGCTGGACCTATCCGCAAAGGAGATGTCCTTCATCATAGAGCGCATAAGGACGTCAAGAGACGTTATGAAGGACTCTGAGAATGGATGAAAGAGTGGGTGAAGCCTTGCCGTGCTGTTATTGAAGATAAAGAGGAGCACATCGATGCACTTGCAGGCGAAGTCTCTGATGTTTTTGAAGGAAAGGAATTTTTCTATTGTATTTTTGTGAATGGCTTTCAAATGAGCCCTGAGGTATTCTTCCCTGGTTCCTTTTTCGTCATTCGGGAGCTTTTTCAGAACGTCCCTGAAAAGGGTTTCGCTGCTCTCGATCTCTTTGATAGTGGTGAAGGTCCTGGCCTTGTGCTTGAGAAGTTCTTCCTCAATAGTATGGAACATCACCCGTGTCGTCTCGGACTTTCCCCTGTAATAAATGTTCTTTGTGTAGGGATGAAGAACGAATTTCAGGTAGTCGGGGATATATATCCTGTCCCCGTCCATAGAATTAACCAGTTCCATCAGGTTATTCAGAAAACCGAAGACCGGGGTGCGGTGTAATGGATACCCCAATGATACATTGTAGTCATCCTCGGGGAAAGCCGAGAGTCCTTGACGCAGGAGCGGGAAAAGGGTCTCTGACGAAGGCAGGACAATAACTGTTTTCTCGTCAGGCTTATTACCTGCTGCGAGGTTTGCGCCAAGTATTTCCCCGATCGCCAGGACCTGGCCGTGAGTGTCGGGGCTGCTGTAAAAGTGCACCTCCGGGTCCGTATCCTCGTTTTCCTCTAGCTTGGAGGTGATGCCAAGCTCCTTAAGTGTCTCACTCAGTCCGGTCCCATCCTGGAAGGCAAAGACCGTATTTTCGTAAGTAAGCAGCTTTTTAAATAGTGCCTTTTCTGCACTGGTAAGAGCAAAGAAGCCGGCGAATATTATACGCTGCAATTTGCCGAGTCCGGCTTTGTCTATCTTCTCAGCAGCAACCTGATATCTCCTTGACCTGGTAGAAAAACCCAACGCATCGATTTCTCTATAGAACTGCTCATAGAAATAAGAGAGGGACTGTAATCTTTCTATTGTCTGCTCAGGCATTCCCTCGGCAATGAAGAATTCGACTCCCTTGACCATCTGGGCATTGATGCCTTCAATGGTCAACTCCTCGATGTCACGATATATTTTGAGTCCCAGAGGGAAAAAACTGTCGGGAGTCATGAACCCCTTTCCGCCAAGCGGCGTCGGGGCTTTACGGTGGATATTGTAGAGTAGGGCGACTGCGTCTATGGTCTCAATCTTCTTTGAGGGATTTAATTCATAGAATAGCGAGTCGACGAACTCATCCATAGAAAAAACCATAGGGGGGATGAAGCTTGAAGCGACCTTTGCTGCCAGCGCCTTTCTCAGAAAGTGGGATGGCCTTTTGCCGGGGAAGACCACCAGGGATGAAGAGTAATCCCGTTCATTTCCTGTCAAATGAGCCAGGACTTCTTCTATCAAACTTTTGCCGGGTGGAATGATAAGCGTGTTCATCCAATCTTCTCCACTTCGGCGAGGTCGACGAAAGCAATAACACCGTTGACGGTTTTGCCGGTATAGACATCACGGAGTATCCTCATGTAGTTCTTCAACTGGGCCCTGTATTTGTCCAGGGCTTCCTTGTCCTTTCCTGTCTTATAGTCGATAACTGTGACGCTGTCATTGTCTATTACTACACGGTCCATCCTGAAAAGTCTGCCGATATTATCAGAATATTCCTGTTCTTTCCTGATCAGCCGCCCTGGCGCTGTTGTAAAATACCTTTCCAACTCCTTGTTGCTCACTAACGCAATTACGAGCGCATTCATCTCTATGTCGGAATAATCCAATCCGGTCTCATCCCTGACACGACTTATGATCTCTTGCAGTTCAGTTTCAAAGCCATCCTGCACGTAGTCGACGAAGAACAATACTCTGTGGATGAACTCACCCCTCCTTCGTTCCTCTATTGTCAGGAAGGTTTCGGGACCGGCCTGGAATTTCAGCTGTCCGCGGCGGTGTAACAGCTGACAAGAGGCAGGAGTCACCGGCGCCGACAGGGGGATGTCAGGAACGTATTCAGGTTTGGCTGAAGGGGGGAATTCATCAGCCGGGAGCAGGACGAACGGGTACCCTTTGTCATTGCTTTTGACCCCGATCACGTAAAGCTCTCTCTCCGGACGGGTGAATCCCACATAGAGGCTGTTAAGCCTGTTCACCATCTCACTCATTCTCTCAATATCATATAGAAGCCGGAGGGTCTCGTCACAGGCAGCTGTGGTCCTGTTGATCTTGAGGAGGCAGACAGTCGTACCCTTCTCCTCGACGATGTATTCAAAGCCCCTGTTTCTCACTTCATAGAGGAGGACAATTACGACCGGAAACCCCAAGCCTTTCGCCTTGTGTATGGTCATAACCTGCACAGCGTCAATATTCTTGGGGACGGCCATGTCCCATTCGGCCTCGCCCTTTTCATCATCAACCGCGACCTGGAGAAAATCCTTGAGGCTGTTGAATCCTCCTCCTTCGAAGGTTTTGACCACTTCAAGCATCTTGATGAGGGCCGCCTCTTCTTCCGGCATGCTCTCAAAAACACTGAAGACGGCAAATACCTCTGTTACCAGGTCGTACAAGGGCAGGAACCCGGCTGCCTTGAAAAGACCGTCGAAATACCGTTCCCAAAGGTCATTGAACTTCGCCTGAAATGCCTTGTACAGGGGAGGGTCTTTTCTATGCATGAAGCAGAATGCCCTCAGCCTCTCGATATCGTCGCCGGGATGATCCTTTGCAATCGTATTTGTGAAAACATCTCCCAGGATGAAGGCGCCGAATGAAAAGTCGTCAGTAGGAGAATCAAGGAAGTTCATTAGAGCAATGATCTCTCCGGCTATCTTGCGCCTCCTCACATCGAGGCTGCTGTATGAGATAAACGGGATTTCTCTTTCGTTCAGCCAGGTTGTGGCACTGACTGCATCTTCGTTCGTCTGTGTAAGCACGGCCATATCAGCGTACCTGTACCCGCGTGTGCGCAACTCTTCTATGAGTTCCTGAATCTTCGTCCGCTCGGCAGGTTCCTCGTCGTTCCTTTCAAGGAGGGAGACCTCTACGTACCCATCTCCGTCTTTATTTCCTTTTGGTTTTTGTATGTATTCGGTAAGACCGCTTCTCTCACCAGCCGCCCTGTATTCATCGTTCCCGGCAAGTTTCTCTTTGAAAACTCTCTCGTTGAACTCAAGTATCCTCTTACTGCTCCTGTAGTTAGTGTCAAGTTCCCTTACTGCATGCCCGGCTGAAGGAAATGGATTCGTTTTTTCGAGGCCTTTCATGATGGTGTAGTCGGCGTTCCGGAAGCCGTATATAGCCTGTTTTGTGTCTCCAACCGCAAATAGGCTTCCTCCCTGGGAAAGCGAGTTCTCGATGAGGGGCAAGAGATTCTGCCACTGTATGGGCGAGGTGTCCTGAAACTCATCGATCAGGAAATGGAAGATGGTCTCGCCTAGTCGGAAATAGACATCAGGGACTATGGAACTGTTGAGGTACTCGGCAAGCTGCATGTTGATATCTTCGATGAAGACCTTGCCTTGCTGCCTCTTCACCATATCCACCGTATCGCTGAAGGCCTGAAATGCCTTCACGTATGGCATACATCTCGTGCGAACGTAATATATGGTGTAGTTACGGGTCGATTCCGCGACATCGGACCACAAATTTAATATCCTTTCATATGCAGCCTGCTCGTTGCCTGTACTTTTTTTAGGCTTGATCACCGGAGGGTTTGCAAAGCCCTTCCCGATAAGGTCAGGGAATCTTTTGTCCCTTATCAGGGGTAAGATAGTTTTGTAAGATGAATTGCCGTGGCTCTTCAGGTCCGAGGCAGCGATCTCTTTTTCAATGTCGTCAATAAGCGCACTCATTTTGTCTCTTACTTTGTTCAGGTTTTCACTGTAATCCTCGATCTCAGCCAACTTCCCTCTGGATGAAAGCTTCCTGTAAATCTTCTTTATCTCGTCAAGAAGTGTTGATGACGGATCCCATAAATAGGCATCGGTAACCTTCTTCTGCTCCAGCATCAGGTCCACGATCTCTTCGATACAGGCCGCCTCGTCGGTTCCCTGTTTGACACTGCGCATAAAAAGATTGAAGGAGTAGTCCA
This sequence comes from Nitrospirota bacterium, assembly GCA_963830245.1. Classification (GTDB taxonomy): domain Bacteria; phylum Nitrospirota; class Thermodesulfovibrionia; order Thermodesulfovibrionales; family Dissulfurispiraceae; genus JADFXI01. The sequence continues at coordinate 13,397 of CAWHNC010000116.1, forward strand.
TCAGCAAATCGTTGCTCATTAAGATGTCGAAGTCCGGGTTATACCCAAAGTCGATGGCCGAGGCCTTGAAAACTGTTGTCATGAAACTGTCGATCGTCTTCACCTGGAAATCCGAGTAACTGTCAAGTATCTCTCCGATCAGGAGGCCGGCCTTCTCTCTCATGGTTTGAACATCGAGAGAGGTTATTTTTGAGAGTTCCCTGATCTTTGTCTCGTCCCCGAAGTAGACCTCCTTCAGCCGCGAGAGTGTCCTCTCCTTCATTTCTTTTGCGGCATTGTTCGAAAAGGTTATGGCAAGCATGTTCCTCAGGTTGTTCCTTGGGATTTTACCGGAAAGGAGAAATTGGACAAACCTTTCTGTGAGGGTACGAGTTTTCCCGGAACCTGCCGAGGCCTTAAGGACCGTGAAGTGGGGAAACTTCAAATCTGTATCTTTTATTAAAACCGGTTCTGCCATATACTCCTTAACCCATAATATGGAACCATGAGTACATAACGATTGCACAGGTTTTGAGCACTCTTAACCCTATCTTAACAGTTTCAATTGACATCCATAAATACTGTAGGGGCAAAGAGATTTAATACGGCAGGAAATAAGACTTTGTATTTTTTTAACATGAGCGAGAGCCCGTGGTATAATCTAACCAACAACCATGGGACGCCACAGTTCGAGGAGCATCTGCCCCGTGACATTACAAAAGGAGAAAACCGATAATGTCATGCATTATGGTAGTCGAGGACAACGAGGATAGCAGGTACCTGCTGGAGGTCCTTCTTAAAGGACACGCCTTCACCACGGTCTTAGCGACACAGGGCGAAGAGGCATTGTCTCTGGCGCGACAAAATCCACCGGACCTGATTATCTCCGACATCCTTATGCCGGTCATGGACGGCTTTACACTGTGCAGACAATGGAAATCTGATGACCGGCTTAAAGATATCCCGTTTGTTTTTTACACCGCCACTTACACAGACCCTAAGGACGAAGAGTTCGCATTGAGTCTCGGAGCTGAAAGGTTTATTGTCAAGCCTGAGGACCCTGATGTGCTCTTGAATTCTTTGCGCGAGGTCCTTGCAAGCCGGACAGTGATAGTTGTCCCTGCTGAGCAGCCGCTGGAAACGGAGTTGGAGTTTTTCAGGCAATACAACGAAGTCCTTTTCCGCAAGCTCGAAAAGAAGATGACTGATATGGAAAAGTCAAATCAAGCCCTGGAGAGGGAGATCGTCGAGCGCAAGAAGGCTGAGGACAAAAACAAAAGACTGAACGATGACCTGTGTGTAAGAAACGAGCAGTTATGGTTTGCTAATAAAGAGCTCGAATCTTTCATCTACTCGGTTGCCCATGACCTGCGTGGGCCGCTTCGAGCTATCTATGGGTTCTCCGAAATCATGATGAAGGACACTGCAGACAAACTCGACGCGAAGGGGAAACAATATCTTTCGCGCATCCATCACGGAACGGAAAAGATGAGTTGCCTTATCGATGACCTTCTAACCCTTTCCAGCACCTCAAGACATGAGATCCAACGGAAAGAGGTCAATTTGAGCGCAATAGCAGCATCAATCATTGCTGAATTGCGCAAGGCACAGCCTGGCAGAAGTGTTGAAGCAGACATCGAAGGAGGGCTTACCGCCTTTGCGGATTCTGGGCTGATCGAGATCGTCCTGTCCAACCTCCTCGGGAATGCATGGAAGTTCACAGCGAAAACCGATCAGGCCCGCATAGAATTCAGAACCGGGAAACTGGATAGTAAGATCATTTATTATGTCAGGGACAACGGAGTCGGGTACAACCAGAAATATTCGGGAAAGATGTTTTGGCCTTTTCACAGACTTCATTCGGATTCAGAGTTTGAGGGCACCGGGATAGGCCTTGCCATTGTCGAGCGTATTATCCGCCTTCACGGAGGAAAAGTCTGGGCAGAGGGTATAGAGGGAAAAGGGGCGACGATCTATTTTAGTTTGACCTGAATCTATAAAAGTTATGTAGCAGAGGGGAGAAAGAGGATGATTCTTATTGTTGATGACAGTCCAACCGATATAGAGCTCACTATAATCGCTATAGAAGATACCGGGCAAGAAATAGGAGTCCTCTCCGCAACGGATGGCGAGTCCGCGCTCGCAATGATCAGGAATACACAGAAGTTGCCAACCCTGATATTGCTCGACCTGAAGATGCCGGGCATGGACGGCATCGAAGTGCTCCGTGAAATACGTGCCGACAATTGTATTAAAGAGATTCCCGTTGTGGTGGTCACGTCTTCATCACTTGCATCGGACAGGTCGGAAGCAATTGCTGCCGGCGCCAGTGGTTATATTCAGAAGCCTTTGGCTTTGGACCAATTTAGCAAAGAGTTAGAGTCTATTCTGCATCGCTGGCTGCCGCAGTAGTGCTCTTGGGTCAGTCCTCGTTATTGCCTGCATAAAGAGTGCGTCCATCATTTTGACTTCTGAAGTGGTACAATTATGCTATGCAAGTGGTGGCGGGGATAGCGGGGGTGTTTCTGGTCATGGTCATCCTGTGGGAAGGATTCGAGACCATTGTCCTTCCGCGCAGAGTGACCCGCCGGCTCCGCCTCAGCAGGTACTTTTTCCGGTTCTTCTGGAGTTTCTGGAGGGGGGCGGTAATCACCCTCGTTCCTGCAAAATTTCGGGAAACTTGTTTAAGTTTCTTCGGCCCCCTTTCAAATCTTCTTATGATAGGAGTGTGGGTCATCTGGCTGATCATCGGTTTTGCAATGCTCCAATGGGCTGCCGGCTCGCAGGTCCATGCGGTTGTGGGGGACAGTGGCTTTTTTACCGATCTGTACATGAGCGGCACAACTTTTTTTACCCTGGGGTTGGGAGATGTATTTCCCAGCGTCGGAGTGGCGCGCTTTCTCACGGTGCTTGAAGCAGGGCTGGGGTTTGGGTTTCTGGCTCTTGTTATCAGTTACATCCCGGCACTAAACCAGTCCTTTGCCCGCCGGGAAGTGAGCATCTCACTCCTTGATGCCAGGGCTGGTTCCCCGCCTTGCGCCGGGGAAATGCTGCTTCGCCACGCTGACGCGCATGGCATGGAGGCGCTCAGACAACTGCTCCTGGAGTGGGAAATTTGGTCTGCTGAAGTTCTCGAAGGCCACATCTCTTACCCGGTGCTGGCCTATTTCAGATCTCAGCACGAAAATCAGTCGTGGCTCGGCGCCCTCACTGCTGTCCTCGACACCTGCGCGCTAGTAATGGTTGGGGTGGAGGGAAGTTGCAAGCGGCAGGCTGAACTGACGTTTGCTATTGCCCGCCACGCTGTCGTCGACCTTGCGCTTATATTCAAAAGACCGCCCATAAAACCATTGAATGACAGGCTGTCTCCTGACATGCTTTCCCGATTGCGTACAATTTTAAAGGATGCGGGGTTGAAGTTCAATGAGGGAGAAGCCGCTGACCGGCAATTGGCAGAATTGCGGGCAATGTACGAACCTTACGCCAACGGACTGGCAGCCTTCTTTCTTATTAAACTGCCGCCATGGCTTGCAGATGAAGGGAAACTGGATAACTGGCAGGTAAGCGCCTGGGAGCCGCAGGGCGCAAGTTTTCGAAGGGCCGAGAGAAAAGGGCGGGGTGGGAGAGAACATTTCAGGTAATTATTCGGTCACAGCAAAAAGTTTCATGTTAATCCCTCTGGAAAGGCTCTTTAGCACTACTTTATTCCCTACTTTTTCCTGTGATTGATTTTAGAACTCGTCCGGTAATTTCGTCTATTGGGTCGAGGGCCAGGTAGTGTATACTATTTGCAGTGGTCTTTATGCGATGGGAGCATCCGGTCATGGATGCCGCAGTTCTAAACATAACAATGACGATAATTCCTTCCTCCCCCATTACTGAACGGGGATGAGGACGTGATTTGTCAGAGGAGGTTTTATGGGAGCACCCTTCAATGAAATATCGTTGAGCCTGGTTTTCGTTGTGGTAATTGCGCTATATATACTTGGGAGCGCGGTAAGGATACTTAAAGAATATGAGCGCGGTGTGGTATTCAGGCTTGGGAGAATTATACCTCTCAAGGGTCCGGGCCTTGTTCTGATATTTCCCGGCATCGATAAGCTTGTAAGAGTGAGCCTGAGGACAGTCACAATGGACGTTCCGCCCCAGGACATTATTACTAAAGACAACATCACGGTTAAAGTCAACGCGGTAATCTATTTCAGGCCGGTGGACCCCATACGCGCAATTACCGAAGTTGAGGATTTTATTTACGCCACTTCCCAGATATCACAGACCTCGTTGAGAAGTATTCTCGGTCAGAGCCAGCTTGATGACTTGCTCGCAAAACGTGATCAGCTTAATGTGGAACTGCAGCGAGTAATTGATCAGCAGACAGAACCATGGGGTGTTAAAGTCAGCGCTGTTGAAGTTAAAAATGTCGATCTGCCCCAGGAGATGCTGCGGGCCATCGCGCGGCAGGCAGAAGCCGAAAGGGAACGGAGGGCAAAGATAATACATGCCGAGGGAGAATTTCAGGCCTCGCAGAAGCTTGCTGATGCAGCTAAAATAATTTCATCCGAGCCGGCTACGCTGCAGCTCAGATATCTTCAGACTCTGACGGAAATAGCAACCGAGAAAAATTCAACTATTATTTTCCCGCTCCCTATAGAAATGCTGAGACCTTTTTTTGATAAGCACTAAACTGTCACCTGATCAGGGCTACCACCTGATCAGGGCAGAGGCCCAGGTGAGTCCGCCACCGAAGGCTTCAAGGAGCAGGTAATCGTCTTTTTTGATCCTTCCGCTCCTCACTGCCTCATCGAGCGCAATGGGGATTGACGCTGCGGACGTATTACCGTAACGGTCAATATTGATGATGACCTTGTCCATTGAGAGGCCGAGCCGCTTTGCCGTGGCCTGAATAATGCGCAGGTTTGCCTGATGGGGGATCATGGATGAAAGCTGAGAGGGTTTCAGATTATTCAGGTTCAACGTTTCTGTAACAAGATTTTCGAGTATCTTTACCGCAACTTTGAAGGTCTCATTGCCTTTCATTTTTATATAGTGCATTTTTTTGCCGACCGATTCTTTTGACGCAGGATTTCTTGATCCTCCTCCGGGAACCCTTAATAAATCACCCAGACTGCCGTCGGCATGGAGATGTGTGGAAAGGATACCATTCTCTCCGGGAACGGCTTCAAGGATAACTGCTCCTGCGCCGTCGCCGAAAAGGACGCAGGTGTTCCTGTCTTCCCAATCAGTGAAACGAGAAAGCGTTTCAGCGCCCACGAGGAGTATTTTTTTGAACTGTCCTGACCGGATGAAGCTGTTCGCAACGGAAAGACCGTATATGAACCCCGAACACGCGGCATTGATATCAAAAGCAGCCGCTTTGTTTGCATCAAGCCGGTGTTGAACGATACAGGCAGTCGACGGGAGAAGCGTATCCGGCGTCAGGGTTGCGACAATGATCAGGTCAAGTTCTCTTGCCTTGAGGCCCGCGTACTTCAGGGCATTTTTAGAGGCCTCGACGGCCAGGTCCGAGGTGGCCTGGTTCTCTCCGGCTATGCGACGCTCTTTTATTCCGGTGCGCTCGGTAATCCATTCATCTGTGGTGGGGACAATTTTTTCCAAATCAAAATTTGTCAGCACCTTTTCCGGAACATACGATCCTGTCGCTACTATGCGAGCCCTGAGCATTCTCTATATACCTTCCATAGGTGGTGAATCGTAAGCCCCTTGCGGATCCTCACCCCTTTACATTTTTCTCTGTGCATACTCGCCAAGCGTATGAGCAATATTTTCGTGTACTTTTTCCTTTGCCATTTCGGCAGACACCCGTATGGCATTTTTTATGGCTTTTGAAGAGGACCGTCCATGGCTTATGATGCATGTGCCGTTTATCCCGAGGAGAGGAGCACCGCCATACTCTGAATAATCGGTCCTCTTTTTGAAGTTCCTAATGGCGGGTTTAATCATCAGGTAACCGAGCTTTCCGGTAGTGACATTGATGATCTCTCTTTTGAGCATCTTTATGATGGTTTCAGCAAGCCCTTCACTTACTTTCAGTACAATATTGCCGATGAAACCATCGCACACAATTACATCTGCACTTCCGGAAAAGATATCTTTTCCCTCAATGTTGCCTGTAAAATTAATGCCTGAATGCTTGAGCAGTTTGAAGGCCTCTTTAGTGAGTTCATTCCCCTTTGTATCTTCCTCCCCTATGCTCAGGAGAGCGACCTGAGGATCAGGCACACCGAAAATGGCTTTGTAGTATGCATTCCCCATCAGCGCGAACTGCATAAGATTCTCCGGTTTGCAGTCCACATTGGCTCCGGCATCGATCAGGACAAAAAAGCCGGTGAGCGAAGGCATTATTGCTGCGATTGCAGGCCTGTCTACATTGGGAAGTTTTCCAAGGATAAAAAGTGAGGTTGCCATCGCAACTCCGGAATTGCCTGCACTGACGGCAGCGTCGGCGAGATTGCTTTTGACAAGCTCAATTGCCACCCGGATCGAAGAATCCTTCTTTTTCCTGAGCGCTACAGCAGGTGACTCATTCATCGCAACAACTTCTGACGTGTGTACGATGGAGATCTTATTAGAGGGATGGCGTTTGCCGTTCAGGGAATCAGTCAACTGCTGACGATCACCGACAAGGATAACCTCTATGTCATACTCATTGACCGCCTCGACAGCTCCCGCTATGGTCATTTCAGGGGCAAAATCCCCTCCCATAGCATCGAGGGCTACCTTCATGATTCTTTGGAGACTACCTCAAGTATCTTCTTGCCGTTGTATGTTCCGCAGTGGGAACATACGCGGTGCGGCTGCTTCATTTCCTTGCAATCGGGGCAAGCAACAAGGGTAGGAGACTCGCCCTTCCAGTTTGCCCTTCTTTTGTCCCTTCTGGTGCGTGTATGCCGATGCGTTGGATTTGCCATAGTTCACTCCTTTTTTTTCAATAATTGTTCCAAGACTTTCAACCTGGTATCAATTTCCGAAACATCACAGTTGCAGCCCGATACATTCAAATCAGCCCCGCATTTCGGACATATGCCTTTACACTCCGGTGAGCAGAGCGGCTTCATGGGTAAATTAAGAAGCAACTGTTCCACCAGGACTTCATCCGTATCAAGCGTATCATTTTTGTAGAAGCCTGTGTCAAGCTCATCCCTATTCAATTTATGGTGCTCTTCTTTATTAATGACCGCTGAGGGTTCATACACAACATTAATTTGCTGCTCCACTCTCATGGTATATGCATTGAGACACCTGCTGCACAGCAGCTCGACCTCGCCCTCCAACATGCCATTCACCAGCACTTCAGAACCTATTGACCGTATGTTCAGATCAGCGTGCACCGGTGAAGCTGTTTTTACAGACTCCAACGTAATGGTTTCGTTGCATTCTACATCTATTCCCTCTTCAGGGATTTCAGATATGACAATTTTCATATGATACTCTCATGTGCCAGAAAGCGTTGAACTGATAGTTTAATTTTAACGGGCCATTTTGTCAACTATTCAGAAGCCTTAAGCGCGGGAATGACTCATTTTAAAGACGCTATATTATGTCCGTAAAATTGACAGATAATTACATCATTTCATATACTGTTGAGTATATTTGCGCAAGGAGGGAATATGTATGGATTTTGGAATTAAGAACAGGCTTTCGAGGATTTTTAGTCCGAAAACCGGGAAAACCGTTATGCTTGCCGTGGACCACGGTTATTTTCAGGGTCCGACAACGGGATTAAAGGATATGAGAAATATTGTCCCTCTTATCCCTCATGCTGATTGTCTGTTTGTCACAAGGGGGATCCTGAGGAATTGCATTGACCCCAAAATCGATACTTCGATTTGTCTCAGGGTGTCCGGAGGTCCGAGTATTCTTGGAGAGCTATCAAATGAGGACATAACGACCTCAATGGAGGAGGCCCTCAGGCTTAATGCTTCAGGCGTAGGGATGTCTATTTTTGTGGGCGCCAAAAATGAAGACAGGACCATCTCAAATCTGGGCAGATTGATTAGCGAGGCAGAAAGGTATGGCATGCCTGTTCTGGCAATAACAGCAGTCGGCAAAGATATGGGCAAGGATGCCCGGTATATAGGGCTGGCGTGCAGAATGGCGGCGGAAATCGGTGCACATATTGTGAAGACTTATTATTGCGAGGGTTTCGAGGAAGTCGTTGCAGGCTGTCCGGTGCCCATCGTTATAGCAGGAGGCAAAAAGCTTTCCGAGATGGATGCGCTTCAGATGACTGAAAATGCTGTCAGGGCTGGGGCGAAGGGTGTTGATATGGGAAGAAACATATTTCAGAGCGACAGTCCGGCCGGAATGATAAAAGCGGTAAGGGCTATTGTGCATAAAGGGATCACGGCGCGGGAAGCATTCGAAATTTATAATGGGAGCAAGAAATCGTCAATAGCGGAAAGCATAAATGCCGACATGGAAAAGGTCTAACCAAAAATAAATGTTGAATGTTGAATGCTAAATGTTGAATTAAGGTAAGAAACCTAATTTTTTCTTCCACAATTTAACATTCAAAATCCAACATTTAAACAGGGAAAATGAAATGAAAGTGGCAGTGTATTACAGCAACAGCGATGTGAGATTAGAGGAGCGCCCTGTGCCGCGCATAGCCGCCGGCGAGATACTGGTCAGGATGATGTCGTCGGGTATCTGCGGCACTGACGTAATGCAGTGGTACAGGCAAAAAAAGCCCCCGCGTGTCCTGGGCCACGAGATGGCCGGAGAGATCATTGAAGCGGGCGCGGGCGTAGAGAAATTCAAGACAGGTGAGAGGGTCTTTGTATCTCATCATGTGCCTTGCTACGACTGCCGTTACTGCAATGAAGGCAACTATACGGCATGTGAGGCGCTGCATACCGGAAATTACGAGCCGGGCGGCTTTTCGGAATATATACGTGTGCCTGGGGCGAATGTAAAATATGGAACATTCCTGCTGCCTGATGAGATGAGGTATGAGGATGCTGCGATGATTGAGCCTCTTGCCTGCGTGGTGCAGGGACAGAAGCAGCTCAAGCTTGAGAAAAGACATACTGTTTTAATAATAGGTTCCGGTATTTCCGGACTACTGCATATACAGTTGGCAAAGCTCATAGGGACCACTGTGGTTGCAACGGATATTAATGTATACAGATTGAACAAGGCCCTCGAATTCGGGGCCGACTATGTATTCCACGCAGAAAAGTATTCTGATGATGTGCTCAAAAAAGTAAACAGAGGACAACTTGCGGAGCGCGTTATCGTATGTGCCGGGGCTAAGCAGGCGGTCGATACCGCAGTTGCATCTGTTGACAGGAGGGGGCGGATACTCTTTTTTGCGGTTCCTGAGGGAGATATAAGCATCCCATCAATGAGGTTCTGGAGAGACGAGATAGCAGTTGATTTTTCTTACGGCGCAGCCCCGGGAGACCTTCAGGAAGCGCTCGAGTTAATTAATGACGGCAGGGTGAATGTAGGCAAGATGATCACCCATGTGCTGCCTCTTTCCGATATAGGAAAAGCTTTCAAACTGGTCTCGGAAGCGGAGAGGTCTCTTAAGGTGGTAATCGTTCCAGATGCCGTTCGTACGTGAGCACCCCCTAAAGATATTCTTTTCCGGCATCGGCGGCAGCGGCGTTTCAGCAATCGCAAGTTTCATGGCTGACAAAGGCCACATAGTAGTCGGCTCTGACAGGTCCTTTGACGGCAATCCGGCGCATCCTCTATATCGAATCCTGAAATCAAAAAATATAGCTATTGTCCCCCAGGACGGCAGCGGGCTTGACAGCTCTTTTGATTTTGCAGTTTTCAGCACTGCCGTGGAAGCGGACCAGCCTGAGGTGATTAAAGCAAGGCTTATTGGAGTCCCGATACAAACAAGGCCTGAATACCTTGCAAAAATAGTGACCGAATTCAGGACCATAGCAGTTGCAGGGACAAGCGGCAAATCGACTACGGCGGGGATGCTCGCTTTTCTTATGGAGCGGCTCGGCATGAGGCCTAATTTCATAGGAGGAGGCAGGGTCAAACAGTTCAAAACAGAGCATAATGCAGGTAATGCGATTGCAGGGGATTCTGAACGGCTTGTAATGGAAGCCTGCGAATCCGACGGCACCATAATTAACTATAAACCGGAGCATTCCATTATTTTAAATCTTGATCTGGACCACCATTCTGTAGAAAAGACCGCTGAGATGTTCGAAATCCTTGGCAGCAATACTTCGGGGATGATAATCTTGAACTCTGATGATGCTTATCTTCGGGAAGTTCCCTTGCGGAATCCGGTGCGATTCTCTATCGAGGCCGCTTCCGCATATCGTGCAGAGGCCGTCGATTTGCTGCCTTTCAGTACCAGCTTTGCCGTGAACGGAACGCGTTTCAGGCTTTCAATTCCAGGTAAATATAATCTTTACAATGCGCTTTCCTGCATAGCCTTACTCGGGGAAATGGGTATTTCACAAGATAATATTGCAGGTGTCCTCACCGAATTCAGAGGCATAGAGAGGCGGTTCGACATACATCTTAATGACGGGAAGCGGCTTGTAATAGACGATTACGCTCATAACCCGCATAAGATAGCGGCATTTATGAGAACTATGCAGAATGTGCGCGGGCGTGTCTGCTATATTTTCCAGCCCCACGGATTTGGACCGACACGGATGATGAAGGCAGAGTATATAGAGGCCTTTGCTGAAAACCTCCGCCGCAGTGATCATCTTATACTGCTGCCGATATATTATGCCGGCGGGACTGCGAGCAAAGACATATCAAGCAGTGACCTTGCCGCAGGCATACGGGAACGTGGAAAATCCGTCGAGGTGGCGGAGAGCAGGGGAATTATATTAAGCCAGTCGGGCGAGTGGGACAGCTATGCAATTCTGGGCGCGAGGGACGAGACTCTCGCAGAGTTTGCCCGTGACCTTGCTCAAAATCTCACCAGATCTAAAGACTGACAAATCCGATGGCGAGGACAAAAGCATGCACTTTAGCACAATTTTGGCACGGTCGGTAAATTATACTTGACTGGCAGCATGAAATCAGGTTATTATTCAAAGAGTTTAGGCGCGTAGCTCAGTGGGAGAGCACTACCTTGACACGGTAGGGGTCAGGGGTTCGAAACCCCTCGTGCCTACTCTTTTTTTCTTTTAAAATCAATGGTAGTGTTTTTGAAGGGGCCGGAAAATCACTCCGGCCTTTTTCTTTCAAATCAATTACATGACTACGTACTTATTGGATTTGCTGGGCATGTTCAAAATCCGCCTGTAACTCGCCTGTAAAATCTTTTTTTAGGAGTTAACGGGGATATTATTTCTTTATTTCTGAACAAAACTATTCTTGCCGATAGTCAGATATTATTTAAAAATATCCAGAATGGTGCATTTTGGTGCAAAGTGGTGTATAATTAGTTTATGGGTACAGCCGAAAAAGCGGTCCGCCAGAGCGTCACTCTCCCTTCTCCATTGGCCAAGCGGGTGAAGTCCTTGGCAAAAAGCCGAAAAGTGAGTTCGAATCGGATACTCGTAGAACTCGTTGAAACAGGGCTGCGATCGAAAGAAGAGGAGAAGCGCAGATTCTTCGAATTGGCTGGTCGATTAAGCACGTCAACAGATGCGAAAGAACAGCAGGATTTGAAGGAACAACTTGCCAGAATGACTTTCGGAGAATGAGTGCGGAAGATTCAGTGGACCAACCTTCCACCTGCTCTCCGCGATCATCTATTTGATCGGCTTCGGGATCGTCAAATCACCGCTGAGGATCTCTATCAACTGAAACTTTGGCGAGAATCAAAGCCCCAAGCCCCGGATGGCGATTGGTATAAGGATTTAGGCTCATTCAAAGTCTGCGGCAGGGGAAAGTACCCCAAGACATTTCTTCTTCGAGGGCAAGCCGCCAAGGGCCAAGAGTTGTAAATGACAGCATCTAATAGCTTAGTTTTGAGCTAGGAGTTTGTCGGACATAAATGCTGTTTTTGAATCTGGTCCCTAAAAATATGGATTATCGTCTTTATCTGAAAACAGAGATTGAATGACCAACTGGAAAGAAGGGCCGCTTTCAGAACCGATAACTGACATAAGATCAGTATTGGCATGACGGTATATATCGATCCATTCTTCTTTTCGGCGTATCGCAAGTTTCGGGTTGAGGATATAATGACCGGTTCTCTTTCGCCTGAATATTTTTTTACAATACGGATTGTTGCTGTCGATTTCATTTTTTGAAAGAAGCGCTGATATGTATGCCCGCTTTTTGCGATAATCCGGGATAAGGCTATCCGATAATGCAGCAGCTATTTCAGCAAGTTCAACAGCAGTGAGCGGGACCTTCTCGTATCTTTGATAGTTGATCCGATGGTGCAAAGTTGAAAAGAAAATATGGAACAGCAGAAACTCTCCCTGACTGCTATCGATCTTAAGCAGCCGGTCTTCAGCCTTTAAGCTCACACTTGATGGGGCCAACAGATCGCTGACTTGCGGGAACGATTCAAAGGCGTATTTTTTGTCCAGCGCAGCCCTTCCAAGAGCGCCCTGCCACGCCGTCAGGCCATAATTATCGGCCAATTCGGCATCGGCTCCATCAGCTAATAACTCGCGGATTAGTGCTATATTGCCTGCATATGCGGCAAGCATGAGAGGCGTCTTATTGAATATAGTACGATGGTTTATTCCGTAGAGCTCGCATTGCCTCAGAATTTCTTTGAAAAAAGTGCCGGTGTATCCCTGCATATAATGTAAGGCAAAATTTGCCTTCTGCTGGTTATAGAGAGGCCGGTTAAAGAAAGGTTTGCCCTGCTTCAGAAGATATATCTGTTTTGCTTTATCGAAACCGTGCACGCTGAGCAACTCGATCAACCTCGGTTCGTCATAGAAAAGAGCATATTCAAACAAGGCTTTTTTTGGTTTTTGCGAAATTTCCTTTTTATCGCGTACTTTATCAATAAGTCCTATGACCTGTTCAGGACTGTAAACGTCCCATGGCACCGATTGGGTTTTCAGGATATCACGCCTGATCTCGTCAGCCTGTTCCTGGCGGCCCTGCAACTCCAGTTTGCGAGCCTCGGCCTGCCACTCCTCACGGCTTGATTGTTTTATTTCTACAGGTATCTGATCGCGGGCATTCTGTAGTCCGAGCATGCGAAGTAAAGGGTGACCGTGGTCGCTCTCTATCAGGTAAATCCTCTGCACCGCGCGGGTAATGGCAACATATAAAGAGTTTATAAAGAATTTATAAGCCTCAAGGGATTTATCCGATTTATAGTGCGCTCTCCTATATTCGATATCTCCTTCCAGGTCTTCCGGGTTGACACCCTTGATAATCTCCTGGAAGCTGGCCCGTTCGCCGGAGATAAAGTTCAGCAGAATGACATTCTCGTACTCAAGCCCTTTTGCCTCCTGAATGCTAAACAGAAGCGGCGTATCAAAAAAACTCCTTACTGCGGCCTTTTCCTCGTCTCGCATAACCAGTACAGCAAATTTAGTCGACCTGCGGATCTTCTGGTTCAGTTCCCGCTTCACCTTGTCCGTATCCTTTATGAAAAGTATGTCGCCGCCGTTTTCAGACAGGCTGTTCATAAGATAAGTGCTCTCCCTGTCAATCGAACCGAAGCGCTTTTGCTTGATCCTGAGCAGCTTGTTTGAGAGATCGGTAACCGCCGCCGAATTGCGGAAGTTGGATTGCAAAATCCGCATCACTTTTTGGCTTTCCAGTGCCGCCGAATGATAAAGCATGGTTTTGAGAGTACTCCACGAGAAAAAATTAGGATGTACTATCTGGTTGGAATCTCCGCACAAGATAAAATCGTTGGGATTCTTGAGGCTTCCAAGAATAAGCTGAAGCTGGATATTTGTTATGTCCTGCACTTCATCGACAACAACAAAATCGTATATCTGCCTCACGTGTTTCAGGTAAGCGTGAGCCAAAATGTTGGGATCGTAATAGCCGTTCTCCTTCAGAAAAACAAGGTATTTCTCAAAAAGCGTGTAAACAAGCTCGCGTTCCTCGGATAAATAAATAGATTGCCGAATGCCGAGTGACAAATAGTCTTCCCGGGACAGATAAGGCTTGTCAACAATGGAGCCGGTTATAACACCACGAAACTCCTCGTACAGGCGGTGGGCATCCGCAACACGTTGCTGCCGTGGGAACCGCATAAGCCATGAGGCAAAAAACCTGTATGTAATCTCCCTGCCCTCAGGCACCCGCATAGTTTCGAGAAATTCTCTGAAGGATAAGAATGAAATCTCCTGATCTCCATTTTCATAATGGTGGGCGTAGTAGATATTCCTGGAGTTGTCGGCGAGGTAAGGGGACAATGTCACATAGAGGGCCTGACCATGAGCAAGTTTTATCTTTTCAAGGGTAAGAGCTGTTTTCCCGCTTCCGGCGGGGCCAATAACTATTAACGGGAGTGCATGCCGGTATATTTCCTGCTGCTCCGGGTCAAAGGAAATTACCTTGTCGAGAATGTGAAAGCGCGTGTTTGAGTGGTTAATATAGACAAGGGAGGGAAGGGTCTCCTTTTCAAACTGAGTTTTTTCAATGAGCGGAATCTTTGCTTCATCTATCCGTGTGCCCCTTAAAAACTTCGATTTATCATAGGCGTGATTGAGTACAACCTCCAGAATGAGAGCATACCTCACCCCTTTATAGGTCATAATTTTGAACAGGAGGCGGTTGCTGTCGTCGAGCTTTGCCCTGTACAGGTCATGCTCGGCGAGTTTTTTGACCTCTGCGGAACGGAAGTCATCCACTTCAAGATAATCAATAAGCTTTTGGTACTGAGGAGCTACCTTCGATGTAATGAGATCGGCATATTCAAGTATTTTCATGTCCTTCTACAGTCTATTGTATGAGACAAAATTCCATTTTGTCGAGTCTTCATTTACAGTTCTTCTTAAATCCGATGAAAGCTGCGACAAACCAAGTTGTGAAATCGTAAGCTAATAGAATTGAAGACATATATATTTTATTCTGCGTTGCAGTGTGATATACTTTTGACGGTAAATACCGAGTTGGTTTAATAATTGTTAAGTGCAAGAATGATATACGGCAACAAGGAGGTAGCGTATGCCTTTTGGTACTGGGCCGTATGTTAATCATAGCGGTGGTTATGACTATTGGCGCACCTGGTTTATTGAAGAATGCGATGCATCACAGCTCTTCGGGGTTACAAAAAAACATTTGGGCCTCATTACTCTCGATGGCGTAGGGCTACCTTCCTATAGAGTCGGCACAAGATTATCTCTTGAGGATGCCCCATATTTTCGCGGCTCGAAAACACATCATCGTATCTGCGGTCCTTACGAAGTCTTCGCGTTGCAGCAATTACCTGAAGGTGTCGAGTCAATACATATTATCAACGGCATCGATTACAAACCTGATGGAGAGGTCATGCGAGAGATCAAGAAGCATGTTGTTCTTAGGAACTGTATGCAGCATCACGAGGGGCGCTTAGACCGGGACTCAATGTTACAGCTTGGCTGTGACAAAGTGGAAATGCAAGGTGATAAGGGTAATTATTCTTTAGAAGTATGGAAGAAAATTATTTTCTCTGAGAATGAGCTATATGCCCTTTGTGCAATTTTGCGAAAGTTTGTTGATAATTTTCATGATCATGTGAAGAAGCGAGTCCCTACGATGCATTATATGTCCGGTCCGCAGCCTTTCGAGTAAAGGTTTGGGTAATTAAAGGTGAGCATGTCTTTAAAATGCTTGATTAGGGTAAACGTGGCGGGATATAATTAATCTGGCAGGTTTCTCAGAGATTAGGAATTAGTGCATAGAGGAGGTAAAATGGCTGATAACGTAATGGTCAGAGATGTGGAAAAATACAGTGGTTTATTTGTCGCTACGCGTTCGTTCACCTCGAAGGATGTCATCAGTTCCGGCAAGGACGTGATGTCGGTTTTAGAGGACGCAAAGAAAAAAGGGGCTGATGATCCTGTTGTCTTCTTCATTCCTGAAAGAGATATGGTTCATATCTACTGATGCCGCTTAGAGATTGCCCATTTCTTGATTGTGGAGGACAGTACAGAGCGGTTCTCCCGATACGAATCATAAACCCGCATACCGGCAAACACCTGAATACTCTTGGTATTATTGACACCGGAGCTGATGAGTGCGCAATCCCTGCTCAGATGGCTCCCATACTGGGTCATAATTTACAGGCAGGCATAACTAAAACCATAAGCACGGGAAATGGTCGGACAGCGGCGTACTCGCATACCACCAGGTTTGAAATTTTCCATCCAGGTACGGGTCAGTTGGCTTACACTATCGACGACACACCTATAGATTTTTTGCCGAATCTTAACGTTGTTCTTTTGGGTGTTAATAGCTTCCTGAGCAGGTTTGTTTTGAGGATCGATTATCCGAACATAATATTTTCGATTAGCAACTCTACGCAGCCGACGTGAGCGTGACGTGAGTAAATCTGGAAAATCGAAAAACAAATGGCTTAAATAAAGGGTTTGCGAGGCAGCATCGGGAGTTCGGAAACCCCTCGTGCTTATTTTATTACCTTTGATTATCAACTGCTTTCAATGCCTGATATGCCCCTAGCATGGTGCGCAAATGGTGCACTTTCGTCAATATAATCAGATTTGATGCAACGCTGTTGAACCACGCCGGTTGAATCACGCCTTGACCAACGGCTTTATTTCTCTATAAATCGATGTTGACGCAATAAAACATTATCGAAAGATGTCTGAAGGTGAAATCATTGGGGAAACCATTTAACAGGAGCCATTCCGGTTTTTGACAAACAAGGGCAAGTTGCTTAGAATAATTGTCAAAGACCTTGTTCGGATATTATAAAGACCGAAAAAGGTGAGGATAAAATGGGTATCAGATCAATAAAAATACGTATTTTGGCTATCGTTTTCATCTCGCTTCTTCCCGTGTTGCTGCTTTTGCTGTATAAGTCCTCTGAGCAACGTATTCAGGAAACTGATGCAATACAGGCTGAATCACTTAATTCGGTGAAGTTTGTTCTCCCTTGGGATAGAGCATCAAATTGAAGAATCGCGTCAATTGCTCCGTTATATTTCCAAATTTCCAGAGGTGCAGAATTTTGATTCTGTTGCATGTAATAATTCTTTTTCCGAAATGAAAGACGAACTGCATAACGACTTGTTTGCGGCAAAATCCAGCGGCGACATTTTCTGCAGCTCGCTGCCTGACAAAATAAACTTAAATGCTGCGGACACGGCCTGGTTTCAACGTGCAGTCAGGACGCAACGCTTTTCTGTTGGAGAGTATCAAACAGAGCCGATGGCCCCTGGAGCCGTTGTTTACGCGGGATTACCGGTATTTGATAAAAAAGGTAAAGTCAAGGCGGTCCTTGCTTTGGGCATCGACTTAAGCAGGTTCAACAACGAAAATGGAAAATTGCAGGAATCCGGAGGAATGTCACTATTTGCGATCGACCGCTCCGGAACAGTTATTGCGCGCTATCCCGATCCCGGGAGATGGCTTGGAAAAAACATGCAGGAGTCCGGCCTCATAAAGACCATGCTTAAGCAGGGGGAGGGAACAGTTGAGAGCAGGGGTTTGGCAGGGAATAAGCGAATATTTTCTTTTACTCCGGTAAGGGGCGCTGATATGGGTATTTTTGTATGCCTGGGCATATCTTCGGACACGGCATTTGCCAAAGTTAACCGAAAACTCCTTCGTGACATCATGTTATTGGCATTGACCGGGTTTGCAGCATGTTTAATTGCCTGGTTCGGGAGTGATATTTTTATCATGCGCAGAATGAGAGGGCTTGCAGCATCAACAGATGAACTGGCCCGCGGCAACCTGAGTGTAAGGGCCGCCATTTCAGGCCGTAATGATGAAATTGATCAATTTGCGATGAGTTTTAACGAGATGGCCGGGGCACTTGAGAAACAGATCACGGAGCATGCAGCGGCAGAGGAGAAATTGAAAGTCTCTTACAAACAACTCGAAGACATTATCGAGTTTCTTCCCGACGCTACATTAATAATAGATAAAAATAGAAATGTGGTTGCATGGAACCGCGCTATAGAGGAGATGACCGGTATTGAAAAAGCGGACATAATAGGACGGAATTATTCCAATAGCGCAATCGCGTTCTACGGCGAGCAGCGCATGTTCCTGGTAGACCTTGTTTTACAAAAAAATGAAGCTCTTGTTTCGAAGTACAATTATATAGAACAACAGAAGAATACATTTTATGCTGAAGTGTGGGCTTCAAAACTTCGCGGAGGCAAAGGTGCATATATCTGGATAACGGTATCGCCGCTTCTCGATCCGAATGGGAATATAATCGGCGGCATAGAATCGATCCGTGATGTAACTGAGCGCGTTGAGATCGAGAATGAACTCAAGAATATGAGTTATCAAAAAGACTTGATTTTAGGGTCATCCGGAGAAGGTATTTTGGGATTGGACCTGAATGGAAATCACACATTTGTCAATCACTCGGCTGCAAAGATTCTCGGTTACGGAGAACAGGAGCTTATAGGCAGAAACAGTCACTCGACATGGCATCATACGAAAATTGATGGGAGTCCTTATCCGGAAGAGGAGTGTCTGATATATAAAACCTTTAGGGACGGCAAATTTCATTGCAACAGGCATGAGGTCTTCTGGAGGAAAGACGGGACGAGCTTTCCGGTATCGTATATGAGCTCTCCTATTCGTGAGGAGGGGAAGACGATCGGTGCTGTTGTCACTTTCCGGGACATCACAGAGCGCAAAAAGGCTGAGGAAGCACGTGAGAAGCTGGAGCTTCAACTTCGGCATGCACAGAAGATGGAGGTGGTCGGGCAGCTTGCCGGAGGCATAGCGCATGATTTTAATAATATTATAAGCGCTATGATGGGATTTGCCTCGCTCTGCCAGATTGAAATGAAGGAAGATGACCCTGCATACAAGTATGTTGCCAATATTCTCACTTTAACTGATAGGGCGGCAATCTTGACAAAAAGTCTTCTCACGTTCTGCAGAAAACAGACAGTCGACCTTAAGCCGATAAATCTCCAGTACGCCGTAAAGACAGTTCTTGTGTTTATTGAAAAGATCATAGGCAAGAACATAAAACTTGTTGCAAATATGGCTGACGAAGATTTAATCGTTGTTGCGGACAGCGGTCAGTTGGAACAGGTATTGATGAACCTGGCAGCCAATGCACGTGACGCCATGCCCCAGGGGGGCACAATCAGCATAAATACCGAAGAGGTCGAAATCAACCGGGCATTCATAGATAACAACGGATTTGGCAAGGAAGGCAAGTATGCCCTTATCACGGTGTCAGATACGGGAATCGGGATGGATGAGAAGACAAGGGAAAAAGTATTCGAGCCATTTTTTACAACAAAGGAAGCGGGCAAAGGGACAGGGCTCGGGCTTGCCATGGTGTATGGGATAATCAAGCAGCACAATGGGTTTCTCAACGTTTTCAGCGAACCGGGCCATGGCGCTACGTTCAAAATTTATCTGCCGACAGTTAAGATAATAGTTGAAGAGAAAAAAAAGACGGAAACGACGACCCTGACAGGAGGCTCCGAAACCATACTACTGGCAGATGACGATGAGTCGGTAATGAAAACTGTTAAGATAGCGCTTCGGGGGGCGGGCTATTCGGTAATAGAAGCCAGTGACGGGGAACAGGCAGTCGCTATCTTCATGCAACATCAAGACAAAGTAAATCTTTTTCTCGCCGATGTGATAATGCCGAATAAAAATGGCATAGAGGCATTCAGGGAGATAGTGGCAATAAAACCTGGCGCCAAAGCCCTGTTTATGAGCGGTTACACGCCTGACGTAATCGGCAAAGATTTTCCTGAACCTAAATTCAAATTTATACCAAAACCCGTTTCTGTCGGTGAACTCCTGAAAAAAGTGCGGGAAACACTCGATGGCTGATAGGCATATTCGATCCGGTATCCCTGTTTCATGCGGTATTTATGAAATCTTCACCTGGCACAAGAATGCAAAAGGTGATGAACAAGAGCAGTCCGCCACCTCTTAATGCAAGACATTTTTTCCCCTCTACTCCCGCCAAACCTCTTTGCTCGACCACGCCGGAAATACATGCGCTGTCCATAATTATTTCAGAGTTGTAATTTCTCCAGTATCCCTTTTAATACCGCCTCTTCCTCTTTCAACTCCACTTTGAAATCGTGTTTCGCGCCGGACGCAATCTCGCCCCTGAGTTCCGGTATATAGTCTTTAAGTACTCCTAAAAGCATAGTTTTTTCTTTGTCTGTCAGTTCCAGGTTCATGGTCGTCCTCCTTTTATAAAAAAATAGTACAACCTTTTTACTTTAATAATACACACCCCTGTCCCTTGTTATGTCCTGCTTCTCTTGTCCCTAATCAATATATATCATGAAATTTGAACCAAGTCAACTCAAGGAATGATTGTTCTTCTGCTTTACAGGGTCTCTCCATTACTGCTAATATAAACCATCTAATCAAACTGCTGTACCCGGATATAAGCTACATCAATAGCGGGCCCCGGAATACACCGGGGTTTTTTTTAGCCCGAACGCAGAAAAAAAAGGAGTTTATGGAATTCAACAAATTTAATCTTCACCAGCTTGTTGCGGCAGGAGTTACCGCTGCGGGCTACATCTCTCCAACGCCGATCCAGGAGCAGGCAATTCCTCTGGTAATGCAGGGGCGCGATGTAATGGGCCTGGCCCAGACCGGCACCGGTAAGACCGCCGCCTTCGTGCTGCCTATCCTCCATCGTCTGATGGAAGGGGAAGCGCCGGCATGTTCGCGCTCTCGTTATCGCACCAACCCGAGAACTCGCGGAACAGATCAATGAGGCAATCGGCGCCCTCGGAAAGCGCACAGGCCTGCACAGTACGACCGTCTATGGCGGTGTGAGCTTCAATACTCAAGTGTCCCATCTTAGACGCGGAGTGGAAATTGTTGTGGCATGCCCGGGGCGTCTCCTGGACCACATCGGCCGGGAACTATAGACCTCTCCCGCCTTGAAGTGCTCGTTCTCGACGAGGCCGACCATATGTTCGACATGGGTTTTCTCCCCGACATCAGGAAAATTTTGAAGCACCTGACTCCGAGGCGGCAAACCCTTCTTTTTTCAGCAACCATGCCCGAAGACATCCGGAATCTTGCCGGCGATATCCTGAAAGAGCCGGCGATAATCCGTGTAGGCGATACTTCAGCGGCTGAAACCGTCAGTCATGCGCTTTACCCGGTCCCCCAGCACCTGAAAACGCCGCTTCTCCTCGAACTTTTGCACCGTACCGATACAAGGTCTGTACTCATATTCACCCGTACCAAGCACCGTGCAAAACGTCTTGGTGAGCAACTGGTCAAAACCGGCTACCGGGCTGCATCGCTCCAGGGAAATCTGTCGCAGGCGCGAAGGCAGGCGGCAATGAACGGTTTCCGCAACGGCACGTTCCAGATACTTGTGGCGACCGATATAGCCGCCCGCGGAATCGACGTGAACCAGATCTCCCATGTTGTCAATTACGACATCCCGGGTACAGCTGACGCGTACGTCCACCGCATTGGACGGACCGGTCGTGCTGCCTGCAACGGCGATGCCTACACTCTGGTGGCTGGTGAGGACTCTGATATGGTGCGGGCAATAGAGCGGGTACTCGGCGGTCCGGTCGAACGCCGCACTCTGGAAGGATTTGATTACGGCGTAGCCGCGCCGCGGAGAGACAGCGAGTTCAGCCGCCCGGCACAGCAACCAGTACCGTCTCGCAAGCCTGCCGGGGCAACAAAGAATGCCGGAGTAAAGAGGTATTCCTTTGGTCCAAAAAACAGCCAGGCGAAAAGGACCGCTGCAAAACATTGGTAGAGCTCCGTTGAGCAGAGTCAGATAGATATTTAGCAGCTTGAAATTAAGAATACTGTGTTATACTTTATTCAGGGTCTGTCCATAAATTATGATTCAAGTAGACTGTCATTCCCCGACTCGACCGGGGAATCCAGTCTTTTAAAAAAGTTCTGGATTCTCTGGTCAAGCCGGAGAATGACGATATCTGAGTTTATGGACAGACTTTATTTAACATGCTTTCAAATCCATTTTTTTAGGAGGCGCTATGGCTTTGCAAAGAGTAAGCAAGGAAAAAAGGGCTGCACTGGACAGAGAATTGCTCAAATTGCTCAAGAAGTGGGTAGGCATTGAAGACCAGACAGTCAAGAGTTGTGCTGCAATTCTCAACAAGGCTAAAAATCCTATTATTGCGACTTTAACTGCCGCGATCAGGAACGATTCAGAAAAACACAAAACAATCCTTCAGATGGTAATTGACGGGATGACCCAAAATGGTTTTGTGCTTTCCCCGGATGATCTTGCAGGAGTGGCCTCTCTGTTAAACAAGCACGTTGCCCTTGAACAGAAATCGATCGAAACCGCCACTGCGGCACTTGAGTTAAGTCATGACCCCATAATTACGCAGATGCTGAAACTTATACTGGAAGACGAGAAGAAACACAAAAAAATGGCCTCTCAAATGAATGAACTTAAATTCGCGGTTAATGCGAAAGTTACATAAGTGATAGGTAGAGGTAAAGGTTGAGGTAGAGCAAAAACACAAACAGGATTAGTCGGATATTTTCTTTACCTTTGCCTATACCTCTGCCTGATTTACAAAACACGTATCAGTTCTTCAGCCGCCTGACAGAGTTTTCGTGAAGCCAGTCGTGCATTTTTTTCCATTCTGATGCAGGAAGGAATGAGTGCCGGCTTGCCCAAAATTATTCTCAGGGCATGCGAAAGATTATAGTTGCCGTATGAGTCGGTCACACCGAAAAGCTCCTCTGGTATATCCTCATGGGCCCGGTCTGTAACCGCGCGGATTGCAAAAAACGGCAGACCTTTCCGCATCGAGAGCTTCGCCAGAGGGAATGTTTCCATGTCACATACAGGGAAGGGCAACCCCTGCAGCAAATCTTTTGCAATTGCAGTTTTATTCAACCTGTGCCTCAGCGTCAAAATGGTCCCATCCTGTACCTTATCTGCGAATGTCATTTTTCTTAAAATATCTTTTGCACCCGGAAGCTCCAGGTAATTCCGGCGTCTGTGAGCGGTTTCTTCATCGGCGTCCGGGTACAGCAGAACACCCGATGCCGCGATGAGGTCTCCGATGCCGGCCCCGTCATATAAAGCTCCGCCAAAACCGGCGGAGATGATGTAATCAGGACGGTATTCCTCGTTTACGTAGTGCCAGGCCGCTTCCGAGTTAATGGCGCCCATGCCGCTCAGGATTATGAGAATCTCTTTAGCAGCAGAGCGGGCAGTCCAGATGATAAGTTGGGAATTCCTCACTCTTTCTGCCCCGAGGTTTTTTATTATGTACGTCAGCTCCTGGGGAAACGCTGAAAAAAATGCCAATTTCATGATATGCTTTCAAGTATACCATGACTCAAAACATTCCCGTAATACCGTTGTTACTGGTCATCTCATCCGGCATATACAGTCTGTTTGCCCTTTTTTGCGTTATTGAGTTCTTCCGGTCTGGAAAGCCGTCAATGAAAGATATTCCCGCGGCGCCAATTTCTATTCTTAAACCGCTCAGCGGCAAGGACCCTGAATTATGTGAAAACATTCAAAGTTTTTGTATGCAGGACTATCCCGAATACGAAGTCCTGCTGGGCGTTACAGATCCTCACGATGGCGCTCTCAACGCAGTAGAGCAATTACAACGGCAGTCAGCAGTTAAAATTGTAGTGAACGAAAAAAGTCTTGGCGCAAATCGCAAAGTCTCAAATCTCAACGGTCTTGCGGAAGCTGCCCGGTATCCTCTGCTTGCCGTCAGCGACAGCGATATGAGAGTGGACAATACCTATTTAAGGCACATTGCCGGGGAGTACTTCAGCGGGGAGAATACCGGACTTGTCACATCATTTTACAAGATTTCTAATCCGGCGTCGGCAGGTGCTGCCTTTGAATCCCTTACGATCGCGCTCGACCTCATTCCCTCAGTTCTGGTCGCCAGGCGGCTTGAAGGCATTACTTTCGGATTAGGCGCCTCAATGCTGTTTTCCAGGGAAGCGCTTAATGCAATAGGCGGATTTGAGGCTATAGCGGATTACCTCGCTGATGATTACCAGATTGGAAACAGACTATGGCAGAAAGGATATAAGATCATTCTTTCCCGATATGTGCTGGAGGATAGGGCCGGTGCAATGAGTTTTGCCGGGCACCTGAAGCACCAAATACGGTGGGCGCGTACCTATAGGGCCTGCAGGCCGAAAGGTTTTATGGGATACGGAATTACCTATGTCTTCCCCATTTCCTGCCTGCTATTTATCCAGCAAGGGCCTACGCTCCTTTCATTAACTGCTCTTTGCGCTGCAGTCGGCCTCAGAATCTGCCTCGCTCTTGTCATTTGCAATAAAGTTATTCTTTCAAAAAAGTGGCTCCGGTGGCTTATCCTGCTGCCTGTTAAAGATATACTGGGCTTAGGTATATGGATATGGAGTCTTTTAGGATCGGCAGTGGTTTGGAGGGGTAGCCGGTATATGATCTTAAAAGGGGGAAAAATCAGGAAAATGTCTTAAGGGCATGCCATGTTCTTAATTTTGACAATATGTCGATAATGCACGGGAGGCGGTAATGAGTGAAGGTAAAGAAGTTACAGCAACAGTCAAGCTGGTTTTCAAAGTCGATATCCCTGACACGGTAAAGACGCCGGCAAAGGTATTGGCGGAGCATTTGGTAAACAAATTGTCCGTGGATGTTAAATGGGCGGTTATTAAAAGCAGGGCAGTAGTAGATGAATAAGGTTAGTCTTATTGATAAAGCAGGTATTTTGCTCTCAATTTGAGAAAATTTTCAAGCGGACTCTGCCAAAGCAACTCAACGGATTGTGGT
>CAWHNC010000117.1:0-24659 GCA_963830245.1 Nitrospirota bacterium
GTTGCCCAAATCCGAAAAAAACATGGCAAGGGAATTGCTGACAAAAGATAGGAACTTTTTGTTGGGAGGCAGTTCCAAATGATGGGATACGAAGACATACCGCAGAGTAAATTATTTTATATGGGCATAGACCTTGATAGAAAGGTACGAAAAAGCCATCCACTCAGAAAAATAAATGAGATAGTGGATTTTGATTTTATCTACGGAGAGGTAAAGGAAAGTTATGGAGGCAATGGAAATGTTTCAGTGCCTCCGACAGTCATACTGAAGCTGATTTTATTGTTGGTATTTTACAATGTGAGATCAGAGAGGGAGTTAATAGAAACCTTGCCTGAGAGAATAGACTGGCTGTGGTTTTTAGGATATGACCTGGATACTGTGTTGCCAAATCACAGTGTGTTATCTAAAGCACGCAAGAGGTGGGGAGTAGAAGTTTTCAGAGGATTTTTTGAGCGCATACTTTTTCAGTGCGTGAAGGCCGGGCTGGTCAATGGCGAGAAGATATTTATGGATTCCAGTTTAATAGACGCGGATGCATCGAACAACTCGGTAGTAGACACTCATTCTCTCAAGAGACATTTAAATAAACGTTACAGAGAACTGGAGAGAAGGCTTGAGGACCAAGTCGGAGAGGATGATGATGACACAGGCGGAGTTAATAAACGCTTCATATCCACTACTGATCATGAGGCGGCAATCGTGCGGCAGGGAGCGGGTAAACCGAAACTCACGTATAAGACACACAGGGCAGTAGATTCTGCATATGAGGTAATAACGGCAACAGAAGTGACAACTGGCGATATAAATGAAGCGCACAGAATGGCCTCATTAATAGATATCCATCAAGATAACACAGGATACCAAGTGGAGACAGTTGTAGCCGACAGCAAATACGGGACAGTAGAGAACTTCCTAGTCTGTAATGATCGGGGAGTGAGTGCGCACATGCCTGATTTAAAACAGCGGCAGGACAAGGGGGATAGGAGAAGTGGGATATACGGCGAAGAGAAATTTTATTACGACCATGATACTGACACATATGTGTGCCCGACCGGCGTCAGATTAAAACGCAAATCATTACATGGGGACAGACAGAGCGTAGATTACGGCGCGCCGAAAAGACAATGCGCACAATGTGCTCAAAGGGAAGTTTGCACACGCAACAAAAGCGGCAGAACGGTAAAGCGGCATCTGAGGCAGGATGCTTTGGACCTGATGCGGGCGAATGCGCGGTCTGCGACAGCAAAGAAAGACATACGGACGAGGCAGCACCTGATGGAAAGATCATTTGCACGAGGGAAGCGATACGGATATGATCGGAGCCGATGGAGAGGACTTTGGAGAAATCAGGTACAAGAGTATATGACGGCTGCGATACAAAACATAGAGGCACTTATCCGTTATGCAAAGGGACCCGGCAAAGCAGTTATCATGGATAGAGGCTTATATGCCAGTCTTGAACCGTTTGGAAAGTTAAAATCAGTTCTGTTGATGACAAAAATCTATACCGGAAAGAAATGGCAGCTCAATTTAGCGTTTTAATACTGGTTTGGGCAACAGCCTGTTCATTCGTGACAAGTTTATTTATATACATGAGATTTGATTTTACCATGTAAAAAAGAAAGATTCCGGACAAGCCGGAATGACTGCTCTTCAGTACAAGGTTCCCACCGGAAATAAACATTCTTGCCGCAATGTCTGGGGCACTGGACTTTCAGGGTGGAAGCCAGATTGTGAGACTGCTTTAAACTCAACCCAGAGCTGGCGTACTTCCGGACATAACTGGTTTTTCCCTTGCTGAGCCTCCTTTAGAATATTTTGAGTATCCAGAATCTATCATTGATACCAATCATGGATTCTGGATTGAGGCTACCATGGCTCTCAGCTGGGGATGATTTCTAAACGCTTGCAGTGGGTAGGTTGGTAAATGGAGAAATCACGTTTATCGAGAGTGAAAATAGTCTTGATTTTCTTAGTCTCTGATATTAAGACAAGGCTTGCGTCCGCAAGATCCATAGGATTATCGGCATACTTTTCCATCAAGGCGCTAAGACGGTCGTAATTAGTGTCTGGAATATCATAAATACTGATCCCGCCCGCTAAAATAAAGCTCCACAGTTCCTTTTGCCCCTTATACCAGTCACCGAGAAGATAAAACGACTCTGTCAGTACCGGCCATGATGTTATAAGTGGGACTCTTATCTTCTTCAGCGTCGATTTGCAGATACCATGCAAAGGTTCTGATTCATCGAAAAGGGCCACGATAGGACCGGTGTCTATAATGACCATTTCTTACGTTTCGCCTCAAGCTGTCGCCCGAATATTGTTTTGCCGGTTAAAACCCTCTCGCCGTGGCCGCTGCCTCCGGCTGTGTGCACCGCATTGTACACCTCCCACGCGGTCTTATGCTTTTCCTCTATGACCCTTAAACAGAATTCCCTGACCGATTTCCTGACGATATCCGACTTTGTCATATGTAAGTAATCAGCCGCCTTTTTCAAGGCGTCCTCGGTTTCTTTATCCAAACGAGTGCTATTAGGCATCGCATTCACCTCCTGTAGTACAGTATGTAGGACAGGTGATGGGGTTGTCAAGTTTGCTCGCGGTCTTTTGTTCGAGTTGATATCAATCATGGATTCTGGATACCCATTATTTTCAAACGAAACTGACACAGTCGGCTGATTTGGTCAACGCTGAGACCGGCAAAACAATGTGCTGTCAGGCTTTGATCTTGAGGTGCGCACTTCGGGACAAACTCTTTGCCAGATGCGCCAACGTGAAAATCTCGATTGTCAGGTGTTATAAATGCAGTAAGACTAATTTAAAAAACAAGGACTACAGGAAAATCAGAAAACATTCTTAATGGCAAAAATCATGTGACGCACAGGCGTAAACTCACATAGATCTTACATTGGCTTATCTGTCAAGTCTTGTCAGGCTGTTGAAAAACTCTTTTTTCTCAAGAAAGTCTGTCATACCCGCGAAGGCGGGTATCCAGAAGCTTTTGAAAAAACTGGATTCCCGTTTTCACGGGAATGACGGCAGAGGACTCGTAAACTGTTTTTCAACAGCCTGTTGTCTTTTACCCTAAGCCGATTCAGCCTTATCTTCGTACACGAGAATAGCCCGGTCTTTTTGTGAGATGGCCTCCTCGTTGATAATACACTCCGCAACGCCCCTCTTTGATGGTATCTCGTACATCACATCAAGCATTACGTCTTCAAGAATAGCCCTTAGCCCGCGTGCGCCGGTCTTTCTCTCAACGGCTTTCTTCGCTATGGCGGAAAGCGCCCCATCAGTAAACTTCAGCCTGACATTGTCCATCATAAAAAGCTTCTGGTACTGCTTTACCAACGCGTTTTTGGGCTGAGTCAATATCGTTACCAGCGCGGCCTCATCCAGCTCTATCATAGTTGCCACGACAGGCAGACGGCCGACAAATTCGGGGATAAGCCCATAGTGCATCAGGTCTTCAGGTTCAACAAGGCTGAGCACATCCTCTACCTTGTTTTTTTTGGCAACCACCCCGGACCCGAAGCCTATCCGCCCTTTGCCCGTCCTGCGCTCTATAATTGCATCAAGTCCCACAAACGCGCCGCCGCACATAAAGAGGATATTCGAGGTGTCGAGCTGTATGTATTCCTGTTGGGGATGTTTTCTGCCGCCTTGCGGGGGGATATTAGCAACAGTGCCCTCGATTATCTTGAGGAGCGCCTGCTGCACTCCTTCTCCCGAGACATCCCTCGTTATTGAGGGGCTGTCCGATTTCCTGCTTATCTTGTCTATCTCGTCGATATATATAATCCCCCTCTGAGCCCGCTCTACATCATACTCCGCCGCCTGCAGCAATTTCAGGAGCACATTTTCGACATCCTCGCCTACATAGCCCGCCTCGGTCAGCGTTGTCGCATCAGCTATGGTAAAGGGCACATCCAGGAACCTGGCAAGTACCTGCGCAAGGAGCGTCTTCCCCGTTCCAGTAGGCCCTATCAGCATAATGTTGCTTTTCTGCAGTTCGACATCGGACTTAGATCCCCTGAAGATCCTTTTATAATGGTTGTGAACAGCGACAGACAGCACCTTTTTTGCCTTTTCCTGTCCTATCACATAATCGTTCAAAAACTTGTGTATCTCGCTCGGTGCGGGAAGCTTCCTGGAAAAATCTTTATCGAGAACATGCAATTCCTCGTCTATTATCTCATTGCAGAGCCCGACACACTCATCACAAATATATACCGTAGGACCTGCAATAAGCTTCTTGACCTCATCCTGCCCCTTACCGCAAAAAGAGCATTTCAGCAACGCATCATTAATCTTCCGTGCCATAAAACCTCCAACTAAAATTTTGAATGTAGAATGTTAAATTTTGAATTATGGAAAGACAATTCCTTAATTCAGCATTAAGCATTCAGGATTCAAAAGTTACTTTTTCTCCTTTGCAACTTTAGCCGAAGCTATTACCTCATCCACAAGGCCGTATGCCTTGGCATCCTCACCGGACATAAAATAATCTCTCTCGGTATCGTCGTGGACCTTCTCAAACGACTGTCCGGTATGGTTAGCCATAATATTGTTCAGGGTCTCTTTCATTTTTAAAATCTCTTTCGCCTGGATTTCTATGTCCGTGGCCTGCCCATAAAATCCCCCGGCAGGCTGATGTATCATAATCCGCGAATGGGGCAATGCAAAACGCTTGCCCTTTGTGCCTGCGCACAAAAGCAGCGCGCCCATGCTCGCGGCCTGGCCGATGCAGTAAGTTGCAATATCAGGCTTTACGAACTGCATGGTATCGTACATTGCGAGACCCGCAGAAACAACACCGCCCGGTGAATTGATATAAATATGGATATCTTTCTCAGGGTCTTCAGTCTGCAGAAAAAGGAGCTGCGCAATAACCACATTTGCTACGTTGTCATCTATAGGCATCCCAATAAAGATGATCCTGTCTTTAAGCAATCTTGAATATATATCATATACCCTTTCGGTCCGCCCGGTCTGTTCAATTACAATTGGGACTATGCTCATCGATTATTCTCCTTTTGGCTCCGCTTCTATTTTAGCTTTGGCAAGCAGCAGTGCGAGCACTTTTCTTTCAAAAAGGGAATGCCGCAACCCCTCCAGGGAGCCGTCTCTTGCCACATAATATTTTATAACATTTTCAGGAGTAATACGAAATCTATGAGCCATAGACGCAATTTCCTCCCTCACATCATCTTCCGAAACAACTGTCCCTTCCTTTTCGCCGATCATTTGCATCAGAAGGGACGCCTTGACACTCTTTTCCGCACCCGGCCTCAATTCTTCAGTCAATGCCTCGTCGGACCTGTCCTCTTTTCCCGATGCCCGTATTTCGCTTATAATACCTGCAAGTTCGTGATTAAGCATGCTTTCCGGAATGTCAAACTGATGGGAGTCAAGCAGCTTGTCAATTAATTCGCGCTGCATCGCCTTTTCAGCCTGTCCGTTTTTGGCATTTAAGAGATTTCCCCTGACTCTCTCTTTTACCTGCTCCAGGTTCTCAAGCCCGATATCCTTTGCAAATTCGTCATCAAGAGGGGGGAGTGTCTTTTTTTTGACCTCTCTGATCCTGACGACAAAAGTGTGTTTCTTACCGGCATAGGGTGATTGGATGCCCTCTGGAAAAGTGGCTTCAATTTCGATCTCATCATCCTTCCTGCTGCCCTGGAGACCATCAAAAAACTCCTTTGGGTAGGGGCCGCTGCCCACTTTCAAGACTACGTCTTTGACCACGGAGCCGTCCTCCCTGACCGTATAATCAATGGTCACCAGGTCACCCGTCTCTACAGGACCGTCTGATGCTTCATAGGTTGCACGCTCGTCAGCAAGATTGCCCATAACGGTTTCTACTTCCCCGTCAGTTATTTCCACCGGAACACTTTTAACAGTAATATTCTCATAAGTAAGATTTTCTATTTTAGGCACAACCTCTACCGTCATGGTCATGGAAAGATCCGAATTCCTCTTGAAGTCAAAAGATTCTTCCAGGGAGGGTCGCGAAACCGGTTTTATGTCAGCCTCCTTAACCGCCTGCAGATAATATTCAGAAACTATTTTTTCCAAAACTTCCGACTCAATATCCTTGCTGAATTTCTTCTCGACCATCGTCATCGGCGCCTTGCCTTGCCTGAAGCCGGGAAATTTTGCCTTCTTCTGAGCATCCGCAAGGCCTTTCCTGATTTCCGCCTCTATTGAATCAGCCGGAATTTCTATTTTAAGGCGCTTTTTGGTTGATGATATGTCTTCAAGTGACTTTAACAATTTCTAATTCTCCTTCTGCAATTAGTGCTTGATATGCAACAGTTTAGTTTAACGCAACCTCGGAGCTTTGTCAATTTAACCGAACAAGAGGGGATTATAACAAGCAGCTCGCAATCTTTAAAAATCGGCTAATTGCAACCTGAGAAATTACGGACAAAATGATCCCTTGACATAAAAGATGTAAATAGGCGTATAATCATTTGTCATGCACGCTTCAACGAAGGGCAGGACCACTTCCGAGAGGCGTTTGCATGGGGAGATAAGTATGAATCGGAAACTAACTACGTGCACTTTCTGCGGAGTCGGTTGCGGTATTTATCTTGAGACCTCCGGCAATCAAGTGGTCGGGGCTTATCCCAGCATGTCTCATCCCACAAACCAGGGAAGAATCTGTTTGCGCGGCTGGCACGTCCATGAAGTCGCGAGCTCGCCTGATCGCCTGAAAGCCCCGTTACTTAAGAAGCACGGCAAATTCCAGCAAGTCACATGGGACGATGCGCTGGAGTTCATTGTCCAACGCCTGAATGACATCCGCGACAAGCACGGCCCGGACTCTATCTCCATACTGAGTTCGCCCAGGTGCTCCAATGAGGAGGCCTACCTGCTTCAGAAACTGGCCCGCGCTGTCATTAAAACTAATAACGTCGACCATGGCGCAGGCGTCTATTGCAACAACTCGACCAATGTACTCCTCGATATGATCGGCTTGCCTGCCACTACCAACTCCATCGGCGAACTGTCTCAAAGTGAAGTCATCATAGTGGACGGCGTGGATCTGGCCAGGCAATTGCCCACTATAGGCGGCGTGGTAATTCGCGCCAAACTTAATGGTGCGAAACTGGTCGTTATTAATGAGCGCCGCCAGCGCATGGCTGAACATGCAGATTATTTTCTCAACATCAAGCCCGGCACTGAGACGCTTCTTTATGGAGCAATGGCTAAGGTGATTATCGACCGGGGCCTGATGAACTTGCCATTCATCAAGGCGAACTGTCGCGGCTACGAGTCGTTTCTCGCAAACGTGCATGACTACGATTTACTTGCGACCGCGGAAGTGTGTGGTGTCCGTGCGGATCTGATCGAAGCTGTTGCACTCTCGTATGTCCGGGCCAAATCTGCGGCAATACTTTATTCCACCGGTATCCAGGCCCGCGATGCCAAGACAGTCGAGGCCGTCGTGAACCTTGCCTTGCTCACCGGCCAAATCGGGAAAAAGGGCGCCGGTATTTTCGCCCTGACCGAACACAATAACCTCCAGGGTGTCTGCGACATGGGTATGTTGCCGGACAGGCTGCCGGGGTACGGCGCGGTGGGTGACAAACAGTCCCGGACAGAAATTGAAAAGGTTTGGGGGACGAAAATTCCAGAGAAAAAAGGTGTGGACGCCGGTTCTCTGTTCATGCATGGCGACAACGGAAAAGTGCGCGGCGTCTGGCTCTGCCGCTACGACCCTGTCAGCACTGCCATGTACGGCGATGCAGCTAATACGCTCAGGCAGTGCGACCTTGTTGTTACGCAGCACTTGTTCCTGACTGAATCGGCCCAATATGCCGACGTAGTCCTGCCGACCACCGCATATGGAGAAGAAGAGGTCACATTCACAAATACTGAGCGGCGCATTCAATTGGCTGCACAGGTAATCGAACCGCCCCCGGGGATTGTTCCCGCCTGGCAGCAAATTATGCATGTGGCCCAGGCGATGGGGGCGGACTGGAAATACAACTCGGCAGCCGATGTCATGGATGAGATAGGTAAGGTAGTCCCTTCATACAGCGGGGCAAATTATGATAACCTCAGCCGTGATTATGGCCGTCAGTGGCCCTGCACGAAGGACCGTCCTCTCGGCACCCCGTTCCTTTTTTCAGAAGGCTTCCCGGGCGGCTTCAAGTTCGTTCCCGTTGTAAGGCAAGATCAGCCTGTCAGCGCCGTCAAGGACTATCCGCTGACGCTTATCTTCGACAACTCAAATTACTACTGGAACCAGAACGTGCTGATTCAGCATAGTGAAACACTTAAACGTGAATATCGCATCCTGTTGCTCGATTATCCTGAGGGTTTCGTGGAAATAAATACAGACGACGCCAAACAGTTCGGTATACGTGACGGTGAAAAAATTCGTCTGCGCTCTGCAAACGGCTCGGCAGTGGTCGCAGCGCGAGTCACGCCGGAGGTCCGCAGCAGCACTGTATCTGTGCCATATTTTGTCAGCCGGGTGAAGCAGCAGGTAGGTGGTTCACAGGCGTACAAGGTCCATTTACTGCCTGTTTGCGTGGAGAAGGAGAATGCATGAAAGCACGCATTTTTGACCGCTCGGATATCCTCAAGATCGTTGATCAACTCAGGCAGCAAGGCTACGAGGTCATTGCGCCATTCTGCGGTCTCGGACGGGACACTTTTTTCGACACTGTCACTGACACAAACCGCGAACAGATTCAAATCCACCTGCCCAATCCTTATTATCCTCCGAAGCGTTTCGTGCTGCCTCATATCGAGCGCTTGTTAAAAGTCAAAACTAGCGGAAACGAGATACTGATTGAGCCGACCTACGAAGAACCAAAGCTCGCCATTTTCGGAATACGCTCGTGCGATTTGGCAGGGATAAACCATCTCGACCGTTTCTATCTGGGCCGTGAATTCCGTGATATATACTATGAAAAGCGTCGCTCGAACCTGTTGCTTGTTAATATGGTCTGCACAGATCCTGATCAGGACATCAACGACGAGTGTTTCTGCGTATGTGCCGATACCGGCCCTGCTGCACGCGACCATTTCGATCTGCAACTCATGGACCTTGGAGACGATTTTATGGCTGTTGCCGGGACACCTGCAGGAGAGGCCATCTTCGACAATGCTATTTTCAGGCGGTGCGTTGAAACCGACGTCGACAGGCGTCACGCGATTCTGAATAATGTCCGAAAGAGTTTCAAAAGCACGACGAGCTGGTTCTCAGCGACTGTGCGATATATATCCCGGGGTAACGTCCTTGAAAAAACCTGGGAGGAGATCGGCAACCGTTGCCTCGAATGCGGCGGCTGCACTTATGTCTGCCCTGCATGCACCTGCTTTACGGTGAGCGACCGGAGTGTAGGGCCCGGCGAAATCGAGCGTGTCCGTATCTGGGATGCATGCGCACTTAGCGGTTTCACTCGCATGGCCGGGGGGCACAACCCCCGCAAGGCGATACACGACCGCCGCAACCGTAGATTCTTCCGTAAACTCGCCCATTACTTTATACAGCGCGAACTATCGATGGCCTGTGTCGGCTGCGGGCGCTGCGCTGCCGTCTGCCACGGCGACGTCGGTATGCCGAGTGTGGTGGAGATTATCCGTCGCGCTACTGCGGAGATTGACAAACATGAATTTGCTGCACACTGATAACATTTATCTGCCCAAGGTTGCGGTGATCGACCGGGTGATGGACGAAATTGCCGAGGTCAAGACTTTCTATTGGCACTTCGACGACCCGGAGGAGCAGGGAGCTTTCAGTCGTTTTCGGCCGGGGCAGTTCGCCCAGGTTTCACTTTTCGGGGTCGGTGAGTTTCCGGCTTCGCTTCCGCCCAGCCCGACGGAGAAAGAGACTTTTTTTACTATTCGCCAGGTCGGCAGTTGCACGGCAGCCCTGCACAAACTTACGGCCGGCGATAAGTTTGCCGTGCGTGGTCCATACGGAAATGGGTTCCCTATGGAAAATTATTATGGGAAAAACCTTGTTTTCGTTGCCGGCGGGATCGGATTGATTCCGCTGCGGTCGTGTATTGTGTATGCTCTCAAACACCGCGACAAATACGAGCGCATCCAAATTTACTACGGCTCGAAGACGCCGAAGGAATTAATGTACGTGGCCGATCTCCATGGATGGGAGAAGTCTGCCGGTGTTGAGTGCTCCCTTACCGTGGACCGCGCTGAAGAAGGCTGGACAGGCAACGTGGGGGTAGTAGGCAGCCTGTTCAGAAAACCGGGCGTACAAGTCCCAGTGGATAACACTATCGCTTTTGTCTGCGGTCCGCCGGTCATGTTCCGGTTTGTCATAAAGGACTTGCTCGAGTTGGGGTTCCAGGAGCGAAACATCGTATCCACCCTTGAGCGCTATATGAAATGCGGCGTGGGAAAATGCGGACATTGCTGTATCGGGGTGGCTTACGTATGTGCGGATGGACCTGTGTTCACATATGAACAAATCAAAAAACTTGGGGAGACTATCTGATGCCTGACCTTTTCGAAAAGCTCGAGCAATGTTTTCAGGGGCGCGTCTGCCTGATGGGTCTCGGCAATGTAGACTATGGCGACGATGGGTTCGGCGTGCGTCTTGCAGAGGGTCTGCTGGAGGATGGAATGCCGTATACAATCGTTGCCGGCACAATGCCTGATCGGTTTATTGGCCGTCTGGCGGACCAGGGCTTCGATTATCTGGTTTTCCTCGACGCCGTTGAATTCGTCGGAGCGCCCGGGTCAGCGGTTTTCCTGGATGCCGGGGAAATAATGGCACGGTTCCCTCAAATTTCTTCTCACAAGATTTCGCTGGGCTTGCTTGCAAAATGGGCTGAAGATATGGGCATTGCGAAGGCATGTCTGCTCGGTGTTAAGCCGGGGTCACTCAAGAGTGCGAAGGGACTCACTCCGGCGGTGCAGACTACTCTTGAAATTCTCAAAGACCTGCTCTCCGACTTGGGGAGACACTCAAAAAAAAGCGGTGACGCGTCGCTTGCGGAAAAACTGTCGGGCTGTCAACCAGTCGAAGGGGTGAACGCATGATAACTCCGGAACAAGCCGTAGCCACAGCAATCCTCATCTGCATCGCCGGGGCGGTTGTGACGTTTCTTGTCTCCGGCAACAGGACATTGGCAGGCTGGCTTGCGTTTCTTGCTGTTTCAGTCTCGGCCGGCATTATTTTCTCCGCGGTTGCAAAAGTGGTGACCGGAGGCGCTTCGGCCCGGACTGCTACTTTCCTGGCCATGCCGATGTTAGGGTTCGCACTTCGCATCCATGTGGATGGTTTGACCTCCATATTCCTGATGCTGACCGCCCTCATCTCCGTGCCGGCTTCTTTCTATTCCATCAATTATATGAAGCATTACGAGAGTTACAGCGTAGCCCGCTATTACCCGTATCTTCTGTTGTTTCTCGCTGCCATGTATGGCCTCGTAAGCACCACCGACATGATGTGGTTTTTCTTCATCTTCTGGCAGATGATGACACTGCCGGGTTATGCGCTAATCCGTTTCGAGAAAGACAAACCCGAAAACATACGAGCTGCGAACAAATTTCTCATTATGATGCAAATCGCCTGTGCCGCAACGATGATCGGAGCGGAGCTCCTGGCCGTGAACGGCGCGGTATTAAGCGGCAGTCTGAACTTGAAGTATGACTTTGACACGGTAAGCTCCAATTTGCCTTTGATGCTCGCTGCAAGGCCTGTCGCGACGGCCATTGCCTTTGCTTTGTTCCTCATGGGGTTTGGCATCAAAATGGGTATGTGGCCTTTTGGCCAGATCTGGCTGCCGGATGCTCACCCCGCCGCGCCGTCGCCTGTCAGCGCCATGCTCTCCGGCGTAATGATAAAGACCGGCGTCTATGGTCTCATGCGTTATTTCCTTGGCTTGTGCCGCCGGACGGACAGGCTAATTACCCTCTGGCCAACTGGGGGTTGGCAGTTGCAGTGTTGGGCACCATCACCCTCTTTACAGGCACAATGCAGGCCCTCAGGCAGGAACAGTCAAAACGGCTGCTCGCCTTTCACAGCATCGGACAGATAGGGTACATACTGCTGGGCATGGGCTCGTGTATGGCTTTGCTTCCCGGTGGAAATCCAAAACTTACCGCTCTGGCCGCGATTGGTTTGTTCGGAGCGCTGTTCCACGTGATAAATCATGGGGTCTTCAAAAGCCTGCTGTTCCTTAATGCCGGTTCGATGCTTTACGCTACCGGCACGCAAGATCTGAACAGGATGGGCGGCCTGATGAAATTCATGCCGTTGACGGCTGTCACGACTCTTATAGCGTCATTCTCCATCTCCGGAGTGCCGCTGTTCAACGGCTTTGTGAGCAAGTGGTGCATATACATATCGGCGATACAGGGGAGCGTGAACGCCGGATATCTCGCGGTGTGTGCGGTCATCGCCATACTGACCAGCGCCCTCACGCTCGCCTCGTTTATAAAATTTTTTGGCGTCAGCTTCCTTTCGCGCACCAGCGAGCACGTGGCCGCACAGGCTGCGAAGCAAGGCAGACTCGAAGTTGGCTGGATGATGCGGATACCGCAGGTAGTACTGGCTGCGATATGTATAACGCTCGGCATCGTGCCTTCGATCGCTTTCAGGTTTATGCAAAGCGCCATGGATGCCAGCCGGCAGGGTTTAGGCATTGCGCTGTCAAATGCTGCGCCGATGATGAGCGGTCCATGGGTTGGAATCCAGGACCTCGACCACACGGCCTCGTTCGTTCCGCTCGTGCTGCTGGTGGTGCTTGGCCTGGCATTCCTTGTGACATACGGCATTTCCAAGATGGGCAGTGCTTCCCGCCGCGCCGCGGCCCCGTGGCTCTGCGGATATGTGAGCGAGGCCGAATGCTATCGCTATTCGGCCCATAATTTCTATGTCGAGATCAAGCGATATTTCCGGTGGCTTGGCGGCATGCCGCGTCCCCGGACGGACAGGCAAAGCAGCCTGAAGGAAGAGTGATATGGACTCCAGTTTAAAGCTCATTCAGCTAAAAGATAAGTTCGGCTCCTCAATACAACGGGCGGACTCACCCGATGACAACTGTTTGTTTGTCTTTGTCGAACCGTCAGCTGTGAAGGAGATCTCCCGCTATATTTTCCGGGACCTCGATGCCCGTTACGTCATCAGCATCGGCGCGGATGACCGCCCATTCTCAGGCAGATTTCTCGTCGCTCACAACTTTGCGTTCGATCGGGACCATCTGCTGTGCAGTATAATCACTCACCTGCCGGCGGACAATCCGAAGGTAGACAGCATATCGGGTGAGATACCGGCGGCGAACTGGGCGGAGCGCGAAATCAGTGACATGGTAGGCATCGAAACAGTGGGACACCCCTACCCGAAGCGGCTCGTGCTGCCTGATGGCTGGCCGGATGGCGTGCATCCATTGCGCAAAGACGTGCCGTGGAACCATGTTCCGGAAGGATTCGATGAGGATCGCGAGTACAAATTCGGCGATCCGCCGGAGGGTTGCACGGTTGTGCCTATCGGCCCATTCCATCCCACGCTGGACGAGCCGGCCCATTTCCGGCTCTATGTCGAAGGGGAGATGGTGCGGGGCTGTGAGTATCGCGGGTTCATGGTGCATCGCGGAATCGAGAAGCTGGCCGAATCCGTGCTCACATACAATGATATCACAATGATGGCCGAGCGTATCTGCGGCATTTGCGGCTGTGTCCATAGCGTGGCATATGCTCAGGCAGTGGAAGCTGCAGTTGCAATAAAGCCGCCACCCCGCGCCGAATATATGCGCACCGTCATGCTCGAAATCGAGCGCCTGCACAGCCATCTGCTATGGGTCGGCCTTGCCTGCCATATAGTGGGCTTTGACACCCTGTTCATGCAGAGCTGGCGCATCCGCGAGCCGATCATGTGGATCGCTGAAAAGATTACCGGCAACCGCAAGACTTATGCGCTTTGCCTTATAGGCGGCGTGCGGTGGGACATCACGCCGGAAGTGAAAACTGAACTGCGTTTGGTGCTCGACAAACTCGAAACCGAGTGGCGCCAGGTTGTTGCCGCTGTGATCAATGATAAGAACATCCAGAAGCGTACCCGGGGCGTGGGCATTGCGGACAAGAAGCTGGTGAAGAATTTGGGGCTGGTCGGCCCGGTGGCGCGCTCAGCCGGCATGGACCTCGATTGCCGCCGCGATCATCCTTACGCGGCATACAAACACGTGGATTTTGAAGTTATCACCGAAGACGGCTGCGATGTATGGTCGCGCCTGGTGGTGCGTGCAAAAGAAGTGTTCGAGTCCATCAGGATCATCCGCCAATGTCTCGAAAAAATGGAGGAAGGGCCGCTTCAGTCAGAGATCAAAGACGAGTTGCCTGTGGGGCGGTTGGGCTTATCGTCGGTTGAAGCCCCGCGCGGCGAAAGCCATCACTTTGTCATCACGGGTGAGAACAATAGGCCGCGCCGCTGGAGAGTCCGCGCACCTACTTACCAGAACTTGCAGGCTGTTCCGGCGATGATCAAGGACCAGCAGCTTGCCGATATGACCATTTCACTTGGCAGCATCGACCCCTGCTTCTCATGCACGGATCGGCTCGAAACAGTTGACCTGGGGTCGGGCATAACGAAGGTGTGGACGCAGGATGAGTTGTTCAGGCTGGTAAGGGATAGGAAGGGGTAAATATGGATCACAACATCATCCGGATTGTCCTGGGAGGACTGGCGAACGTGACCATTGTTTTGATAGTGGCCCCTTTTTACCAGGGCATACTGCGCAAGGTAACGGCCCGCATCCAATCACGGCAGGGACCGCCGATCAGGCAGCCATACTTTGACTTACTGAAACTGTTGGGAAAGGAAGACATCGAATCCGGCGAGACGCCGTTCATGCAGAGATTTGCTGCCTATCTGTCGCTTGCAACGGTGTTGACACTGGCAAGCCTTGTGCCGATGGGGTTCCCGTCCCCAATGAGCGGGGCAGGCGACGTCATCCTTTTGATCTACCTTTTGACGCTTTCCGGCATCTGTACGCTGTTGGCCGGTTTGGCAGCTGGTTCCACGTTTTCTCTGGTCGGTATAAACCGGGAGATGATGACGATGATTGCGCTGGAACCGCTGTTTGCCATAACCATAGTCATCGGCGCAATACACACACAATCGTTTCGAATCGACGCGGTGCTCAACGGTTCGGTCTATGGGGCAGGGTTCCCCCTGTCGGGCATTATCATGCTCGTGGTGATGCTGCTGTCGTTCCAGGCATTTGTGCAGCGCGTGCCGTTCGACATCTCCGAGGCGGAGACGGAAATTATGGAAGGGCCCCTGATGGAATATTCCGGGCCGAAGCTCGCAATGTTCAAATATGCCCAGATGGCGAAGCTGGTGATCTTCAGTTCGTTGTTCGTTGCGCTGTTCGTGCCGTGGGGATCCGGGCTCGTGTTCCCGCTGGGATGGCTGTTGTTCTGGGCGAAAGTCCTGGCGCTGGTGCTGTTTGTGACACTGGTGGCAGCAACGCATGCGCGGTATCGGATAGATCAAGCCATCCGCTACTTCGCCGTCCTGCTTTTAATCGCATTGGTAGCGCTGATTTTCGCGAGTTATGGGTTTTAATTGAGGTGAGCGCATGTCTCTTTTGAGCAAACTGAAAGAAACAATAGTCTGCCTGAAAGCCGGCCGGGTGACGCTGCCCTATCCGGCACAGCCTCAACCGGTGCCCTCGAAGTTCCGGGGCCGGCCTATTTTCGACGAAGCCAAATGCATCGGTTGCGCCGGCTGCGCTAATAATTGCCCGGCGCGTGAAATCCTGGTCTTCGATGTCTGCCAGGAACTTCGCATCCTGAAATATCTCGGCAGCCGTTGCACCTACTGCGGGCGCTGTGCGGATGTCTGTCCGGAAAAGGCGATAACGATGAGCCGCGAATTCGAGACTGCAACAAACAGCAGAGGCGATATCGGGCAACGGCTCGAATTGTTCATGAGCACTTGCCAGCGCTGCGGACGCTGTTTCAAGGAGACTTCTCCGCTGGAGATGTTGAAGTTAAAAGGATATCGTTTCGACGATTTGCAGAATGAACGCTGGGTCTTCCATTCTCAGGCATTCCTGGAAAGCGAACAGTTGGTGGACGACATCAAAATTGAATTGGAGGGCTGAGCCGTCATGCTGAAAAAACTCTGCCAGAAGATGTTTGGCCGGTCATTGTGGGTGTATCACGCCAACAGCGGCGGGTGTAACGGTTGCGACATAGAGGTGCTCAATGTGCTGACGCCTTATTACGATGCTGAACGTTTCGGCATCAAGCTTGTAGGGTCCCCTCGCCATGCGGATGTGATGCTCTGCCAGGGTCCGGCAATGCGTTCTACTGCCAAAGCCCTTAAGCGCGCTTACGAGGCCATGCCGGCCCCGAAGCTGGTATTCGCCATCGGCTCCTGCGCTTGTGGAGGCGGCATATGGTTTGACAGTTACCCTGTAATCGGCCCCGTTGAGAAGATTGTCCCCGTGAACTTTTACATCCATGGCTGCCCGCCCCGACCAGAGGCTATTATTTACGGTGTTGCGGTTGCCCTCGGGCTGGTGGACAAAAAGACAGTGCCTGCCCAACTCAAACAACTGGAACTGGCGATCCCCAGGTACCATCCGGAGGATATGAGCGGCAGCGGAGAGTTGGCAGTTTACGGGAAGGCCGAAAAAATATGATATATCTTATGAAATGCCCTCTGCCGCTGCTGTCTGCTATCCGTATTTGATTTTAAAGTAGATGATTATCAAATCAAAGGTAAAGGATACGCCGTTTGCCGCAATAAGCAGCAGATTGTGAATTAAAAAGCCATATACCATCCAGAGAAATACGCCTGCCCCCATGATAAGAAACATCAAAAGAGAGATGTCTCTTGTCTCCTTCATTCTCCACGATTTTATAAGCTGGGGCACAAGTGATGTTGTGGTCAGCACGGCTGCCACTAATCCGATGAGCGTAATACCGTCAAATTGCATTATAGAAATTATAATACATGCCTTATTGAAAAAATTGGTAGTGGACCAGTCTGTTTTTGCCCCGAATCACCTGGATCCCAGGTAACAAAAAAGCGGCCGAATTAGCCGCTTTACTTGCATTTTTGGGTTTTAACCGAACCATTGCGGAAAACGGGTCAGGCGTTTACTGCCAGCCCGGGTAACAGGCGTTTACTCCCAGCTTGGGTAATATGTAGAACTGCAGGATAACACAGGCGACAACGAAGAGTGAGCCAATAATAATCCCTTTCATTTCTTCTCTTCAGCCTTGACCGCATTCCTGGGATCGACAGTTTCATAATCAACAAACTCTATGATCGCCATAGGGGCACGGTCATTGACCCTTTGCCTGGTCTGCACAATCCTTAAATAACCGCCATTCTTATCAGCAAATCTCGGTGCTATCTCAGAAAAAAGTTTTGATACCACCATTCTGTTAGGTATATAGGATAGCACCATTCTTTTTGAATGAAGGTCGCCACGCTTGCCAAAAGTGACCAACTCTTCAGCTATACCCTTAATGGCTTTGGCCTTCGCGAGTGTTGTTTCAATTCTCTGGTGCTCAAAAAGGGACGAGACGAGGCCGCGGAGTAATGCCTTCCTCTGGTTCGCCGTTCTGCCAAAATGCCTCGTTGCTATTTTATGGTTCATTATTGCTCAGTACCTCCTCTAAGATTTTGAAGCACTGTCTTGAAATTCACTCATATCAATCCGCATGCCGAAACTCAACCCCATAGTGTTGAGAATATTCTTTATCTCATTGAGGGACTTACGGCCGAAATTCTTGGTCTTGAGCATTTCATGTTCGGTTCTTTGCACAAGATCGGAAATAGTCTTGATATTGGCATTCTTCAGACAATTATATGACCTCACAGATAGTTCAAGCTCATCAATGCTCTTCAGAAGGTTCTCATTTGATATCGTGGTCAAGTCGACAACGCTTGCCATCCGGGGTGACTCTGCAGCAGTATCTTCTTCCTCGAGAAAAATAAACAGGTCGAGGTGGTCCATCAATATCGAAGCAGCATCACTGACCGCCTTTTCAGGAGTTATACCGCTATCCGTCCATAACTCCAGTACCAGCCGGTCATAATCGGTCGAGCGTCCAACCCTCGCTTTTTCAACCCAGAAATTCACCTTCTTTACAGGACTGTATATGGAATCAACCGCTATTACATCAATCGGCAGATTTTCCTCCTTATTTAATTCTGCCGGTACATAGCCCTTGCCTTTCCTGACATTCAGTTCCATCTCGAATGTTGCATTGTTGTCCACCGTTGCAATATAACAGTCGTCATTCAGGACCTCAACATTGGCATCAGTCTCTATATCGGCCGCGGTCACCACTTTCGGCCCTTTTACCTTTATCGAAACCGTCGTTGTTCCTTCCGAGAACACCCTGAACCTCAGTTTTTTTACGTTAAGCACAATGTCAACAACATCTTCTTTTACTGATTTTATGGCAGAGAACTCATGCAGGACACCGGGCATTCTGATTCCGGTAACCGCAGCGCCTTCTATAGAGGAAAGCAGAACCCTGCGAAGCGAATTGCCAATGGTCGTTCCATATCCGCGTTCAAGCGGCTCGGCAACAAGCTTTCCATAATAATCCGTAAGAGTCTCTTCTTCAAAAATAATCTTTTGAGGCAGTTGAAAGCCTTTTTTTGCAAGATCCATAATACGGTCTCCTATGCCTTTATTTTCTATGTTTATTATTATTTACCGGGGAAATCTTTTCAAACATCCTTCGGACGCGCCCGGGCTGCTATACACCCCAAAAAAGTCTGTTGACTTTTCAGGGACTCCGTTACTTAGAGTAAAGCTCGACTATGAGCTGCTCCTGTACCGGCAATTGTATTTCATCACGGGAAGGCACCCTTGTGAACTTTCCGGTCAGACTTTTAGCATCAACCTCAACCCATTCAGGGAATCCTCTGTGTTCAGCAATAGATAAGCTTTCCGTGATGGCCTGGAGTTCCCTGCTCTTTTCAGCAACGCCAACTATATCGCCGTCTTTTAATATATATGATGGTATATCAACTTTCTTTCCGTTCACAATAAAATGACCATGCCTTACAAGCTGCCTTGACTCTCTTCTGTTAAGAGCAAAGCCCATCCTATATACAACATTATCGAGCCTTCTTTCCAACAATTGAAGTAATACTTCGCCGGTAATGCCCTTCAACCTGGAAGCCTTCTCAAAATAATTCCTGAACTGGTGCTCCATTATCCAGTATACTCTTCTTACTTTCTGTTTCTCCCTCAACTGCATACCATAATCGGAGAGTTTCCCTCTGCTCTGGCCATGCTGTCCCGGGGGGTATTTCCTCCGTTCCACGCCACATTTTTCGGTAAAGCACCTTGTGCCCTTTAAAAAGAGTTTTTCTCCCTCTCTTCTGCAAAGCCTGCACAACGGGCCCGTGTATCTTGCCATTTACACTCTCCTCCTTTTAGGTGGCCTGCAACCATTATGGGGTACCGGGGTAACATCCTTAATCAGCGTAATTTCCAGTCCCGCCGCCTGCAATGCCCTGATCGCCGTTTCTCTTCCTGCCCCCGGACCTTTGACAAATACGTCAACCTGCCTGAGACCGACTTCCATGGCCTTTTTGGCTGCTGTCTCGGATGCTATCTGAGCGGCGAAAGGCGTGCCCTTCCGCGATCCCTTGAATCCCAGACTTCCTGCACTGGACCATGCTATAACATTTCCAGTGGTATCCGTTATGGTGATAATCGTATTATTAAAAGTAGTCTGTATATGAGCGGTGCCGTTTGCTATATGCTTTTTTACTTTCTTGCCGACTCTTTTCTTCTGCGCCATTATATACCAGTCCTCCTTATGACTTTTTCTTCAGCACAAGCTTTCGTGGGCCACGGCGGGTCCTTGCATTGGTTTTCGTCCTTTGACCTCTCGCCGGCAAATGGGCGGAATGCCTCATGCCCCTATAACATCCGATATCGGCAAGCCTCTTTACATTCA
This sequence comes from Nitrospirota bacterium, assembly GCA_963830245.1. GTDB lineage: Bacteria > Nitrospirota > Thermodesulfovibrionia > Thermodesulfovibrionales > Dissulfurispiraceae > JADFXI01. The sequence continues at coordinate 19,939 of CAWHNC010000117.1, forward strand.
TCCCGATTTCACGCCTGAGATCGCCCTCGACCTTGTATTCTTTTTCTATACTGCTCCTGATTTTAACAACATCAGCGTCAGTAAGGTCCTTGACCCGTATATCGGGATTGACATTGATCTCTCTCAATATCTTATTCGATAACGCCCTTCCAATACCAAATATGCGTGTAAGACCAATCTCCGACACGCTCATTCTTCGGCAGATCAACGCCAGCAATTCTCGCCATGCTCTACTCCTTTGTCATCCATATTATTATTAAATAATACCACGTACAACCGGCCTTGTCGTTATCCCTGCCTCTGCTTATGCCTCGGGTTTTCACAGAGGATCCTGACAACGCCTTTTCTCTTCACTATCTTACATTTTGAGCATATCGGTTTTACAGAAGGCTTTACCTTCATAATTTATCCCCCCAAAAAAATAAGCAGTAAGAAGTAGGAAGTAAGCAGCAAAACCAACAAAACCACTGCAATTAGACATTTCTTTTCTGCCTACTGCTTACTTCTTACTGCCTGCCATTCTCACTTGAATCTGTACGTTATTCGGCCTTTAGTAAGATCATACGGGGAAAGCTCAATGGTAACTTTGTCCCCAGGCAATATCTTTATAAAATGCATCCGCATCTTGCCGGATACGTATGCAAGTATAATTTGGCCGTTTTCGAGAGCAACCCGAAACATAGCGTTCGGCAAAGTTTCTACGATTGTTCCCGACACTTCAATATTTTCTTCTTTCGCCATTCGTAAGCCTATAATTATACCTGTAAATTAAATTTTAGTCAAGATTACAGGAACACCCTTAGTTATAGCAATAGTATGCTCAAAGTGGGCGGACAACCGGCCATCAGCAGTAACAGCAGTCCAACCGTCGTCAAGTATGTTCACGTCTGCGCCACCGGCATTAACCATTGGCTCAATCGCCAAAGTCATTCCCTCCTTAAGTCGCGGCCCCCGACCGGACTCCCCAAAGTTCGGCACCTGGGGGTCCTCATGCAAAGACCGCCCGATTCCATGTCCGACAAAGGCCCTAACAACAGAAAAACCGTTGGACTCTACATGCTGCTGAATAGAAGCCGAAACATCCGAGACCCTGTTCCCCACTACAGCATTCTTTATGCCCGCATAGAGGGCCTCTTCGGTAACCGACATCAACTTGCGCGCCTCTTCATCCACAGCGCCAACGGGAAAAGTAACGGCAGCGTCGCCGTAGAACCCTTCCAGGATGACGCCTAAATCTATACTAATTATATCGCCGCTTTTAAGTCTGGACATCCTGGACGGTATCCCATGCACGACCTGGTCATTGACCGAGGTGCAGGTGCTCGCCGGATACCCCCTGTATCCCTTAAAGGCCGAAATTGCGTTGCGCTTCTTTATCTGGTCCTTCACGTAGGCCTCTATGTCGGCGGTCGTCATATCCACCGCAATAAAGGACCTCAGGTTCTTCAGGATTTCCGCTACGATACGGCACGCGGCTGCAATCTTTTCTATCTCTCTTTTGGACTTAACGATTATCACGATGCAGTATTTTAATCTCTTCTGCCTTTCAATTTACCTCTCTGAAGAAAACCCTCGTAAGACCTGGTCACCAAATGAGATTCTATCTGTGAGACTGTGTCGAGGGCAACACCAACGGCGATCAAGAGGGATGTGCCGCCAAAGTAAAACGGCACATTGAACCGCTTTATGAGCAATTCCGGCATTACGCACACTATGGCAAGATAAAGGGCCCCCACAAAAGTCAGGCGAGTAAGTACCCGGTATATATATTCCGTTGTCTTCTGACCCGGCCTGATACCTGGAATGAAGCCTCCATGTTTTTGCAGGTTTTCGGCAATATCAACTGGATTAAATATCACTGCTGTATAAAAATAACTGAAAAAGAAGATCATTCCTACATAGAGAAGAGTGTAAGTAGGAGTACCTGGAGCCAACTGTTTGGCAATTGCCTGCACCCATGGCACTGCAATGAACCCCGCAACAGTTGCAGGGAACATAATAATCGAGGAAGCAAAAATGGGGGGAATAACTCCGGCAGTGTTTACCTTTAAGGGAAGATGCGTGCTCTGACCGCCGAAAACTTTTCTGCCAACCACCCGCTTTGCATACTGGACCGGGATCTTCCTCTGGCCCCGCTCAATAAATATGATACCGCCGATGACCGCTACCATCAATGCTGCAAGTAGCATAACGAAAAATATCGATAGTTCACCCGCCCTCACCAAGCTGAAAGTGCTGAATACCGCGTTAGGAAACCGGGCAGCTATGCCTGCAAAAATTATGAGAGAGATGCCGTTCCCAATACCTCTCTCCGTTATCTGTTCTCCAAGCCACATAAGAAATGCAGTGCCGGAGGTAAGTGTTATCATAGTCATAATTCTGAAACTCCAGCCGGGGGTCTGAATGAATTGTCCTCCAGCCATTCCCTCCAGGCCGACAGCTATCCCGAAAGACTGTACAGCGCCGATACCGATCGTGGCGTATCTGGTATATTTGATAATCATTTTCCTGCCGGACTCTCCCTCTTTTGCAAGTTTGCCCAGGCTGGGGATAACCACTGTCAGGAGCTGAAAGATAATCGAAGCGCTGATATACGGCATGATTCCCAGTGCAAAGATCGTGACCCTCGAAAGGGCGCCGCCTGAGAACATATCAAAAAAGCCCATCATGGCCCCGCCCTTTTCAGTAAGGAACTTGCTCAGCGCCTCACTATTGATGCCGGGTGTGGGGATATGAGCGCCCATTCTGTAAACTGCGAGCATGCTGAGCGTAAACAGCACCCTGTTTTTTAATTCGGCGATTTTAAAGATATTCTGAATATTGGCCAGTAAGCCCAAAATTATAATACCTCGGACTTTCCGCCGGCTGCAGTTATTTTAGATACCGCAGAAGCGCTGAACGCATGCGCCTTGATCACAACAGGTCTGGTTATGTTACCGTCGCCGAGAACTTTAAGGCCATCTTTCAATTCTCTTACGATCCTACGTTTAATCAGGATTTCGGGAGTTACGGTGTCGATATCGGCAAGCTTGGCAATATCGTCCAGGTTGACAATTGAATATTCCTTCTTGTAGGGACTATTCGTGAATCCTCTCTTCGGGACCCTTCTCTGCAGCGGTGTCTGTCCACCTTCAAAGCCTGGTCCTTTGTTGCCGCCGGAGCGAGCTTTCTGTCCTTTATGTCCCTTGGTAGAAGTCTTTCCGTGTCCGGAACCCATTCCCCTGCCTATTCTCTTGCGCTTTTTTTTGCTCCCCGGGGCCGGAGACAAATTCTCTATTTTCATTGTTTAACTTTTAACCTCCTGTTCACTCTCTTCCTCCACAACGGCTTCACCTTCAGCCTTGCCTCTCAGTCTATTAACTACATCCGGGTCCATTAAATGGCATAAGCCCATCCAGTGTAGCTCTGACCGTATTAAAAGGGTTATGGCCGCCAAGCGCTTTCGCAACAATATCGTGTATACCGGATACCTCAAATACTGCGCGTACTGCGCCGCCTGCAATCAGGCCTGTCCCCTTGGGCGCCGGATTCATGACAACTGCATTGGAACCGTACTTTCCGATAATCCTGTGGGTAATGGTGCCCTCTTTTAAGGCAAACCGCATAAGGCGTTTTTTGGCTTGTTCCACTGCCTTCCGTATTGCTTCAGGCACTTCGGAAGCCTTTCCCTTGCCGACACCTACTATGCCATCTCCGCTGCCGACAACAACAAGGGCGCTGAAGGAAAATCTCCTGCCTCCCTTAACAACCTTGGCAACTCTGTTTATATAGACTACCTTGTCTTTTAAATTAAGCCCCTCAGCGTCAATCCTTTCGGTCTTCACCATACCTCCTTAAAATTCCAGCCCGCCTTCACGTGCTCCTTCAGCAAGGGCTTTCAAACGACCATGATATTTATAACCACCCCGGTCAAATACAACCTGTTTAACTCCCGATTGAACAGCCCGCGACGCAATCAGCAAACCCACCCGTTTGGCCATCGACTGCGTTACCCTTATGTCCCTCTTCGCCCTCAGATTCCTTATCAAGTGTGGAGGCGGCAATAAGAGTATGTCCTCTGGTATCATCGATAATCTGCGCATATATATTATTGAGACTCTTGTAAACGCAGAGTCTGGGCCGCTCTAACACTGCCGATACCTTTTTCCTCAATCTTTTATGACGCCTTTGCCTGGCCTCTTCTTTACAATCACAACATCCTCCTTCAAAAATCCAGGTGTAAAGTTAAACGGCAAAGGTGAAGAACATTATTGCCGTTAACGTTTGACTTCTCACATCTCAATCTTTTATTTTTTACCCGTCTTCCCGGCCTTCAATTTAATCCGCTCGCCGCTGATATCTGACTCCCTTTCCTTTATATGCATCGGGTGGCCTCAATTTCCTCACATTGGCTGCCACCTGACCAAGCAGTTGTTTATCCGTGCCGCTTAATGTAATGGTAGTCTGCTTTTCATCAACAACAGCCTTTATTCCCTCCGGAAGCTCAAATTCAATTGGATGAGAATACCCCAAAGTAAAGCAAGCTTGCCGCCCTTTACTTGCGACCTATATCCAATACCGGTTATTTCAAGCACCCTCGTATATCCTTGCGAAACACCGTTTACCATATTAAACACAAGACTCCTGGCAAGCCCATGCAGTGACCTGTGCGATTTTGAATCATTGCTCCGCCCAACAACGATCTTGCCGTCAGCGACAGATATCTTTATGCCTTCGGGGAA
>CAWHNC010000118.1:0-75233 GCA_963830245.1 Nitrospirota bacterium
GATCGAAGAGCGTAAGAAAGACAGTCTGATGGCCCTTTGTGAGAGCATCGTGGCACAGTGCTGTTGCGATATGGGATTTGCCTACCCCGGCAGGACCTATGAGTACGAGGTTGCCGGGTTTCGTGAGCCACTGCGTGTTCATGAACTCCATGATCTTGTCCCTCGGCACTTTAGGGTTATATTTCCAGTCGAAGTCATCCAGCAGCTTTATCCTTTTGATGCCGGACTTTTTCATGAGATACTGGATTTTCTTCTGCTCTTTCCGGTGAGATTCTTCAATGAGGAATTTAAGCATGAACTTCTTTTCTTCCTCTGAAAGCTGCTCGGGATCAGTCAGTAGTCTGAACCGCCGCCATAATTCATATAAGTTGATCATAATCGCTCAATTGCCTCCCTTCATAGGTGATATGCAGCAGTCCCGCGTTCTGCGGATGCACCGGATTGTCCTGATACCCGGCTGGACTAAGCAGCCCCTGGATATATGACACTCTGTAGGTGTCGATGCTGTTTGCCGACTTGACCGCTGAAATCAGCGTCTCTTTGGCTGTGCCTTTGAGGAGTTTGAACAGTTGGTAGGAAACCTCAAGAGGATCCTGTCTCTCCTGTTCGGCTCGTATAAGGAAGTGCTCAATGCTTTTATCCATAGACTTTAGAAGTTGGTACATCCTTTGATATTTGAAGTGGGGAGTTGTATTGAGCAGTTTCTCGCGGTGAGAAGGATGTTCTATCTTTTGTTTCCTGTCAAATACCCGTTTGTGAGTGGCTACTTTTCTGCCCTGCACAGCTATTTCTATGTACTGAGGATAAGCAAAGATGTCGCAGGGCACATCTCCGTACTGCGATGGCACCGAGTAGCGGTTGGTGTCAAACTCCACAAAGCATGTCTTGTTGATAGCTGCCGGGGCCTGTCTGTAAGGCAGGTAATGGATTTGGGGAAGCGCTATTAGTCTCTCCTGCTTTAATGCCTCCACAGGAAGTGTCCCTGTGGATCGGTGAACCCTGCTGTTTCTTTGTATGCGCCAGAGGCCGAATCTTTTGTTAAGATCGTCGATGTCGGCGAAAGTATTAACTACAAGGAAGCTCTCAATGTCTCTGATAACCCGCTCAACCCTGCCTTTCTCATTTGGCTTGCCGGGATTGCAGGCACGAATCGAAAAGCCATAATGCCTGGCGAAGTCCAAAAAACGTGCATTGTAAGTTACATCCGGCTTTCTTTTTATAACTACTGACTTCAGATTGTCATATGTATGCCTGTTGGGGACCCCTCTTATTTCGTTGAAGGCCTCAATATGGCCGTCCAGAAAGAACTCCATGGAACTCCTCAGATAGAAGTGAGCGTAAAGGTACCGCGAATAGGACATGATGTAGACGAACCCGTAGACTACTCCGAAAGGCATGCTCCGCTGCATCCAATCAACCTGGGCTTCTTCCCCAGGCAGAAACTCCAGCGCATGGAAGGAGTTGCCCTTTCGCTTTTTCCTTAACGAAAGTGTGTAATCCTTCACTGCCGTATAACCTCCCTCATAACCGTAGTCCTTCAAACGTTGCAGTACCTGTATGGCCTGTAGAAAAGGATATTCTGTGTACCACTGCTGAATTAACCGCTCATAGGGAGCTATGATGTTTCCTGAGGACCTTCTCCTGAGATTGTCTTGTCTAATGAGGCGGGTAACCTTTTTTCTCGATATTCCCAGTTTCTCCGCCACCTGATTCAAACTCAACCCTTCAACCTGATACAGGTGCCGCGCCCGGTTTTGAAACGATTCTTGCATTGTCGTGTCATCTCCTTTCCTGATGTGATGACCCAGTTTACTGCAGCACTGATTCCAAATCCATTTCGTCTTTTATCATGGCCCATACGCGGCAAACGTATGACTATCAAGCCTTCGCAGCCGTATCTCGTCTTTTATCATCCCCAGAGTTTCACCCGGTATCAACAGAACCAGCTGCTGTAAAGGTTTTGAAGCGGGTATCTCGTCTTTTATCACTTGTCTCGCCAAGGAAGATGCACGCAACTCTTTGCGCCGCTGCCGCCAGGGTTTTACATAGTCGAGATAGAGGTTATCGAAATAGGTGGGATTATTTTGCTGCCACTGCTGCTGGGCCTGCTTCTTTCTTGCCCGCTTGCATTGCTCCCTCTTACAGACTTTCTGCCTTTGGCCTATACGTTTATCAGGCGTAAAATACCGCCCACAGTGCATGCATCGCTTGGTCAATGATTACCTCCATCTGCTTCGTTGTGGTAATCATTGTATGTGAAGGTTGCTCTATAAGGTGGGTTCCTCGATTAAAGATTCAAAAAGTGCCAACTACAAATTCCAGCCCGGTTCCATCAGCGCCGCTTTCGGTTCCTCCAGGATCAGTTCTTTTTCTCCGCCGCCCACACTTGATGCCTGACAGGGTTATTAAAGCGTTTCATCGGGCCGGATGGATACCGGAGAGACAAAAGGGTAGTCACGTCCATATGACAAAAAAGGGGAACGTAAATATTCTTTCAATCCCTATGCACAAAGGGAAGCCGATGAAACAAGGACTATTGAAGAACCAGATAACTAAGGCCGGGATGTCGATTGAAGAGTTTTTGAAGTTGTATAAATAGGGAAGATTCAGGGGGTAGGTCGACGGGCCGAAAACGTGAACTCCTCCCGCTTCTCCTGATAGCTTAGGAGCGCCGGTAAGGAAAAAGGCAATAGGAAATGAAAAAGGAAAAAGATATTCCAGACCGTACAATCTTTATAGTATCCGAAATAGCCTTAGAAGAGATATTCCGGGGCAACTATAGTCTTTTGAACCGCGTCATTGAAATTTGGCGCGGAATCCTACCCCTTGAAAATATCAACATAGAGGACAAAGAAACGGTAAGGGCTATATCCTTAATTTGGGCCTGGTATATGTTTATGACAAAGGTTGCGGAAAACAAACCAACTTTTCTGAATGTGGTTAAGCTTTATTTTAGTCCTGATGAAATGGCAATGTTAAATATAGCCGTGAAAGATATAAACTATCGCGGCAAAAACGAAAAGACGCATAAGGGGTCACTCAGGGACTGTTTCATGTGGTTAAATAGAGGGATAGCCAAACAACTTAAAAAAGAATATCCCATAAAAGAAGATTTGATACTTGACTATAATCGGGATGTGCCAGCGTACCTGTGCAATCTTGCAGGTCGCATAAAGTTTATTTTCATATATGAGCGTGAGAAATTAGCAGCGCTCAAAAAAATATGCATGTCCCTTGAAGAACACGGAGAACTCATGAAAAAATACTCCATATATTTGTCTTTTAAAAACCCGTCCATAGCAGAACTACTTAACTTGAAACAATCAAAATAGGGGCAACAACTTCGAAAAAGCAGCAGAGCAGTTGCCCTATCCGTCTTTCACGCTCTCCAGTTATATTTCAATAGTTATTCGTATTGAAAAAGGAGAGTGCTGAAAAATGAAACCACCGAGAAAAATATCTGTCCTCGACTTAAACCTTTCAGCTTTTCAGATGTACCACGGCAATGATCCAGTTATTGAGATGCAAGGCAGCCGGGCAGCCTTTATGTTTAACGCCGATGATAAGTTTTTTGAACTGTCTGAACGCTACAACCGCAATGAACTTATTCCGGCGCTCGATTTTGTCAACTGTCAACGGCAATTGAAATCAAAGTTGATGGCGATGAAAGGCGGCAGATGATGAAGCAATTAAAATTAATTACTCCTAAAAAAGCAATCCTTTTACAGTGCCGATATTGCCTAAACACAACAGTCTTCCGGGGATGTGATAGCGTAACTTGCAAACTTAATGATGATACATTGTCGAATCTTAAACGAATAAAAGCTCACTGCATGGATTGCTTAGGAGCGCCTAATTCCTTTGCCGTGAGACAGTGTGACGGGAAGTTCATGTCCGGGGATATTTGCTCAGTTCATCCGTTTAGGCTTGGACACAATCCTAACCGTAAAGGAATTGGTAGAAAAAACCTCAACTCACGGTCATTCTTTCAGTCAAAAATGATAAATAAGGCAGCAGTGCGATAAATACAACACGGAAACGGGAAGGAAACGAAAATGGGACAATGCAAGCCCGGCAAGGAAAGCAAAAAAAGCCCGCCTTTTGTTGCACTTCTTTGGGATTTACTGAATAGTAAAACTTATAAGGAATTGTCACCTTCAGGCGCTAAGGCATTGCCTTTCTTCCTTGGCAAGAACAAGCTTTATATCAAACATCAAGACTACTACCGGAAACCGTTTATTCTCCCGTATGTTGAAATGCAGCGTGTAGCGGGCTTGTCAACAGCTACAGCGTCGAGAGTTATTAAAGAGCTTGTCAAATTAGGTTTTATTGATCCTGTAAGCAAGGGCGGGCTGCGAGGCTGCGGAGGCACTTGTAACGAGTTTTGTTTATCTCCGCGCTGGAAGGATTACGGAACATCAAACTTCAAGGAAGAAAGATGGTAATAAAACAAAAGGCAACTTTAAATTTTAAAGTTGTACCGCTTCAATATTTAAAGTTGAAAGCGTCATTTTGGCTAAAGACCTCTTTAAATTTTAAAGCTGTAGGGGCTTATTTTCGAGTGCCTTCAACTTTAAAGTCTAAAGATAATTCTATATATAGCCATGGTGTATGGTTTTTTTTGTAGAGACATTGTGAAAATGAAAAGGCGGTCTGGTATGCAATTATTCTATACCTTTGCCTTATACGTACATTAGGCTTACATAGGCATACGTAGGCATAGGGAAAGCACTTTTGCACCAAAGGGGTAATGTAGAATCCTCGAAGTTCACGGGGGAACAGTGAGGGGATTGCAAGCAGTTAAGGCAATTTGACCAGGAGCTAGAAGGACAATATGAAGATAGAGAGAGACGACATAGCGCTGGAAGCATATCAAGGCATAGCTGAAATGGTTATAGAGAAGCTAAAGCCTATAATATCCGGCAATAGCAAAAGCGCTGGAGAAGATGCCCTGCTTACCATTGACGAGGCTGCTAATTTCCTCAAGACAAGCAAGGGTCAAATTTATCAGTGGACAAACAATGCACAACACGGCATGGGGAACTTCCCTTACTATATTGAAAGAAATGTTTAAACATGCCCTCAGATGGGGATATGCAAAAAGCAATCCGGCTGAATACGTTGAAAGACCACGACTGACAAAGCCTGATATTGAAATCCTTTCACCTGATGAGATTAAGAAACTTTTAGGGAAATCACAGCCTCATTATAGAATTGCCTTTCTAACGGGTTTTCTAACGGGCATGCGGGCCGGGGAGTTATGGGGCTTACAATGGGGGGACATTGACTGGAACTCTAAGCAGATTTATGTTAGGCGCTCATTGTGGAAAAAGCTGTTTCAGCCCCCTAAGAGTAAAAGTTCTGTGCGTAAAATAGATATGACAGACGGGTTTGTTAAAGAACTCAAGGCATGGAAGTTAGCCTGTCCTGTCAGTGAGCATGACCTTTGTTTTCCTTCCCCGGAAGGCAAGCTTTCATTGCATGATAACGTGGTAAAGCGGTATTTTAATCAGGCATTAAGAGGGGCAGAGTTAAGACAAGTATCTTTTCACAGTCTCCGTCATAGCAACGCAAGCATGAGAATACAGGCTGGACAGAATATAAAATATATTCAGGGACAGATGGGACACGCAAGCATAAATATTACTTTGGATGTTTACGGACACCTGTTTAATGATGATGTTTTTAACAGAAAACAGGCTGAACTTTTAGATTCCGTTAGAAATCCGTTAGAAAACTCTCCCGCAGAAAGCAGTAAGGCTATCGCAGCTTGCGCTGGATAGCCTTGATTTTTCATCCTTTCTATTTGGTGGCGGGGAGTGGATTTGAACCACTGACCTTCGGGTTATGAGCCCGACGAGCTACCAGGCTGCTCCACCCCGCTGTTTTTACAATAGCTGAATGAGATGGAGTATGTCAACGTTGCCCTATAACTGTAATCTGTTTTATGGTATGATTTTCTGATAAATGGTTGTTGGAAGAGGAGGCGGTTTGTGGACATAGATAGCCTTAGAAAAATCGGCAAAGAGCTGTTTTTTGAGCTCGGGGAAATACGGTTGAAGCCGTTTGCTTCGGCAGCCATAGGCAAAGGCGCCGGCGGTGACCAAACCTATCCCATCGACAAGCAGGCCGAGGATATTATTATCGGAGCTCTTGAAAATCTCCATGAACCCCTGGATATCATTTCCGAAGAGGCCGGGACAAGACAAATTATGACGGGCGGCAAAAGGGTTTTGATCGATCCTATAGACGGCAGCAAAAATGCAATAAACGGGGTCCCGTTTTATTGCTCCTCAATTGCTGTTGCTGATGGAGATACAATAGGGAGCATCTCGGCAGCTTACATTATTAACCTCCTTTCAGGAGATGAGTTTTGGGCAGAGAGGGGGAGGGGAGCTTTTTTCAACGCGGAAAAGATTTCCACGCAGCAGGAAGACCTCCTCTATCTTGTTGCGTTTGAGGCTCAGAGCCCGGCACGTGACATTCCGCGGATAATGAATCTGCTCGGCGCAGCCAGGAGGACACGCTGCCTTGGCGCAACTGCCCTGGACCTGGCATATCTCGCGTATGGGGCCATAAGCGTCTTTGTATGCCCTTCGCCCTCGAGGAGCTTTGATTTTGCCGGTGGCTGGCTCATGGTGACAGAGGCCGGCGGCGCTTTCACCGATATGGCCGGAAACTCAATTGCAGACCTGATTGTCGGGCTTGATAGGAGCACCCCTCTACTGGCCTCGGGCAGCAAAGCGTTGCACCAAAGGGCGCTGAAGCTTTTAAATGCCTGAAACCATCCCGTTCATTTTCATGTCTGTTGCAGCAAAATTTTGGGACCGCTGCCTCTTTCGCTTTTTTGACGGCTCATGGAAAACAATGAGCTATGGTGCTTTTTTCTCACTTACCGAGAATATAATGGCCTTGCTGACTGACTATGAGGTCCGCAAGGGCGACAGGATCGCTATTGTCTCGGAGAACAGGCCGGAGTGGTGCGCATCCTATATCGCTGCGGTGTGTTGCGGCTGTATCGCCGTTCCTATAGATATTCAGCTGGGCAGTGATGAGATTAGAAATCTTATCATGGATTCCGGCACAAAGACAGTATTCTGCAGTAATAAAACTGAGAGCAATATTTTAAGCGCTATAGAAGGAACCGCTATAAAGGAAATCAATTTTGACACAAAAGCGGCGCCATCTGATTTTCCGGCCTTTCAGCGCTCCAACGCGCCAGCACTCCACTCGGGTTCTCCATTATTCAGCCGGCACGTTGTTCCCCGCGATATTGCGTCAATTATCTATACATCAGGGACGACCGGAAAACCAAAAGGCGTGCTGCTCACCCACAGTAATTTCTGTTCTGATGCCGAAGCGTTGATTCGGGTGGATCTGGTGACGCAGAACGACAATGTATTGGCTGTTCTCCCTCTGCACCACACTTATCCATTTATGTGCACCTTTCTGGTACCCCTGTTTCTCGGAGCAACTATTACTTTCGGACCAGGGCTGAAGGCCTCTGATCTGCTGTCTGCAATAAAGGAAACCGGCGTTACGGTGCTTGTGGGCGTGCCGCGACTGTTCGATATGCTTAGCAACGGCATACTGTCCAGGATCATGGGCGGGGGAGGCGCCTTATCTGGAATTTTATCGGGCATCCTCAGGGTGTCCGGCGTGCTAAGGAGGAAATTCGGGCTCAATATAGGTCGCATTGTGTTCGCCTCTGTTCACAAAAGTTTTCCGGGTATAAAATTTTTTACGAGCGGCGGTGCGCCGCTTTCTCCCCGGGTAATGAGCAACCTCGAGGCCCTCGGCTTTACAGTGCTCGAAGGATATGGGTTGACCGAAACAGCGCCGGTAATCACTTTTAACCCGATTGAGAAAAGGAAGCCGGGTTCGGCAGGGAAACCGTTGCCCGGCGTCGAAATAAAGATATTGGGCGACGGGGAAATTCTTGCCAAAGGCCCGATGGTCATGAAGGGATACTTTCAAAATGAGGACGCCACCCGTGAGGTATTAAAGGATGGTTGGCTCTTTACCGGAGATCTCGGCCATATTGATGAAGATGGCTATCTTTTTATCACGGGAAGAAAGAAGGAAGTTATTGTGCTCAGCTCCGGGAAAAATATATACCCTGAAGAAGTTGAGAATGCGTATATTGCAATATCCCTGATAAAAGAGATTTGTGTTTCAGGCAGCGAGCGCAATGGAACGGTTGATGCGGTTCAGGCGGTAATCGTGCCTGATTTTGAGTATGCGAGACAGCACTCGATAGGGAATATCAATGATGAGCTCAGCTGGAAGATAAGCGAGGTTTCCTCAGGCCTGCCCGAGTATATGAGGATCAGGGGATATACCCTTTCCTCAGGGCCGCTGCCCCGCACACCGCTTGGGAAGTTGAGGCGATTTATGGTTAGGGACTTTTTTCAAGAAAAGGGGCAGCCGTCAGAGACCATGCTGAAAGAGGACCGTCAGCTTATGGAAGATCCGGTGGGCAGGAAGGTTGTTGAGTGCATAATGCCCCTCGTGGATGACGGCATAATCGTCCACGCTTCCGATAATCTTGAACTGGACCTCGGCTTTGACTCCTTAAGTAAAATAGAACTTGTAGCATCCCTGGAGAGCTCATTTGCCTCTGATCTTCCCGAAACCTTTATTTCAGCGGCCCATACGGTTGAGGATATAGTTGCAGCGCTTAAATCGTATCAGGGCGTCGATACATCAGGCAGTGCGGCGCCCCTGTTACCGGACCTCAAAAAGTCTATCGACTTTTCGGAGTCCCGGATGATGTGGAAGGCTATTTTTGATAAGGGGCCGTCTCAGGCAGATGCAAACAAAATCGTTTATGCACAGCGTCCTGCGGAGCTGGTCCTTATTTACGTTTTGGTTATGGGGCTGAAGCTTTTCTGTAAACTTATGTTCCGGCTCAAAGCAGAGGGCCTGGAGCACATACCGGAAGAAGGTCCCTTTGTTATAACTCCCAACCATGCCAGTTATCTGGATGGTTTTATTATTGCGGCGTCTCTGCCTTTCAGCATATTCAGGAAGCTTCATTTTCTGGGGATGCAGGAGTTTTTTACCGGAGGGGTTAAGTCGTGGTTTGCGCGTATCAGCCATGTCATTCCTATCGATGCCGAGGTCTATCTGAACAAGGCGCTGCAGTTGTCTTCATATGTATTGAAAAGCAGGAAATCTCTTTGCATATTCCCGGAGGGCGGCCGCTCTTTTGACGGGAGCGTTATGCCGTTTAAAAAGGGAATCGGAGTGCTGTCGCTTGAAATGAATGTGCCGGTTATTCCCGCGTTTATTGACGGGACTTTCAGTGCCCTTCCCAGGGGGGCTTTTTTAATACGTCCGGTACCGGTAAGAGTTGTTTTTGGAGAGAAAATACTGCCCTCGCGTATTACCGTGAAAGGCGGCACCGCAGACTTTGACGAGCATCAGGTTTTTTCTGATGACCTCAGAAAACATGTCATTGAGCTCGCGCATAGATAAACCTTATTCGCGAAAAAAAGTGTATTTATGGTAGATTTATATATAAGCAAGAAACAAATGATCCTTATTTCCCTGATAATTATTTAATCATTGTTTTTTTGTTTCCCGGGTATCATTCAATAATTTCAAAGGAGACTTTATGGCTGATTTCAAATATAAGGACTATACGCCGGAAGAGGGTGTGATTTATGATGAGGCTATGAAAAAAATCAGGAACGGCATGGAAAACGGTTTGAGTTTCAGCGAGGCATTCAGCATGGTGGATGTGCAGGATCCCGAGTTGAAACACTTTATTGAAGATGACGCTCTTAAGGTGCTCGTTGCCGAGATGCATTTCCAGAAGGGTGTTCCGTTGCAGCAGGTAGCGGACACATTGAAGATATCTTTGAAGAGACTGAATACGGCCATAACGGAGATGCTTGAGGATATAGGGACCACCGCAGCCGCGATTTACCGACAAAACAATCCTGATGGCCCGATAGGGCATGCATAAAATCAGAATAGGTAATAAGTAATAGGTGATGGGTTATTGGCGCCAGGTAATAAAAAAACCGATGACCTGTGACCCATCACCTATTAACTGAAGTTTAAGGAGGCAGTTTATATGATGTTTGACGAGATCTTATCTTTAGAACAGATAAAAAAAGAGCCGTATATTGTTGAGCACATTCTTTGGGACCTCGAGCCCAAGGATTTGATGGAACCCCGGAGCAAACAGACGGATGAGGGGACCAAGTTCAGGGACGAAATCAAGGGCTATATATTCTATATCGACACAATGGATAAGGGTCCGCAGCTCTTTCTGATGCGCCATACTGCAATGGATTTTGCCGAAACACTGGCGAAAATAGAGGAAATCCCCCAGGAGTTGCTGATCGGTGCAGTCGAAGAGAACAAAGACAAAGCATATTTCAAGATGTACCCTATTAACAGCCAGGTTGAGTCCTGGCTCAAAAAAGAGTTGGGGATCTAAAGCACACTAAATATACTAAAAGTCGTCATACCCGTTTGCGGGTATGACGAAAAGATCTTCTTCCCGAGTTCGCTGCATTTCTACCTTTTCCAAAATCTCCTCGTGTATGATTGTTAACTGAAAGATAACATTCCTGTAATATGCCGGTAACGTTTATTTGGTATAAATAATTCATGGCTAAGTTTTACAAGGCTGACCTTCATGTGCATTCAAGCTATTCCAACAAGCCATCAGTGTGGGCACTGAGAAAGTTTAATTGTCCCGAAAGCTACACATCCCCGCTCTACATTTATAATACCGCCAAAAAGAAGGAAATGGATTATGTCACTATAACGGACCATAACTCCATCAGCGGCGCTCTTGAGATCGCCCATCTGCCCGGCGCCTTCATAAGCGCTGAAATGACAACCTACCTCCCCGATGACGGGAGCAAGCTTCATACGGTCGCACTGGACATTAATGAAGATCTTTTTAATGATATGATGCATTTGAGGACCAATATTTATGACCTGACCGGATACCTCCGGCAGCACAATATCGTGCACTATATCGCACACCCGCTTTATGACATGAACGAGCGGCTCTCTGTTGTGACGATAGAAAAACTGCTCCTCCTTTTTGATGTATTTGAGACGAAAAACGGATCGAGGGCCAAACGCTACAGCAGGCTGATTGCTAACATGATCTCCTCGCTCACCCGTGAAAAGATGGAACAACTTGCCAATAAGCACGGCATTGTCCCCTATGGGGAATTCCCCTGGATAAAGTCTGTTGTTGCGGGATCTGACGACCATAGCGGTTTCTTCGTCGGAAGGGCGTATACAGCGTCAAAAAGCGGGGCGACCCTTGAGGATTTTATAAAATCGATTAAAGAACAAAAGACATGGGCTGCCGGAGACGACGGCGACGCGCTGACTCTCGCTCACAGCATTTACGGCATCGGCTACCGTTTTTTCAAGGAACGTTTTGATACAAAGAAAGGCAATTCGTTTCCCTTCATCAACGCATTGCTGAACAGGGTGTTTAACGCGGACCAGGAGAAGTCCTCGCTTTTTGATAAAATCAATCTCCTTATCAGGAAAAGCATGCCTGAGATGTACAGTGGTTATGACGGAAAAACGTTTGAAGAGATACTTGACCGGGAAGCCAGGCTATTGTTGAACGACGCCAGATTCCTCGCAACTATAAACACCGCAGGTATAAACAGGAAGGTGTTCGCGGTAACGAGCTATCTTGCAAACAGGCTTATATACATCTATACCGAGCGGTTGACCCGCATGGAGCTATCGTCCGGTATCCTGAATATTGCCAATTCATTGAGCACCATAGGTTTTGTTCATCTCCTCGCATCTCCCTACTACATCTCTTTCCATCACCAGCACAGAAGCAAGGAGCTGATTAAGTCCCTTGAAGAGGAGTTCCTGCCGGACATCAAAACGAGAGGCCAACAGAAAATTGCACTTTTTACCGATACGCTGCATGAAATCAACGGGGTCGCGATAACCATAAAAAGACTTATCGAGACAGCAAGAAAGCAGGGGATAGAGTTGGTGGTTATCACATCAACTCACGAAGAAACGGGCTACAAAGATGGAGTAATGAACTTCAAATCCATCGGCGACTTTGCCCTTCCGGAGTACCCGGATCTCAAGCTCCATTTCCCGCCGATTCTCGATATCATAGATTATTTTGAAAGGGAAGAATTCACCAGGATACATGTGAGCACCCCCGGGACACTTGGTCTGCTCTCACTTTTCATCGCAAAACTTATGTATATACCGATATCAGGCACTTATCATACCGATATCCCCCAGTATGTGATGAGTCTGACCAATGACACATTTCTGGAGAATGTTGCCTGGAATTATATGATATGGTTTTACAACCTGATGGAGGAGGTGATGGTCCCTTCGTCAAGCACCAGGGAGCAACTTATTCAAAGAGGGCTCGTAGCCGGGAAAGCAAAACCGCTGCCCAGGTGGGTGGATACGGATGTATTCTCTCCTGTAAAGAAAGACCGTTACCTGTGGCGCAGATACGGGTTGGATGACTCTGTCAAATTCCTTTATGTCGGAAGGGTTTCAAAAGAGAAGAATCTTGAGATACTTGCAAGATCTTTTATGGCTATTATAGATGCGGGGCATACATGCGATCTGATTATCGCAGGCGACGGCCCATACAGGAAGGAGTTTGAAGAGATACTGCAAGGGTATCCGGTGCTGTTCACCGGCTTCCTGTCAGGTGAAGAATTGCATACCACGTACGCGTCCTCGGATGTCTTTGTTTTTCCGAGCACTACCGATACCTTCGGCAATGTAGTGCTTGAGGCGCAGGCCTCGGGTCTGCCGGTGATTGTTACTAACGAAGGTGGACCGAAAGAGCTGATCATAGACGGCAGAACAGGCCTGGTCGTGAAAGCCAACAGCAGCCTGGCACTGATTGACGCCATGAGCTTCTTCTTAAACGACAGGCTCGTCATATCCCGGATGGGGATGGAAGCGCGCCATTTTACCGAAAACAGCGGAATTCATGCCAATGAAGCATACTGTACCATCCTCCGGAGCAATTCTATCAGTGGAGAACTATGTCCCGCACAGGGAAACCCGGTACAGGCATAAGGCATATCCTATTTCCGATTCTCAGCAACAGGGTACCCGGGCAGCTTATCATCCAATATACCGATAAATGCAATGCGCGGTGCCCCCAGTGCGGGATGAGAGTCACCGAACCGTTCAAACGCTCCACACTCCAGGTCGACACGGTCAAGAGAATGATCGACCATGGCGCAGAAAACGGCGTGAATGCTGTTTCCTTCACCGGGGGAGAGCCGTTTCTTTTCTTTGATGATATTATGGAGCTTGTCGGTTATGCCCGTGATGCCGGAATCAAATACACAAGGACCGGCACCAACGGGTTTATATTCATGCATTCGGACAAGCCCGACTTTTACTCGCGCATCCGGAGGATTGCCGAAGGCATTGCAGCCTCCGGTCTTTATACCTTCTGGATAAGCCTCGATTCTGCCGTCCCCAGTCTGCATGAGACGATGCGGGGCCTGCCGGGAGTTGTTGAAGGCATAGAAAAGGCCCTGCCCATATTCGGCGAATACGGAATCTATCCTTCTGTGAACCTGGGGATAAACAGGAATACCGGAGGAGTGTTTAACGATCAGGCCGAAACGAGTTCGCTGCAGCTCTATGAATCGTTTAAAGGGGCCTTCGATAAATTTTACCGTAAGGTAATCGATCTTGGATTTACTATTGTCAATGCCTGTTATCCCATGAGCGTTGATGCAGATGATGCCGGGGGACTGGATGCAGTATATGGCGCCACATCCGGGGCGTCACTTATTCAGTTCAACAGGCAGGAACGTACTTTGGTGTTCAAGGCGCTTTTCGATACTATCCCGGAATACCGGTCAAAAATACGGATCTTCTCGCCCAGGACGTCACTTTACTCGCTCATGAGGCAATATACTCTCGATGAAAGCTACTGTTTTTCCTGCAGGGGCGGCATTGAATTCTTTTTCGTCAATGCAAGCGACGGCAATACTTATCCCTGCGGCTACCGGGGGGCGGACAATCTCGGAAAATTCTGGGAGCTTGATTTCAAAAAGCTCGATAAAAAAACCGAGTGCAGAAGATGTGATTGGGAATGTTTCAGGGACCCGTCGGAACTGTCCGGGCCACTCCTCGCGCTTTTCGGCAATCCGGCGCTCTTCATCGGACGTGTTATTAAAGATCCTTCATATATGAAACTATGGCTTGAGGATCTCAGGTACTTTGCGGCATGTGATTTCTTCAATGGAAGAGCTGCCCCGGATTATAAAAAAATCTCGGCATTTACAGTAGGACCTTGAGTAAAGTCGTAAAGTGCATAGGGCATAGAGCAAAGGATAAAGTAAAAAAATATTTTGCTTTTTACTCTACGCTCTATGCGCTATGCTCTTTGCCAATACTTTCGTTAATGATAGTCTTGATGCTTGCAGGATACGTAAAAGCGTATGAGGCCCCCACGCTTGCAGTAGGTTTCGAGGGTGCGCTGCAAAAAAACGGTATCCCCGGGACATGGAGACTTACGACCAGAACCGGGAAGGCTGATGCGGCTGCCGTACCTGAGAGCGGCGGGCGTATTATGCATATGAAATGTGTGGAAGCTTCCTTTTCCCTTGAGCATGAATTGATGGTTGCAACGGATGATTACCGCTATATAAGCTGGACATGGAAGGCGGTGAGCCTGCCGCTGTCCGGAGATGTCCGCGCAAAAGAACGTAATGACCAGGCATTGCAACTGCTTGTTGCGTTCGACAACGGTAAAATACTGAGCTATGTCTGGGATTCGAATGCCCCGGAAGGGACGGTTGTCGATGAATCCATCGGGTGGCCTGTTAATATTGCAATAAGAGTAATAGTTGTGAAGACAGGCTCCGCCGATACCGGCAAATGGATAACTCAAACGAGAAATATTTATGAGGATTACAAAAGGTTTTTTAAAGAGCCGCCTCCACCCGTTAAAGGAGTCAGGATACAATCCAATACGCAGTATACAAGAGACACCGCCGAAGGATTTGTCCGCAATATTGTTTTCAGCAGATCGTCGCAGGCAATGCCGCCGGGGAGATTTATGGGCATGTCAGCACAATAAACAATTCTACAGCGAGTGTCCCAATCTTCACCGGAGTAGAGGGAAGCAATACCTCCGGGGAGTCCAACTACAGTCCGTAAAATCTAACAGCCAGCATGGTAATATCATCGGACTGGGGGGCGCCTCCAGTGAAAAATACGATCTTCTCCATGATCCCGCCGATCAATTCCTGTATGTCGACCACATTCAGCGAGGCAAGCTCCCTCTCCAGGCGTTCATCTGAGAACTGCTCCTCCTTTTCATTCATGGCCTCTGTCACGCCATCGGTGTACATGAAAAGCGTATCGCCCGGTCCGAGCATAAGCTTTTCGAGCGTGTATGGCATACCTTCAAAAGCTCCTATGACAAGCCCACCCGTTTCCCCGAGGAAGGAAATGGCACCGTCCTTTCTTATCAACAGCGGCGGATTATGCCCCCCGTTAGCATAACAAACTTCTCCGGTAGACGTGTCCAGAATGCCGCAGAATATGGTCACGAACATATTCACATCGTTGTCGCGACTCAATTCATCGTTCACTTTCACAAGTATGCGGTCGGCTGTTATTCCCTCTTTAGCTATCGACATAATCAGAGTTTTTGTCACGGCCATATATAGCGCCGCCGGGACGCCTTTGCCCGATACATCTGCGATGATGAAACATAGATGGGTATCGTCGATCTGGAAAAAGTCGTAGAAATCCCCTCCCACTTCTTTTGCCGGTTCTATCACTGCGTAGAGATCAAATTCCTTCCTGTCGGGAAAAGCCGGGAAGATCCTGGGCAGGATGCTCATCTGTATGTCGCTGGCGATCTTGAGTTCGCTTTCTATTTTCTCCTTGGCTGCAGTAGTTTCAGTAAGCTGCCTGATATAGTCTTTCAGGGAATCCCTCATCGAATGGAATGAGTCCGATAGCCTTCCACCCTCGCCAAGGATGCACGCCACAATGATCGATACCAGGACTATACCGAGCATATATGGAAAAAATCCGAGGAGTTTAAAGGCCCAGTCCACGCTGTTCCGGAAAACAGTCTCGTTGATTTTGAGGGTCTTGTCGAGTGCTTGGTCGAAGCGGTCGAATGCCCGGTTTGATTGCCCTGGATCAGCACCCAAGTCCAGTTTAAGCGCTTCCTTATAGTGCCCATGCTTGAGCAGTCCCGTGATTTGGCTGTCTATCTTCTTATATTCGACCCAGGTCCGGAGTGTTTCCTTTGCTGCTTCCTCCTCTCCAGGGAATGTGATGTTAGCAAGTTCATCACCAAGCAGCCCCTTTATCCTTTTCTTGTCTGCTATTGCGGCTAAGGCCTCTTCCGGCTCCAGATCGACCAGTTCCGCCGCTTTAGTCTTGAAGCTATCGAATGTTTTTAACTGTTCAGCAGGGCGTCCATTGTAGATAAGATAAAGGGACTCGTCAGCGTTGGCGTCATATGCGATGGCTTTTGCCTTCCACAGAGCGTAGATGGAATCGAAGGAGTCCTTTTTGAGGGATATCAAAGTCGTTTCGACCGAATTTAGGGTAAAAGCGCAGCAGACTGCGAATACGAGCGCAACTGCAGTAGCTGCCGCCATAGCGGGATTCAATATCCGGCGTGTCTTCTTAAAGAGGTATATCTGCGTTCCGATGAGAACGGCGAGAGTAACCAGAGCGAAGATGATGAAGGGGAGCGCTGCCAACAAAGCATGTTTTCTGTGGGCATCATAGGTGATAGTCAGATGGCGGAAGTTGGCTTGATCCAGTTCCATCGCCGCTGGAAGTATCTGTCCCCGCATCAGGCTGTTTGAAGCAACAATTGTTGCTATGGCGTTGTCTCCGGATTGCACCCTTTCCCGACCCAGTACCCTCTCATATTCGCCAAGCCTGGTCATCAGCGCCAGGATAGGTTTCTTTTCATCATCACCATAAGTGATGTTTTGAGCAGCGGTGAGCAGGTCGGCGTGCACCTGGTCCATGTCCTGGCGGTATTTCTTGAGAGACGGTCCATCTTCGCCCTCATTAGTCACCACCGCGTTCATAGCGTTAGCGTGGGCGTCACCCAGTGTTGCCAGGATACGTTCAGCTGCAACGATGGATGGAACAGAGTCCTTTCCCACAGTCTGCACTGCCTGACGTGCGCCACTATAAGCACCTAAAGCACACAATGCCATGACCACGGCGCCAACAACGCAGCCAGCCAGAGCCGCTGTCATTTTGCCGGGGGTAGCAGCATCGTAGTTTTTCACGTCTTTGATTGCAGCATCCATTCCTGCTGAAGTTCCCATATATCTTGTTTTCTCCTTACCTGAGTTGATTATCGTATGATCCGGGTAACCTGCACCCCGTGCGCCGAGCCAACATACTCAGCCCTACCCGAGATATGCCTCTCTGACGAGGGGGTTCCCTCTCAATTCCTGTCCGGTTCCGGATAGAGTGATAATCCCTGTCTCCAGCACATACCCGCGGTGTGCGATATGCAGGGCCATATTAGCATTCTGCTCAACAAGCAGGATGGTGGTCCCTTCTTTATTAATCCTGGAAAGCATGTTCATAATTTCCTGAACCATTAATGGGGAAAGACCCATTGATGGTTCATCAAGGATCAGCATAGTTCCGTTGCTCATCAGTGCCCTTGCAACTGCCAGCATCTGCTGCTCTCCGCCCGAGAGGGTACCGCCCGGTTGTTTCATTCGTTCCTTCAGACGCGGAAAGAACTCAAAGATTCGTTCGAAATCGCGCCTGACCCCGACTTTGTCTTTGCGCTGCCATGTGGCAATCCGGAGGTTTTCCATGACCGTAAGATTTCCGAAGATGCCGCGGCCTTCAGGCACATGGGCGATCCCCATAGCAACGATCATATGGGCGGGAATGCCCCGCAGGTTTTGGGCCTTGTATAATATGGCGCCGGTGTATGCTACCGTCCCCGAAATGGCGTGCAGCGCAGAGGTCTTTCCCGCTCCATTAGCCCCTATAAGCGTAACTATTTCACCCGTATTCACCTCAAATGAAATCCTTTTTACGGCGCTGATAGCGCCATACTGCACCGCAAGATCCCTGACCTCGAGCATCACCTCTTTCGTGCTCATCCCGGAACCTTTACTCCAAGATAGGCTTCCAGCACCGCCGGATCTTTCTGTATCATTGCCGGGGCGCCTTCAGCTATGACAACTCCGAAATCCAGCACAATAAGCCTCTCGCAGATGCCCATGGCGAGGCGCATCTGGTGCTCTATAAGAATAATGGTGAGTTTGAATTTGTCCCGTATCCAATGGATAAAGTCTGTCAATTGATCCACCTCACGGGGATTCATGCCTGCGGCGGGCTCATCGAGGAGCAGCAATGACGGGTCTGTAGCAAGAGCCCTCACGATTTCAAGCCTTCTTTGCTGCCCATAAGGCAAATTCTTTGCGGTTGTACCTGCGAGGCTGTCCATATTAAAAAGGGCGAGCAGTTCCATGGAGTGCTCCCTTATTCGTCTTTCCTCACTTTTGTACCGCCCTGTATGAAGCAAGGCCTCAAGGGGGCTGTAGTTCGATCCGGAATAATGTGCTATACGTATGTTGTCAAGCACGGGAAGGTCGTTAAAAAGCCTGATGTTCTGGAAAGTCCGTGCAATGCCCATTGCGGCGATACGGTAAGGTGCTTTGCCGACGATCGCCGTGCCGTCAAAAAAAATAGTCCCCTTGGCGGCGCGATAAACACCCGTTATTATATTGAATACCGTGGTTTTGCCGGCTCCGTTGGGGCCGATTATACCAAGCAGTTCACCACGCCCGAGTTCCAAATTAAAATCCGATACCGCGCAAAGTCCACCGAAATAATGTGTAATATTGTTTGCCTTGAGCAGTGTCATGCGGTCTTCTCTTTATCAGTACTGTTTAACCTGTCTGATGAGGGAATGAACAATGAAACCTCACGCAATCCCATGATTCCGCGGGGACGGAAGATCATTAAAAGCACGAGCATCAACGGCATGAGCACCATACGCCATACCCCGAGCGGTCTCAATATCTCGAGAAGGACAGTAAAGGCGGAAGCCCCCAGTATGGAGCCTGCGATGGAACCTATGCCGCCCAGATAAACCATTACAAGCATGTCGGTGGATTTGATTATATCGAACATGCGGGGGTTTATGAACTGCAGGACATGGGCGAAGAGCGCGCCTGCCACACCGGCAAAGAATGACGAAACTGTAAATGCAAGGAGTTTGACCTGCCGCGTGTTAACGCCCATCAGGCCGCTTGCTATCTCGTCTTCACGGATAGAAAGCACCCCCCTGCCGTAATTCGAGTAAATAAAATTTCTTATGATCCAGACTGCCGAAACCACCCAAAAAAAAACCCACGGCAGCGTCGTTATCTTGCTCATTCCAAGAAAACCCCGAGCTCCGCCGACAGCATCGATATTCTCAAGGGCCGACTTTACAATCATCACGAAAGCGAGAGTTACAATGGCAAGATAATCTCCACGTGTTCTGAATGATGGGATTGCAACGATTAGTCCCAGGAGCGCTGCCCCGAGGCCGCCGGCAATAACAGCCAAAGGGAATAGCCATGCCTCTGTGCCGGAAGGAAAGACCTTAACGGTAAGAACTGAAGCGATATATGCCCCTGCCGACATGAATCCGGCATGCCCCACAGAAAACTCACCCATATAGCCGTTGACGAGATTGAGACTCAGGGCAAGTATGATATTAATGCCCAGGTACATAAGTATGAGCTGAACATACTCATTCAGCAGGTTGAAATGCGGAATAGCAAAAGAAGCGGCAAACCCGGCTGCAATAAATAACGGCAAGACAAGTCGTCCTGATACTTTGCTCTTTATCTGTGCGCGCTGCGGCATTGTCTCCTCATACTTTTTGTGTTCCCGGTTTTCCGAACAGGCCGTACGGCCTGAAGATCAGGAGGATAAGCAGAAGGGAGAAAGCCACGAAATCACGATAAGTGGAGGGGAGGAAAGCTGCAGTCAGCACTTCTACAGAACCGAGGATATATGCGCCGATCATTGCCCCGCGGATATTGCCGATCCCTCCAATTACCGCCGAGATGAATGCCTTCCACCCGACGATTATCCCCATATATGGGTCTATGACAGGGTATGCCATACCGTAGAGCATACCAGCCGCTCCGCCCAGGCCGCTGCCTAATGCAAAAGTGATCGAAATTATGTAGTTTACAGGCACCCCCATAAGAGGAACTACGCTTTTGTCCCATGAAATGGCACGCATGGCCATCCCCACTTTTGTATGCTGCACAATGAAATGCAGGACTGTCATCAGCACTATAGCCAGGACAATAATTATTATCTGCAGGGACGAAATAATCACACCGCCGAGTGAAACCGTGGTGTTCTCAATTATCACCGGGATATGCTTGGGATAAGGACTGAGCGCGAGAGTAAAATTCTCAAGGAAAATCCCGACTCCGAGGGCCGTTATAATAGCGGAAACTCTTGGAGCCTGACGGAGTGGTTTGTATGCCACGCGCTCGACGATTACCCCGAGCAAAGCCACCCCTGCCATTGATATAAGAAGAGCCGGCACAAAGGGGAGTTGCATAAAAGTTGCAACAATGAAACATAAAAACGCCCCTACCATAAAGAAATCGCCGTGCGCAAAGTTGATCATCGACAGTATCCCGTAAACCATTGTGTAGCCAAGGGCTATGAGGGCGTATATGCTGCCGAGCTGAAGGGCGTTCAGAGCCTGCTGAAAAATGTATATCAAGCGTTCAAGCCCTCAGGGCTGGGCATTGGCGAACCACACGAATTTACCGTCTTTTATCTGCAATATAACAGCGCTTTTAACAGGGTCTCCGGAACCTTCTTTGAATTGCATTTTTCCTGTAACACCATCGTATGCCGGGACTTTTGAAAGAGCATCGCGCAGCGCCTTGCGGTCAAGTTTGCCGGCAATACTGATAGCCTGGCGCAGAAGACCGAAGGAGTCGTATGTCAAAGCAGCCACGTCATCGGGTGTATTGCCATAAGCCGTGTGATAAGATTGAATGAATTTTCTCGCGGCAGGCGCGGCCGATTCGGCTGAATAGTGGGTGCTGAAATAATATCCCTCGCAATCCTTGCCGCAGAGCTTAACGAGGTCCTGGCTGCCCCATGAATCGCTGCCGAGGAACGGAACCTCTATCCCGAGCCTGTGGGCCTGCTGGATTTGCAGCGGCACCTCAGTATAATAGTTCGGCAGGAAGATGACGTCAGGCGAAGCGTTTTTGATCTTGGACAACTGTGCTGAAAAATCCTTGTCAGTCGTCGTGTACGATTCGAAAGCTACAACCTTTCCCCCATTTTGTTCAAAGGTTGTTTTGAAGAATTCAGCAATACCCTTGTTATAGTCAGAAGCAACGTCATAGAGTACCGCCGCCTTCCTGGCCTTCATGGTGTCCATGGCAAATTTGGCCAGAACTCGGCCCTGAAAGGGGTCGATAAAGGCCGCGCGGAAAACGAATTTCTTTGGCGCGCCGGTTTTTGCGTCAAGAGTGGTCTTAGGGTTAGTAGACCATGGGGTTATAAGAACGACTTTTGAACTTTCAGCAATTTCGGATGCCGGAATAGCATTGCTGCTGGAATTGGGACCGACTATTGCCAATACGCCCTGCTGAGTGATCAGCTTTTGTGCTGATGAAGCCGCCTGGTCAGGCTTGCCGGCGCTGTCCTCGATAAAGAGTTCCATTTTGTATTTCTTCCCGGCAATGTCTATGCCGCCGGCATCATTAATTTCTTTGACAGCCATTTGAGCCGCGTTCTTGCACGATGCGCCGACAGCCGGCACATCACCGGTCAACTCCGCTATCAAGCCGATCTTGATGGTGTTGTCGTTTCCCTTTTGACATCCAGCAATGGCAAGTCCCATTAACCATATGGAGACCGTGAGGTATACTATTTTTTTCATAATGATTCCCCCGAGCTGTTTAGCCGGCAATTTGCGTATCAGAGAAGTTTACAATGATTAAAACTGCGAGGTCAAATGAATCTCCTCGTGAAGCGACCACGGGGTATCTGACCGCCCGTTGAGAAACTAACACTGGAATAGTATAATATGGTCTATTGTGACCGTATCGTTAAAAAATCCCTGTAAACTCGTTGCCTTTACCGTTGAGCGGCAGAGGTACGCACTATATCTTTCCGCGGTTGAAAAAAATGTCAGCGCTGTTGAAATCACGCCTCTTCCAAAGGCGCCTGATGATTCGCAATAAACCATAAAGTTCTAACTTCTTTGCAGCGCCCATAGCGCGCCCCCTCTATTTTGAGTTCTTCTGAAAACTCGTGCAACTGCTGCTGATGCTTGACAAAGCAACGCTTCAATGATATTTATTAAGTAACAAGTATTCTCGACAAAGCCAGCCCTCTCTGTGGGTATGGCGAGCTCCGGGTCTTATCCCCGCAAATACGACAACCGAGCTGCCGAAGGAACTATTCGTGATGGCTGACCACAGACACTCGGAAGAAAATAATCGTGATAGCGAAGAACGATGTTGTCTTTTGATTCAAGGACTCGATGCCATCGTGTGGGAAGCTGACCCGACTACATTGCAATTCTCTTTTGTGAGTGAGAGAGCTGAAACTATCCTTGGGTATCCTGTCGAACAATGGTTGACAGAACCGGATTTCTGGGTTGAACATATTCATCCGGATGATCGTGGGCAAGCCGTCGACTTTTGCAAGACTGCAATCAATGAAGGCAGAGACCACAGGTTCGAGTATCGGGCTTTGGCAGCAGATGGTCGAGTGGTATGGCTACGCGACATCGTCCGCATCATTCCAACTGCGGCAAGAAAAGTACCGAGATTGATCGGTTTGATGATCGACATTACCGAGCACAAGCAGATGGAAGACGCCCTGCAAAACAGCGAAGAGCGTTTCCGCACAGCTTTCGCTCAAGCTGCTATCGGCCAGGCAATGAGCGATAAGGAAGCAAACTTCATACAAGTAAATAAGGCCTTCTGTGATATCACCGGATATACAGAGCAGGAACTATATTCGATGAGCCTTAAGGCAGTTACTCATCCCGAAGATTTCCCAGTCTGTTCGGGGCTTATTGGAGACCTTTTGTCCGGCAAAGCAAATAGTTTCATTATAGAGAAAAGATTCATAACAAAATCTGGAGATATGGTATGGGCCCGGAACAGCGTAGCTGCTGTACGCGATCAGCGCGGAAACATTAGTAATTTTATCGCGCTGAGTGAAGATATCACCGAACAGCGTAAGCTGGGAGAGCAGCTTCGACAGTCTCAGAAGATGGAGTCGATCGGCAACCTTGCAGGCGGCATAGCACACGACTTCAATAACATCCTCACCGCCATTATGGGTTATGGAAGTCTCGCACTGATGAACATGGCAAAAGACGATCCCCAGCGGATAAATATCCAACTTATGCTTGATGGTGCGGAAAAAGCGGCTCATCTCACAAAGGACCTGCTTCTTTTCAGCAGGAAACAGATCAGCGAAAGAAAATATTTGGACCTGAACCAGATCATTAAAAAGATGGAAAAGTTCCTGGCGAGGATAATAGGTGAGGACATCTCATGCAAAACCATATTACATCCCGGAGCGATGCCGGTTCTGGCTGATGCGCACCAGCTTGAGCAGGTCATGATGAACCTTGCAACAAACGCGAGATATGCCATGCCAAAGGGGGGTGTCTTCAGTGTGGCAACCGAACAAATCAGGCTTGATAAGGAATTCATAGCAACACATGGATACGGGCAGCCCGGCATGTACTCCATGATAAGCGTTTCCGACACAGGCAAGGGTATGGATGAAACGACCCGGCAGAGGATATTCGAGCCTTTCTTTACCACAAGGGAAATGGGGAAGGGCACCGGACTTGGGATGGCGGTAGTCTATGGTATTGTCAAAGGACATGACGGATATATTAATGTCTACAGCGAGCCTGAGCTTGGCACAACCTTCAAAATATACCTGCCGCTGACAACCATGGATGCTGAAGCGACACCGGAGTTGATTCAGCCCGTTGCCTTGGGTAAGGGGGAGACAATACTGATAGCCGAAGACGACCCTGCGGTTAGGGACGTTTTCAGGATCAGCCTTGAAGAACACGGCTACAAGGTAATAGAGGCTGAAAACGGAGAGGATGCGGTAAAACATTACAACGATAATATGGAGAAGGTGTCCCTTGTCCTCCTCGACGTGATAATGCCTATTAAAAATGGCAGGGAGGCATATGAGGAGATAATGAGCCTCAACCCCGGTGCAAAGGTAATATTCATGAGCGGATACACTGACGATATTATTGTGGGGAAGGGGCTGCTTGAAGCAGATACTGAGTTAATTCCCAAACCGATCACACCTGACAGGCTCCTTGGAAAAATCAGGGAAGTGCTGGACAGATAGAACCCTTCCATTCCATATTCCAAAGATACTGCCAATTGCTGCCGCGTTGACATTTTTTCCCCTTTTGGTGACAATTACTTTATGAAACTTGGCATTCTTGTTGATAGCACGCTCTCATACAGGGTGCTCAACCTTTCAGGGTCCGTTCGCAGATAATGAAAAGAAGTATACAGTTTGTTGCCCTTATTGCATTGACGGCGCTCACTGTCTTCTTGCTGTACAATTTTCGCAATCTCGATGACAACCGGCTTGTGAGCTGGGAGTGGGTATTCGGCACGGTAAAGATCACCCGCATAATCGCGCTCCTTATTCCAGGCGGTCTTGCCGCCTTTATGCTTTCAAAGACCACGGTCCCGGAGCGTTATCCTGTGCTGTTTCTTTTTGTCCTGTCATTTGCGGCTGCGGCGTTGTTCTGGAGAGAGCCTGAGATGAACGTGGATGCCTCACGGTATTTTACACAGGCCAAACATCTTGAACTCTATGGGGCCGGCTACTTTCTGAGGGAATGGGGAAAGACCATTGACGCATGGACAGATCTGCCGTTGATGTCCTTTATCTATGGGCTTGTCTTTAGATACCTGGGTGAGGCCAGAATTTTTGTCCAGGTGATTACAACCCTGCTTTTCTCGTTCACGGTTGTGCTTACGTATATGACCGGTAAAATACTATGGGACAAGGAAACAGGCTTTTTCGGAGGCATGTTCCTGCTTGGAATGCCGTATATCTTTACCCAGGCGCCGCTTATGCTTGTGGATATACCTACAATGTTTTTCTTCATGTTTGCCGTGTTTGCGTTTCTTGCGGCGCTGGACCGCGGGGGTATCTGGGCGCCGATTGCCTCGGCAGCCCTGTTTCTGGTTATTTTTTCCAAATATTCAGCATGGCTGATCTTCTCATTATTTATTATTATTGTTGCGGTGCGCCTGCTTCAGGCCCACCGTTCGCCGGGAGGGATGCCTGTCAGGAGGTACGGCTTCCGCATAATTATTCCCGTACTGTCCGCAGTACTTGCCGCCGGAGTTGTAATGCTTTTAAAACATGACGTCTTCTTCTCGCAGATAAATCTCCTGCTCTCTTATCAAAAGCCGGGTCTCAGAAGGTGGGGGGAAGGTTTCATCTCTACATTCCTTTTCCAGGTGCATCCCTTTATTTCTGCGGCCGCAGCTTTCTCAGTTTATAATGCATGGAAAAAAAAGGACCCGAAATATTTGATTATCAGCTGGTTCATAGTGCTGATCGTTGTATTCCAGATCAAACGTATACGCTATACGATGATCGCATTCCCGATGTTTGCTCTTATGGCCGCATATGGGATCACCGCTATCAGGGACATAGGGTTGAAGAGGCTGATCGCATTTTTGGTTGTAGCCTGTTCACTTATTATTGCGGTATTTGCCTACCTTCCTTTCCTGCAACATACGAGCGCGCAAAATTTGCAGCGTGCAGGGGCATTCCTGAATACGCTTCATGGAGAAGACGTCGAAGTAGTGACGCTGCCCCGGAAAGGCGATGACGTCAACATCGCTGTTGACGTCCCGCTTCTCGACCTCTTGACCAATAAGAGAATTCATTATTCTTATAAGCTGCAGTACGCGCCGTCCCCGGAAGAAATTGCTGTGTCTCCACTCCGCTTTACCTGGACATATAAAAATCCCGATTATTACAGTTGGGGACCCGGTCAAGATTTCGGTTTATCGGGATGTCGCAGTGAGACGTCATCGGAGACCGCTGTTGCGGTTATCTCGGGAGAACTGTTAAGCGCTCTTCCCGGGGAAGTTGCCCTTTCTGTCAAGAAATACAGAAATTCAAAGTCTTTCTGTATTTCTGACAATATATTTGACCACCAGACGCTGGTCACAGTCTATTATTAATACTTATTTATCTATAATTATAATGTCGTTGACATAATGAAAGTTATGCCACTAAACTAAGAAGTTGCGTTCTCAAATTCGGTGTCGCACCGATATTATTGGAGGTAGTCGTCAATGGAAGAAACTGCAATACAGAGTGCAAGCATCGGTTATATCTTATCAGCACTATTATGCGGAGGCTTACTCGGGTTAGTGCTTCAGCGCGGCAGATTCTGTATGAATTCTGCGTTTAGGGATGTTGTCTTCATTCAGGACGTTACTCTGTTCCGGGGCTACCTTATAGCTTTGGCGGTTATGATCGTAGGCTCCAATTTTCTGAATGACATGGGGTATATTACATTGATGCCGCAGTCATTCTATCCTGTGGCCAACATTGTTGGCGGCTATATTTTCGGACTTGGCATGGTGATGGCCAGCGGTTGCGGCAGCGGCATCTATTTCAAGGCCGGCGAAGGTCAGCTTGCAGCATTTGCCGCTATATTGGGTTTTTTAATCAGTTCCGGCGCAACGGCTTTCGGAGTATTAAGTCCGCTTAATACCGCTATGAGAAGCGTTAAGTTCGAGATAGCTGGAAAGTCCAATGCAATGTTATGGGAGATTTTCGGCAGCGGGATGACTACAAAATGGATAGTCATCGCGGTTATTGCTGTCGCCATCTTCATTTTCTGCCTTAAAGACAAGCCGTTCTCCATGGGGAAGCAAAAAGGCTTTTACTGGTCAGTGACAGGCCTGCTCCTCGGTTTCACAGGTATACTCACATTTTGGGCTTCTCAGCACTGGGGTGGAGGGTTTGCAAGGGGTATGAATTTCACCTCTCCTTCTGCCGAACTTATTTCGACCCTGGTAACGAACGATGCTCATTCCAAATTTTTCCCCATGTCAAGTGTCGGTTATTTCACAGTGACGTGGGCTGAAATAGCTGTGATCGGCGTGCCGTTAGGCGCGTTTCTCAGCGCTAAACTCCTCAGGGAATTTTCCTGGAAGGTCCCTTCCGCCCAGGAGTTGGTTACAGTTTTTATGGGAAGTCTTCTGATGGGTTTTTCAGGTATTGTCGCGGGCGGCTGCAATGTCGGTCAGGGATTAACCGGTTGCGCCACTCTTTCAATCGGAAGCATAAGTGCTATTATCGGCATAATCCTCGGGAACTGGACAATGGTATATTTCAAATTTATAAAGCCTATGCAGGACGACTAAAAACCTGCATTGTGGACTGTAAGTACTTAGGCCCGGTGGAATGGCACATTAGAGCCCCCCGGGCCTTCCTTATTGTTGAACTGGAAAATTATTTACCGTAACCTGTAAACTAAGTATAAAGGCTATGAGATCTCTCTCAACCATAATTCTCGGAGGCGGACTTACCGGCCTTTCTGCGGGATACAAATTAACAAAATCAGGGGCTAGCACAGAGATCTTTGAGGAGGATTCTGCTGTTGGAGGCCTCTCCAGAACAATAAGGACCGACGGATTCAGTTTTGACCTGGGGGGCCACCGTTTTTTTACAAAAAAGCCTGAAATCGATGCCCTCATTCGAAACCTGATGGGCGGTGAACTGATTTCTGTCCCCCGTCACAGCAAAATCTTTCTGCGCAATAACTATTTCGATTATCCTTTAAAACCGATGAATGCACTTTTCGGAATGGGCATCCCGACTACGATTAAGATAGTCGAAGACTATATAGCCGAGAAATTGAAACGCCTGAAGCATTCTCCGCCCCAGCTTTCGCTTGAGGACTGGGTGGTCGCCAATTTTGGACGCACCATGTTCGATATCTACTTTAAGGAATACAGCGAAAAAGTGTGGGGCATAGACTGCAAACGTATCAGCGTAGATTGGGTGTCGCAGCGAATCAACGGACTTTCGTTGGGCTGCGCAATCAGGAACGCTTTTTTCAAGTTCAGCGGGAGAAATATACCCTCGCTTGTGGACAGTTTTTCTTATCCGCAGCTTGGCATAGGCCGCCTTGCCGATAGGCTCAGGGAAGAAATAGAAAAGCATAACGCCGTATATACCGGCTTCCCAATAGTAAAGGTTAAGCACTCCAGGTCTGTGATAGATAGTATCGAAACTGTCGGCAGATCCGGCGCTCATTATGCATCCGGTAATGTATTCATATCGAGTATCCCGCTTACGACGCTGGTCCGGCTGCTGGATCCTCCTGCCCCAGCGCCTGTGCTGACCGCTGCTTCCAAACTCATGTTCAGGGATCTTGTTGTTGTTGCTGTGATGATAGACAGGAAGCATGCTACCGACCAGACCTGGATTTATATTCCGGAAAAGAAGATACCGTTCGGCAGAATTCACGAGCCGACGAACTGGAGCGGGAAGATGGCCCCTGAAGGGAAGACTATTCTTGTTGCGGAACACTTCAGCTTTAAGGGAGACCGCATATGGAATTCCTCCGACGAGCAGCTTGCCGATATTACATCCCGGGGGCTTGAGCGACTCGGGTTTATCAGCAGAGGCGATGTTTTGGGGAGTGCTGTTGTGCGGGTAAAGCAGGCATACCCGCTATTTGAAATCGGCTATGCAGAACAGTGTGAGGTTATTTACAAATATCTGGGGGCCTTCAGGAACCTTCACCTTGCAGGGAGGAGCGGGATGTTCAGATATTACAATATGGACCATGCAATAGAGTCGGGCCTGCATGCTGCGGACTCGGTAATAAATAACACGATGGGTGTGTGCGCTCCTCAGGCTGCGTGACTATGAAATGCTCACTGGTCATACCGTCGTGGGTGCCTGAGGACATCTTTTCTTCTAAAACTGCGAGCTCTCAAATCAATTACTGGCAGCCACTGGGCACGCTTTACGTGGCTGCTGTTTTGCGAGAGGCAGGGCATGAAGTCAGTTTCTTAAACGGCGCTTTTCTTACTCACGACGCTATTTGCGAGGAGCTAAAGGCATTCAACCCGGGCTTTATAGGTCTCTATTCCACAACGTTCGGCTGGGGAAAGGCCAAAAAGGCAGCAGAGGATTTCAAGGTATTGCTCGGCAGACAGGTTTTTATCTGCGCTGGAGGCCCCTATCCGATTGCCATGCAGGAGAAGTGTCTGGCAGATGCCGGGACATCGATGGATGCAATAATCACGGGGGAGGGTGAATACTCTTCACTCGAACTCATACAGCGGCTGGAAGCCGGCAGCGGACTTGAAGGCGTTGAAGGAGTTGTCTACCGTGAGGGCGGCAGGATTATAAAGAATCCGCCAAGGCCGTTGATCTCCGACCTTGACGCCCTTCCTTTTCCGGCAAGAGAACTGCTGGGCGATGCAATGCAGTATATCCCGCCGCCTGCCACCTACCGCAGAAAGCCTGTTGCTGTAATCATTACTTCCAGGGGATGCAACAGGAACTGCATCTATTGTTTTCAAATTGATAAAACCAGGGAGACTGGCATTCGCTACCGCAGCGTTGAAAACGTGTTGAAAGAAATCGAGCACTGTCTTAACGAGGGGTATCGGGAGATTAAATTTATCGATGATACTCTTGCTGCTGATTACAGCCGGGCCATGCGGCTTGCTTGCGAGATAAAGGCCAGAAGATTCGACTTCACCTGGTTTGCTTCAGCGTGTGTGAACCAGGTCGATAAACCGTTGCTCCAGGCTTTTAAGGATGCCGGCTGCTGGGCGATACTGTTCGGTGCGGAGAGTGGTGTTCAGAAGAACCTCAACACAATCAGGAAAGGAACAACCCTTGCTCAGATTCGTGCAGCGGTAAAGATGGCCCAGGAGGTGGGGCTCAAGGTAAGCACGCCTTTTATGTTCGGCATTCCGGGAGAAACTTACGATGAGGGGCTGCAGACGATAGATTTTGCAGTGGACCTGGACTCCGACATTGCTAACTTTCATGCGATCACTCCATTCCCCGGCACCTACTTATATGATAATCTGGAAAAATTCGGGAGTCTCTCTGACGAACTTTCGGACTTCACTTATCAGGGCGCGGCATTCGTGCCGTATACCATGACAAGAGAGGAGATTATTAAACTACGCAGGACAGCGTTCAGAAAATTTTACGGCAGGCCTTCATTTCTCCTCAAATGGTTGGTTGGAATCAGGACCCTTCATGATTTAGCCGTAGCGTTCAAGAGCATCGGAATCCTGTTCCGGCTTTTTATGAATAACGACAGGTAGAGGTAGAGGTAAAGTGAAGGCAGCTAAGGTTAGTGACGTATGTTTTTCGTTTTCTCAACCTTTACCTGTACCTCTACCTGTTATTTCAAAGGACGTGCTTGACTACTTTACCGCGGCGTGGTAAGTTTTAGTCACAATATATTGTAGAGGAGGTCGTTATGGACAGAGAAGACAGGTACATGGGCATGATTACAATTTTTTCCTTTTTGGTAGGCGGTGCGGTAGGCGCCGGACTTGCGCTTCTTTTGGCTCCCCAGTCCGGCAAGAAGACAAGGAAACAGATAAGAGATATTGCTGATGAGCTTTCAGAGCAGGCCTCAGATTACGCGGAAAAGGTGAAAAAGAAAGTATTTTAAGCTTACATCATGAAGTATATGTGCAAAAGGGGACTATGAAGCAGTATTCGATCATTCATCCCCTATACATGTCTTTTTTCTCGAAATCTTTGTATCGGGATGTTGCCAGTAACTGGAAGGGTCTGTGCGTGACCTATCTTCTGCTGGTGCTTACCTTAAATATTATTCCCGATATGGTCAGGCTGCATGAACGCGTTGCTGATTTTGTTGCTGATGAAGTCCCCAAAGTTGTTCATCAAGTCCCGACTATTACCATTTCCGAAGGCGCGGCGTCCGTAAATGTGCCTGTTCCATACATTATAAATGCGCCGTGGAGCAAGTTGCCGTTTGCTGTTATAGATACCTCTGACGGGGCCTCTCTTCCTGCAGCCTCAAATGCAACCGTTAT
This sequence comes from Nitrospirota bacterium, assembly GCA_963830245.1. Classification (GTDB taxonomy): domain Bacteria; phylum Nitrospirota; class Thermodesulfovibrionia; order Thermodesulfovibrionales; family Dissulfurispiraceae; genus JADFXI01. The sequence continues at coordinate 31,164 of CAWHNC010000118.1, forward strand.
GCTGACAAAGACAAAACTTACTGTGAAAGAGGACGGTTCCGAGATACACGCATTCGACTTTTCGCGGATACATCATGCCGTTATTGACAAGGACCTGATTAATCTCTGGATGGAGACCTTTAAAGATTATTTTATTTTTGTGGTTTATCCTTTCGCCCTTTTTTTCGCCTTCCTGTATTATTTTATTCAGGCATTGCTGTGTGCGTCCATAGGAATGTTTTTTGCTAAAATGTTTAATCTCGATCTGAAACCGCGTGCATTGATCCGTCTCTCGATAATAGCTTTTACTCCTCCGCTTATGCTTCAGACAGCACATGCCCTGCTGAATATAGAATTCCCGTATAGCGGCGTTATATCCCTTTTATTGGCAACCGGCTATCTGTATTTCGCTGTAAGCGCCTGTTCCGAAAAAACAGTATCGAAGGTGGTGTGAAATCAATGTTGAATGTTGAATTTTAAATTTTGAATCGCAGGAGGAAGGAGTTGATTTCCTTAATTCAAAATTCTGCATTCAAAATCCAACATTTTAAAAAAGGGAGGATGGAATGCCACAAGTAGCTGTGCTGCTTGCAGATGGATTCGAAGAAGTAGAGGCAATGGCAATTGTCGATATTTTGCGCAGGGCCGACATAACAGTAGTTATTGCCGGTTTACATGCAGGGTATATTGAAAGTGCGCGGCACGTCAAGGTCATTCCTGACACTGCCATTGATGCAATACGCGCCGATAATTTTGACATGCTCGTGCTTCCCGGCGGTCAGCCAGGCGCCGACAACCTGAATGCGGATCTGCGTGTCAAAGACCTGATCAGAGAATTTTACGATAAGGGAAAGCTTACGGGAGCTATATGCGCAGCCCCATATGTGCTCGCAAACGCGGGTATCCTTGAGGGAAGGCACGCTACCTCGTACCCCACATTCAAGGACAGGCTGGGGAATGCAATATATCAGGATGCGAATGTTGTAATGGATGGGCAGATCCTCACAAGCAAAGGCCCCGGAACAGCGCTGAATTTTGGGATTGCCATTGTTGAGAGGCTTGTAGGCCTGGAGAGGGCTGAGGCCATCAAAGAAGCCATGCTCCTGACGGCCTCGTAAAAAGGCCATAAGCCTATGGCTTTTTTACGAGGCCGTCTGCTTATCGTTATCACCCTCTATTTCTTAGGCGCTCCGACAAACTCTATTTCTGCTGCGCGTTCAATCTTTGCAGGAAGTTGAAGCTCCCAATTACTGTATGCGATCGCAGTTTTTTCGAATTCCTTTTTATCATCAAAATGCCCCCACAGTAAGGGCATGCTGAAAACATCATCGGTCCTGGTTGAGAGGTTTTCAAATCCTTTACTCAACGGGAAATTGGCCTTGCGCCACGCCGCGTTTCCTCCTGCCAGAATGCTGACCGGTTTGCCGGAAAGGCGCGCCAAATCACGTCCTGCCAGGGTAAGCAGGGCGGGATTATCGCCGGTCACAACAAAGTTGGAAGAATCGGAGAGCTTTTTGATGCTTTCCGAAAGACGTGACCGAATGGCAAACCATGCACCAGGGATATGTCCACTTTTATAACTGATACTGTCGGCGAAATCGATAACCGTAGCCTTCTTCGCCTGAATGAGGTCACTGAGTCCGCCCGGTTCGATAAGCGGCAATTTGATATCGTTTAACCCTGGAACAACAGGAGGTTTGTCTCCCGTTTCCAGCCTTACCCCTGCAAATGGTTCAGCGAGCACAACAGCATCCGGCCACCCGGCCTGCACCAACCAGGAAGCTGTCATTAATGCTCTGACCTTATAGTTGTCGACAAGCACCAGCCTTGCATTACGAGTTGCGACATATTTATCCGTAGACTGCACAAGCTGGACTCCCCAGGCATAAATAGAATCCTGGCGGTGCCCTGCGCGAAATTCATCAGGGGTGCGAACATCGATAATATAGACCGTGCGGTCATTCTCAGTTTTATAAGATTCCAGTGTCTTTGCATCTATCGTTCTTACATGATACCTGTCTGCTACTTTTTGCGCGGTTTCCAACGCCTGCTTCAGGTCTTTCCCCCAAGGTTCAGCGGCATGCCGCGTAGAGGCGTGCTCCAGTTCGAAACCGGCTATCTGCCAGGCCGGTGTGCCGCCTCGCAGCGCCACGACGTTTTTGACTCCCGCGTTTATCAATGACTGTGCGCCGATCAGGCTGCGTGTGCGTCCGGCGGAGTTTACGACTACAAGCGTATCCGGCCTGACCGGGATTTCAGGGAAACGATATACGAGTTCAGAAACCGGAACGTTAATCGATCCCGGTATGTTCATATCTGCATATTCATCAGCCGGACGGCTGTCAAGTATAACAATATCTTTTCCTGATGCAAGTTTCTGATGAAGTTCTTCCGGCGTAATAGTGGGGGTGCCATATTTTACTGCAACCCACTCGCCAAACCCCTTTGTAGGCACACTCATGCCGCTAAAGACCTCATAACCGGCGGTACGCCATGCAGGGACTCCTCCGTCGAGGATCAAAAGAGAACTGTAACCCAGTTCTTTTAATTTTGCCGCTGCCCGCTCCGATTGACCATCTCCGCCATCAGCTAAGACCAGCCTGGTAGATTTGCGAGGCGCCAGACTTCCGATCTGGATCTCAAGTTTGCTGAAAGGGATATTGACAGCGAGAAGTAGATGACCTGCCCCAAAAATCCCCTCTTCCCGAGGATCGATGATCGCAATTTCCTTCCCGTCAGACTCCATCGCTCTCAGTGACACGGCACTGACGAGTTTAAATTTGTCGGCAAATGCACTCCGGGTGCTCCCGGTACAAACAATAAAAATGCTTACGCTAAACAGAAAAACATAAAATAAAAGATGTTCAAGTTGACTGTTGACAAATGCAGGCCGTTTCTTTAATCCCACCATATAACCCTCCTTAATCGTGCAAAGACACAAATTATGTCTTTACTGCTTGCCGCCATAGCCGCGAGGATGATACTGTCAGGGATTTTGCGGCTTACAGATAGCGGTCAATAATCAGGTTTACCCTTGTTCCTTTCCCATAGGTGCTTTCAATTCTCATGCTCCAGCCGTGAGCGCCGACCAGATGTTTCACTATGGCGAGTCCGAGACCCGTGCCCCCCAATTCCCTGGAACGTGCGCTGTCAACGCGGTAAAAGCGCTCCCCCAGCCTGTTCAGGAATCGCGTGGGTATCCCGACACCGGTATCCTGTACAAAAAGGGCAATCCTCCCCCCGGTGTCATCGATACCTACGGTAACGCCGCCTTTTTCGGTAAATTTGATGCCGTTATCAACGAGATTTATTATAATTTGGATCAACTTGTCTTTGTCCGCGGCAAAGGCCTGAGTGCTTTCAGGCAAAGCTTTTCTTAAGTAAAGTTCTTTTTTATCCGCCTTATCTTGCAGCGTCATAAAAACTGTATCGATCACCTGGTCAAGGCTGACTTCTATTTTGTTGATTTTGACATCTCCGAGCTCGATTCCGGACAGCGCGAGCAGGTCGTCAACAAGGCTGTTAAGACGCTCGCTGTGGTTTTTGATCATTGTCAGAAACCTTTCGGAATTCTCTTTATCATCAAGGGCGCCATCAAGCAGCGTCTCGGCAAACCCCTTTATTGCGGTTATGGGTGTCTTAATTTCGTGTGACACATTGGCCACGAAATCCTTTCGCACTTCTTCGAGGTGTCTTAACCTTGTAATGTCATGTAGTGTAAGGACGGTCCCCCTCACAGAGTTCTCACTGTATATGGGCACTGCCGTTGCAATGAGATGCAACTCCCTGTTGCCTCGCGTTATTGCAATTTCATCCGATATGATCTCCCACGAATCCTGGGCCTTCCGCACAATTTCAATAAGATTTATGTTGCGCACGACATCCATGATCTGTTTGCCTTCGATATTCTCGGTAACCGAAAGGAGCTTTTTAAAGGTGCGATTGGCCAGTATTACCACATCATGCATATCGGTTATAAGCACGCCGTCCGACATGCCCCGTAGTATGGCCTCCATCCTCTGCATTTCGGCTTCGGCAAACCCGAGCCGCAGGCTTGTTTTCTCCATAAAGGCAATAATATCACGGGCAATGGTATCCAGTTTGCCTGAGCTGCCTGTGAACAGCCGTGCGTCCAGGTTGCCTGCTGAAAGCTCTTTGAGAAGATGGGCAATTGCATTGATAGAGGAATACATGCGGCTGAGGTAGATGACAAGAAACAGGATGATCAGTGAGAGGATGACAAGTGCGAGATTTTCCATTTACCCTTCGAAAAAGTAACCGATCCCCCGCATCGTCTTTATGTACCTGGGATTGTTGGGGTCGTCCTCAATCTTTGTCCGCAACCTCCGGATGTGCACATCTACTGTCCTCGGTTCAACAAAGACATCATCGCCCCACACTGCATCAAGGAGGTGCTCTCTATTGTAGATCTTGTTGGGCCGCTCGCAGAGATAAAGGAGCAGTTTGAATTCGGTAGCGCTCAGCTTAAGCTGTTTATTCCCCACAGTGACGATGTATTTTTCTTTATCTATGGTTATGTCCCGCATTTTCAGAAGCTGTCCTGTCCTATTCTCCTCATCAGAATTCGCGGGCTTCTGGTGCTCAGATCTCCTCAAAATGGCCTTGACCCTGGCAACAAGCTCTCTCGGGCTGAAAGGTTTAATCATGTAATCGTCGGCGCCTATTTCAAGCCCCAGCACCTTGTCCACCTCTTCTCCTTTTGCGGTAAGCATGACTATAGGAGTGTCAGCGATAGCCGGATCATTTCGTATTATCCTGCATAATTCAAGTCCCTGCACGCCCGGCAGCATAAGGTCGAGGACGATGAGCTCATAAGGCGTGGACCTGATCTTTTTCAGGGCTGTTTCACCGTCGTAGGCGGCATCTACGGCGAACCCTTCTTTCTTCAAATTGTAGGAGACCAGTTCTACAATATCTTTTTCGTCATCAATAACAAGAATGGTTTTCAAGTTCCCACTATCCTTTTCAATATTTTCAAATCAACACCCTTATGGATTACAACATTCCCTATGTCTTTGGGCAGAATAAATGTTATTTCGCCCGCCTCTGCTTTTTTGTCCATTGAAATAAGCGAAATTAGTTTATCACCATTCATATCTTTTGGCAATTCAACCGGCAAGCCATATGCGCGGATAACGGATTTTATTCTTTCGACGCAAGCACTCTCCATCATACCCAGCGCCTCAGAAAGACGCGCCGCCAGGCACATGCCCATAGCTACGGCCTCACCGTGCAGATATTTAGAATATCCGGTTTCCGTCTCCACTGCATGACCGATGGTGTGGCCGTAATTCAGGATAGCCCTGAGGCCTGACTCCCGTTCATCTATTGACACCACTTCGGCCTTTATCTGGCAGGAGCGTTTTATAAGATAGTTTATGACGTCCATGTCAAGATTGAGTATGGCCTCCCGCTTCTCTTCCAGGACGCCGAACAGCTCCGCATCCCATATCACGCCGCATTTTATTATCTCCGCTATGCCGCATAATAATTCTCTTTTCGGGAGTGAACGGAGTGTGCTGGTATCGGTCCAAACCAGTCTGGGCTGATAGAATGTTCCGATCATGTTTTTTCCGGCGGCGTGGTTTACACCGGTCTTGCCACCCACGGCGCTATCTACCTGCGCAAGCAGTGTTGTCGGGATATGGATGAGATGTATCCCTCGCATATAGAGCGAGCCGGCGAATCCGGTCATGTCGCCGATGACCCCTCCGCCAAGTCCGGCAACGCAGGAATTCCGGTCAAGCCTGTGATTAAGGAGATCGGTAAGTATGTGATAACTCCAGAAATAGTCTTTATATTCCTCCCCGTCAGGAACGAGGGAGCTGAAACAGTTGAACCCGGCATTGCTGAAGGAGCGCAGGACCTCCTCGCCGTAGAGTCCGAAAACGGTCGGGTTGCTGATAATTCCAATGGTGGGGCTGAACCCGAACCGTAACGCGCTTTCACCGATGCCGGAAAGTGTGCCGCTGCCGATCACAATCTCATAGCTTCTTTCTCCTAAGCCGACAGTAACTTTCTCCATTCTTAACCTTTACCTTTACCTTTACCTTTTTTTTGCCTCTACCTGTTTTTTATCGCCTTTATTATTTCCTCTGCCACCTGAAGCTTTCCTATATCATCGGTATTTATTATTATATCCGCTTTCTCATAATAAGGTCTTCTGAACTCATACAGTTCTCGTATTTTCTTAAGAGGGTCGGGGCCCGTCAGGAGCGGCCTGTTCTTATTTGTGCTTGTCCTCCTGAGTATTGTCTCAGGGGAAGCCTCCAGGCAGACAATAATCCAGTTTTCCCTGAGTGCTTCCATGTTCTCAGCTCTCATGACCGCACCGCCCCCTGTTGACAGCACACTCTTTTTCAGGACGGACAGCCTCTTTATGACAGCTGATTCCATGTCCCTGAATGCGGCTTCTCCGAGCCGGTTGAAAATGTCCGTTATAGTTGTCTTTTGCTCTCTCTCTATTTCGGCATCTGCATCCACCAGAACAAAACCGAGTTTTTGTGACAATATTTTCCCCACCGCTGTTTTTCCGGTCCCCATAAAACCGGTCAAAACTATGTTTTTCAAATGCCCTCCGGTCTCGTATGTTAAAATAAGAATGATGAAATGTTTTTATTATACAGGAATTTTATTTATTATTATCCTTATTTTATCAGCATCCACTTCCTTTGCTTTAACCCCGGGCACACTCTTTCATGTGACGCAGATCGTGGACGGCAATACCATTGGCATTCGCGTTAAGAGCTTCGCAGGCATTCCCCTGAAGGTTGAGAGCGTCAGGCTCATGGGCAGTGATGCCCCGGAACTTAAGCAGGAGCCATGGGGAAGGCCGGCAAAAAGGCAACTTAGAAAGCTTATCGGAAAAAACGGCTGGGTTGTTAATGTTGAGTTTGATACACAGCAGCGGGACCCGAATGGAAGACCCCTGGTCTATCTCTGGAACAAAAAGGGTGAATTGATCAACGAGAAACTCCTTGAAGAAGGATATGCAGTGCTCTCTACGTTGCCGACGAGCACGAAATATATTGACCGTCTTGCCGCCGCTCAAAAAAAGGCGCAGTCGGCAAAATCCGGCATCTGGAAAAACGGAGGCCTTAAAGAACCTCCCGAACAGTGGAGAAGAGAACACAACGAGAAGTGAATAGTGAAAGGTGAAAGAAGACTTAGGGCTTGCGAGACCTTAGAGTAATAAAAAGAGGTTTTTTTTCACTATTCACTATTCACCTTTCACTTGTTTTTATACTATCCCTTTACTGTTTAGATATGGACCGTATTTTTTATCGGTGCCGAGTATATGGTTTGACAGCCAGTCTTTCAGAAATTTCATAAGCTCAATGGTAAGCACTGGTTTGCCATTCTGAAACTGTTTCTGGAGATCAAGGGCCTGATTCGTCAGCGCATCATGCTCCTTCTTATGTTTAAGATATTCCGGGTAGGCGTTATCTTTCATGATCTTTTCTTCATTCGCGAAATGGGTTGCCACATATTCTATAAGCCCGTTAAGTATCTTGCCTGTGACCTCACTGCCCTTGCCTTGTTTCATGGCGTCGTGCAGGTCGTTCAACATCCCCACCAGCTTCTTATGCTGTTCATCGATTTGCGTCACTTTAACACTCAGGTTGTCACTCCATTCCATTAATGCCATATTCCTTTCCCCTTTTTAAATCTGTTATTAACGCCGGCACATCACCAGCCTACCATATAAATCATAACATAAACCTGATTTTTTTTGTCCTGTATTCCAGGAACTCCTTTTTCTTCTCCTCATATCCCTTCTTTCCCATCATTCCATAAGTAAGATTTTTCCCTTCCTCCACCCCTGGTTGGTTAAAGGGATTGATCCCGATCAAGATACCGGTGAGTGCAGTGACCAATTCAAAAAAATGGAACAGCTGTCCCAGGTGATAGGCATCGATCCTCGGCACTGTTATGGTGATGCTCGGGCGTCCATTTTTGGAAAGGGCTATTTCAGAGGCCTCCTGCTCGGTTCTTATCAGTTCTGTGAGAGTGTGCCCGGCCAAATAGTTGAGCCCCTCCATATCCTCAAACACGGCGGGAACGTCGATATCAGTCCCGTAGTCTTCCACTGCAATAAAGATAACAACTTTGTCCTGAGGTCCCTGCATCCACAATTGCAACTGGGAATGCTGGTCTGTGGTCCCGGTGGAAGGATACGGCGTAAGACCCTTGCCGTCTTTCCCGAGGCTCTCCGCCCATAACTGGCAGAACCACTCTGAAAAAGCTTTTAAACGGTCCGCATAAGGGATCATCACTGTAATGTTTCTGTTTTTGTTCCGCTGAAAAAGGTAGAGGCCGGAAGCAGCGAGGAATGCCGGGTTCTGCCACATGTCCGAATTCAGACACCTGCCGTGGATGTCCCTTGCTCCGCGAAGCATGGTATCACTGTCGATGCCTATTGCTTCTGCCGGCAGCAAGCCTACCGAGCTTAAAACAGAATACCTGCCTCCTACGGCCGGAGGTACGGGGAGTGACCGGAGCCCGTAATCGTTTACAATCTTTCTGAGGTTTCCTTTTGCAGGGTCGGTGGTAATGATAAGATGCTCCTCCGGTTTCAGCGAATTGTCTTTCATATGCTGCCAAAGGACCATAAAGGAAGACATGGTCTCCGCAGTGCTTCCCGATTTTGTGACAACATTTATGACAGTACGGCCCAGGTCGGCGAGTTCGAGAATGTTTTTAAGAGTCATAGGGTCGACATTATCGTAAATGAATACTCTCGGTCTCCCCCTGAGATTGTGGAAGGGACTCAGTGCCTCAAGAATCGATCTCGGCCCCAGCGCTGACCCCCCTATGCCCAGCAGTATGATATTATCGAACCGTCCGGCATACCGGCCCTGTTCCTTAACAGCGGCATTTTCAGCAGTCGTGGCGTCAGGCAGCATGAGAAAACCATTTTCCGGATATTTCTCCGCATTGAGCAGGTCGTCAAGAGCGGTGCGACTGATCTGATTAAAGTCTTCTTTAGTAAGGCCGTTGTTGCCTATGGAGTCCTGGAGCAGGTTTGAAAAATCAATCTTTATCATATTTTTTACCCCCGTTTTTTTAAAGTGATAGCTATAACAATCAGAGCCAGCAGAACGAGCATACCAAAAAACTTGGCCAGTTTCACGGCAATTAGAAGAACAAGCACGGCGGCTATGAGCAGATAGTAACTCAATTAATCACTTTTTCCGGCAGATAGTAAACCTTCTTTTATAATAAGAACCATGACAACCGTGAACCCTGCAAGCAATCCCCATGGATTGATAAGCTTTAATATAGCCAGAATAAGCAAAATGGAAAAAATAATTAACAGTTTGAAGGTGCTCAAAAAAACCATCTTGCCCCGCGGCTTCTCAGTTCCAATGAGAGCTGTTACGCTCCAGACAATTCCGCCCAGGTTGCCTACCCCGACGAGCCCCCCTACAGCCATGCTGAACCCAAAACGCCATCCCGTAAAAAAAAGAGAAATAATGCAGAGCGGCGCCAGTATGATTAAGGCTTGCTTAGAGACTCCCTTTACTATTCCCGTCATTGTCCGATTTGTCCACCTTTCTCGCGACCCTTAGCAGTTCCCTGAATCCTGAGATTATACCAATAATGAGAAAAATACATGTCAACCAGGGCGAGGTCCCGAACAAACGGTCAAGCCCGTACCCTATTGCGAGGCCGGCAAAAGTTGAGGCAACAAGCTGAATGCCGACGCTGCTCGCGTCCAGAAGCTGGCCGAAAAGCGATTTCTCAGGTTTCGTGTCAGCCAAACAACCGCCCCTTTCTCCGTTTTTCAGTGGGATTCCTTGTAACTAAAAACAGGGAATATCTTGTTCAAGATCCAGAAAAGCACAAAGGGCGTAATAGCGACACTGAGAGCTCCGAAAAGGCCCTCTTTAAAGGTTTCCCAATTGTGCGGAATTATCGGCATTTCGTAATGCATGTATCCCATAAAAGTCAAAGAGAAGGCCTGCCCGCCGATAACAACATTATACCTCATCATGAACACTCCGAAGAGCACCAGTATTACGCTGAGCACCGTCCTTCTCAAGGTCAGCCTGGGCAGAAGCAGTAAAATAAAGGGTATAAGGTTCCCGATGCCGTACTGCAGAATGAATATATTCGTAAAGTCCCTTCCATAGATAACGCTCCTTAACACATCCCATGACTTGACAGCGGTATATCCCCTGAAGATAAGGTCCAGCAGTTCAAGCGTGATGGCCAGTATCAGGAAAAGGAGCAGGTATTTCGCGGTCATCTGTATGACGTGTATCTCGACGCTCTTTATCTCCTCCCTGGTCTGATAACCCGCGGGACCGGACTTTTTGGGCGATACAAACAGTTTCCTCAACTCCATTGTCACTATGTAGGTCAGCATGCAAAGCGCAATCCCCGAAACAATGGCAGACATGATGAATATGACAGGCATGAGCGGCGTCATCCACAGAGCGTTTGCTTTAACAGAGCCGAAGATGAACCCGGCATACCCATGAAGGAAACAGGCAACGGGAATGCCTGCGCCCGCGAGTACCTTAACGGCCTTTTCATCCCTCTTCAGGGATCCTTCGCTTATATCATATACTCCCAGGGTCAGTGTGACGAACACCAATAAGCCGAGCCATTCGAACAGGCCCTTGTTTTGTTTCTTCCTGAGTGCCATGGCCGACTCGACAATATGCTTTCGGTATAAAAACCAGAGTTCCGATGCAACGATGGAGCCGTAAGTCATGAACACAATGCCGAAAGCTGCAATAGCTGATGTAAAATGCGGTGTCATCATGACATTGATACCTCTAAACGGCTGCTGGAGATGCAAAAGAAGCGGCATCATCGCCACGGGAAGAAGGGCAAAGGAAAAAACGAGCGCAAACCTGGCGATGTCCTTCAATTGTTTTACACCGAAAACATGGTAGAGTGACGAAAGGACAAAGGCCCCGGCCACTAGCCCTGTCATAAATGGATACATAACAATTTGAATGCTCCAATAAATATACTCATTAGGAAGGACGAACAACTCTTTTAAAGTCCAGATTTCTCCGTGGACCATGGCTATCTCACCTCCTCATCGAGACCTATGTAATAGACCTGAGGTTTAGTTCCGTATTCGCTCTTAAGCACTTGTACCCTCTCTGTCGTTATTATCCTGGCAACAGGATCGTCGGGGTCTTTTATATTTCCGATCATTCTTGCGCCGAAGGGGCAAGCCTGCACACATGCGGTCTTCAAACCCTTTGTTATCCTGTGATAGCAAAAATTGCATTTCTCAGCCGTATGGTAAACAGGGTGGAAAAACCTCACTCCGTAAGGGCATGCCATAATGCAGTATCCGCAGCCGATGCACCACGTCCTGTCCACCATAACAACACCGTCAGGTCCCTGATATGTGGCGCCGACAGGACATACCTGCACGCAGGGAGGGTTTTCGCACTGGTTACATAGTTTGGGTACAAAGAATGCTTTGCTTATGTCCTCATTCTTTATGTCCTCAAAGTTGCCTAATCCGAGATCGATCTTCTTTGTCTCAAAACCGTCCCGTGCGCCTTTGGGACTATCGGCGAAAAGCTTTCCTTCCTTAGTACGGACATATCTTTCAACCCAGGTCCTTGTTACATTGGCATCATAGGGAATCTCATTCTCAATTTTGCAAGCCTTCACACATAATCCGCAGCCGACACACTTGTTTGTATCAACGACGAACCCCCACCTGACTTTACCCGGGCCTGATATGTCCGCAAGGAGTTTTTTGGGATTCAATATCTCTAGAGCCGCGAGAGGCAAAGCCAGGCCGGCTGCCCCTTTTATGGCATATTTCAGAAGATCTCTTCTATTTATCATCTCTATCCTCCTATACTGACATTAGGTTTATGAGGGTTATGACACTCAGAGCATTGAAAGTCCCTGTTATGCGTGTCAGGGTCTATCCCTTTGATCTTCGCCCTGCCGCTTGTCGGATAAGGAAGTGGGTAATGACACCTGAGGCATAGTGCCCGGCTTCGGTCAATTGCCAATTTTGGAGGATCAGACGGATGATCGAGCGCCGGACCATGGCAGTTCTCACACTGGATGATTGCATGCGGCGATTTCATTATGCTTGTAAACTTATCTGAATGGCAGTCTTTGCAGTAATCCCGTCCCTGGTATTTGACCTGAACTTTTTTCCAGTCTTCTATGTTGCCGTCCCTGTACCAGCCATACATATAGCCTCTTTCATGAATGCCAAAATCATGCGGGACGTAAAAGTGTCTTGCAATCAGGATCAGTAGTACAATCCCGATTACGATATAGAGCGGCCTAAAGACATGGTTCCCCATAAAATTACCTCCCGGTACAAAAATGCAGCAAGTAAAGAGAGTGCATTTTTACTTGCTGCATTAATTATATCATGTTATTTTGTGGCTGTTAAGGTCCTATAAATTTACTTGGGTCCCTGTACTCATGGCATTTTGTGCAGGTAGTTTTCGCCTGGGCTGCTGTTATCCTCCATATATGCGGTTTATGGCAGTCCATGCACTTCATACTCATCGTAGTGAGATGCAAGGCGTGCTTCCCTACGCCCGGCTCGACCTTATGGCACGCCAGGCAATTGCTCATATCAGGCTTGACCTTTGCGTGGGGCTTATGGCACACATAGCAGTAGAACTGCATCGGCGCATCAGCCGGAACATCGATCTTCACAGCTTTTTTAATAAGGGCTGGAGACGGCTGGAAATATTTAACATCAATGGTGCCGTTAGCTATAAGCTCTTTCCTGACCTGCTCACTGCCGTGGCAAAAGAGACATTTTTTCCTGTCCGGCTTCAGATCCACAGAGCGGTCTGTATGACAGTTTATGCACGCGAGTTTTTCCATGCCTGTCCCATGGACCTCTCTGTTCTTATGGCATCTGATACAGAAACGTTCATCGGGAACAAACTGGTGGGTCACAAAGCCGTGACATTTCACGCATTCTATCTTCTCAATGAAGACATGTTTTGCATGAAAATCGGATTTGTTTACGAGCGGTGCATTAGGAAATTTTGGGTTTCTTTCCCAGTGGCACTTCTCACAGACCTGCAATGCAACAATTATTGCGCCATGCCTTGGCGAAACAGTCCGGTCCCCGAGCACTGCGAATCTGTAAAGCTGGAGAATCTGGTCTTTCTTCGTTGTAATGTGGCATTGGTGGCAACCCACGCCGTTATGCACGCTTTTAGCCCACGCCTTGTTAGCAGCATCGTGCACATGGCATAGCATACAGGAACTGGGATCATTCTCAAAATAATCATTTATCTTATACCCGACAAGTCCTGTGGTGATGAAACACATCAATACGATTATCACAAGAATCATCCTGGTCCTGGGTGAAATACCCTCTGTAAACCACGTGATAATTTTTCCGGGCAATTTAAAAGGATTAAACATCTAAAAGTCCCCCTTCATTATTAAAAATTAAAAAATTATATTTAGAAATCATCTGAACCTTCCGGTCACTACTTAACCCCTGAAAGTACTTTGTACGCTGTGCTGACGGTTTTTTCTATATCGGCATTTGTGTGGGCCAGGGAAATGAATCCAGCTTCGAACTGTGAAGGAGCGAGATTTATTCCGCGATCCAACATGCCTCTGAAGAACTTTGAAAACTTCCCGGTGTCGGATTTCTTGGCGGTATTATAATCAACGACCTCCGTATCTGTAAAGTATGTACAGAACATAGTGCCGGCCCTGTAAAATTTTGTACTGGCTCCGGCACTCTTTGCAGCGCTGCGCAACCCCTCTTCGAGGAGATGCATTTTCCCCTCAAGTTTTTTATAGACATCTTTGCGCGAGAGTATTTTCAATGTCTCTATGCCTGCTGTCATTGCAATGGGGTTTCCGGACAGCGTGCCTGCCTGGTAAACAGGACCGTCAGGAGAGATTGTGGACATGATCTCCTTTCTTCCTCCATAAGCGCCCACAGGCAACCCTCCGCCGATAACCTTCCCGAGGCATGTCATATCGGGCTTGATCCCGTAATATGCCTGGGCGCCGCCGTATGACACCCTGAAGCCTGTCATCACTTCATCGAATATGAGAATGGTCCCGTATTTTTTCGTCTCTTTCCGCAAGGTTTCCAGGAAGCCTGCCCCAGGCAGTACACAACCGATATTCCCAACCACGGGTTCTACAATGACGGCGGCAATGGATTTCCATTCTCTGCTTATCATATCCTTGAAGGCCTTTATATTATTAAAGGGAAGGGTTATGGTATTTTTTGCATATGATTGGGGAACTCCCGCGCTGTCAGGAATGCCAAAGGTCGCAGCACCAGAGCCAGCCTTGACAAGAAGACCGTCGGCGTGACCGTGATAGCAGCCTTCGAATTTTAAAATCTTGTCTCTTCCGGTAAAACCCCTTGCCGCTCTAATTGCGCTCATGGTTGCCTCGGTGCCGGAATTGACCATCCTCAATTTCTCGATGGACGGATATGCCTTAATCACCATCTGTGCAAGTTCAACTTCAAGAGAGGTAGGAGCGCCGAAACTTGTGCCGTTGTCAATCGCAGATTTTAAAGCTTTTACAACGGAGGGATGGGAATGACCCAGTATCATCGGCCCCCAGGAAAGGACATAGTCGATATATTCATTGCCGTCGACGTCATAGATCCTGGAGCCTTTTGCCTTACTGATAAAGAGCGGCGAACCGCCAACCGCTTTAAATGCCCTGACAGGACTATTGACTCCTCCAGGCATCAGGCCGAGAGCCTTTTTATATAAAGCCCTGGATCTTCTAATATCTAAAACGTCCATAACTCACAGAAATTTATCACAAAAACCACTGTATTGTCAAAGTCTTCCTCATGCGCGTTGACAAGAGCATGCTGAAATTATTAAAGTGTTTTTTAAATTATATCCTCTGGAGGATCGTCTGGAAAAGCTGCCATTTCATAACGGTGTCTATATCACTGATCCATCAAAAGCCTCTTTATTTGCCAGGACAATGCCTTCATTCGGATTTTACCTGCGGATGGCGGCTGTAGTGTCCATCTCGAATTCCAAGGCAAAACGCGGACGGTACGGCGACGGGGAATGGTCAGATAGCAGCATGGATATAATGAAAGCACTGGAACATGTCGGCGTATTATTCGAAGTGACCGGGGCCGATAATTTTATAAATCTTGAAGGCCCCTGCGTTTTTATCGGGAACCATATGAGCGCGCTTGAAACATTCATACTGCCCTGTATCATCGAGCCGTTTAAGGATGTTACCTTCGCGGTAAAACAGAGCCTCATTGATTACCCTTTTTTCAGGTACGTGATGCGTTCAAGGGACCCTATTGTTGTCAGCCGCACAAATCCGCGCGAAGATTTGAAGGCCGTACTGGAAGGCGGAGCAGAGAGACTGAAGGCGGGAAGGTCGGTCATTATTTTTCCTCAGACGACAAGGACGCCTGTTTTTGATCCTGCGGAGTTAAATACTATAGGAATCAAGCTTGCAAAGAAGGCCGGGGTCCCGGTAATTCCCATTGCGCTGAAAACCTGTGCATGGGGCAACGGAAAGCACCTCAAGGATTTCGGCAGAATTGACCCTTCCCAAAAAGTCTATTTTGCTTTCGGCGAGCCGCTCGCAATCACGGGGAACGGTTCGGCGGAGCATAGAAAAATTATCGAATTTATCAGCAACTCGCTGAGAGCCTGGGGTCATAATGCTTAGTTGGTTCAAGTCTGTTTAACATGGATGTCATCATTTTGTAACAATCTATCGGTAATAATCTTTAACGATCATAATGGGGGAAGAAAGATGAAAATATTTACAAAATTTTGTCTGGCTGCGGCTGTTGCAGCTTCGCTGCTGCTGTCACTTGTCATACCTGCTTCATTTGCCGCGTCCCAGGGTGAGGACAAGTGTGGATGGGACAAAGAATGGCAAAAGGATCCGGGTGTTGCCGGCCAGCCCCGGAGCGACGCCGGACAGGACATTCAGCCGTATTGCAGTAATCCGGACGGGGAACATCGTCTGCCTCAGAAGGATCTCGTGCAATTGCTCCGGAAGCGGATCAAGTACGTCTTCGTTATCTTCAACGAGAACCACTCGTTCGACAACGAGTTCGGCACGTTCCCGGGTGTCAATGGTCTTTACTCTGACGGCCTTAAGCCCCGTTCTGCCGCGAACACACCGGGCTTCACCCAGACCTACGTTGACCTTATAAGCGGCCAGACCATTACGGTCCAACCGTTCAGGATGGGGCCCCAGCAGAACTCTACAGTTGTCGACAGCGTAGACCACTCTCACACAGGGCTTGCAACCAAGCTTGACGTGGTGAACGGTGCGCCCCGGATGGATAAGTTTGCCTACGATGAGTATCAACGCTTCGCTAAAAACGGAGGTATAGCCAACAACGCCAAAGGCACGCAGTTTGCACGCCTTGTGATGTCCCACATCGACTGTGACACTATCCCGTTTTTCTGGACGTGGGCCAGCCATTTCACTATCTTCGATAATATCTTTGCGACTGAGGACACGCCCTCCACCCCTAATGCAGTGGCTATGATCGCAGGGCAGGCGGGTGAAACTCAGTGGGTCAAGCACGGCCCGAACGGTCAGACCTACACAAACGTGAACGGCCACACCGGAACCACGCAGGGGCCGCCGCTTGTGAACGACCCCCAACCATTCTACGGATCACAGTTCGATACGACCACGGTTGACAAGCAGCCCGCAGGTTCTAAAGAGAGTTACGCAGACAGCAACATAGCCTCGAACCTGACCTTCGCAAGTCTGCCGCTTACTTTTCAGGGCAGCAATATAAATATGGTTATGGCGAAGAACATGAATCCGTCTTTCGACCTGCCGGACATCCGGAAAGACATCACGTTCATCCAGAGCAAAAGCCTGGACCCTGTCAACTGGCGTTGGTACCAGGAAGGCTACGACCTTGAGTCAACCGATTCGAACGGAGTAGCTTCTCACAACTCCTATGTCAGCCATCATCAGGGTCCGCAGTACTTCGGCTATCTCGCCGACACGCCGCCGCTTCGCCCGAACCTCCGCGGCATGACTGACTTCTTCAGCGACCTGACAAACAACGCTCTGCCCAAAGGCGGCGTGTTTTACATCCGCGGCGGCTTCATGAACCAGATGGGGCTGAAACCGCCGATCACGAACCACGATACTCCGGCTGACGAGATTGTTGCAATTAACGCGAATAAAGCAGGGGACGACGACCACCCGGCATACTCCGACCGTCAGATCAGCGAAGCGATGGCTGCTCGCGTTATCAACGCAATTGCGGCAGACCCGAAGCTCTGGAACGAGAGCGCAATCATCGTTACTTATGACGAGTCCGACGGATTTTATGACCATGTTCCGCCCCGGATCCTATCCTACGGACCTGATGGCCTGCCCGTTGCCCGCGGAATCCGTGTGCCCTTGATCCTTATCTCGCCATATGCCAGGACTCACGCAGTGTCGCACGCTGAAGGCGATCATAACGCAATAATTGAGACGATCAACGACATTTTCGGCTTGCCCCCACTCGCGAGCTTGCCTGATGAGGCGGAGGCGCTGAAAGCCGGGAACTCTCCGGCCTTCAACCGGTTCGGCCCTTCAGGATTCGAGCAGAAGTATCTCGGGCCCCGCGATATCAATTCACCAATTACCGACAGTCTGCTGTCGGGTTTTGATCCATTGCGCCTGATGGGCATTTTACCGCCGCTGCCGGCCTCTTTCGCGATGATCCCGGACAGTATAGTGAAAACGCTGCCACACTATGGCGGGCACGGCTGCAAGGCGATAGGGATCGAACCGGAGGACGTTAGACAGGACATCGTCAGCAAAATCCCGTCTGGCTTCAACCCGCTGCCGAGCACTTACCCGGCTGCTAATTGAAGGGATAGAAAGACGTTTGGGGCGCGAGTTGCGCCCCATTACTCTAAAATCACATGGCTCTTCACTTTTTCAAGTCTTTTCCCTTTTATGCCCAAATCCTCGATCCGTGTGATACTTCTCTCCTGCCGTATCTTTAATATCCGGCCTACTGTATCCGGTCCCAGGCCAGGCACTCTCAGCAAGGCCTCTTTCTGTGAAGTATTGATCCTTACAGGATAAAATTCCGGATGGTTTTCGGCCCAGACTTCCTTTGGGTCCTTATCCAGGCTCAAATTGCCTTGATTGTTGACCGGGATGTCCTGCCTGGAGAATCCATACTTGCGGACAAGAAAATCAGCCTGATACAAACGGTGCTCCCTGATAAAAGGCTTTCCCGGACTTGTCAGGAATTGCCTTTCACCGGGGATGTCCTGTTCGCCCAGCCCCTTCTGATAGGCGGAGAAATAAACACGTTTGAAGTGCAGACGCTTATACAAACCGAACATATGATCTATTATTTCCGAATCTGTTTCGTCAGAGGCGCCCACGATAAACTGGGTTGTACATTTGATTCTTGAGAACCTGCTGCCCGGAGCGGTAAGCTTGCCCATCAACTCCATCGGACGGACAATATCTCTCATATAATCTTTTTTGTTAGAGAGCATATCAAAGTGTCTTTTGCCCGGAGTCTCGATATTGAGCGATAGGGCAGTAGCCAGAGAAAGGGATTCCTCAATTGCCGCGTCTGATGCGCCGGGGATAACTTTCAGGTGTATGTAACCCTTAAAGTGATGTTTGTATCTGAGCAGGCGTGCCACTGTATTGATCTTGTCCATAGTATAGTCAGGGTCCCTGACGACCGCAGAACTGAGGAACAGGCCGAAGCATTTCCCTTGTCTCAGATATTCAAGGAATATTCGGACAACCTCTTCCGGTTCGAGCGTGCAGCGCCGGACATTCGTTTCAGACCGGAGCGGACAGTATTTGCAGTCGTTTGAGCATACATTGGAAATAAGGGTCTTCAGAAGCACTGAATATCCGCCCTGCGGCAGCGTAACAGGATAAAGCCACTTGCCGTCCAGGCCTCTTTTGCGCCGGTCTTCCTTAGTGGAGCCGCAAGCGCAGGCCAGATCATATTGTGAATCTTCCGAGAGTATTTTAAGTTTTTCGATACTGTCCATGGGTAAATTACCTTCAATAATTATATTACATATAAAGCTCCTTTGATAGCTATCAGTTGGAATGGGGTTTGCTCTTGAATCATGACGGATTCACAACAATTGGGGACTGTCGTGTTATCAATTTAAGTTTCAAGTGGTAATTGAAAAAGACGAGGCAGGCTATTATTTAGCCGAAGTGCCCGCACTTCCCGGGTTTATGACCCTTCCACGCTGATCGAAGTCGCCGTTTAAATGGGCGAAGGCGTAAGACTCTGGTCCGGTTCCGAGGCGGTTCGTAAATTTCATAAGGTTAGACCCGTTGGTTTTCAAAGAATATGTCGAAAACACGTCCTTGAGAGGTAATTACAATGCTGTAAGACCGCCTTTAGGAACCGATAGAATCCCTCGGCATCCATACTGTAGCTTTCTTGGATCAGTTCCTCCCCTTCCTGATTGAGACCTGCTACAGAGAAGAAGTCCTTTGAAAAAAACTTGTGTTATACCGGTCTCGAAAAAAGTGGTCTCAGTTATGGATACTGCTTCAGACAGTATTGTAGCAGAAGAACAACTTTGTTATAAAATTCTGGGAACAAAAAAGTGGGTATTTTTTAAATTCAACTAATTAGAAGCTGGCAAGTTTATTGCTTATTAAACTTGCATCAAATAAAGCTGATCTGAAAGGAGCTTACTATGAAAAGGATAGAGGCAATTATACGCCCGGGCAAGGTAACCCAGGTATGCGCCAGTTTGGAAAAAGTTGGCTATTCTGGCGTAACGATTTCCGACGTTGAGGGTCACGGAAACCAAAAGGGTACTACTGAACGTTCGATTCGCGGCGTAATTCATAGAATGCCTTTCGTGGAGAAAAAAAGAGTAGTATTAGTTGTAAAAGACAAAGAAGTTGACGGCATTATGAAAGCTATTCGAGAGGCTGTGTGCACTGGCAAGATTGGAGACGGAAAGATATTCGTCTCGTCCATAGACGATGCCATGAGGATAAGGACAGGCGAGACCGGAGAAGCTGCAGTATAGCTGCGATTCGAGGTTGCAGAGTTCGGTTAAGTTTCGTGTGTAGTGTGTAAGGGGCAGGTCTAAAATGTTTGACTTGCCCTTCGAACGAAAACGGCGACGACTCAAGGTTTCGAAGGACAGCCTTTCCATCGAAACGTTTATTTTATCCCGTAGTATGGTAAAAAAAACTCGACAGAGACGCAGGATAAATTTTTCTATAACTTCCTGTAACACTCACCGCTTGACCACAGTTGAATAGGTTGCTCGGGGGCCTTTTTTGATCAGATGATTTCCTTTTGAACGTATATGGGGGCAAGCTCTTTCTGCAAGGCTGGAAGTCTTCTTGAGAACGCAAGCGAGCCCAGCACACAGAGCGCCCCACAAAGAAACAAAGTGGCCGGAGCGCCTATACTGTCAGCCACTGTGCCTGCCAGCAGACTACCGAAAGGGGCTGTTCCCATAACTGCCATGGCAAAAAAGCTCATGACCCTTCCTCTTTTCCCGTCCTCCACAATATGTTGCAAGACCATATTGCTTGAGGCCATCTGTACCATAATCCCGAAACCCGTAACAGACATGAGAATCAGTGAAAGCCATAAGAAGTGGGAATAGGAGAAGGCCATGAGCCCGAACCCGAACACCGATCCTGCAACCGGTGTTGTGATCCCAAGCCGCAGGGCTCCTTTCCCGGAGGCAAGGAATATTGTCCCGCCCAGCGCTCCCAGGCCCGAAGCAGCCATCAGGAAACCAAGCGTATGCGGCCCGCCATGCAAGATACTACCGGCGAACATAGGCATGAGCACCTGGGACGGTACGCCCGCGAAGCTTATAAGGGCAAGCAGGAGAAGAATGGATTTGATCGGGGTGAAGCTGTACACATATGAGAACCCCTGGGCTATCTCGCTCATAAAACCTTCTTTTTCGGTCCTTTCAGGGGACCTTTCGATTTTCATTAAGAGCAGGGCCACAATCACCGCCAGATAACTGATCCCGTTTAAAAGGAAACACATGCCCTCCCCGACCAGCGCTATCAGAACTCCCGCAAAGGCGGGTCCTATAAGCCTTGCGCCGTTAAACAATGAGGAATTCAGGGCAATCGCGTTTCCAAGGTCTTCTTTTCTTTCGAGCATGTCCGGCACAAAGGCCTGCCTGGTTATGATATCGAAGGCATTTACACATCCAAGAAATATACTAAGTGGGATGATGTGCCAGATGGAGACCGTTTGTGTAAGAACCAGGGCCGCAAGCGCAAAGGCCTGGAGCATGGAAAGGGTTTGTGTAATTACAAGCACGCGGCGTTTATTCCACCTGTCCGCCAGCACGCCAGCAAAAGGCGCAAGCAGAAAAGAAGGTATCATCCCGGAAAAACCAACGATCCCTAAAAGCAGGGCCGAATGTGTCATCCGGTAGACGAGCCAGCTCATGGCCAGCTGTTGCATCCATGTGCCAATTAAGGAGATACCTTGACCCGCAAAAAAAAGACGGTAGTTCCCGTGTTTCAGGGATCGGAATGCACCAAAACTCATTATTAAAACTTCACCTCTTCAATTGATCACAAAGCCGATAAAAAGCCCTGGAAACAGCCAAAATTTATGAATGAGGAATAGCCGGTAGGGAGAGATAGCAAGTAAACGCATATAGTTTTATATGATAACACGCCTGCCAAAACATAGAAAGCATCCGGCGAGAGGCCGGGACACGGGTATTCACATGCGGCAAAGGTCTTTTGTTGTGTGCAAACTCGGGAAAAGTTTTCCCGGCAGGTAAATTGTTTCCGTCCTTATAGTAAAACAACGCTGTCACGAATAATGTTAATTACCCATTCATTTCAGTTGCATAAATCAAATGGAACTTTCGCCAAAGAAATAAACTCTGACGGGCATGTCAATTGCAAATAATAAAATATAGCTGTCTGCTAATTTGCAAGATGGGAGGAGTATGATGGGTTTTATATTAGGCAGTATAGGTTCAATATGTTTAATTTCCATGTATATATTTGTTTTCAGGGATATCGGTATTGATGTTCTTTTCAATCTCAATGCGTTTTTAATAGTTGTGGGCGGAACTATCACAGCGCTTTTTATCGGATTCTCCCTTAAAAGAATAACCACGACAGTTAATGACATCATGGATACGTTCCGGGACAGGAGCACTAAAAAAGATATAGTCAGTGAGATTGTTGAAATTGCGAGAATGTATAGAAGGGCTGATTTGAAGAAACTCGAAGAGAGAGTTGCTGTGGCCAAGGACACTTTTATCAAACTTGGGATCAATCTTCTCATAAATCATTATAAAAATGAAGAGATAAGAAATTATATGGAACGGGAGATGGCGGTCAAGATAGTAAGCCTTAATTTGAGCCAGAATGTGCTTATAACAATGGCGCGGCTAACGCCGTCGTTCGGCTTGGCGGGTACGGTAATAAGTCTGATTAAAATATTCAAGCACTTTCAATCTTTTGAAATGATTATACCGGTTATGGCTATCGCTCTTATGTCAACGTTTTACGGTGTCGTTTTATCTAATCTGATTCTATTGCCCCTGTCGGCAAAAATTAAAGAGAGAACTATAACCTGCGAAGAACAGATGCAAATGGTAATAGAGGGAATCATCGAAGTCAGCAAGGGAGAGAACCCTTTTAAGATTGAGGAAAAACTTTTGGGCTACGGCAATGTCTGCAGGGATGTTGATGCCGTGGTAAGTCTAAAGGTGCTCCAGGCTGTCAAAAGTTAAAGCAATACCTGTTCAGGATGGTCTGTCCGTGGTTAGTGCATAATAATTATGAACAATACAGCCTATAAAAAGCTCATTGAGCAATCGAGATCCACTGTTGATAGCGATAGTAACTGGCTTATCACTCTGGCAGACGTGATGACGTTACTGATGATTTTTTTCGTGATGTTTCTTTTAGCCAAGCAGGCCGAGAATGTAAAAAAATCGCCTGAGGTCACTTCTGCTGCAGTTAAGCCAACCGTGAATAATGAAGTTATTGCACATGGCAATCCCGAAGACAAGATCAGAGATGCAATAGCTCGCAGTGTTAAGGAACTTGGCCTGGAAAAGGATGTTGAAGTTTCTCTGGTGAATAAAGATATTGTCATTACCATGACGGAGGGCATAACATTCAAGCCGGGACAGTCGGAGATGTTGTACAAAAGCGCCCCCATCATGGGGGAGATTGCAGACAGTATTCGAAAAAATCCCTTATATACCGTGGAGATTGATGGCCATACCGACAATCTTCCAATACATACATCCCAGTATCCTTCAAACTGGGAACTGTCTGAAGCACGCGC
Organism: Nitrospirota bacterium; assembly: GCA_963830245.1. Classification (GTDB taxonomy): domain Bacteria; phylum Nitrospirota; class Thermodesulfovibrionia; order Thermodesulfovibrionales; family Dissulfurispiraceae; genus JADFXI01. The sequence goes on from CAWHNC010000118.1 coordinate 54,448, forward strand.
AACGAGTGTGTTGAAATGCTTCATTGACACTTTTGACATAGATCCATCGAGATTTTACATAAGAGGCTACGCCGACAGAAGACCGCTGGTAGCGAATGATTCGCCGGAACATAGAGCTGAAAATAGAAGAGTTGAGATACGACTTAAAAATGACTCTGCTGATTAGGATCCGCGGGAATCTTTGGGGTATGCATAGCCGGCCCCTTCCCGCACTCTATTTTTAAGAGGATTTACACAACTGCTTTTCTTCTGAAAAAGTGCGTTGTTTTAATGTTCGACTTCGCTTTTTTTGTTGATTGCTGCGAATTTTGCCGTATATATTCTTGACGAGGGTTAGCACTTTAACCTGGTCAGGGAAATCCATGCAGGACAACTTCGCGTAAATGTGAAAACCTTCTCCGGTAAAAAAATTCATGCAATCCGATTTTTCTTTTTCGAGCCACAAATCCTCGATCGATTGTAATATTATGGCCTCGGCAAGTGACGACAAAGCCCCGGGTCTTTTTTTGCGCAGTGAGCTGCTTCCATCCGTTGTCTTTGCTTTATCGGAATTACTTTTCATTATTTTGTTTCTCATACCGTCGCTGTTGGCATCCATAGTCATTTCCTTTTCCTTTTTGAATTAGTCGGTATGCATTTCGCAGAATAAATTACCGTCTATTTACTTTAGCGGAGCGACATCTAAATGGGGAATCGGATTGAGACTGAAACTATTGTAGGAATTTCCAGAGTTTCCTATAGGTGTTTTTCCTACGGAATTCAATGGGGTCAGCCGTTTTGAGGGGGTATCCGCTCTTGCGCTATTATTCTTTGATGCCCTACAATATATTCATGCCGATCGGTCTTATAGGCGGAAGCGGACTCTATGATATTTCCGGACTCGAAATAAGAGAGGAAGTATCATTCTCTACCCCTTACGGGGCGCCTTCATCCACCTATAAAATCGGTGATTTCAACGGCACGGAATTAGTATTCCTGGCCCGCCACGGCGTCCCGCACAGCATTCCGCCTCACAAGGTAAACTACCGGGCTAACATGTGGGGGTTCAAATCTCTCGGAGTGGAAAAAATAATATCTATTGGAGCGGTCGGAGGTATAAACAGCGGGATGCAGCCAGGCTCCATAGTGATTCTTGACCAGATCATCGATATGACGATGGGCTCCCGCGCAGCTACATTCTATGATGAGGATAAGGTTGTGCACGTCGATTTTACTCATCCCTATTGTGCCGGGATGAGGGAAATATTTATACAGGCTGCAGGCCATATCAGCCTGCCGGTCAAAAAAAGAGGAACGTATATTTGCGTTAATGGTCCCAGGTTGGAGACAGAAAAGGAGATACAGTTTTTTTCGCTTATCGGCGCGAACGTGGTGGGTATGACTGCAATGCCGGAAGCAGCCCTGGCGCGGGAGCTTGAGATGTGCTGTGCCGGGATTTCGGTTGTAACTAATTATGCAGCGGGTCTTGGCGGCGCAAGGTTGACGACCACCGAAGTAGTGGAGACGATGAGGAATTCTCTTGAGGCGATAAAAGCGCTGCTGATGGCAGCTGTCCCGCAGATACCCGCGTATCGGTCATGCACTTGCAAAGATGCCTTGAAGGATGCGGAAATATAGGCAAAAGAGAAGGCGCAAAGAGCAAAGGCATTGTGTTCCTTTTTATTTTTTTGTTTTTAGTTTTTTGCTCTTTGCGCTATGCGCTATGCCCTTTGCCTGTTTGAACGATTTTCGACTCCTTGACACTGTCTGCATAATCTTTATATCATTAACAGGGTACGGTTTAGCTCAACAATACCAATCCTGTAACATTGCACGCTCAACGTTCATGGAGGATCCATATGTCGGGACATTCCAAGTGGTCACAGATAAAACATAAAAAAGCGAATACAGATGCGAAGAAGGGCAAATCTTTTACCAAGATGGTGAAAGAGATCTCCGTAGCTGCCAGAACAGGCGGCGGCGACCCGGACGGCAACCCCCGTTTAAGGACGGCCATTGAAAAAGCAAAAGAAGTTAATATGCCTTCGGATAATATCAAAAAGGCCATAATGAAAGGTACGGGGGAATTGCCGGGAGCGACTTATGAGGAAAACGTCTATGAAGGGTATGGACCTGGCGGCGCGGCACTCCTTATAGAAACCCTCTCGGACAACAAGAACAGGACCGTCTCAGAAATAAGGCATATTCTTTCAAAAAACGGGGGGAGCCTTGGAGAGGCTGGATGTGTTGCATGGATGTTTGAGAAAAAAGGATACCTCCTTGTAGAAAAATCCAAAGTGGATGAAGATACATTGATGTCGCTTGTCCTTGATGCCGGAGCAGAAGACATGGAGAACGACCCGAAGGAAGACAATTATGAGATTACGGTTTCGCCCGAGAATCTTAATACCGTGAAAGAGGCCCTTGTCAAAGGGGGCTTTCCGGTCCATGTTGCGGAAACAACCATGCTTCCCAAAAGTTATGTCCCGCTTGAAGGCAGCACATCCGAGCAGATGGTCCGTTTGCTTGATGCCCTGGAAGATAATGAGGATGTGCAAAACGTCTATAGCAATTTTGACATATCTGATGAGGCAGTAGGCAGCATAAAGTAGGCGGGCGCTGTTAATGCTGAATGTTGAATTAAGGATGAAACAATTTATTTTATATTTAAACTCCACAATTCAACATTTTGAATAAGGAATTTATGGTCGAATCCATCCGCGTAACATTTAAAAGAAAATTCCTGGCAGGTCTCGTCGTCACCGTTCCAGTTGTATTTACTGTGCTTGTTCTTGCAGGACTTTTTAAGTTTGTCGACGGCATCCTGAGTCCATTTTTCGATTTACTTCTGGGCATGCACATTGCCGGACTCGGCTTTATCACCGCTATAGGAATAGTGTTTCTCATCGGTATTATTTCCACGAATGTTTTCGGCAAGAAGCTCCTGGTCCTCATGGAGAAGATTTTTTTGAATATTCCTGTTTTTAAAAGTATCTACACGGCAATCAAGCAGCTGGTCGATGCTTTTTCACCTGAAAATAACACCGCTTTCAAACGCTTTGTCATTGTTGAGTACCCGAGACCCGGTGCTTACGCTTTCGGCTTTATGACCAAGGAATGCACTATACAGTCCAAGGGCCGGGATATTTGCATGAAGGCCGTATACATTCCAACCAATAACCTTTACCTCGGTGATATAGTTCTGCTCGATGACCAGAGCATAATTTATACTGACATCCCGATAGAAGACGGGATCAGAATTATTCTCTCGGGAGGCATCGCAGCCCCGTCATTAATAACCGAATCGCCGGATGCTTTGAGCAAGGGGGGGTATTAAGGTGGATCTGGCTGCGGTTGTACTTTCGGCGGGGCTTGGCACACGCATGAAATCGGCCATCCCCAAGGTCCTTCATCCGCTTTTTGGAAAACCGATGGTGCAGTATGTGGTTGAAGCGCTTTCGGCATTGAACCCCGGGAAGACCGTTGTTGTCACCGGCATGCAAGGTGACGGGATACGGGACGCGTTGCGGAACTGTCCTGTTTCCTTTGCTGTTCAGAAGGAACCTAAAGGCACGGGCGATGCCCTCAAGTCAGCGGTACAAAAACTGCGGGGCTTCACAGGTACTTTGCTGGTGGTGAGCGGGGACACACCCCTTATTAAACCGGAAACGCTGAAGGCATTTTTAAAACTCCACCGGAAAAACAGGGAAGCCCTCTCCCTTATCTCTTTTGTTGCGGGTGGAGCCCATTCCTACGGCCGGATCATCAGGGACGGCAATAAACTGAGCGCAATTGTAGAGGACAAAGATGCAGATGTAGAACAGAAAAAGATACGGGAAGTCAACAGCGGTATTTACGCAATTGAAGCTCCGCTCCTGAAACTTCTGAATAAAATTAGCATCAACAGGACCAAAGGAGAATACTACCTTACAGATATTGTGGGCCTGGCGGTCGGCGCCGGTTACCGCGCGGGCGCTTTTCTTCTGGGGAGTGAAAACGAATTAACGGGAATAAATACACGCGGGGACCTGTACAGGGCTGTGCATTATCTTAGAGATGAAATTGTAGCCGGGCTCATGGAGGACGGCGTCACTTTTATCGATAAGTCATCCGTGTTTGTGCATCCCGAATCCTTGATCGGCACTGAGACAGTCATTTACCCGAATGTGCACATAGAGGGGAGAACCGTCATCGGCAACGGATGCATAGTGTATCCCAACTCCAGAATTGTGGACAGCACGATCGGAAATAATGTAATCATCAAGGATTCTACTGTTATCGAAGTGTCGGCTATTCATGAAGGCGCTTCAATAGGACCCTTCGCCCATATCAGACCCGGATCGGTCATCGGTAAGCATGCCAGGATAGGAAACTTTGTCGAAGTGAAAAAATCCATCATAGGCAGCGGCACAAAAGCGTCGCATTTGAGTTACCTTGGTGACGCCGAGATAGGAGAGCAGGTGAATATCGGGGCCGGTACTATAACATGCAACTATGACGGCAAGATAAAGCATAAGACCCTTATAGAAGACAACGCATTTATCGGAAGCGATACGCAGTTTGTTGCACCGGTCAGGATTGGGAAAGGCGCATATGTGGGGGCCGGCTCAACTATTACCAAAGATGTCCCTCCCTTTGCCCTTGCTGTCAGCAGAACGGCCCAAAAAAATCTTGAAAAATGGGCGCTGAGAAAACAAACCAAATTGAAAAAAGGAGGAAGAGCGGATAGTAGGAAGTAAGCAGTAGGCAGAAAAAACTATGAGTTTTGTTATCTTTATTTATATTTATGGCTGCATACTGCTTAGTCCTTACTGCTTACTGCTCATCTAAAAGATATGTGCGGAATAATAGGGTACATCGGCGGCAGGAATGCCATTTCCATCGTGATGGATGGCTTGAAACGCCTCGAATACAGGGGCTACGATTCCGCGGGAATCGCCTTTCTTGAGGATGGTAAGATAAGCGTCAGGAGATGCAAAGGCAAGATCTGCGCGCTTGAGGCAATTACGAGTACTCTCACTAAACCGAGCAATCTTGCCATAGGACACACGAGATGGGCCACGCACGGCAAACCTTCCGATGAAAATGCTCACCCCCACAGGTCTGACGGCATAGTTGTTGTTCATAACGGCATAATCGAAAACTATGTGGAACTCAAACATGCACTTCAGGCCGAAGGCTTTATTTTTACTTCTGAAACCGACACCGAGGTGCTCTGCCATCTCATTAATAAGCATGCGTCCAGGGCCCCCCTCGAAGAAGCTGTCAGGAGAGCGATCAGGGAAGTAACCGGCGCATATGCATTTGCAGTTATCAGTGAAAAAGAACCTGATCAAATTATTGCTGTAAGGAAAGAAAGTCCCCTTGTGATCGGACTGGGTGACGGAGAATACTTTCTTGCCTCTGATGTCCCGGCTTTCCTGAGCCATTCCAAAGAGGTGATATTCCTCGACAATAATGAAATAGCGATACTCCATAAAGACGGGGTCATAGTAACCGATTTTGATGGAAGGCCCCTGCACAAAAATGTTTCCTTTATATCGTGGAACCCGTCGATGGCCGAAAAAGGCGGGTATCGCCATTTCATGCTCAAGGAGATTTACGAGCAGCCCAGAGCTATAGCTGATACGTTACAGGGAAGGATATTGCCGGACAGAGGCGAGGTGGCGCTTGAGGAATTCGGGCTTACCCGGGACGTGATCAAAGGGATCGACAGGATATTCATTGTAGCATGCGGGACATCTTACCATTCAGGCTTGGTGGGCAAGTACATGATCGAAGAACTGTCCAGGATTCCGGTTGAAGTCGATATAGCCTCCGAGTTCCGGTACAGGAATCCCATTGTCACCGAAAATACATTATTTATCGCAATCACACAGTCTGGTGAGACCGCGGACACCCTTGCTGCCTCAAGGGAAGCAAAGAGGCTCGGAGCTAAAGTATTGAGTATCTGCAATGTGATCGGCAGCACTGCCTCCCGGGAATCTGAATTTGTGTTCTACACGCATTCAGGGCCGGAGATCGGCGTGGCTTCGACCAAGGCATTCACCACGCAGATAGTGGCGCTCTATCTGCTCGCTATTGCCCTGGGCAGAGTCAGGGGCAGACTCGATCAGAGTGCTGCCTCAAAGCTGCTTGGCGACCTCCTTCACCTGCCCGTGCAGGTCGAGCACACGCTGGAACTTGATGCCTCCATAAGCACTCTGGCCAGGGAGCTTTTCAAAAAGAAGGAATTCCTGTACCTTGGCAGGGGAATAAATTATCCGATTGCACTTGAAGGCGCGTTGAAGCTGAAAGAGATCTCATATATTCATGCTGAAGGTTATGCTGCCGGGGAGATGAAGCATGGGCCCATAGCCCTTATTGATGAAGACCTTCCGGTGGTTGTGCTCGCACCCTCAGGACCGCTCTACGAAAAGGTCACATCGAACATGGAAGAGGTAAAAAGCAGGGGAGGCACTATTATTGCTGTCGCCTCCGCTGATAATGCGACGATAAGAAGACTCGCAAAATACTCGATCTTTATAGAAGAAAGCAATTCTTATTTAAATACGATTTTTTTAACGGTGCCCCTGCAACTCCTTGCTTATCATATTGCCGTATTAAGAGGGTGCGATGTGGACCAGCCAAGGAATCTTGCTAAGAGCGTGACCGTTGAATAAGGTGTGCCGGGTACTAATGAATACCTAAGGTCGCGCGAGTATGGTATAATACATCAAGAATCCTTATGGCTAAAGACGTCGCATTATTAGAAGAGCTCAATCCCCAGCAAAAAGAGGTCATCCTGCATTCAAATGGACCGCTCCTTGTTCTTGCAGGAGCAGGCAGCGGAAAGACCAGGGTAATCACCCATAAATTTGCGCATCTTATCAAGAAGAAAAAGGTTTCCCCTGTCTCAATTCTCACCGTAACTTTTACCAACAAGGCTGCCGACGAGATGAAAGAGAGAATCTTGCGGTGTATAGAATGCGATGTCAAAAATGCGTGGATAGGCACCTTTCATTCCCAGTGCAATAAAATATTGAGGAAAGAGATAAAGGCCCTTGGCTACAAGCCCGATTTTACCATATACGATGAAGATGATCAGTGCAATCTAATTCGCCATATACTGAAAGAGTTCAATATTTATGAGGCACTTTATAAAGGAGTTTCTTCAAGGATAAGCATTCTTAAATCATCGCTGATATCTCCGGAAGAGTTTTTGTCTCAGGGAGACGGGTTCAGTTTTGACGAAAAGCTCGGGAGGGTTTACCTTAAATATCAGGATGAGTTGAAACGGTGCAATGCCCTCGATTTCGACGACCTGATCATGCTTACCGCCAAATTGTTTGAGCAGCACCCGAAAATCCTCGAAAAGTATACGGATATGTTTGCTTACATCCTCGTGGACGAATTCCAGGACACCAACCACGCGCAGTACAGGCTGCTTCAACTGTTAGGGTCGATACACGGGCACATCTGCGCCGTGGGAGACGACGACCAGAGCATCTACAAGTTCAGGGGAGCCGATGTAAGCAACATTATGAACTTCGAAAAAGATTTTCCCGGTGCGCATGTTATAAAGCTCGAACAGAATTACAGGTCGACCCAGAACATCCTTGATGTTTCAGGTTCAGTGATCGCAAAAAACAAAAACAGAAAGCTGAAAACCCTGTGGACAGACAAGGGGCACGGAGAAAAAGTAATCTATTGCAGGCTTAATACCGAGGATGAAGAGGCAAAATATGTTGCGCGGACTATAAAAGACCTATACCTGAAAAACAGTTACGACTACGGCAGTTTCGTGGTCCTATACAGGGTGAATCTCCAGGCGAGGGCCATCGAAGACGCTCTAAGGGAGGAAACAATCCCTTATAACGTTCTCAGCGGTATAAGTTTTTATCACAGGAGAGAAATAAAAGACATAATTTCCTATATGAAGCTCGTACTGAACCATGATGACAATGTAAGCATGCGACGAGTTGTCAACAGCCCTCCGAGAAATATAGGGGTTGCTACTTTGTCAAAAATAGAGCAGGAATCAAAGAAGAGCGGTGTCAGTCTCCTGTCTGCGGCACAGACAATGCTCAAAGCAAATGCGCTGACGGCCGCCGTCAAAGAAAAAATGGCTGAATTTATTAAAATGATAACTCATTTGTCGACTACAAATTACAAGACAGCCGGTGATATGATTAAAGATATTGTCGATTTGACGGGATATATAGAAGATATTGAGGATGAGCGTCTGCAGAATATCCTGGAACTGATATCTTCTGCCGATGCAATATCGGTAAAGGATTTTGTCGAGAAGACATCGCTGGCGCATATGACCGGCAGCAACGGCGCGGCGGCAGCAAAGTCCTCTGTCTCGCTCATGACGCTGCACAGCGCAAAGGGGCTGGAATTTCCCGTGGTATTCATTGTCGGCATCGAAGAGGGCATTCTTCCATATTTCAAAGCTGTAGGTGAAGAGGCCGAGATGCATGAGGAGCGAAGACTTTTCTATGTCGGCATGACAAGGGCCAAAGACATTCTCTTCCTGAACGGGGTCAAGAAAAGAAAGATGTATTCAAAAGTACAGGACCAGGAACCTTCGAGGTTCCTTGGCGATATCCCGAGGGATTGCTGTCTCTGGGTGGAAAAAACGGTCGTTCCCCAGAGGACCACATTCCCGCCAAAGACGGTCAGACTCTCGCCGCAGAGGGCTGCGATAGCGTATCTGGTTGGAAGCAAGGTAAAGCATCCTGCGTGGGGGATCGGCATTGTGCGCGATTGCTGCGGTGATGGCGATGATCTGAAAGTGACAGTAAATTTCTCGAGTGTCGGACTGAAACGGCTTGCCGTACGGCATGTGCAGCTCGAAAAAATGTAGATCATGACAATAACGGAAGATGAAGTAAAGCACATTGTAGAGCTGGCGAGGATCTCGCTCTCTGAAGCTGAATTGCCGGTTTACCGCGGACAACTGAATGCTATTATCGGGTATGTTGAACAGTTAAACACGCTCGATACTACCGGTATTGAACCTACCTCGCATGTGCTTCCTATAACCAATGTCATGAGGGACGATGTGCATATGCAGTCTCTGTCAAACGACGAGGCCCTTAAGAACGCTCCTGACCCGTCTGATAAATTCTACAGGGTCCCTAAAATAATAGAATAAAATTTCTAAAAAACTTCACCACGGAGTTCGCAGAATAAAAAAATGAGCCCTCAGAGATAAATAGATATTGTGAAAAGCAATAAAATGCTCTGTGAACTTATTCTCTCAAACCTCTGTGTTCTCTGTGGTCCCAATAGTTTTACAGGAGGCTATTATGCTTAGATGTTTTCTGCGATCAAAAATACATATGGCAACGGTGACTGAAGCAAACCTCGCCTATGAGGGGAGCATTACAGTAGACAGGGAAATTATGGACTTTGTCGGAATCCTTCCATATGAGCAGGTCATGATCAGCAATATGAACAACGGTGAGCGCTTTGAAACATATATGATACCCGGCAGGCCCGGTTCCCGTGAATTCTGTCTGAACGGTCCCACTGCGCGCAAGGGGATAGTAGGCGACAGGATTATCATTTTCGCTTACTGCTATCTTGGAGAACAGGAAATAGAAGTATTCTCGCCCACTATTATCAAGCTTGACGGTAACAATAACCCGGTCTGATCAGGGCTTAAGCAACTTAAAAAAGGGAGAGAGCAAATCTGCTCTCTCCCTTTTTTATTGTGAGGGTAAGGCCCCAACGTGGAACCTGTGACCCTCAGTCCTATGTTAGTTGTAAGGGTGCATACCCATGGCCTCCCTGCTCAGTTGGGACTTCGTCTTGTACGGGGCGCCGTTTACCGTCGGGTTGATGCGTACTTCGGCATTGCTTACCGCAGTTACTGCCGCCTTGTTCAGCGTGACCGAGTTTCCGCTCACGCTGATTACCATCGTCATAAGGTCAGGGAGACTTGAGTTAGGCAGCCCTGCCCCGGAAACCATGATTCTCAACCCTGGAGTGATGCCTGAAGTGCTTGCCAAGGCGAGAGTTTTGCTTCCTGCAGCAATCGACCCCATAGTGGTGACCGCCATGCTGCCGCCTCCATGACACTGGCCGCAAGCCAGATCAAGGTCTACCCACGCGGCTTTTTTATACGTGCCGCCCCAATAAGTTTCCGGCGCTGTTTGCACATTATGGTCCATTTTCACGCCGTTTGTGCCGTTCCACTGATCAAGTGACGGGAATGTGCTGTAACTCGGATTCGTATTGATTCTCCATATGTGGGGCAAAAATGAATTCTGATCGCCGTTCAATTGCGCCTGTGAAGCCATATGGCAGACTATGCACGGACCATCGGGATAGCGAGACGTATCAAACGGTGTTCCCGAGGTCTGAGGATGGTTAAAAGCTTGTACCGCCGGAGCATTGACGTCTGTTGCGTTGGTAGTAGCATTACTCACATGGCAATCCTCGCACGTTTTTCTGATAGCCTTATTGTGCTCAGTCGCAACAAACATGCTGTTGTGAATATCATGACAGGTAACACACGTACCCTGCGTACCGTCCGCAATTGCGCCATCATCAGCCCTCCATGCGCTGAAGCCGGCGGCCAGGGCGCTCTTCGGGGTGTAGAGGGAATCACACTCCGATTTATTAGCGACTAAAGTTACCGCACTACCGTTAAGACCCATAGTAGTTCCCTGGCTGCTGGAAGTAGGTGACTGATAGCAGAGGTAGCCCTTAAAGCGGCTGTTGTACTCAGTAGTACCGTTAGGGTCGGTCAGGTCTTTTTCCCCGAGGGAATTTAACGTGAGCGAACCGTTGCCGCTCTGTGCGCCGGTATATCGTGCATGCGGACTGTTGAGGAAGGCCATACCAACGAAGTGGCCGCTGAAGTCCCTTGTCGGTACTCCCGCAGGTATCGTGCCTGAACCGCTGGCTGCGAACCATGTGGGATCCCACTGGGTTACTCCGGTTGTGGTGGTCGCAGCTGCCGGTACCACGCTGCTCTGTGCGGGCCATGCCGATGCGACAGCCTGGTGACAGCCGATGCAAAGGTTGTTCCTGCCGGCGCCTGCTGCAAGCGCACCCATTCCGGTAACGGTCGGCGCTGTCGTCAGGAAGCTGGAAGGAGTGCCTGAAGAAGTCCATAAGCCGCCAGCAGCAGTACACGCACCGCTTGTCTGTATATTACCAAATGAAACTGTGCATGATGCGGTCGGCGCGACCCATACTGCAGATACACCAGAGAGGCCAGCAAGATTGTTACATTCTGACTGCGTTGTGCCGGAGAAGGAGCAAGTTGACGAGCTGGAAGTCCATGTTCCGCCGTTACCCGTACATGTGCTCTGTGTTGGACCGCATGAGCCGCCGTAGATCTGAGCTTGAACTACTGCCGGGGCTGATGCGTTATGGCATCTTCCGCATTGAATACCTTCGTAATCCCACGCATAACCGGCTTTAACAGCAGAAGCATACCCCGCACCGGAAGCAGCCGGCTGAGCGCCAGCGTATCCGCTGGTACCGATTGACTGTACGCCAGGCGCTGACGATGTGGGGCCTTCACCAAAGCCGGTCGAATGGCAATTGGCGCAGGAGTAGGCGCTGCCGGCAATTTCAGCTGTCGGATTCACTTCTATACTTCCTGAAGAAGCATTCACTGATTCAGTGAACCAGCCGTCAACGAGGTAATATGCTGTGCTACTGCCGTCAGTCGGATTTGTTGCGCTGAAAGTGAGCGTATTTCCACTTGAGTCTGCGACGTACAGCGCCAGTTCGCCATTTGCATTAGGACCAAACCACGCCTGTCCAGGTGACACCTTTCTCAGCATGTTCTTGTGGCCGGTGGTGAGGTAGCTGTCTTTTTGTCTGTTGACAGGGCCGTTGTACTGGTCTAACGTGCTGTGGCAATGGAGACAGCCATTCGTAGAGGATGCAGCCAGAGTGTTGAGATTAAATACTTCTGCCTTGGCCAGGCCGCTAATGCTGGATACTGCTGCATTTTGATATGGTATCCAGTTTGTCCACGTACCGCCAGCGGCAAGACATGTGCCCAAGGTGGAGTACTGACTCAGGTCAATACTCGCGCCGGCAGCAGTCTGGACCGTGCCGGCAGGACTTTTAAGTGCGCCACTTACTGGGCCGGAGATACCATACGCATAGGTGCAGGTGTTTCCGCTTACCGCATAGCCGTAGGCAACCTGCGAGGAACTGTTGGCAGTTCCGGAGGTGCTTCCGGCAACGGTAGGGCAGCTTGCTTTGGGAATAGAAGTATTCATGGTTGTATAACAGAATCCAGTTGCGGGTGCAGTACTTGAAAAAGTCGTACCGTATGAGCTGAAGGGCAGAGGATTGTCCAGAGTGTCTACACCTCTAAACTGCCAGCTGTAGGCCACGCAGGCTCCTCCAAACCCAGGGGTAGCGTAAGCCTGCACTCCGGGAGTTGCTGTGGAACCCGATCCGATTGCTACAACCGTATCGGATATGTTTTCCCATGTGCCGCCTTTAGCTGCGCACATGGCAAAGGTCCTGTCAAGATCCTTGAGGGTTATGCCGTTGCCTTTGCTGTCCACGCAGATGCTGGTAGAAATCGCGTGTTGATACCCATCGTTTCCGGAGTAGCCGGCTACCGTACACGGCGCTGTGTCGTAGCACATGTGGTCGGCTGTGTTGAACTCCAGGGTGCCATTGGTGGCAGTGCTTGTGCCGCTGCATCCATTAGCATTCCAGCATTGATTATTCACGTTGTCCCACTTATAGCCTGCGGCTGTACAGGTTCCATAACTTCCGTACGTAGCAGTTACATTAGCCGGCGCACCTGCACTATTGTATTTGGTCGTAGGAAGCGGGTCCATGCTGGTTAGACCGTCATTGTAATAATCACAATCCCTCTTGGTTCCAAGAGATGGAATGCCGGCCGTTGTGGTGGTGGCAAGTTGCATCACACCGCTTGTTGACAGGCCTAACACGCATATGCCATCACTGGGCAGGTTCCATCCTGCGTTTGTTGAATTCGTGAGTGAGCCGTTTGGCGCGGTACCGTCGTCCATATACATCGCCCCCGCGTAGCCGAAGGCAAGAAGCACGACAGCTGTCACCATAATGATGGTTAAACTACTTTTTCTCATAAAACTTAACCCTCCCTTGAATCGGAGAGGGGACTTCAGTCCCCTCCCATACATTGTTATTAGAATCGGTACGTCGACGTCAAAAACACCACAGTTGCGTTATATGACGGGTTGGCGTAAGCCCCTGTCAATATCGGCAATGGGGTGCTGCTGTTGGTGTACTGGTAATTGGTGTAAACGATGTCGTTGTAATTGTAGCGTTCGACACTCGCGCCCGCTGCCATTGTGAACTTTTTTGAAACGTCGTAAACAATCTTGCCAGTGAAGGAAGTTTTTCTGTATGTGTCCCATGCCCCAATGTCAACATTGTTGTTATTGGCGCCGGGATTTATGTCGCCGAGCGCAGCGGTATTAAAGATGCCGAAATCGAGGTTGCCGTCGGAATTGACTAAGGCATACTCAAGCTTGAGCGTCAGTTTCTTGGGGATTACGTATATGTCGGCGCCCACACCCCATTCGTATGTGTTGTCCTTTGTGGTCAGGTTCCATGGGTAGCTCGTCGAAAAGTTGGAGGTGGCATTCAGTGGATCAGTTCCGCCTCCTTCGTCGTTTACGTCATACATCAAATACTTCTTGTACTCGAGGTCGAAATAAGCTGAAAGTCGGGCGATAGTGCCCAACGCATAATCGCCATTGATTTCAAACTCGTTTGTCTTAACGTTCTGGAGCCCCAGCACAGCGTTTGAATAGTCTGTTTTGATGTATTTGTACGCAAGTCCCAGATTCAAGTTATAAACGGGATTGATATCGACCCCTGCCTTGTAGGTGTCCGTTATCTGTCTGCACGTATCAAACCTGGAGATAAGGGACGTGTCGACCCCGGAAGTTGCGTCGAAGCCGGAATTTATGAGGGCAACCGACGACACGCCACCCGTGACCGAGCTGTTCAGCATGCCGTAAGTTGCGTTCCTGTCCAGACGTTGGAAACTTACTTTGGGCGTTATTATGTCCAGCCCGTTCCATTTCAGTTCCGTTGAATAAATGTTGTCGGTCGTGCTGGGGTTGTCAAGTCTTCCCCTCCTGTCAGTATCGACATACGAATAGGCTGTTTTCAACTGCAGTTGCAAAGGGAGCCTGAAGCGGAGGTCGGCGCCGTAAGTGTTTTTTTGGTAGTCGAACAGATAGTTTTGATACGGCAGGTTGTCCCCGTTAGGATTCTGTACGGTTATCTGGTCAGACTTGTTGGCAGTTCCGTAATATCTGTAGAAGATGTTTGCTGTAACCCATCTTACAGGGGTGGAAGACAGAGCAAGATTGATAGTGTTCGTGTCAAGTCTGCCGTGGAAGACCCCGGCGTTTGCGACCGAAGTGGTCCCGTAGTAATTGTTAAGTAAAGAGTCGAGATTAAAGGTTGACTTTGCCTCCGCAGTCGATGCGGACACGTTGAACCTTGAGTCCATCGGCAGCTGAACAGACCCCTTAAATGCGAGTTTGTAATAGTTGTTGTCCGGAGGTAATGCCATCATGAGGGTCGAACCGTCTGTTCCTTCGTTGCTCAAAGTAGAGTTCTGGTTCTGGAAACTGCTGTAAAGGTAACTTAGGGAAGCGAATACAGGTTTGGCCTGATATCCCACCTCACCTTTGAAGCTGTCGGAAGTGTAGCTAATGGGCACCGGCAGTTCATACCCGTCGTCAGCGCCGGTGTTGATACCGCTCTTCCGCTCCCGGTATGTCGTAAAATCTACATAGAAAGGCTTCACCATCTGCAGATCAAAGTCGCCGCCCACTTTCTCTCTTTTGATCGAATAATCAAAAGAAGTCCACTGTGTTCCGGAGGGGTTAGCGAATACTGTACCCGGGGCATACGTGAGGTTATTGGATCCAGGGTTGCTGTATATTGTCTTTGCACCTAAGGAAATGTTGTGCACCATTTCGTTGTAAAAGAGATCGTATTTGAATTTGCCGTACATCCCGCCTTCGATATCATATTCCTGGTTTTCGTAGCCAATATCCGAGGCCCTGATTTTAAACCAGTAGTTGTCGCTGTCATAACCGAGTCTCATGTCGCTATGTATGCCCCCATAGGGCGTCGAATCGGTGTATTCGTAGAACTTGGATCTGTTGCCGGAAACGCTGTCAACATGTGGAGTGAGACTTGCCTCTCCTGTTAAAGAGCTGTTTCCTGCACCTGAGGAATTGTCTGCTGTCCCGGACGTATCGATGTTTTCAGCAGCAGAGGTGGTGACAAACGGCAAAAGTGCCAATGTAACGACAAGAAACAAAATAAAAACTGGATATCTGTTATTTGTCATTTGCTGTATCTCCCTCCTTTCTAGTGTATAAACACTGCTGAATCAGGACCGGCCACGCCAGTCTGCCCATGTATGTTGTTATGGCAATTGAGGCATGAACGCCCCATTAAAAGCTCAGTCTTGAACGCATTATTACCTAACCCCGGACTGGAGAACGAGGTCACAGGCACGCCTCCGGCATGGAACCCGGTGCCGTTGTGGCAATCCTGGCACAGCTCAGGTACCCTTTGGGTCAGCAATCTGTTGTGATTGCTCCCGTGAGGGTTGTGACAAGTGAGGCAGTTCTCTTCCACTGGCGGGTGCTCCTGCATATAAGGCCCTCTTTTTTCCGCGTGACATTTATAGCAGAGTTCATTCACCGACTCCTCAGTTATCATCTGGTTGTTCATGGTGCCGTGAGGGTTATGACAGTCAGCGCACGCAACTTTGCCTTCCTTTATAGGATGATGGGACTGCTTGTTGACCATGGCCTTGATGTCTTTGTGGCACTGAAAGCACATTTCGGATCTGTCAGCTTTCAGGAAATTCTTTGTTCCTGAATGGGGCGAATGGCAATTGTCACATGAAACGTCCTCTGCTTTGTGCGTGCTCTGATTCCAGAACGCGGCACTCTTCGTTTCTTCGTGGCAGGCAAGGCATTTTGCGGATTTGGCATTAGAGTCTACGTTCTTGTTAAAAGCAAATATTTCAACACCTCTACCACCGCCTTTTTCCACGTGCTTTGCGCCGGGACCATGGCAGGTCTCGCAGGCATCCGCGCTTCCAGGCCCTTTCACATGTTTCTTGGCATGAACAGACTTTGCGTATGTTGCATACTGGGTTTCGTGACAGCCCTGACAGGTTTCAGCGCCGACATATCCCTCTTTAATACCTACTGTATCCTCACTGCCCCACGACAGGGAAACAGAGGCTAACAAAAAGAAAATGGGAATAAAAAGAGAAACTAAATGTTTCTTCCGCATACCTTACCTCCATAGCAATTATTTCCTGTTAAAAAAGCGTATACCGAAAAATTCATTTGACCCTCACGAGCCTGAAACCGAGTGCATGAGTACTAAAGGACGGGTCGAGTGAAACGCGATGGGAACATGTCACTCCCAAAGGTCCGTTGCTCCAGCCGCCGCCTCTCATCACACGATACTCTCCGGAACCCTCGTAGACGGGGTTATCTTTGGGAAGCTTCGTATAGGCCTCACTGTTATATACATCCTCGACCCACTCCCATACATTGCCGAGCATGTCGTACAGTCCGTAACCGTTCGGCTTAAAGCTGCCGACAGGTGCGGAAACCAGAAATTTGTCGTCACAGCTGAAAGTTGTCCATTTCGTCCAACGTTTCTTTGCGCTCAGGTCCGCCACATTTGCATAGATACACGCCTCATCAGGATTAATACCCCAGAAGCGGCTTGTTTTTGTTCCGGCCCGGCAGGCATATTCCCACTCTGCTTCAGTCGGGAGCCTGTAAGTGTGCCCGGTTTTCTTTGAGAGCCATTTGGCATAGTCATCCGCATCGTACCATGAAACAAAGACCGCCGGCTGTTTATCGCCGTTCAGAGTGAGTCCTTCGAAATCGCGGCTGTTATGATCCGGCTGGAATTTTCTGAACTGCTCGTTGGTCACATCATATTTCCCGATGTAAAAGTCATCTACGCAGACTTCATGTACAGGTCTCTCGTTTCTCTCGCCATCTCCGACAGAGTCCCCCATTTGATAACAGCCGCCTTTCACAAATATAAGATCCATACCTGTTGCGGAGTCTGTAATCGGGGTTTCGGCACTGACAATGGCAGTCGAGCCTGCGAGGGAAAACATCAATACGAAAAACAGAATTTTTAAGGCCATCTTATACCCCCTGATCTAAAATTTATGATTCCTTTCACCCCGAAAAGAATAAAGCCTGCTGCGTTTATGTGTGCATCGCTAATTTTTGCACTCTCGTCTCTTCCAGTTTCACCTCCTTGTCGTAGCGGATACAGCATCTGCAACCGTTCTTTCGGGCATTAAATTGGATCAAATTATAAAAAATCTTATTCCCCTATTAGAAGGTTTGCCAAATTTATATCTATACGCGAGCACTTTTATTGATATAGCAAAGACTGTACCAGCGTAGAAAGGCATTATATGCTTTTGATCTATAGGGTATATTTCGGGAGAATGGATAACGGGTTGCATCAGATTAGTGAAAGCACCAAGTCCGGGTTAGCGGTTTCACCGATCGGGGAGAGTTAGAAGTGGTTAGGTAAAATTGTTAAAGTCGCACTTTGTTTAATAGCGACAACGCCCTCATGAACTAAATGCCTGCAAGCCCACAGGCGTCCTTAAAGACTAAAGCGATCCAGGAATAGGTTATGACACCAAATGCACATAGCTATTTAACCAACTGAGCAGCCCTAAAGTTAGCCGTTGCAGAAAGGCGGCCTCACTATAACTTATTTATAAACAACGAATTTCGATAGCATTATGCCGGTAATGCGCCACCCGGCATATGTGGCATTATACTTGCTACTATCTCCTTGTGATGAAAAAAGGACTGGTAGTTGATGATGAACCATTGATACTGTATGCTCTGGCAAGAACATTGCGGAATGATGGAATGGAAGTAAAAACAGTGAACAACGGTTCAGCTGCAATAGAAGAGATCCAGCACTGTTTTTACCATCTCTGCTTTCTGGACCTCTGCCTGCCGGATATAAGCGGTATTGACGTAATGATGAAAATCAAGGAACTGTCTCCTGAATGCAAAATACTTGTCATGTCTGCTTCATGCATTGACGATAGCGTGAAAGAACTAATAGAGAAAAATGCCTATCTTTTCATCCCGAAGCCCTTTGAGCTCATGTATGTAAAGGCAATCGTACACCAAATTATGGAAAGCGGTACAATATTCCCTCATTCTGCCGGCTGCGCCAACGGAAACGGAAGGGCGCCTGCGCCGCCGGTTGATTAGGAGTCGCATTAAGCGCACGGCCTGTTACAAATAACCTTTATTCCAACCCGAACTTCTTTATCTGATACCTGAACGAATCGTAACTCATCTTGAGCAGCTTTGCCGCAAGTGTTTTATTGTGGCCCGTTCTTTCAAGGGCTTGGACAATAAGCCGTTTCTCCAGGTCGTCGAGCGAGATCCCTTCCTCAGGCAATGTGAAGCCGTTGTTGCTCTCGGCAGGGGCGCAAGCGCCCGCTTTTTCCACAAGCCAATTCGGCAGATGAGCAGGTAGGATAGACTCAGTGTTTTCAAGCACGACCAGTCTTTCGATTAGGTTTTTAAGCTCCCGCACATTGCCCGGCCACTCATATTCGCTCAAAAATGAGAGTGCTTCAGGGGAAAAATCCTGGATCACTTTTTTGTTGTACTTGGCCGCAAAATGGTGAAGAAAATGCCTTGCCAGCACCGGGATGTCGGTCTTTCGCTCCCTGAGCGGCGGGATATGCAGATGAAAGGCGCTGATCCTGAAGAAAAGGTCCGACCTGAACTCTCCGTTCTTCACCGCCTCAGTCATGTTCTTGCTTGTCGTAGCCAGCACCGTCACCTCTATCGGAATGTCTTCCCCGCCGCCGATACGCCGTATTGTCCTTTCCTCGAGCACCCTCAATAGTTTGCTTTGGAGGCCGTACTTCATCTCCCCTATCTCATCAAGAAGTATCGTGCCGCCGTTTGCCAACTCGAACACTCCTTTCCGGTCTGACTTTGCGTCGGTAAAGGCCCCTTTTTCATAGCCGAACAATTCACTCTCAAGGATGGTCTCCGGCAACGCGGCACAATTGAGACCGATGAACGGCTCCCTATCCGCAACAGCATCGCCGAACATTTTACGATGGATATAGCGCGCCAAAACTTCTTTTCCGGAACCGCTCTCTCCGGTAATAAGTATGCTCGTGACATGAGCATCGGCCATTTTTTTTATTTTCTCCATGAGGTCTTTTAGCGATTCGGTCTCGCCTATCATCTCTTTATCAAACAATTCAGAGTTTACCCTTCTCAGGTAATCGACCTCTTGTCTGAGCCTGATTTTATCCATAGTGTTGCCGATGACGATTTTGACCTCATCCATGCTGAAGGGTTTAGTAATATAGTCGGCAGCACCCAGCTTCATAGCCTTGACAGCGCTTTCAGCGGTTTCGTCAGCCGTGAGCATCACGACCTCGGCAGAGAGCTTTGTTTTAATTTCCTGTAGCATATCGATTCCGTTTATTCCCGGCATATTGATATCGAGCATAATAATGTCAGGGACCCGGGAGCTTATTTTATCCATCACCTCCCCCGACCCGGTGTCTGAATAGACTTCATACCCATCCAACTTCAGAGCCCGGGACAGCATCATGACAATGAGTTCATCATCATCGACAAGAAAAATCTTTCCCTTTCTTTTCATGTCTTAATCTCAATGGAATGACGGATGGGAATCCTGATGGTAAAGACAGCGCCGCGGTCAGGCAAGTTGTCCAACGTTATTGTGCCTCCATGGTCTTCAATAAGCCGTTTCGAGATGGCCAATCCCATGCCCGTGCCTTTTGCTTTCGTAGTGAAAAAGGGCTGGAAGATCTTTGTCCAGCGCAGCTTTATCGATGCTCTTGCCGGTATCTGCCACTTCTATTTTGATTGACGAAGCCGCCTTCTCATAACTTGTTTTTATTTTAAGCATGCCGCCGTCCGGCATGGCCTCGACTGCATTAAGAAAGAGATTAATAAACACTTGCTTCATCTGCATACCGTCGGCGATAACAGCCGGCATGCCGTTTTCGAATTCCCTGACAACCTCTATCCCTGGTCGAGACGTCATTCTAACCTTGTCCACTGAGAACTCCAGGGTGGCATCAAGTAACTGGTTGATATGGACCATGTTCAACTCCGGTTTAGGCGGTCGCGCAAAATTGAGCAGGTCCTTAAGCAGCATTTCGATCCGGCGAATCTCACTGATTACTTTCAACAGGATCTCACTGCCCTCCTCAGAACAGGCGCCTTCTGCATGCAGCACCTCCATAGACGATTTAATGCCCGCAAGGGGATTTTTTATTTCGTGGGCAAGTCCCACCGCAATTTCCGCGACCGCTTTCAACTGCTCGGCCCGCTGCAACATCATCTCAGTCTTATTTCGCTCTGTGATATCGTGAGTCACCGATATAATACACTGCATCCCGCCGTAGTCTATCGCCTGCGAGGATCTCAGCATGGTCAGGACATTGCCTGCTTTCATCCGGAAATGGACTTCCTTGTTCCACACTGCCCCATCCTTCTTCAACACGGATACCATTTCTTCTCGTTCTTTGGGATCAACCCATATGCCCAGTTCCCCCGAAGTTCGTCTATAACCTCTTCTCTGCTGTAGCCGCTGAGCCGCAGGAACGTGTCGTTTACCTCAATGTACCGCCCCTCATCAAGAGTGCTGATAGTAAGCGAGTCGGGGCCTGCACGGAACGCCTTCGAAAACTTTTGCTCAGACAGGCGCAAAGCCTTTTCCAACTCTCT
>CAWHNC010000119.1:0-7506 GCA_963830245.1 Nitrospirota bacterium
CGCTGGTCACCCTCATTGCCCTGCACCGCTTTGCGCAGAGGTCCAACCGTAACGACAATCGCGGCTCCGGCTGGATTGGTCATGAACTTCGCCATCGGCTCAAGAGGGCCTGATCCATCGGCATTGTTGACTAGCGCCAGCACATAGGGTTTCTTCGCTTCGAGGCCGGTAACCGCCGCCTCCAGAAGGTCGACCAGTCCCTGATTATTCACCGCCACGGTGGTCTCAGCTTTTCCTGTCCCGACTGAGACCAATGTCAGATGAACTGCCTCACCGGAGCTACCGATGGGCGAGAGGTTTTCAGTGCCGTCACCACTGGGAACCGCGTCAGGGATATAGACCATCCCTTGAGGCGATTGGCCGGAACTAATCGTAGCAACAACCCTGTTGCTCCGGGTATCGATCGCTGTCACCGCGTCAGCGTTCTCAAGGCCGACGTAGACCCGCGTTCCGTCGCCCGAAGGCCAGAGCCCGTGAGGCAGTTCGCCGGTCGGAATCGTGGCGACAAGCTCAGGGTGGTCGGTGGTAGTGAAGACCTTCACCTCGTTAAGCCCGCCGACGGTGACGTAGGCGAATTGGTCGTTGGCGTTGCGCACAATATTGACGTGGTTGGTGATGGGGCCTGTGTCCAGCACGGAGATGGTGGCAAAAGGCGGCTTTGCATTGAACACCTGGGTCTTCCCGATGTCCTTGAGAGTAAACCACACCTGTTTGCCGTCCGGGGTAGCGGCGATGTCCGGACAGAAAGGCGATGCCTGCTTCACCCGGCCAATTATGCGGTGGGTCTTGGTTTCGATCACAACTGTCTCTGGCGTGAAGCTCGAACAGACGTAGCCATATTTGCCGTCAGGAGAGAAGATCGTCATGCCCGGTCCATTCGGCACCTTGATACGCCGCGTGGGTCGATAAGTCTTACCATCGAGCACCTGAACAAAGTCCTCTCCCCGAACCGTTACCCAGACCTCCTTACCATCAGGCGTAAAAAAGGCCTCATGCGGGGCGCGTCCCACATAAGCGATGTGTCTGACGCGATTGGTCTGCGTATCTATGAAAGCCACTGAATTAGAGCCAACCGAGACCACAAGGAGCGTGTGATGATCCGGCGAGAACCCCATGCCGTGGACCAGGAGCTGGCCCTTATAGAGAGGGCTCAAGTTGCCCGGGGTCGGGTCGCCCAGACGTATTACCCCCAGCAGCTTCTCTGCGGCCGGATCGACAACCGAGACCGTGTTCGAGGTCTGGTCAGAGAGATAGACACGGTCATGTGAAGAGATCGTAATGTCCGGCGCGCTGGCGCGGCCGGGCGCCTGGCCGGCATTTGCCGAAGCGGCAAGCAGCAAGCCAAGTGCAAGTGTGATTATCTTTTGTTGGACGCTAAAAGACATGATATACCTCCTCCTGGATAGTGCATTGCCCCTCACTGGGTTTTGAACTGTTTCAAACGAAGGCGCATAACCTCGATTTCCTGCCCCTGGGTCACGATTATTTCCTGGGCGAGTCGCCGCAGGACAGGATCCTTGCCGTAAAGCAATTCCACTTTGGCCATATCGACGGCCCCCTGGTGGTGAGGAATCATCATGGCAGCAAAGTCGTGGTCGGGATCGCCGGTCATAGGGGCTTTTTCCATTCCCTGATCCATCGATGTCATCGCCTCATCCATCATCTGTTGAAAGGATTGCCCGGCGCCGGCTCCAAAAGAATTGTAGGAAGTACTTCCTACAATTACACCAACTGCCAGGGATGTTGCTGCCAGCAACAACAACGCGTACATCCATGGCCGCGACTTACTTATGCGTTTCGCCTTCTGGAACATAGTTGACCTCCGCTTGTGGCGTCATCCGACGGGCAAATTCAAATTCTGATTATATTTTAATTGTAGCAGGGCAATGCAATAAAGCAAGCTGATTGTCCAAACGTGGCTGCAAACCTTGACAGGGAAGAGATGGCGGCTTACAATAATGTAGCTTAAGTCCTTCCTGCTTGAACTGAAGGAAGGGATAGCATCGGAGGGTGTACATGAAAGGTTTATTTGTTTTATTTATTTGTGTGGCTTTTTCGTTATGTGTTGTGCCTCTGGCAAAAGGCGATGTTCTTGCAGCTGCAGAGGCTTTGGGGGGATATCCTGAGTATTTATTTATTGAAAAGCTTCCCGAGAAAGAAGCAAAGGGAATGGCAGAGTTGTTGGCGCTTTCGGTTAATGAGGGAAGAGCCATTATTTTCCAGAATTTGCCCAAAATCAACAATGCGGAGCTTGGCGATAAATGGTTTACGCCCGAGTATTTTGAAGAAAAATTGATGGAGCGACTAAAGCAAAATATAGAGGGGCTTTCGCCCGCGCAAAGGCGTATCTTCAATAAATTTGTCTCCTCTGCCAAGATAAGTGTTTCTGCAAATCAGGATAGGATCAACTTGAAAGGCGTCGGATTCAAATATTTCCTTCCCGCAACATGGGGCCGTGAGACAGCGATGATATTTAAGGCGCAAACAGGGATCATCATAAAACAGACCGCTCTCTTATATAGATATCCGGGCAACAGACCAGATGATTCAGAGATGAAATCTCTGGTAAAGTTCACAAGCCCTGATTATGATAAGAAGACATACGGAGAAATATCCACGATTGGGAAACAGAATGTCTACCGTTATTACAGACCAGTTTATATGGTAGCGGGATGCCTAAGTTGTCATGGTGGCCCAAAAGGGGAAAAAGATATTCTGGGATATGAAAAGGACGGCCTAAAAGTAGGAGATGTAAGAGGTGTTATCAGCGTTGCAGTTCCTGTTCAATGAACTGACTTGCTGTAAGCATTAATGCCAAGGCAGGATCTGAACGTTTACGCTCTGATCCTGCCCTGGAAGAAAAACTAAACTTTCTAAGAGAACAATTAAATAAACACCATCTGAAAAACCGGGTGGCCACACAAAAAATCTCTCAGTATTGCTTCACAGGCATCCCCTTCTCACCGCCACTATGTCTATATATTCCTACAAAAGTATAATATGTTTTCCGACATTAAAATTGGATTTACTCTTATAGTATTCTTAGTTGTATGGTTGTATCATTTATAAAACAATTGGGAATCCAGCTGACCTTTGCGAAGGGACCAGAGGTCCCTATATGTAATCGAGAGGGCCATTGAATATTTTTCACAGCCTCTTTTTTTTTCGTATCAACCATCTCTCCCATAGAATAGGCTATCCCACTGTGACATTGGGCAATGCTACGAATTGATATCCAAATTCATTCTGATAAAATTTTAAAAGATGGTTTTTTCTTGGTCCGAATACGGACTAAAAAAACGCAGGGTAAAACTAACCGTAAATTTTAGATCAGGGGGTGCAAGATGGCTTTAAAAATTATGTTTGTTGTTCTGATGTTTTCCCTCGCAGCCTCACCCGCTCTTGTGAATGCAGAAACACCGATTACCGACTCCTCAACAGGTATGGAGTTTGTTTTCGTGAAAGGCGGCTGTTATCAGATGGGAGACTCTGTTGGAGATGGCGAGAGAAACGAGAGACCTGTACATGAAGTCTGCGTGGATGACTTTTACATCGGGAAATATGATGTGACCAACGAGCAGTTCAGAAAATTCCAGCCGGATCATAACAGCCGCGATTTCGAAGGACTCACTCTGAACGGCGATAAACAGCCGGCGGTCTTTGTTTCATGGTACGATGCGGATGACTATGCCAAATGGCTCTCAAAGAAAACCGGGCACACTTACAGGCTCCCGACTGAAGCAGAGTGGGAATATGCCTGCCGGGCCGGAACAAAAACAAGCCGCTTCTGGGGTATTAATCCTGATGAGGCGTGTATCTATGCAAATGTGGCGGACCTGAGCGCAAAGAAACGTTGGACGAAATGGACAACTTTCAGCTGTGACGACAAATTTCTGGTTTCCGCACCTGTCGGCAGCTTTAAGCCGAACGGTTACGGACTGTACGACATGCTCGGCAATGTATGGGAGTGGGTCGAGGATGTATATAACAGTGAGGCCTATACGAAGCTTCCCAAAGATAACCCCGTCTACGAGGGTTCCGGAGAGTATCGTGTGATGAGAGGCGGCGGCTGGAGCAACGGACCTTTGGGAGTGACGTGTTCCCATCGCGTTTCACTCGACCCGTCCTTTAGCACTCATGCACTCGGTTTCAGGCTCGTGAGGGTCAAATAATGTTTTCGGTATACGCTTTTTCAACAGGAAATTATTGCTATGGAGGTAAGGTATGCGGAAGAAACATTTAGTTTCTCTTTTTATTACCCTTTTGTTTTTATTAGCCTCGACTTCCCTGTCGTGGAGTAGTGAGCCGACAGCGGAGCTTGCTAAAGAGGGGTATGTCGGCGCTGAGACCTGTCAGGGCTGTCACGAAACCCAGTATGCAACATACGCAAAGTCTGTTCATGCCAAGAAACATGTGAAAGGGCCTGGAAGTGCGGATGCCTGCGAGACCTGCCATGGTCCCGGCGCAAAGCACGTGGAAAAAGGCGGTGGTAGAGGTGTTGACATATTTGCTTTTAACAAGAACGTTGACCCTAAAGCCAAAGCCGCCAAGTGCCTTGCCTGCCATGATGAAACTACAACAGCTGCGTTCTGGAGTCAGAGCAAGCACAACATTAAGGGCGTATCTTGTGACAATTGCCACTCGCCTCACTCAGGAACAAAGAATTTCCTGAAAGCCGACAGATCCGAAGTGTGCTTTCAGTGCCACAAGGACATACAGGCCATGACTCGCAAGCAGTCACACCATCCTATCATGGAAGGCAAAGTAGCCTGCGTTGACTGCCACAACCCTCACGGGGAGCTTGCCGACAAAATGCTGAAGGCTGATTCTGTCAACGAACTCTGCTATAAATGCCACGCGGAAAAAAGAGGTCCATTTATGAACGAGCACCCTCCTGTCGAGGAGAATTGCCTCAATTGCCATAACCCTCACGGGAGTAATCACGACAGATTGCTGACGCAGAGAGTGCCGGTGTTGTGCGAGCAATGCCATTCATCGGGGGGGCACATGGGTGGGTCGCCATTTACCACCTTCGCGGCAGGTAATAATTCGCCTGTAAAATACATGGTTGGTCGAGGCTGCCTGAACTGTCATCAAAACATTCACGGCAGCTCTGGTTTATTGAAAGCAAATGGATGCTATTTCAGGGAATAGGAGGCAATAATAATGAAACTAAGAATAATAATTTTAGCTATAGCATTAGTCCTCCTATCATTTGCCGGCGCATATTCGGATGAGGGGACGCCGAATCAGGGGACGTTTGAAGGGGATGTAGGAGCTACAGCCGTAGTCGATAATGTGAGCGGCAACACGGCCAAGTTCAGCGAATACCAGGACATGACGAAGAGCGGCGGACTTTACGGCCATATCAAGCTGGGCTATGACAGTGACAACTACTGGATGAAATTCAGTGCCACTGATATCGGCTACAAGACGCAGAATTATACGCTGGACGGAGGGATGTATGGACAATTCTCATACGATCTTTTCTACAACCAGATAATCCATAATATCACTATCGGCGCACTGACTCCATACTCCGGCGTCGGGAGTAACGTACTTTTCAACGGCAGCGGTACGCCGTGGAGCGCTACCAACGTTCCTGCAAATACATCCGCCTGGAACAGCTTCAATTATTCTATATCAAGGAACCAGTACGGCGGCTCGTTTAACCTCAATATGGTGAAGCCGTTTTATGTGAAATTCGGGCTATTCAGGGAAGACAGGACCGGCAATATGCCTTTCAGCAACGGAGACGGCATCGAAGTCCCGGCGCCTGTCAAGTACGAGACCGATATGTACACCGGCGAGATCGGCTATCAGGCAAAACCGCTGTTTGCCGCAATAAATTTCTCCTACAGCGATTTCACCAATCAGAATCAGGTGCTGACCATCAATAGCATTGAGACGCCTGCTACAACTCTTACAGGTGCTCCAGGGAGTCAGAATTTGGCTTATATGACGCTTCCGCCTAACAGCAGCGTTTACAGACTCGGTTTTAAGGGATCGTTGATGCTTCCGCTGAACAGCAGGTTCGGCGTGAGCCTCTCCAACTCACAACAGAGGTCGACCTTTGACCTTGCTAATCTCGTGGTAGGTGGCGTCGAAGCTGCGGGTGTAGCGCCTGGCAGCTCCAGCCAATTTACCGGGCGCAAGGAAATCTCGAATTACAACTTTTCGCTGACCTCCTCTCCGCTTTCGTTCGTTGACACCAAACTCTTTTACCAGTATTATGACTCTGAGAACAAGTCAGACACTGTAAACCAGATAAACGGGAGTCCGCCGCCGGCGACTATCCAGGTGCCTCTTTTCTCGTATAAAAAGAACAATTACGGCGTTAACCTCGGATTCAAGCTGCCCGAGCAATTTAATTTGGACGCCGGATACAGCTATCTCGATACAAACAGGAAAAACAGGCCGGACATTCCTTCCACAAAAGATAACGTATACTCGGCCGAGCTCAAATGGAACGGGCTTGATTGGCTGACGCCGAAAATAGGCTACGAGCGGTTGGAAAGATTGGCTTCTTATGGCCCCGGATATGGTCTGTCCAACATCGCTGAACCGGTTAACACCCCGTTTTTCACAATGTTTGATGCGGCAAAACAGGACAGGGATACATCCAAGATTGCTTTGGATGTTTCCCCTCTTAGCGCACTCAATATCGGCGCCGCTTATAAGTACAAGAAGTCCACGTTCCCTTCAGACTATCTCGGAGTTCAAAATACCAAGACCAACGAGTTTGAAGTTTATGGCGATTACACCATCGGAACTCTTGTGAAAATCAATGCTTATTTTGATCTCCAGAATATGTCGGAATATCTGTTGGATTACGTATACTCAGGGACGGTTACCAGCGTTACAACTACTGGTGCGACTCAATACGTCTGGAACCTGAACCAGAAGGATGATACCTACGAGTACGGGGTAGGTGTTGATTTCTACGTAGTGCCGAAAAAGGTGACTGTCAGGCTGCAGTATGATTATGTTGATTCCGACGGCAGCGAGAATTTCAGCTTCGCCTTCCCTGGCGTTATTAATGGTGTGGACGCCAACTCAGCCACGGGCCCGATAGGGAATCCCAACCTTAACGACGACGTGGACTCCTACCATAAGAGCGCCTTTACGTTCAAGACAACATACGTTGTATCGAAAAATTTATCGCTGGCAGCAGGCGCTTCTTTCGAGAGGTACAAGTACAACGATTACGGCCTGGGAAACAGTTATCAGTATGTAAACACTGCCAATACTCTCAGTGGCACCGGCGCCGGCATATACCTGACAGGCGCTTATGCAAACCCTTCCTATACTGCAAGCGTTGTGTTTTTAACAGCAGCATATAAGTTCTAAGGCGGGGCTTTGCACTTGCAAATCGAGTAGGAGGCAGGTGATTAGTTCACCTGCCGACCTCTCACACCAACCCACGCGTCTTTTCTCATCTGCACACTTGCAACCGGGAGGAATGGCACTCTACAACTCACTGCAGTTGTTTACTTTCATAACCAC
>CAWHNC010000120.1:0-18311 GCA_963830245.1 Nitrospirota bacterium
TCTTTGCTATTTTCATGATGTTATTCACCTTGTCAACCGGTATATTTGAACGTCTTGCTATCTCCTCCGGCGCCGGTTCGACACCCAGTTCCTGCACCAACTCCCTGGTGATTTTATTGACCCTGTTGATATTCTCAATCATGTGCACGGGAATTGTGATGACTCTCGATTGGTCTGCTATGGCGCGGGTGATCGCCTGCCTTATCCACCACGTAGCATAAGTACTGAGTTTATAACCTCTCCGGTACTCGAATTTGTCCACTGCCCTCATGAGACCGATGTTGCCCTCCTGGATAAGGTCTCCAAGGCTTAACCCTCTTGCCATATGCCTTCTCGCAATACTGATCACCAGCCTGAGGTTGCATTCAACAAGCCGCCCCTTTGCCCGGGCCAGCTCGGTTTCTGCCGCTTCGAGTTCTTTGACCGCCCTGTGTATTTCAGCAATGCTCAGTCCAAGGCTGGATCGCAGTTTTTTTATCTCATTCCTGTTTTGCCCGTTGGCGGAGGTCTTGCAGTGCTCAATATGCGCCGACATCTTCCTCAGTTCCTCTGAAAAGTTTCTAACTACGCTGTTTTTTAATTTGAGTCCCTGAATTCTACTGATGCTGCGGTGATGGTTGCCTTGAAACAATTTTGCAGCGCCTGCATTTTTTCGTTTCTCTCTTTTCCTGACGATGCCCTGGATCGATTCCGTGGTCCTCCAAAACCGTTCTTTTTCCGCCTCAATTTCTTCTTCCGACATATCTTCAGTGCCACGGACAAATTCTGAAAGCCGGCCTTCTCCTCTTTTAACAAGTCGGCCCAGCTCTGCCAGCTTCTTAAGGATAAAGGGCATGGTGAAAATGACGTTGAATATTTTCAATTTGCACGTTTCGATCTGCATGGCGAGTTCAACCTCCGCTTCTTTGCTCAAAAGAGGGCTCAGTTTTATGCTTTTCAGGTATGCCTTTAAGGGATTATATTCCTGCTCTACGGCTTCTTTTATTATTTCGGCATCCACAGGTGTTGAGCTTTCGGTAGCTTCTATTTCCCTGATTTCAGCAGCGTCATAGTTCTCATCAAGGACAGACAAGCCTTCTTTATTAAAATTCATCTGTTTTTCCATTGTTACCCTCTTTAATCCTGGGGATAAGCCACGTTAATTGTGACGCAACGTCTGATACGCTTCCTGGTAGTGAGGTTCTGTCTCTGTCAGACCATACTGCCGTCTTTATATAATCTAATCTGGTCCCCGAATAATTTCTCCGGTATTGGGGACGCAATTATCCTTCATTTCATTGAAAATTGGACAGACATAGAAATTTTTAAGGCAAAATAGTTCCATTTCACCTATGCTTGGAACATGTGGAAACACTTTTGCACTGCAATAGATTGCGTGATCTTCTTTAAAATAGTTGCAGATCATTTCATATCTCTCCAAAAAACAACTTTCGACTTACCTGTTTCAACTGTATCTCATTCATAAGTGATTAAAAAATCGGCCTAAAGATGAAATTTCTGTAAGAAATAGACTTAAAGCATGCAGCCGCTCATCTGATAGCCGGCAGAAACGTAGCCATCCTGAGATGTCCCGGCTTTGTAGGACTAAATCCCATAAATAATTAGTGTCAGGGAGTATTGCGCAGGTTAAACCGCTATGGTAAGTTTGCAAAAGAAAGCCGAGCGCGGAACGGAGGGTGGCAACATGAGAAAAGATAAATCATCAGCAAGGTGTCCTTTTCTGGCGAAACAAAAGTCCTGCTTCGCGGCTGCAGATGTCTACTTGCCGAGTTATTTTCAATATCTGGAATACTGCCGGAGTCATAAATTTGTAATGTGCCCCTTCTACCAAATGGCTGCTAATAATGCTGCCCTTTTTGAGACTGCATAACACTGCTCCATTAACTTACACTTATCAGTTCCGAGAAATTCTCTGCCGGCACAGCCTTGCTGAAGAGAAATCCCTGCACCTCGTCACAGCCTGCAAAGCGAAGGAATGAGAACTGCTCCTGCGTCTCCACTCCCTCTGCGATTACTTTTAATCTCATTTTGTGTGCTAACGCCGTTACCGCACTGATGATGGTCCTGTCATCAGCATCGTCCACGATATCCCGGATAAAAGATTTGTCTATCTTAAGGCATTCGATCGGCAGCCGCTTCAGATAATTCAGGGATGAATACCCGGTGCCGAAATCGTCTATATAAAACCTTACACCCATTTCAGACAATGCCTTAAGCCGCTCAGCCGTGCGCTCGATGTTGTGCATCGCAACGGTCTCGGTGATCTCAAGATGCAGGCAATTCGCCTGCACGCCGGTTTCATCGAAAATCTGCGACAGCTTTTCGACCAGTTGGGGGCTCTGAAGCTGCCGTGCAGACAGGTTTACGGTAATACACACGGACAACCCGACCTCCTGCCACAATTTAACCTGTTTGCAGACAGTCCGGAGCACCCACTCATCAATAGATGCAACAAATCCCGTTTCTTCGGCAAGCGGAATGAATTCCGCTGCATCAAGCAGTCCCATCGCCGGGTGGTGCCAGCGCACCAGGGCCT
Organism: Nitrospirota bacterium; assembly: GCA_963830245.1. Lineage (GTDB taxonomy): Bacteria > Nitrospirota > Thermodesulfovibrionia > Thermodesulfovibrionales > Dissulfurispiraceae > JADFXI01. Next base: position 2,537 of record CAWHNC010000120.1, read on the forward strand.
CGGCGCCCACAATATCTTTGGTTTCAATGTCAATCTGGGGCTGATAGTGCACGGCCAGTTCGCCGCGCTCAACTGAGTGAAGCAGCAAGTTATTCATCCGCATGCGCTCAATAGTCCGGTTGTTAATTTCAGGGTCATAGAACTGATAGGTATTCCTTCCCTCTTTTTTGGCGTGGTACATGGCTATATCCGCATAGCTCAGCAGTGTATCGATTTCTTCACTGTCATCCGGACAGATGCTGATGCCTACGCTGGTCGTCATGTGCAGTTCATGTCCGGAGATCGTAAAGCTGTTCCGGAAGCATTCCACAATTTTTTGCGCAATATCCGCAATGACTTCCACATGGTCGATATCGGCAAGGATAATATTGAACTCATCGCCGCCTATACGCGCGATTGTATCGCATGACCGTATCGTGGACTTGAGACGATAGGAGACCTCTTTGAGAAGCTCATCCCCGGCCTCGTGTCCCAGAGTATCATTGATATCCTTGAACCGGTCGAGATCCAGAAAAAAAATGGCCATCTTCTTATTGTGCCTTATCGCTTGAGCCAGTTCGTGATCGACCAGGCTGTTGAAAAGTCGCCGGTTAGGAAGGCCTGTGAGTGCATCGTGGTAGGCCAAATGCCTTATTTCATCGTCCATCTTCTTGAGATTATCATAGAGACGGGCGTTCTCGAGAGCTGCCGAGACAGCTGCCGAAAGCTTTTGGGCGGCATCCACATATATTTCAGTAAAAGCACCGGGAGAGAGGCGGTAGAAACATAGTGATCCGATGGCTTCATCCCTGATGACCAGAGGGGCGACCAGTACAGCGAAAATGCCGTATCGGCCGGCAAAATGGGCGTCTATCCGATCATCGGTCGCAGTGTTATTGAAAGCTACGGCCTGCCTCCCTGATACAGTATAATAAATATGTTTTGCCTCATCGGGGGTCAGGCGCTTGCCGGTAAACTCTCTGGGCATATTGTGCACATACTTCAAGAAAATATAATCATCCTGAAATAATCCTATTGAAGAACCGTCAGCTCCTGTCAAGCGGGCACCCTCTGCAACAACCATCTGCATAATTTCTTCAGCGTCAAGGGTGGAATTTATCAGAGCGTTTATATCGTTAAGAGCGTCGCTCAATTCCTTGGCTTTTCTGATGGTTTCTTCAGCCTGCTTGCGATTAATAGAATACTCGATTGAGCGATAAAGCATATCGCTGTCAATTTTATTTTTTAACAGGTAGTCCTGCGCTCCCATTGATAGTGCTCTTGCCGCCAGCTCATCATTCTCCAGCCCGGTGAAAACTATAACAGGCAACTCCAGCTTTCTTTGGTTGATCTCGGCCAAAGCATTGACCCCCATACTGTCGGGCAATCCGAGGTCCAAAAGGACCACATCGAATCTATATTCTTCCAGCATCTTTAACCCCTCCGAGAGCCGTTCGACCCTCTTCAGGTTGCATTTGCGTCCGGAACCGCACAGCATTTCCCGAATTAATTCAGCATCTTCATTAGAGTCCTCAATGAGCAGGACATTCAGGCTGGAAGTTTTCATCATAGATCTCCTATAGTTGCCGTGACAGGCACGGCTATTTGAGTACAATGCGCCCGCACTCTCTGGCTCTTGTTGCACTTTGTTACGACCCCGTGGTTTCTCCCTGCCTGCCTTTACGACGGGGCATGTTTTGACAACAACAGTTATCTGTTATAACTATGCACGACGCCCCGAAAAAAATAAAGACGGTTAAATCTGATTTTATAGTAAGCTGCTGTCTTACAATGGTTAAACATGTTTTACCTCCAGGCCGGTTTTATAATAAAATCTGAACTTTGGGAGCAAATAATCTGGTGCTGCCCCCGGAGGATAAAAAGCTCTATGAGCAGAGGGCTGCAAAGGCAACCGCAATAATGACAAAAAACGATGACGAAATAAGGTTGGATGTTATCGATAACGACAAAGGCATTAGTAATTGATCTTCCCTGCGGCAAGACCGCAGGGAATCTAATGTATGGAATTTTATTATCTTATTCGCTCGCTGAACCGCCGTGCTCGACCACGGCGGGAATACGCTCGCTATCCATTTAACAACTTGCCAACCGAAACGCTAAGGCTGATTTGCGGGCATGATTATCCTCACTACTGTTCCTTCATTTTTCTTTCCTGTGATAAGCACTCTTCCGCCCCAGGGACGAACACGCTCGCGCATCCCCATAAGACCATATGATTGAAGCTTTGAAAGTTCTTTATCTTCTATCCCTATGCCGTCATCCATGATTTCCAATATGATGCCTTTATGGTTCTGAATAAGTTTTGCTATTGTCTTTGTCGCCTTGGCATGCTTGTAAACGTTTATCAGGGCTTCCTGAAAGATTCTGAAAATTGCCGTGCAGAGGTCTTTATCAATCTCAGTATCTTCAGCGCGGATGTTAACCATGCATGCAATCCCGGTTCGCTTCTGAAAATCATCAGCCTGCCATTGCATAGCATCGGCCAGCCCGAAATCATCCAACACTGAAGGCCTCAACTCAGTGCATATATGCCTGACAGTCTTGATCGTTGAATTTATCGCCTGTAACATGCATTCAGTCTTGTCGAAAAGCAGCTTATGGTCAGAATATTTGTCGCTGAGCCAGCTTAGGTCCATCTTCAAAGCAGTCAAAACCTGACCAAGCTCATCATGAATCTCACGGGCTATATTCTTTCTTTCTTCTTCTCTGGCGCGCTGCAAGTGTGCGGCAAGGCCCCGTACCTGCATGCATTCTTGTCTCAGATCCTCTTCGTTCACAACACCGTCATACTTCACTGCGCCATTTCGCATTGACCCGCCCCCTTTACCCCGACCAGACATTTCATGACCCGAATCTCACGTCATTCAGAAACGAACGGCAGGGTTGCACGCTTCACTGCCGGCTCCATCTATTGAAGTCAGATTTTAAACGCCGGAAACAAGTCAAGGTATCAGCTGAAGGATGATATTTTTGTGGGAAATCATTCAAACAATACATAGGCATTTGTCCTACAAACAGCATCACATAAAAAAATTAGTGTTACAGGCAGTTATAATACAGAGGGCACAAAGACATCGCAACGTCCGGTGCTCCATGCACGGGGAGCAGACCCCGTGCTGTGGGCACTGGTTTCAGCTTAACTCTGACGCCATGCATTCCGGCTGTTCAAAGTCGACTGCAGCAGAAAGTACGGGGTGTTTAAGTGTGTCGATCAGCATACCGGCGCCTTGAAATCGAGAACAAAATGAACAGGCCCGGAAGTCTTTAAAACAAAATAATTCCAAATCACGGATACTGGGGATATAGGGAAAATCGGATGCACTGCAATAACCCACATAATCCTCTTTAAAATACTGACAAGTCATTATGCACCTCCAACCACGCGTGGGATGTGATACTTATGATGATATAGTATTCCGGACTATTTAGACATCCGCATTATGCTGATATTGCTGTAAGAAGTCGCTGAAAAGCATGTCAGTTATTGTCTTACACAAGGGTGAAGGCCTCAATCAGCGCCTTATTGACACACCTTTTTCCTCAGTACAATGGTATTTTGTTCTTTTTTTTTGATATACTTTTACGTGAAGGCTGCACATTTTTATCCGACAATCAAAGTCAGGCATGACATGGAGGTTTCTTTTTGAAGAGGCGGGACATAAACCTGGTCCAATTAGTTGTCGGCATCTTATTTTTTGTCGTTGCCATTACTTCAGCGGTCCCCCCTTGTCTTGCTCAGGAGCCGATAAAGCAGGGGCCTCAGCCTGCTCCCGCAGCCGCGCCCCCGCCTGCTCCGCCTGCTGTTCCACCACCCTCTTATTACCCGGTGTCACCTACGACCGCCCCTCCAGCAGCGATGCAGGCGCCCATAAAGAAAGGCGAGGTCAGGTTCAATTTTGATGATGCCGATTTGTTCGATGTGATACAAACCGTTTTTGGCGATATCCTCAGGGTGAACTACATGGTCGACCCGAAGGTCAAGGGGAGGGTCAATTTCAGGACTGTGACTCCGGTCAGCAAGGAAGACGTGCTTCCGCTTATGGGGGTGCTGCTGAAGATGAACGGGGCCGGTTACGTAGATGACAAGGGACTATACAGGATTCTTCCCATAAACGAAATACCAGGTACGGCGCCCAAGGTTTTTGTTTATCCTCTGCAAAACACGAAGGCCAAGCATGTCGCAACACTTCTGCAGTCAATATTTTCGAGCGTTTCGACGCAGGCAACGCCCGGCAAATTTATCCCCCAGTCGCCTGCAGGCCCGGGGGCGGCTTCTGCACCTGCACAGGCAGCGGCTCAAGATGGCACCGGTTTTACCGCGGGGGCCGGTGGGTTAGTGGCTCCGCAGACCAAAGTGTACGACGATGAGATCACCAACTCGCTGGTTGTGCTGGCTGCGCCGGATGATTATAAATTCATTGAAGAAACTATCAGGAAACTCGACACGCCTCCCCGCCAGGTTATGATAGAGGTGCTTATAGCTGAAGTGACCCTCACAAAGGATTTTCAATTCGGGCTGGAGTGGGTCATATCAAACACCACAAAGGTCAAAACCAATCCTTTCAGCAAACCTATCGACATTAATGGGCAGACAGGCCTCAACTCTAATTTGCTTAATGCCACTCCTTTGTCGTCGGGATATTCAGGGTTCTCATACGCGGCCACCGATGCTTCAGGAGCTGTAAAAGCGCTGCTCAATACTCTTGCTTCGGATGATCTGGTCACCGTGCTTGCCTCCCCCCATATCATTGCAGCCGACAATCTTGAGGCAAAGATAGATATCGGCAGCCAGGTCCCCATCGCGACCTCGACGATGTCCTCAGTGGCCGCAAGCACTTCCGGCAACATCATTTCCACGATCCAGTATCAGGATGTCGGCACTATACTGAAGGTAAAGCCGCAGATCAATGAGAGCGGGGTGGTTGCTATGGAAGTGTCGCAGGAGGTGTCTGATTACGCTACGCAGAGTGTGTTGGGCACTGACCAGTTTATCTTTACAAAGCGTTCGGCTCAGACAAACGTTATTGCCAATGACGGACAGACCATTGTGATCGGGGGCCTTATACAGGACCACAAGGAAACAACCTCAACAGGCATACCGTATCTCATGAATATTCCAGTACTGGGATACCTCTTTGGATCAAAAAATATCACAAGGACGAAAACGGAAATCATTGTCCTGCTTACGCCGCATGTGATCAGAAACCAGCAGGAGGCGGGCAAGGTAACAACGGATTTCCTGAACAGGCTTAAAGGCGACGCTAAAGATATGAAGCTCAATGAGTTCATGAAAACCGATGGGACAAACGCAACAAATGGTGCTGCTAATAACAGCGCCAAAGAGCCTGCCAAAAGCACACCGTAAGATATGACAGGAGCTCTGCACTTCCTGCTCCTTACTCCCCATCATTCGTTGTTTAACGCTCTATCCTGCCGGGGGGTCGCTGAACGCCAGGCCCGCCGGCTGCCGGAACTGACGGGGCCTGGACCTGGGATTGCTTTACCCTGTTTTTAGGCTCAAGCCTTACTGTCATTACTTCCTCTCCCCTTGCCAAAACTATCCTGTCCGGTTCAATGCTTTTAAGCACAAAACCGCTTATCACATCTCCTTTTTGAAGCACTCTCATCCGCTTGCCCCGGCCTGCAGTGGTCATCGGAGACTTTGTGTCTTCAACATAGGCTATGCTCGTGTCACCGCTTATTAATGTGCCATAAAGCACCAGCTCCGGTTTAGGCAGAATCTTTTCCTGCGGCTTGTCAACAGGGATTTTCCTGTCGGGACTAAATATATCCTGCTCGGCTATCACGCTGTAATCAATGCGCCCACCAGCAACTGGCACTCCTGCAGCCGTCTGATTCCTGCCCTGCTCCGGCAAAGCCTGTATGGCTTGAGGCGCAAACTCAGGCTTCTTATTGACCAGCGGCAAAACTATATAGTTTGCTGTGGCAACTAATGCCGCAGCCAGCAGTACGTTGAGCAGATTGATGTTCTTTAAAAGCCGGCCCATTATCATTTCCCGGTGGTAAGCGCCGATATGTCCAGCTTTACCAGTAGCTCTTTGGGTTCCTTGAAATTCTTGACCCTCGCATCTACTTCCTTCACTACGAGTGACGGCGTCTGAGACTCAATGGCATACAGTATATCTGCCAGTGCCCGCACGTCCGGTATTGTTGTGTCCATACTCACATTCAGCACGATGTATTTCCCCAGCGCCTCGGACTTCCCTATCCTCTCGCTTGATATGGTCCCGCCCCTGCCGGTGACCATCCCTTTCACTGTCTCCTGCAACGCCGCGGCTGCGATTGAGGGCGTCTGCCCCTCTAATAGCTGTGAGTTCTCAGCCTTGCTCGTCTCTTTCAATGCCGCCAACTCCTTCTGCATTTCAGGCTTCTGTGCTATCAGGGCCATATATTTACCCAATACTTTGAGTCTTGCCGCTTCCGCTTCTTTTACGGACGCCTCTTTTGCCCTCACTTCCTGGTAGCCGTAACGGTATGCTACGAGGATAAAAAGTATGGCCATAAGCGGTATCGAAAAAACCAGCAGTTTACTTCTTTTCATTTTTACCCCCTGCCACTTTTTCCTCTTTGGCTCCCCTTATCTGTATTTTTATGTTAAACCGGTCTGCATTCATTCGCACATCCCTGAATGTCGGTGAGGAAAACTCCGCCTTGGTCAGATATTTGGAGGCCTCCAGTCGCGACAGGATCTCAGAGGCTGACCCTGAATATCCCTCGATCTCAACCCTTGTTTGCGTAATCCTGACTCTTGTCAGCCATACGGATTTGGGCAGTATTGTGGTAAGCTCCCTCAGAATTGTCAGTGCCGGAGGGCTGTCTTCCTTAAACCCCCTGACTGTCCGGACTTCACTGTTAAGGGCGTCTGTTTCCTTTTTTATGTCTTCTATTTCCTTAACGCCGCTTTTGCGGAGTTTGATCTGGCGCTCTATCTCCACCAGCCGCCTCTCCTGGACCTTTATCGGCGCTATAAGGTACATTATCCCCAAGGCTGCCATCAACAGCACCAGGATTACTGTCAATCCTACAGGTGTCTTTTCCCGCTGATACCTGCCCCTTGTCAGCAGGTTCAACTTTTGACTCCCGGACGCGGCTACGCCAGGAATCCTACGGCCCTCACGAGACACCGGGTGTAATGATTCAAGCACCCCGCCCGCTGCTGTATATGAAATACTGTCCCGACCAGCGGGCAGCTTCAGTCTGCTATCTGTTTCATCAAGCAGCGATACCGGAATTGACAGTGCACTACGCAGGCTTTCTTTGAACTCAGGCCTGCCGCCACGCAGCAGCGCAAACAATCGCGGAGAGGCTTCTCTCTGTTTAGCTATAGCGATAAACGGTCTCAGCTCAGCTGCAATTGTGTCAACTACCGGGCTGCCCTCTTCAGCGGCAAACGTTCCATTGACTACTCCGCCAAGGCGCCCATCAAGGAACACTGCGCCTTCATAATCATCCCCATCGCTCCCGATATATAGAAAAACCTTCTTTTTGCTTATGTGACGGCACAGGGCACCCACTGACAAGAGATTCAGTGTGACCCTCCCTACAGTCAGTCCAACTTCTCTCAACGCCTCAAGGTATCCGTTGATTGTATCGCCCTTTACCGCCGCAATTACTATTGTGATTTTCTCAGGGGTCTCCCCAGTGATGCTGAAGTCGTATAAAGCCTCCCCAGGGCTGAACGGGACTAGCTGGTCAAACTCATATGCTATCACATCGGATATGTTCTTTTTGACCGCTGCAGGGAATTCCGCGGTCCTGACTACCGCCCACGCCTTGGGAATGCTTAGGGTTATCCCCGCGCCGCCGGCGCCCAACTCGTTAACTGCCAATACCGCAGATGAGGCCACGTCTTTAGGCTGCGGATATGCACGCTCTGCCGTACAAGGGTAATGCCTCAGCCCCCTCACCGACAACGACGATATGAAACGCGTCCCGTAGGCTACGGCTGTGCCGGACCTTCCTACAGCTACGCAAAGCTCTTTCTTATATGTTATGCGCTCGTCTACGACACTGAATGAAAGCGCGCTCCTTAAGGGCTGCGTTACTTTGCCCAACGCCGATGCCGCCTCAGAGGCCAATGAAGTTATTTCCCTTATTGTTTTCATATCTCCTATTGTACTTTGTATGCAGGGCTTTTGTAATATTGGGCCTGCCGGTATTGAATTATAGCATCAGCCATGTCCGCAGTCATAGGCACCTACTGTTGGTGCTTAAGGCACAAGTGGGCAGGAATCGTCCTGATAATGCAGTAACATTAGAATATAATTGAATTTTATTAACTTTAGTGCTAATATTTATAGGTAAGCGGGTGAGATGGGATTACTGATATAAAGTTAGATTATTGATGACCACGGGACATTTTGTCTTAGTGGTTTTTTCATTTCGCAGCAAAGGAGAGTAACAGTATTATGAATGGAATAGTAAAGTGGTTCAATGATTCAAAGGGCTTTGGTTTTATCACGGCAGAAGATGGTAAAGATGTATTCGTCCATCACACCTCCATTCAGGCACAGGGCTTCAAATCACTTGCAGAGGGTGACAAGGTGTCTTTCGACGTCGAAAAGGGAGACAAAGGGCCCAAGGCCGTGAATGTCGTAAAACAATAAGAAGACCGGCAAAATAAAAGCCGTCAACTGCAATAAGGATCTGACAAAAGACTCCTGCTGTTTTACCGGCGACTTGCAGTGCGCTCACAGCGAAACAGAGTAAAGGGACATCAGACGCGGGCCGATGAGGCCCGCCATCTCAGAACTGTCTTGAACCACTCGGTTAGTCGTCTTGTGCTCTTTGTGCAAAATTCTGTAAACATAGAATCTGTGATAGCATCATCAAACATTCCGTTCTTCTTTACTTTTACCCTATAACACATTAAACTTAAATGAGAATTATATGCGTATTATGTGTTGTGGTTGGTGAAATTATTATGAATCAAGAGAACAGTGCGAGCGCAAAAGATCAGATACTGGCGAAACTGCACCATCGTAGCGATTTGCCGGCCATGTCAAACACTATCAAAATTATCAACGAATTCGAAAAGTCGAAAGACACCCCTGTTTCTGAATTCGCCAATATTGTCCTTCAGGATTATGCCTTGACGTCAAAGATCCTGAAACTTGTGAACAGCGTGAACTATGCCCAGTTCGGGGAGGTTACCACCGTATCCCGCGCAACCATTCTTCTCGGCATGGAAAATATCAAGAACATCGCGTTCACACTCATGTTCCTCGACTATTTCCAGAAAAACAACTCAAACGTCGAATATATTGATACGATGGTCAAGTCCCTTTACAGCGGCATGCTCGCCCGGAACATAGCTCACGAGATAGGCTTCGCAGACAAGGAGGAGGCATTCCTCTGCTCGCTTTTCCACCTTTTCGGGAAGATTCTGGTGTCCTTTGCCATGCCGGACAAGATAGAGGAGATAAAGTTCACTATGAACGAAAGGGTCATCTCGGAGGATGCTGCTGCCATCCATATTCTCGGCGGAAGCTACGAGGAAATTGGCATGGCGATGGCTAAGGACTTCAACTTCCCTACCAAGATAGTCTACAGCATGCACAAGCTCCGTGGGATGGAAATACAGGGCAAGGTGGTCACCGGCGAAACTGACAAGCTCTATAAGCTCAACTGCCTTTCCTCTTTTGCTAATGAGCTTTGCAGCATACTTTCGACATGCGCGGAAAGGAAGGAGATGGACGAAAAGATCAGTAATCTTATATCTGCGTACAGGGTCCATTTCGGCTTGCTGGACAGCAAGATAGCGTCGATTATCACTGCAAGCCTCGATAACCTGAACGAGTTTTCGGAGATCTTCAAGGTCAACTTCAACATGGCGCCTTTCAAGCGGCAGATGCTGGTCTGGGCTGGAAAGTCTGAGGAGACTGCTGCCGAATCAGAGGGGCAGGTTCTCGCGGACGTCTCAAACGAAGTTTTAGAAACTATCGATATCATGTTCGAGTCGGAAAAACAGGACACTCCCGATAGTATATTCACGAAAGGAGTCCATGACATAAACAGTTCGATAATGAGCAACTTCGCCCTGAACGACATTATCAGCATAGCCCTGGAAACCATGTACAGAGGCATGCAGCATTCCGGGGAGGTAAGGGCAATCCTGCTGATAAAAGACCTGAAACATCCTGTAATGAATATTAGATACGGATTCGGGAGCGGAATAGATGAATTAAAGAAGTGTTTCAATATCGCCCTCGACGTCCAGAACGACATTTTCAATGTCGCAATAACGAAGCAGAGCGACCTTGTCATTAAGGACATTGAGGCTCCTGACATCAGAAAGCTGCTGCCGGATTGGTTCACAAAAAAGGAGTTTGCCGGAATCTTCGTCGTTCTTCTGCCGATCATTATAGAGAATAAGCCTGTGGGGATGTTCTATGTGGACGGTGACAGAAAGGGTTTACAGAAGATTACCGCCAGTCAATTAAATTACCTCAGGATATTGCGGGACCAGACAGTTGTAGCGATTGGGCAGAAACGTTGGCCTTAGTCAGACGGAAGCTTTAGACCGATAGAGCCGATCGTTATTTACTCTGACTGCGGGAACTCCTCACTAACTGCCAAAATCCGATTCTCAGTTGTACAATAAAATTAACCGTTTATTATCTGTATAAATACCTAAAAAGGCAGCTCTTTCAAAAAAAGATCCTCAAAATCCTTTAGATCCTTCCCGTACTCATTATCTTATAAGATTCTTACGATTCACAGGCGTTATAATAAAACAACCTAAACGAGAAGGGCTAAAGTGTATGGGGAGAGCTACAAATGGGGCTATGGTCGCAATTGAGAGGGATGCTCATAGATAGATCGGTGAATTATATGTGTTCTTTCAGAAGTGGATTTTAGTTATGAGTTTTGTTGTGGATAAGTCATCTAAAATTGAATATCCTGAAAAATCGGTCAGGCTGGCCGTGATGGCCGCGATGATAGCCGGCGCCTGCACGTTCTTGAATGTCTATTGCACGCAACCGCTGCTGCCTTTTTTCCAGCACGTTTTTAATGCTTCCGAATTCACTGTTAGCCTAACTGTCAGCGTGGTCACACTGGCCGTAGCCATTACGGCTCCCTTCGTCGGCTTGTTTGCGGAAACCATCGGCCGCAAAAGAGTCATCGTTCCGGCTCTTTTTGGGATGGCGGTCGCAACGCTGCTTGCGGCAACGGCTTCCAGTCTGCCCATGCTGATTTTTTGGCGCTTTATGCAGGGTCTGTGCGTGCCCGGCGTTATCGCCGTGATCATCGCCTACATTAACGAAGAATTTCCCGGGCGAGTGGGTGTCGTTATGTCAGCATATGTCAGTGGTACGGTGTTTGGTGGTTTCCTGGGACGATTTTTGACAGGTCTTATCGTTACCCATCTGAATTGGCGCATGGCTTTTTTAACGCTGGGCGTTATTAACGTCATAGGAGCTTTCGCCGTGCGGCAATGGCTGCCGTTAGCAGTGAATTTTGTTCCGGCCAAGCACTTTTTCCGTTCGCTGGAGCAAACATGGGGGCATCTGAAAAATTCGCGCCTGCTAGCCGTGTGCGGCATGGGATTTACTATTTTATTCTCGCTCGTTGGGACCTTCACTTACGTTAATTTTCACCTGGCGCGCCCGCCATTCAATCTTGGGCCGGCGGGACTGGGCAGCGTTTTTGTTGTCTACTTGTTCGGTTGCATCATAACACCCCTGTCCGGCCGGTTTCTCGACCTTTACGGTTCACGCCGCATGGTATTGATATCGGTAGGCACTACCCTGTTCGGTCTGGCATTGACATTGGCATCATCATTAACGGTGGTGATTGTAGGGCTGGCCTTGTTTTGTTCCGGCATCTTCATCTCGCAATCTTTCGCAACCGTGCTCACCGGGAGGGTGACAGATCATGCCCGATCTGCCGCTGCGGGGTTGTATGTCACATTTTATTACGCCGGAGGGAGTGTTGGCACAACGACAGCGGCATGGTTCTGGATGAAGGGTGGTTGGCCGGCATGCGTGGGATTATTCACTGTGATAAGTATGGGCACGCTTTTCTTTGCGTTTATGGGCGGACCTTTTGCGCCGGACGACAAAACACCTATCCAGGTAGTGGACACGGCCATTTGAAGTTTAGCCAGTTCGTTGAATGTGATCCTGCCTTGAAAAGCGAGCATGCTCACGCCGCCAGATTTTTTGAGGGTGCAGTTCATGCCGCTATCCAGCGCCTGTTTTTTAGCCTGGACAATTTGCCGGCTTTACCAGCCCCAGCGAGGATCCTTATCAAATCGTCCCTTTCTGACGGTCCCATGCCGGCCACGTTCGCGTATCTGTCGAACCACTTTCCCTCGAAAAACTTAATGCTATCACGTTTTTCACTCGGTTTCCACAGATCACATATGGATTGCATTATTACAGCTTCAGCAAGTGCCCGTGTACCCATACGCATACCTCCTCTTGTCTCATAAATACTTACTGAGATCAGCTTAGTCTCAGGGTAAACGTAACCTATTTATAAATATAGAGGATGCCCATAGTGGATTGCAATAAAGGTTATCTATCGGAATAATATAGGGGAAATACTTATATTATTTCAGGGACAATAAATGAGTTCTGAGACTGATTTTCATATTAGTCAATCCTAGTTTTTTTCTGATGTTATTCCTGTGAAAATCGACCGTTCCAATTGAAATATCTAACAATTCAGCAATCGCTTTGGAACTCTTTCCCTCTCTGATAAAATTTACTACCAGGACTTCCGCATAAGTGAGGTTATAATACTTTGCAGTCAGGTTTTGTAAGAAAGGGCTTGTAATTTCTAAAAGATTGGATTCAAGGAGATCAAGGTAAGCTATACATTTTATGTCTAACCGGCTTTTTTTCAGGTATTCAATGCACGGCATAATAACCTCTTGCATGTTGACAACAATTTTTTCTTCGAGTTCCTTTTGATCATTTTCCCGCTGTTTTAGCAAGACCTTCAGCGCTGTATTAACATCCGCGAGTTCTCTTGTCCTTTCCGCCACTTTCATCTGCAATTCATCATTGAATTTCGTTAATATAACTTCGTTGTGCTTCCGCTCTATGGCATAATGTATGGCCTTTATTAAAAAGGTGCTGTTAATCTGATCCTTGATCAAATAATCCTAGCGCCTTCATGAACTGCCATGATCCCGGCACGTTCATCGGAAAGCCCCGTCAAAACAATAATTGGTATACTGCTGAATTTCTCTTGCAAAACTTTCAGCCCATCCATACCCTGGCTGTCCGGTAACCCAAGATCCAGCAGGATTATGTTGATATTGCCGTTATTAATCGCGGCAAGCCCGTCTGCTAATCTGTCGAAATGTTTAACTATGACTTCTTCCGCAGTTTTTGACAACAGCGTACTGATAAAAAAGACATCATTAGGGCTGTCCTCAATAAGAAGCACTTTAAGAACTGACAGGGTCACTTTTATATTTCCTCTACAATAAAAATAAAGTCACCTTCAGTAATATCGAATTAAAGGGGCCAGGATTCCGGGTCATATCCGAAATAGCGGCAAAAAATATATATCTATCGCCTTGTTAGTATACAGAAAATAGGCTCTGGTTTAACAGTGGGCTATTGCATAACCTTAAAACAGTTACATGTATCCTGAAGAGTGATGTATAAATATCTTGGAATCTTATTTTGATAGTTATTTTCTGAAATTTTTTTTTGGTTATTTGTCTGAGGTGTTGAGTACCAGGGAAAGAAACACTTTTGGGCGACGGGATTCGCTCACAGTTATGGGGAGGAATTGCCATCGCACGTTTGTCCGAAAATGTTGTGGCGAGTCAGTTTAAAGTTGGCTGGTGGGGAATTCCCGCACCCTCTTAAAAGGGAGATAACATAAACTTTTTTTGCAAGTCTGCATTCTGCATATTTGTGTTGAATTTGATCGCTATTTTCCTGGTGCTCATATAAGACCTTGGCTCGTTGAGTCTTAGGACAACGCCGTCAAGATCACTAACTTCAAGTCCATGAAACTCCAGATCAGCTATAATTTCTTCCGTCAAGGATGGCGCAGGCCCGACTGAGACAGAACAAAGCATCCCTCCGATGCCGATGTTAACAAGGCGCCCCTTGACAAACCGTTCTCCAAAATGGAGCGTTACCGTCCCGGGAACCGAATGACGCTTATGCGCTCGCCGACCCAAAACAGACGTAACCTTCTCAATCAGATTTGCCGGAGTAAAAGGCTTTATAATGTACGAATTGGCACCAGACTTTATGGCTTCCGTGACACTTACTTTGTCAGCCTTGGAACTGACGATAATAAAAAATATTTTATGGACGGAGGGACTGGGATGACTCCTGGCCCATTTGAGAACCGCATCGCAGGGCACTCCAGTTATCTCCCAACCGCAGAAGACCACGTCATAGGCGCCCTCTTCGAGCATCGTCTGGATCTCCACGCCATTAACAGCCTCATGCACTAAGGAGTTATGAAAGCCTTTTTTCAAGGCGTTTTTTATCAGTTTCCGCGTAATATCTGACCCTTCAGCCACGAGGATGCGCAACTGTTTAGGAACCTTGTCGACTTTCATAACTGTGTCTCCGCATGAATATAACAGACCTGAATAAATTATAGTCGATTATAACTGTCTGTCAATACAAAGAAAAACATACAAAGAAAAACCACGCCCCAGAAGGCAGGACATACTGCGCACTTTCTATGGTCAGCCATGTATTTTCGGCTTTGACGCTATCTGTAGGATAAACGCTGATACTATTTTTAGCATAGTACCTATTCCTAACTAGTCCTACATACTATACTGTAGTAGGTACAAATCCTATCTGCGCCGGAGGTGTAATATGACTTGTCAGCATTTCAAAGAGGATTATGTGGGTTATTGTAGTGCAACCGATTATCCTTATATCCCCAGTCTTCGTGATTTGGAACTATTTTGTTTTAAAGACTTCCGGGCCTGTTCATTTTGTGATGGATTCCAGAATCCTGACATCCCAATCGCCATGTTTAATGCTTAACAGACGGCATTTTTAAAATTTCTCCAGGAAAGCATCGAGATTTAAACCATCAATGCTTGACACTACTATTGCCTTATCAAGAAAACAGACGCAACTGGGTGAAAGGTTGTTGGCCAGGAAGCATAGGGAATAATAATATTGAAGCGGGTAATATGAGCTCTATACGGACCGGTAAGACAAGATTTTGGAAAAGCAAGATCCTGCTGCGTACGACCCTGCTCTCGTGGCTGCTGATCATTGTAACCCTTGGAACATATGTTGTCTCAACCATCTCTTACCAAAAAAAAACCATTATTGACAACATGGAATCTGAGGCGAAAAATATAGTTACCTCTATTGACCAGGTTGTCGCGAGAGCAGTTATTTCCGAAGACTACAGTACAGTGGTTGAACATTGCACGCAAGTGGTAAAAGAAAGTTCTTCTATCCTTTATGTAGTGATAACCCGACACGATGGATTCTCGCTTGTACAGACTTCAAGTGAGTGGAGACGGCAACAACTCGATGGCATCTGGACCCCCCCAACCGCCCTCCACCTTGTCCCTGTTAACAGTCATTTTTATTTCCTTTTTGAGCATGGTTGATGAATCAAGATCGCCTCATTCAAGCTAAGAACTTTCAATGGTAATAAACAGGAGCTGCTTCGGATTCAACCTGTTTAATCGTTATCATTTTGATAGTCTGGAATAGTTTTCAAATAGGCGGATGAATGAAAGCCCTGGGAGGGGCCGGACAAATAAGTGTCATTATCAAAGAAGATGACTCATTTG
>CAWHNC010000121.1:0-3464 GCA_963830245.1 Nitrospirota bacterium
CCGTTGTCAACGTCATATGATCCTTATAGATCATCTTTCCCGGCTATATCTCTTCACAACGCCCATCTTCGTGATATGGTTTAATATAGAGTTTTTTTTGCCATTCCGGCGCGGGAGGGGGTATTCATGGCTGGACAGGCTCACATGACAATTTACACCTGAGCCTGTCGAGGGGTGCATTTCCCGTTTTCGCCAACAGTAGATGCGCTTAGGCTCGGGAATAACACGAATATAAATGACAAGATAATTTTGACAGGTGTGACGGTAAATCAGCGGGAAAATGTTTCCTGCGGATAGTCACGCAGCAAATCCGGCTTGAAGAATTGAACAATAATATAGGATGAAAGGAGAGCTCTTATGAGAAAAATGAAAGCGCTGAGAATCTGCATTGCAATTGTCTTTGTGCTCGGGTGTATGGCCTGGTCTTTCGGCCTGTCGGCTGAGGAGAATGGCCCGGGACCGAAGGGTGACCAAAAAACCGTTCAAAAAGAATTGGAAAGCACCCTGGGAATGCCTGTTCTGAAAGGGGACATCTGGCAAAAAATGACGCCTGATTCAAAGGTGGCATTTATTTGGGGTGTTGGACACGTAGTCGCAATCGAGCAACACCTGATGGAAAAATACCCGGAGCTTAAAGCGAAAAACTTTTGTTCAAAGGCTGCTGAAGGCATGGCTGATATCCCCATGAATGAGGTTGTTGCCCGGATAGACAATTTCTACAATTCGAATCCGAATGAGCTTGAAAAGCCGGTGATGAGTGTGCTCTGGGCAACATCGATCAAACCGAATATAAAAACCGGCATTGCCGGCCGTCCTCTCAGGAATCCCTGAAATATCATGATGGGAAAGGAGATTCGAGATGAAACAAATCGCCATTATTTTTATCGTTCTTACCTTTCTTTTTACAGCAGGATGTGCTGGAATGTCCAGGACACAACAAACTACGCTTAGTGGCGCGGGCATTGGAGCCGTTGGAGGGGCCGTAGTTGGCGCATTTGCAGGAGGAAGCCCCGCCGTAGGAGCAGTTGTAGGTGCAGGGATAGGCGGTATCACAGGATATTTCGTCGGCGAGCAGGGAGAGTACAGAAGGCGGTAGTACATAAGTCACTCATAAAAAAGGCGCTTCTTTCCGGGCCGGACCAGCTGATGTCATCAGAGAAAAGGGAATTGCTGTCCGATCCGTTTTCAGCAAGACAAAAACAACAAGGAGGCAGATCATGAAACGTATTATTCGTAGATTTACCCACTCTACCACTGTTACCATTATGGTTGTATTTTTTTGTATGGTAATCATTCTTGCAAGTCCATTAACCTCAAAAGCAGGGCCTGCCGCCCCTGGATCTGAGCCGAAGGCGTCTGAAACTGACCGCATCGAGGCGCGAATCAATGTATTTCATTCGAAGCTAAAAATTACAGGAGCGCAGGAAGCGCAATGGAACAAGCTTGCACAGGTGATGCGGGAGAATGCGACGACGATGGAAGCGCTTGAACAGGCCAGGAAAAAACAGGGAAACACTTTAAACGCCGTTCAGGATCTCAAGTCCTATAGCGGAATCATCGATGCGCATGCTGCCGGGCTGCACAAATTCATTCCGGTCTTCGAGACACTTTATGCCAGCATGTCCGATGAACAGAAAAAGAACGCCGATAAAATTTTCACGAAACATAGCCTCAAGAGCCTGAAGAAAAAATGAAAAACCAACTTATTGGTTGAAGAGCGGGAGGGATGACATGAATATCTTAAACGAATGGGTCAGGATATCCGAACGATCGCGAGGGCCATGGCAGTTCTTGTTTTTGCCGTCACTGTAGTTGGGATGCTCGTAACATCGGCTCTGGCGAAAGACCGTGAAGAATACCATGGGCGCAGAGGGTATCATGGGTATCATGGACACAGAGTGGACCATTGGCACAGGTACCATCGACGCGGAGAGCACTACTACCCCGGGGCTGTCTATGGGCCTCCTCCTCCGGTCGTATATGCGCCGCCGCCCTCTCCGCCGGGCATCAGCATAGTCTTTCCTATACATATCCGTTAGCCGGGCCACTCAGACACGGGTTAAAAAAAGGCAATTGAACATGATGTCACACAGTAGGGCGGTGGATTGTCAGCGTTTGGTCGTGAAGAAGAGTCCCGGCGAAATGATGGCTCTCTTGTTTTTGTCGGTATTTGTTCTTTCAATGGTTGCCGGCTGTTCCCGCAAAAAAGCAGAAATCTCTTTGCCGGAAGGGGAAAAGGGCGGCGAAGCTTTTGTCAGCCATATTCGCGAGTCATGGACTGGAGACCTGGATGAGATCATCCGGCAGAGGCGTGTAATCCGCGTGCTTGTATATTACAGCAAGACGAATTTCGTCATCGTAGAGGGGCGGCCCCAAGGACTTCAGTACGAGCTTTTCCATAACTACGAAAATTTTCTGGACGCGAAATACAGCCGAAGGGAGTTAAGTCCAACGCTCGTTTTCATACCGGCGCCCAGCGAGCAGATGATCCCCTTGCTCCTTGGGGGAAGAGGTGATATCGCATCGGGCCTGACCATTACTGCAGAGGCGGAGAAACTCGTAACCTTTACCACGCCGTATATCACGGATGTCAGGGAAGTCATTGTGACAGAAAAGGGAGTGAGCGGTCTGCGCAATATTCATGACCTGGCGGGAGAAACAGTCTATGTTGTTGCCGGGAGCAGTTATGCCGAGCACCTAAGAGAGCTGAATAGGCGATTCCGTACTGGAGCGGCGCAGGCCCATCAGCATTGTCGAGGCCGACAAAGTGCTGGAAGCGGAAGATATCCTTGAGATGGTAAACGCAGGTATCTTCCCGATAACGGTCGTCGATCAGCATATCGCCGACCTCTGGGCCCGCGTCCTGCCGAATATCGTTGTGCGGAAGGATATTGTCCTGACCGGCGGGTCCAATATAGCGTGGGCGGTGAGGAAGGACAATCCCCAACTTCTCGCCAGCCTGGACGGTTTTATTAAGGCTAAGGCGGGGCAGGGAAGCATGCTCAGCAATCTGCTCTTTACACGATACTACAATAACTCGAGATGGATACTGAACCCCCTTGTAAGGGCCGAGAAGCTGAAGCTTATCAGATATCAGTCTTTAATCAAGAGGTATGCCAAAATGTATGGGTTTGATTGGCTTAAGATCGCCGCTATGGCCTATCAGGAGTCCCGGTTAAAACAGAATATCGTGAGCCGGAAGGGCATAGGAATCTTGCAAGTGCTTCCACAGACAGCGGTTGCGATGAAGATACGGAATGTTTCCACCACTGCAAACAACATCCACGCCGGTGTAAAGTATCTCAGTTACCTCAGGGAAACCTATTTCGATGATCCTGACATAAGTCCGTCCGACAGGGTCGATTTCGCCCTGGCCGCCTATGATGCCGGGCCTGACAGGATAGAGTCATCACGCCGCAAAGCGGCTGACATGGGGCTCGACCCTAACAAGTGGTTCTTCAACG
>CAWHNC010000122.1:0-71946 GCA_963830245.1 Nitrospirota bacterium
TTTTTTTTTTATTACATATTTATTGGTTCATTTCAGGTCTTGCTAACCTGTAAGGATTTGCCCGTCGGAGGAAAAGCCCGAAAGCAAAGAAGGTTAGAGGGTGAAAATTAAATTTGCCCCATCGTTGCTCTTTATAATATTCCTATGATAAATTGAACTCATGCTGAAAAAATTCAGATACCGCCCGAGCATCAGGCAAAAAATAGCGTTCGGCTTTTACGGAATTGTCCCCATAATTATCGTTCTTTCCATTTTTTCCTTTATGGAACTCAGATTCTTTGAAAAAAAAATCCTTTTCGGTAAAACCATTGCCGAGCTTTTCAATACTACCCTTGAAGCGCGCGGCTTCGAGAAGAACTTTTTTCTCTACCACCAGGAATCCGATTACCTGGAATGCCTTGATTATGTCGCCAAAGCGCAAAAATCCCTTGAAGACAATATGACGGAATTCAATACCTTTGCCCGTCCCATGCAAACCGCCATGCTGCTGCAAAACCTGAAGGAATACAAAAAATTGATGGACCAATACGCCAGCCCGGAAACGGGTACGCCACTTAATAAGGAAGTCCTCGACGGCAAGATCAGAAAGACAGGGAAAGAGATCGTGAACGCGGCTGAAGACATCGCAAATAACCAGAGGAACCGTCTTCAGGTGCAGCTTTACAATTCACAAATCCTGATTATTATTTCGATAATCTCCCTTTCTCTTCTGGGTATAGTCGTCAGTAATATCCTGTCGAGGATGGTGATCGGGCCGCTTAAGCTGCTCGAAGAAACCATGGAAATCATTGCGGACGGACGTTTCGAAATTATACACATGGACTCAAAAGACAGGGAGATTGTGTCCCTGACCAATGCTTTCAATAAAATGCTCAAGGAACTCGAGTTAAGGCAGCGGCACCTTATCCAGACAGAGAAGCTTGCGTCGCTGGGGACCATGCTTTCAGGAGTAGCTCACGAACTCAACAACCCTCTTTCAAATATCTCATCCTCATGCGAGATTTTAACTGAAGAAATCGCTGAGAATGACATGGAGTATAAGAAGGAACTCCTCTCACAGATGGACGAGCAGACCGACAGGGCAAAAAATATCGTCAGGTCGTTGCTTGAATTCTCGAGGGACAAGGAATTCAACAAGGAGATGTTGCCGCTTAAAAACCTTGTTGAAGAGACCATACGTTTTGTAAAAGGACAGGTACCGGCAAAAGTCAGGATAGAAGTCAGCGTGCCGGACGACATGGTAATATTCGTTGATAAACAGCGTATTCAGCAGGTCTTTCTTAATCTGATCAAAAATGCTGTTGAAGCCATTTCAGGTGAGGGCATAGTCTATGTCAAGGCGCAGCGCAGGAGCGCTATCCAGAAAGCTGAAAAAGACGAACCCGAGATATATAATTACCTTAAGTATCATGGCAAGTGTACTCTTGAGGACGATACCGATGATATTGAAATATCGGATACCGGATCGGGGATAGACGCAGATATATTGTCCAGGGTATTCGACCCTTTTTTCACTACAAAAGACGTGGGCAAAGGTTACGGGCTCGGGTTATCCATTGTACATGAAATTATAGTAGAACACGGAGGCTGCATAGCAGTCGATAGCAAACCGGGCAGCGGCACCAGATTCCTTATTAGCCTGCCCATACCAAGAGGAACAGAGAAAAATAACGGTTACGGTACATACATAGGCGTAGGTTAAATCTCTTGACAAAGCGTTATTATCTGGTACATTTTGATTAGGGATCTGTTTTAAGAAACATTGAAATAGAAAAGGATACGCCCATGTCACCCTTCCCTGCGCAAACAGGAGGGCCGGTGACAATGGCTGTGATGGCCAAGCTAAAAAACGCTCTTACCTCTTTTAACCAAAGAAAGGAAATATTCCATGAACACAATCACGACCAAAGACGGCACACAGATCTATTACAAGGACTGGGGCAGCGGACAGCCCGTAGTTTTCAGCCATGGCTGGCCGCTGAGCTCCGATGCCTTCGAAGACCAGATGTTCTTTCTGGCTTCCCAAGGATACCGCTGCATCGCACATGACCGCCGCGGCCATGGCCGATCGAGTCAGCCATGGAACGGAAACGACATGGACACCTACGCCGACGACCTCGCTACGCTTGTCGAAGCGCTGGACCTGAAGAACGCGATCCATGTCGGCCATTCGACGGGCGGCGGGGAAGTGGCCCGCTATATCGGGCGCCACGGCACGAAACGAGTGGCCAAGGCCGTACTGATCGGCGCGGTACCCCCGCTGATGCTGAAAACTGCGACCAATCCACGCGGCTTGCCGATGGAGGCGTTCGACCAGATCCGCACTGGCGTGCTATCCGACCGTTCCCGGTTTTTCAAGGACCTATCCATGCCGTTCTACGGCTACAACAGGCCAGGGGCCAGGATCTCGGAAGGTGTGTGCGAATCGTTCTGGCTCCAGGGGATGATGGCTGGATTCCCTGCTTCCTATTTTTGCATCAAGGCATTTTCAGAGACAGATCAGACGGAGGACCTCAAGAAGTTCGATGTGCCGACATTGGTCCTTCATGGCGATGACGACCAAATTGTCCCGATTGCGGATTCTGCCCTGCTTTCTTCGAAAGTCATCAAAAACGCGACGCTCAAAGTATACGAGGGCGCTCCGCACGGCATGTGTACCACTCTCAAAGACCGGGTCAACGAGGACCTGCTTGCGTTCATCAAGGCGTGAGGCCGAATATAAAGGAGAAATACATGGTTAAACTTGAAGGGAAAATTGCACTTATTACTGGTGGCAATAGCGGCATTGGTCTTGCAACGGCGAAGCAGTTTGTGAATGAAGGCGCGTACGTCTATATAACGGGGCGCCGTGATCCGGAGTTGGCTGCGGCGGTAAAAGAAATCGGACGAAATGTGAACGGCGTGCGGGGAGATGTGTCGAACCTTGGCGATCTTGATCGTCTCTTCGCACAAATCAAGCAGGAGAAGGGCAAGCTCGATATTGTGTTCGCGAATGCCGGCGTTGCGAAATATGCCCCCTTTGGCGGGATAACTGAGGAACAATATGACTCGATCTTCAACATCAATGTGAAAGGCCTGCTTTTCACGGTGCAGAAGGCGCTTCCGCTGCTGCCGGATGGCGCCTCTATTATCCTGACTGCGTCTGTTGTAGCGAGTAAAGGGTTGCCGACGAATAGTGTTTACAGCGCCACAAAGGCTGCCGTGCGCTCGTTTGCGCGGACATGGACAACGGACTTAAAAGAGCGCCGCATTCGTGTAAACGCAGTGAGCCCGGGCCCCATTGAGACGCCCATGCTGAATGACCTGCTGGCTTCAACGGGAGGGGGCGAGCAACGCTTGAAGATGCTTGTCAATAGTGTTCCGCTTGGCAGGCTCGGCACACCCGATGAGATCGCGAAGGCCGTTGTGTTTCTTGCATCCGACGACAGCAGCTATATCACGGGAATGGAATTGTTTGTTGATGGCGGTTTCGCCCAAGTGTAGGTCGTTAATAGCTGAGGGGCACGGTAGTTGTGTCGCGTGATTCGCTATTCCGCCTTTTGCAGCGTTACGTACACTTTTGTCCCTGATTGAGGAAGCGGTTCGAAATCCATATCGCCAAAGTTTTTGCGTGCGACAAGTTTTGCTATAGAGAGCCCCAATCCTGAGCCACTAGATTTAGTGGAAAAAAAAGGGGTGAGGATGTTGCCAATATTAGCCAGGTTAATGACCTCGCCATTGTTGAATACCTCTACCCGAACAGCATGAGCTGTGCTTTCAGGCGACATGGAACTTATGCTCACAAGAGGTTCTTGCGCCGCGCGGGCAGCCTCCGCGGCGTTTTCTATTACATGGTAAAACAGATGGCGGAGATCTATGGGGTCGCCCAATACGAACCTGGCAGTTGGACTTATATTTACCTCTACCTTTACCCCTTCGAGTCTTCTTCGGGTCGAGAGATCACTGATCATGTTGTCTATGATTGTATCTAACATACACCGTTGAAAACTTGTTTCCCTCTGAAATATTTCCATATACGTGTTTATCTCTGCAACCATTTCTTCGAAATGAACGGCATAAGAGATAAGAAATTCATAGTCCTTGAAGAGCGGATCCTCAGGATCCAGTTTCCGCTGAAGCCTTCGAAGATTACCGCCTATTATAGTCACGGGATTTCGGATTTTATCAGCGACTCCTCTGAGGATTTCCAAATCGCAGCGGATTGTCGCATCAATATAGGCACTGGTTTCCAAAAGAGCGCAGAAATCCAGAAGTTTATCCACTGCAAGCATGAGATCCATTGCAATATGGGGCGGAAAATTCTCGCGCGTTATTTGATGGGTAAATTGCCTGACAAGGGAAAAGCCCAGGCTTGTGAATCGTTGATCAAGGTTTATCTCAACATGTTTCAACCCTATGTGCCAAAGATAGCTGATAAAAGCAGAATCTATCTTTTCGGTGAAAATTCTTTCATACCACCGGCTCCATGTTCGCATCAGGGAATCAGGTTTGCCGAAGCGCTCAAGCAATATGTGAGTTTCCGGCAATTCGGAAAAAGACTTGTAAAAAAACGCTGCAAACTCATCCCGCCTGCTTGTAAAGGTGTCAGAATGCTCACGGAGAATAAGAAATTCAGACTCTTTAAGCTGCACCTTGCTCATTATTGATTCCAGGCTATGGTAAGGGACAGCACCGAGGACTTTATTTTCCATACTATGATTCTAACCCAAGTCAGGACGGGAATCAACAAAATGGATACAAGTTGGACCACGCGGGGAAGGCTGCTATATATTTGAGTCACAAGTTCAGCGTTTTTCCGCTCAAGCTCTTTAAACTCTGCTTTAGCCTATGTCTTTGTGTATTTCACGGTCAATAAGATAAAATATAACATTGTCGAGGGTCCCCTATGCCACAAGATTATCGGCGGATGTGATCAAACAAATGCAGCATTACGCGGTTGATCACGACATGCAGATCATGGATTTAATTGAGCAAGCTATTCGTGCGTTTGTTTATTGAAAAGGAAAAAGCGTAATAAGGAAAAGGGTTACCTGGCTTCGCAAGGAAACTATGGGTTTGTTCATTCTTATTGTCTGCGTGTTACTGTGGGCGTACGTTGGCGCTGGTGTTAATTGGGCTAAGCTAAGCATTTTGGCTAACCTAAAAACAAAATTTGGAGTTGCTGCCCAGGGCCTGGTTTTCATTTTAGTGAGCGCTTTTCTGGCCTGGGCCGGTTATTGGATAATCAGGGCCGTTATCGGTTTTGTAAAACACTACGCACCCCTGGCATAATGCCTCCTAATTTACGAATCTCCCTTATGGATAGCAGGGTGTTTTTTTATATACTATCACAAAAACCGGGAGAAGGTTTTAAGAAAAAATGATATTTGCAATTACGCCTGTCGTCGCTATAAATATGGCTCCGGATACGGAAAACAGCCCGGCCATGCACGTCTTTATATCCTGCATGGACAGCCTTCCAGCCCAAAGCAGTTGAGTTGCCAGCCATAAAAAGGACAGGTCAACCGGGGAAGCAGAGGCTAACCGTTCGAAAGATAGAGTAATATAGACCTTCGGCGTCTCTATTACTGCGTGCATGACCAGGTAATACTTAAGGAGCATATAAAGCGCAACCCACCAGACGAGCGGGGCAGCGCCGATAAATATCCAGAAAACCTTGTACCGAACCGCTGCACTCACACTGCCGAATATAAGGTTGTCCCCCTCTCTTCGGGGGATTATATTGAAGCCTTTAGCGCTGCCGAAGAGGAGAGCACAGACCCAGTGAGAAAATTCATGGGCAAAAGTGCCGGGGAAGTAAAGGATGATCTTAAGGATGAGTTTTAGGTTCATTGCAAAATAGAATTATTTTTTTGTCCTGTTTATGAGTTTCCGGTTATAATATACAACATTTTATGAATATTGTTGATCTTATTGCAGGGATTCCGCTTTTCCATGGCCTACCCAAGGAGCAGCTTGAGGAAGTGGTGGATATTACCACAGACCAGACGTTCCAGACGGGACAGACTGTTTTTTCCGAGGGTGAGGAGGCTTCCGGTTTTTATGTGGTTGTTTCCGGCCAGGTCAAGATTTTCAAGCTTTCTTCTGAGGGTAAAGAGCAAATATTGCATTTTGTTGCGCCGGGAGAATCTTTTGGAGAGGTGCCCATGTTTGCAGGCGGGCGCTTTCCTGCCCATGCAGAAACGGTAGAGAGGAGCAGACTTTTCTTTTTCCCCAGGGCGTTTTTCCTGGAACTGATCAGGAAGGATCCATCCATTGCGATGAATATGCTTGCCGATCTTGCAAAGAGGCTGAGGCGCTTTACTCTGCTTGTGGAAGAGCTGTCGCTGAAAGAAGTGCCTTCGAGGCTGGCGGCGCATATTCTTTATTTGAGCGGGATGGAGAACGGTTTGATCGATCTCGAACTGTCTATTACGAAGGGCCAGCTTGCGAGCCTCCTCGGCACAATTCCGGAAACGATATCGCGCATTCTCGGTAAAATGAGCAGCCAGGATATTATCAAGGTCCGGGGTCGCAAAATCAGTATAATGAACAGAAAGAGACTGGAAGCCCTTGCTGCAGGAGAAAAACTTATAGTTTGAGGTTGAAGCACCTCATTTATTGCTCAGCACAGGAAGGGTCCCCGCAGGCCATCAGGGAATTAACTGATTATTTGAAATTGGCATCTAATATATACGGTAGTTTGGTAGAATAAAATATGCACATGGAAAGGAAAAGATTTATCGTCAGAGGATTTATTGCTGTACTTGTCATAATGTTTTTTTTCAGCAACAACAGTATATCCGCTGAAAGCAGTTCCATTTCTCCGCTCAATGATAACGGACTCAGTTCGCTTATTAAAAAGAGGATAACAGAATGGAGGGATCCCTCAAGAAAAATTGTGAGTGGAGAGCGGATATACTCTGCGGTCCTGGTTGAAAGCTTCTATAAGGGAAGACGCCACCAGGCAGCATGGAGCCGGAATGGAAAGCTGATACAGGTTGAAACACTTATAAGGGCGGTTGAGGAAGCATATGGGGATGGGCTATCACCCGACTATTACCATCTCGACATCATACAGCCTCTTGCTGAGAAGTTAGAGCACGAAGCAGCCCCCGACCCTTTACAACTGTCCAATCTTGACCTGCTGCTCACAGATGCCTTTCTCACTCTGGGTTGTCACCTGTCTGCCGGTTGCGTGAACCCGGTGACTATTGAAACAGAATGGTTTGCAAAAAGTAATAAGGTGGACGTTTCCTCTGTTCTTGACCAGGCTCTCAAGAAAAAAGAGATACGGGAAGCCTTGATGGGACTCCGCCCTCAAAAGGACATATACGGGAGACTCAGGCTGGCGCTTGCCCGGTACAGGGAACTTTTGTCAAAGGGTGGGTGGCAACCGGTTTCAGCCGGCCCCAGCTTAAGAAAAGGTTCTGATTCCGACAGAGTAGCGGAATTGAGAAAGAGGCTTGCCGTTACAGGTGATCTCCCTGCTGATCAGAAGAAGCCAGGGAATCTTTTTGATGAGCAAGTGGAACAGTCGGTCATCATCTTTCAGCAACGCCATGGGCTCAAAAGCGACGGGGTTGTCGGCCGTGCCACGCTCAATGCACTCAATGTCCCCCTGCAGCAGCGGATACGTCAAATGGAATTGAACATGGAAAGGCTACGCTGGATCCTTAACAATATAGAGGAGCATTTTATCGTAGTCAACATTGCAAATTTCGAGCTGTACGTCATTGAAAACGATAGGTCAATCCTCTCGATGAAAGTGGTGGTAGGGAAGCCTTACCTGCGTACGCCCATATTTAGTGCCAAGATGACCTATCTAGTGATCAATCCTGAGTGGAATATTCCTGACAGCATTGTTCAGAAAGAGATACTGAAGAAAGTCAAGGAAGCCCCTGATTATCTCGCAAAACAAAAGATTAAAGTCTTGAGGAAGTCGCAGGTAACTGGAAATGCTGTGCGATATCTGTATCGCCAGGAGCCCGGACCTCTGAATCCCCTCGGGACGATTAAATTTATGTTTCCGAATGAATACGATGTTTACCTCCATGACACACCCGCAAAGCGTTTGTTCTCTGAAGATGTGCGGACCTTCAGTCATGGGTGTACCCGTATTGAAAAACCGCTTGAACTCGCGGAGTATCTGTTACGCGATGACCCTCGCTGGTCGCGGAAAGAATTGGAGGCGGCGATAGAGAAAGGCACTGAGCAAACCGTCATGCTTCCACATCCGGTGAATGTCCACTTCCTTTATCTTACGGCCTGGGTTGATGAGAGTGGAACAGTACAGTTTAGAAATGACATCTACGAAAGGGACAAGATTCTTGATAAGGCTTTGCACAAGAAGCCGTCTTTTCGATAACCATGATTATTTTGCCTCTGATAACGTGTGAGTTGCATACCGCCGGTTCTTTTTGTCCGTTTAATAATTGCAGTTTATATTTGATATAAGTTATATTGCAGATTGAGTGGAGATGAGACATTCCGGAGATTTACTTAAACGTGTTAATTGTCATTCCAATCATAATTTAAGAAAAACGATTCATTGAACTATATCTTTCCCGCATAGGAGAATTGACTTATGAAACCAGCAAAGAATTCGTCTTCTGCCGTTTTGCATCAAGTCATGGGTCGCAGAGATTTTCTCATGGCTGGGATAGTAACGACGGTTGGTTGCCTTTTCCCTTATAAAGCTAACGCTGCATTATCAAAATTATTTTCAGCTGAAAGAAAGCTTTCTTTTTATAACACTCATACCGGAGAGAACATTAAAGCCGTTTACTCCGAGCAGGGCGCCTATGTAACCCAAGCGCTGACTGATATCAATTACATATTGCGTGATTTCCGTACCGGAGAGGTGAAGGAGATTGATACCGCCTTATTAGACCTCCTTTTTACTCTCCAGCAGAAACTGGAAAGCAATGGACCCTTCCATGTTATTTCGGGCTATCGTTCTCAAAAAACCAACTCGCTTTTGTGCGCTTTGAACAACGGGGTAGCTAGAAACAGTCTCCACATACAGGGCAAGGCCATCGATATACGTCTGCCCGGCTACGATCTCAAAACTTTGCAGCGCATGGCTATCGAGCTTCGGAGTGGAGGCGTGGGGTATTATCCCAAGTCCGATTTTGTTCATGTAGATGTGGGAAGAGTACGCTATTGGTAGACCTGAAACGGCACGCGACAGGTTCTACCGGATCCTCCCGTCTTTCATAACCAGCAAGCGGTCGGCAAGGCGCTTTGCCTGGTCCTTATCATGCGTAGCTATTACTACAATGGATTTATTCTCCGACTTAAGCGATCCGAGAATGGTTTCAATGATTTTTGTGTTCTTGCTATCTACCGAAGCCGTGGGCTCATCAAGAAAAAGAATGTCAGGCTCTATGACGAGAGCTCTTGCAATGCCGAGCCTTTTCGTCTCACCGCTCGATAGAGTAAGGGCGTTCTGATGACTTTTGTGCTCAAGACCTACGAATTCGAGAGCGTGGTGAGTTTTTTCCAATATAGAGGCTTTGTCGGTATCCCTTATCCTCAAACCGTAAGCTGCATTGTTCATGACCGTTGTGTTAAAGATGCCGACTTTAGGCAGCACAAGGGTGATCCTGCGTTTCAAATCCATGTTCTCCTGGAGCTTTGAGTCTTTTTCATAAAAAGTGACGGAACCGCTTCCAGGCTGCTCGATAAGTGCGCAGATTCTCAAAAAAGTTGATTTGCCGGAGCCGTTGGGTCCTGTAAGCACATATGTTCCCACGGTATCGAATGAGAAAGAACAGTGGTCCAGCAATTTATTGCCGTCATAACTTTTTACCAGATCCAATACTTGAAAGGTAAGGCTCATCTTTGTAACGATATGGCTCCCTTCTTCTGCACGGCATGCAGCAGGCTGTTTATAAGCAAAGATAACGCCAGAAGGATGAGACCCAGTGCGAGCGCAAGCTCAAAATCCCCCTTGTCGGTTTCGAGTGCTATGGTAGTCGTCATTACCCTGGTGTACCCGGCAATATTCCCCCCCACAATGAGTATCGCTCCGACCTCTGCCATTACCCTTCCCAAGGCCGCAATGATGCCGGACATGATCCCGTACCTGGCTTCTTTTATAATGGTGACGGTGACCTGTAAAGGGGTCGCGCCGAGCGTCAACGAGGCTTGCCTGATAATCGGATCGACATTAACAATGGCAGAATGACAGAGCGCAGTGACAATCGGAAAGGCAAGGATGGTCTGTGCGGCTATCATAGCAGAAGGAGAGTAGAGCAGCCCCAAAAAACCAAGTGGACCGCTCCTCGACAGCACTAAATACAAAAAAAGCCCCACAACAACCGGCGGCAGCCCCATGAGCGTGTTCATCAGGCTGATGATCAGCCCGCGTGCCGGGAGTTTTTTGAGACTAATCAAAGCGCCGAAGGGAACACCTAGAGCTGTTGCTATGAATAGAGCCGCACCTGAAACTACGAAGGACAGCAGTATAATGCCCAGCAGTTCGGGGTTGAAGCTGAAGATAAGGGTAAGGGCCTTTCCGAGTCCGTCCAATAGCGGCGACATATAATGCATTATAAAAGAAAACAGGAAAGCGAGTCATGGTTATTGTTTGCTTTATAATATGGTATACTCTTAAAAATTAAAATAGAGATAAGGATGATACGGTGAAACTGAAAGTTTTTTTATTATTGCTTTTGTCGACGCTCCTGTTTGCCGGCGGAATTGCTCATGCCGGAATAAAGATACTCTGTGCCTCGACAACAAGCACGCAGAATTCCGGCCTTTACGATTATCTTCTGCCCTTATTTGAGAAGAAGACCGGCATTAAAGTTGACGTAGTTGCCGTTGGCACCGGCGCGGCCATTGAAATCGGGAAAAGAGGCGATGCGGACGTTGTTTTTGTGCATGCAAAAGAGCAGGAACTGAAAGCTGTTGAAGAGGGATATTTTGTAAACCGCCACGACGTCATGTACAATGATTTTGTCATCATAGGACCGCCCGATGACCCCGCAAAGGTGCGAGGCCTGAAATCAGCCGCTGAGGCGTTCAGAAGGATTGCAGGCTAATCAGCCCCCTTTGTATCGAGAGGCGACAACTCAGGCACACACGTAAAAGAAAGATCTATATGGAAGCAGGCAGGCCTCGATCCGACAGGCCGGAAATGGTATATGGATGCGGGACAGGGGATGGAGAAAACCCAGAGGATCGCAAATGAAAAACGCGCTTACACTCTTACCGACAGGGGCACATGGCTTGCTGTCAAAGACAAGGACAGGCTCGATATGGTTATTGTGCTTGAGGGAGACCCGGTCTTATTCAATCAATATGGAGTTATGGCGGTGAATCCGCAGAAGCATAAGCATGTCAAATACAATGAGGCAATGACATTTATAAATTGGCTTATATCAAAAGAGGGCCAGCAGGTTATCGCATCGTACAAAGATAAAAACGGCAATGCCCTTTTTGTTCCCGACGCAAAGTGAGTGAGTTGAGCGACTACTTGCCTTGAACTGACCTGGGTCCTATTATGTTGATCTTGTGCGCCAGGCAGCCTGCGCCGAACCCATTGTCAATATTGACTACCGCCATGCCCGGTACACATGAATTAAGCATTGCAAAGAGAGCGGTAAGGCCGCCGAGGCTTGTACCGTAGCCGACAGAGGTAGGCACTGCAACGACCGGCTTGTCTGTCAGCCCTCCGACGACTGAAGGCAGGGCGCCTTCCATCCCGGCAACAACGATAATCACCCGGGCTTGCGTAATGCGGTCTCTGAAACTAAGTACCCGGTGAATTCCCGCAACCCCGACGTCAAAAATTCTTTCGGTCCTGCTGCCTAAAAAGGAAGCGGTCACTTCTGCTTCTTCTGCAACAGGGATGTCCGATGTTCCGGCGGAAACGATCAGCACATGTCCTTTCAGGGGCAAGTTTTTTCCGCATGAAATTATGCCGCACCCGGGATAGAACTTCGCTTCTTTAACATCGATTGCATCATAAATATCCTCCCGCGCCCTGGTGATGAGAAAACGGCCGCTCTTTTTCAACATGGCATGGGCGATGGCAACGACATCTCCGGTTTTTTTATTCTGGGCAAAAATAACTTCAGGAATGACGCTCCGAAGGGACCTGTGATGATCGACCTTTGCGAAATCCAGTTCCTCATAGGGGAGGTGTTTAAGTTCATCAAGCGCCTTGCTGATGGGCAGCCTTCCTGTTTTGACATCGGAAAGAAGAGTCTTCAGTATCTTGCGGTCCATTTTTCAGTATCCATAGAATTCCATTTTAAGGGCGCGGTTCATGAGGTCGTTCAGTGCCTCAGAAGGGGGCTTGCCTTCATAAAGCGTCAAATACACCTGCTTTGTTATAGGCATATCCACTATTTGTTTTTTCGAGAGGTCATGTGCCGATAGAGTAGTGGCTATTCCCTCGGCAATTTGCGGCATCTGTCCGATTATGTCATTGAGTTTTATCCCCTGGCCGAGTTTGAAGCCGACTGTGTGATTCCTCGAGAGTGCACCGGTGCAGGTGAGCACGAGGTCCCCCAGACCGCTGAGTCCGGAAAATGTCATTTCCTGGGCATTCATGCTGATGCCGAGACGTGTTATTTCGGAGAGGCCCCTCGTGATAAGCGCGGCCCTTGCATTATAGCCGAGTCCCATGCCGTCGCATATGCCTGCGGCGATCGCGACGACGTTTTTCAGCGCCCCCCCGAACTCAACACCTATGATATCGTCATGGGTATACACTCTGAAGTAGTCTGTATTAAAAAGCTCCTGCAGGAGCAGCCCTGCCTTTTTGTCTTCTGATGCAAGAGTAACTGCGGTGGGCCTGCGTGCTACGACTTCCTTTGCGAAACTCGGTCCCGACAGGACTGAGACGGGCCTGCCGAGGATCTCTTTCAGTATCCGGGAAGGGGTCAGATGCGTACCTATCTCGATCCCTTTTGACACGCTGACAATCACCGACTCAGAGCTTAAGTATTGTTTAAGTGGAGCGAAGACCGACCGTATATGCTGGGTCGGCACGGCACTAACAATATAGCGGGCCTTGACGACAGAATCGACAAGATTACGGGTTGCCCTGAGGTCTAAAGGCAGTTTTATCTCCGGGAGGTATACATCATTTGTCCTGTCATTGTTGATCTGCTCAACTATTTCTTCCTCGTGCGCCCAAAGCAGCACATCGAAACCTTTATCGGCAAGCATGGCAGCCAGGGTAGTTCCCCAACTCCCGGCGCCTACGACTAAAATATATCCTGCGTCTCGAGTCATACGAGTGAATATAACAGAAACACTGCCATTTGGCAATGATTAAAGTGTAACAAGATTAAAGTTTAAAACGAAAAAGAGAGAACATATCAATGACAGTTGTCTTGGCAAGACGGAGTTTTTTATGAGTGGAGTTTTAGCCGTGCGGCGTTGCAGCCTATTTATCACATCCGATGATTTTACTGATGGCTTCACTAAGCTGATTGGCGTTATAGGGCTTATTTATGACACCGGAAAAACCATACTTTTCGTACTCGGACATTATAGGATCTACGGAGTATCCACTCGACACAATAACTTTTGCATCCGGGTCAAATTCGTGAAGTTTAGCCGCCGCCTCTTTTCCCCCCATGCCGCCGGGAACTGTTAAGTCCATAATAACAAGGTCAAAAGGCTTTCCCTTATTCTGTGCTTTCGTATATGCTTCAACAGCCTCTTTGCCATCTTTTGTAACGTCCACCTCATATCCTAAAGCAGACAAGATCTCTTTCCCGATATTTCTTATCAACGGCTCATCATCCATGACCAGGATTCTGCCTTTACCGGGCTTTATGCCTCCCACTGCTTCATGATCATGGCAGACACTATCTTTCAAAGCAGGGATGTATATGGTAAACGTTGTTCCAGTCCCTATTACTGATTCCACATTTATATGTCCCTCATGGCGTTTCAGGATTGAAAAAACAGTTGAAAGGCCCAAGCCGTTTCCTTTCTCTTTTGTCGTATAATATGGTTCAAATATCCTGTCCAGATTTTGCTCCGGAATGCCAACCCCTTCGTCACGGAAAGTGATTCTCACATAAGCCCCCGATCCTAACGAAAATATTTCTTCTTCAGAAAGAGAAATGTTATCCAATGCTATGTGGACCGTGCCACCGTTGGGCATGGCCTGGATTGCATTGATAATTAAGTTATTAAAGACCTGTGTCATCTGCCCCTTATCAACCGCGACGCTCCGCAAGTTCGAAGGGATACTGTAGATACAATTAACGTTTGACCCTGACAGTGCAAAGTTGACAGCCTCCTCGACTATTTCAGCGATTGAGGCAACTTTCTTGATAGGGGCGCCACCTTTTGAAAAGGTAAGCAACTGATAGGTCAAGTCTGCGGCCCTCTCCGCCGCCTTCTCTGCCTCTGTCAATCGTTCAAAGGATTTATGTTCAATGCCCATTGACATCCTGGTAAGGCTGATATTCCCGATTATAGACGTCAACAGGTTATTAAAGTCATGTGCCAGGCCACCTGCGAGAACTCCCAGAGATTCAAGCTTTTGCATCTTCTGCATCTCCTGCTCCGTGCGATATTGAGCAGTAATGTCGCGAAATACGATAACAACACCTATGGTTTTGCTTTCCATGTCCTTTATCGGGGCGCCACTATCTGAAATGATTATTTCCGTACCGTCTTTCCTGATGAGGAGAGTGTGGTTAGCCAGGCCGGCAATCATACCTGTTCTGATCACTTTCTCAGTTGGATTTTCGCAAGTTTCTCTTGTCGCTTCATTAATGATATTAAAAACTTTTGTAAGGGGTTGTCCTTTTGCTTCAGCACTGCTCCAACCTGTCAGCAGTTCACCAACATTATTGAGAAGTGTTATATTGCCTTCGGTATCAGTTACTATGACTCCATCGCCAATGCTCCTCAATGTGACCGATAACCGCTCCCGCTCATTGGCAATCATATCGGAGCTTGCTTTAAGCTGCTCCTGGGCCTTTTCCTTTTCGAGAATCTCTGCCGTAAGGCTTTTTGTTTTCTGACTTACCTGCTGTCTTAATCCTGTATTAAAGAAAAACAGGGAAACTATTACGAACAATCCGGACCCTACTGACCCGGTCAGCACAAGGGCCATATAACTTTCAAGTTTGATAGGGACCCTCAAGGACTCAATGGCCCTTATCTCACCCAACCTTTCATGAAAACCTCCCTCTCCGGGATACAGCTTCCTCAACCCCTTTGGGGCATTTTCAGGGTCCCCATGACAACGCATGCAGCGGATGTCATTTCTTAAAAAAGGTATTGCATAGTACAAATACTTTTCACCGTTTACAGTTACAACTTCCTCATATTCTTTTGTTGAAGGGTTTTCATTAAAAAGCTTAATTAGCCTTGCCTCCCTGGCATCCGCCTTGTTAAAGGGATTTCGGGGATTGTTGGCAGCCATCTTATAATAGATTGGCCTCCTCCCGGTTTTTTCTCGTTCCTCATTATTAAGGCCTTGCATCGTTCTAACTACGTAAGTCGAGGAAAGAACTTGAGGGTCATAAAAATCCTTATCTACAAGTCCATGCCCCATAGCATCGTAAATGGCCGGGTGCAATACTTTCTGAAAGTATTGGTGCAGCACATTGTTTGTAAACAATATGTTCATAATATCTTTTTTGGTTTGATTGATGAAATAACCGGTGGCTGCGATATTCAGAACTGTTGCGACAATAATTGATACAAGCAACGGCAATACTAAGAAGTGCAGGATTTTTTTTCTCATAGTGTGAATAACAAAAAAGTCCTTCCTTGCTATGTGTGCTGCCTCAATCCAGGCGGCTTATTTACATGGCTTAGTATAGCATAGCACTTGATTATGACTAAAGCTTACAGCGGGTGATTACAGATAGGATGAGGTCTTTGATGGATGCCTCGCATCTCATGAAGACAAGAACCTCCGTGCCCCGGCTTTCACGGTTTTCTTTTATCCCATAAACTTTATGGGTGTGTTAAACTGTAAAATATTTTTAAAGAGGACTTTCAAGTATGTTTTTTTGTCAAAACAAAAATAATATTTTAATTCACAAACTAAGAACAATTAGAATCCCTCGACTTCTTCCGTTGTTGGTGCTATCTGCGATAATAATAGCCGAGATTATTGATGTTCCGTTGAGTATATTTTTTCACGGAAAAGTTACTTATGATTATATAATCTCCGGGGCTGTCACCGCCTTATTAGTTTCCCTCATTATTTCATATTTAATACTTCAGGTGCAGGAGACTTTAAAGCAAGACCATGACGAATTGGGGCGTATGGTAGATGAACGTAACGGCGAATTATCGGCCATGAATGATCAATTGAAAATGGAAATAAATAATCGCAGACAGATGGAAGAGGCGTTGCGCGAGAGCGAAAAACGGTATCACACCCTTTTTGAACAGTCGCCCGATGGCATACTGCTCATTGACATGACGGGTAAGATAATCGAGTTTAATGTAGCAGCCCACCTTCAGCTGGGCTACACACGGGAAGAGTTTGCCAGGCTGCAGTTATCCGATATCAACACGTCCGTAGGGCCTGGGGAATTGCATGCAAGAATCAGGAAAGTATCGCAGGAGGGGAAGGTTGCATTTGAAGTAAAACACAAAACCAGGCATGGGGAGATCAGGGACGTTCATGTTATTAGCAAGGTGCTTACCCTGGCAGGACAAACTTTCTTGCATGCCATCTGGCGAGACATCACCGAGCGCAAGAGGGCACAAGAGGTACTGGCCGAGCAGTTGGATTTCAATCAGAGGATATTCAACTCCACGGATGATCACTTGGCCGTGGTGGGGCAGGATGGGACTATCCTGGGTGTCAATGAGGCGTGGCGGCGTTTCGCCAGGGAAAACATGGGTGGAAATGCGAGCGTATGTGGCCCCGGCGCCGGTTATTTCGTGCAATACTCTGATAAGTGGGGCGACGCGGCGCTTGCTTCAGAGGCATACGAGGGCATCCGCAAAGTGCAAAGCGGGCGGTTGCCCAGTTTTAAAATAGAATACCCCTGCCATAGTCCGGGTGGCGAAAAGCGTTGGTTCGTTATGCGCGTGATGCCGATGCAGGGAAAAGGAGGCATCGTCCTTATCTCCCATACCAATATAACCGATCGCAAACAGGCGGAAGAGCTCTTGCGTCTTAGCGAAAGCAAATATCGGCTGCTTTTCGAAAACATGACCGCCGGCTTTGCGCTACACGAAATAATATACGATGAGCGTGGACGCCCCGCAGACTATCGTTATGTTGAGGTCAACCCAGCCTTTGAAAGGCTGACCGGAGTGTCGCCGTCAACTCTACTCGGGAAAACTGTAAAAGAAGTGATGCTGCACACGGAACAATACTGGATTGATGTCTTCGGACGGGTAGCTCAAACTGGTGAGCCGGCAAAATATCAGAACTACGCCAGGGAACTGGGCAAATACTATGATGTGTGGGCCTTCAGTCCATCGAAGGACAAGTTTGCCGTTCTATTTACGGACATCACCGAGCAAAAGCAAATGGAGAATGCACTTGAGAGAAGCAAAATGCAATTGCAGACTTTGTTTGATGGAATTACGGAACCGATGTTTATGACAGCCGGCAACGGCACTATAGTGATAGCAAACCGCGCCGCGATGGGATATTGCGACCAGCTCAGTTTTTCTGATGTTGTCGGCAGGCACATTAATGAAATTCTATCTCCACATTATGGCGTTTGCGAACAGATTACAACTGCTCTCCAATCCGGTTCGCAAACAAGCTTCATACTTAAGAGGAAGATCCAGGGATCAATTGACCGTTTTTTCATCTATCCGGTACATATCGACGGCAGGGACACCGATGAGGCTGTTATTCGTATTGCCGACGTTACCAGGGAGAAGGTGCTGGAGCAGCAGTTGGTCCATACCGAAAAGCTCGCAGCCCTGGGTCTTCTTGTGGCCGGGATTTCTCATGAGATTAACAATCCCAACAATATAATTACATTTAACATGTCGATTCTGCGCACATATATGGAGTCGCTACTGCAAATTACCGACGAGCATGCATCAAATCAAGGCAGCTTTTTCCTGTTTAATATGCCCTATGCTGATTTTAGAAAAGATGTTCTGAAGCTGATTGATGATGTCGAGCAGGGTGCCCAACGCATATCATCAATAGTGCGTGAACTGCGAGATTTTTCCCGCAAGGATGATCTTGAAGAGCGCTCCCGGATTGCCCCTCTGGAACTTGTAGAGCGGGTCATCGCCATATGTGAAAGATCGGCGTCGAAAAGTCAGGTCAAGATAAGCGTTGTGGAGGAAAGTGTATTCCCGGTGCTCAATTTGCCAACCGGGACTTGTGAACAAGTGCTCGTTAATCTTATCATAAACGCCATGCAGGCATCAGATAAGGACCGGGGTTATGTAACGATTGTCATCAGGCAGGGTTTGACATGGGCTGATTATCTTACATTTATAGTAAAAGACAACGGCAGGGGGATGGACGAGGCCACGTGCGCTCAAATATTCGATCCTTTTTTCACGCTCAAACCGCGTGGAGAAGGGACCGGGCTTGGCCTCTACATCTCGAAAATGCTGGTCAACAAGCTTGGCGGCGACATAACGTGCGGCAGCATCCCCGGAGAAGGGAGTGTATTTACCGTGACTCTCCCAAAAGGAGCTATCGACACAGCACCAAAATGAACCGGACCATTTTGGTACTCTTTATTTCAACCTGCTGAAATCTCAGTATTTATCCAAACAGGCACTTCCAAAATGACACGATTCCCTTTATTTGAGATCTGAGCGGATAGCAATATAACAGGGTGATTTCAAAACAATAATCAATTAGTCTCTTTCTGGCACGTAAACTGCTTAGTATAAATCGTAATGAAAATTATGGTGGTCGACGATGAAATTTTGATTGTGGATTCTCTGGCGCGCGGCTTACATAGTAAAGGGCATCAGGTCTTGACAGTTCAGTCCGCTCATGATGCGCTCGCAATTATCGCATCCGGTGACGGCGGAATTGATCTTATCGTTACTGATTATAAAATGCCTGAAATGAATGGAATCGATCTTTTAAAGAGGATAAGATACGAAAAGAAGAGAATACCGGTGATCATAATGACCGCCTTGAATGACAAAAAAATAATAGTCGAAGCGGTCAAAGCCGGGGGTAACGGGTTTCTTATCAAGCCCTTCAACCTGGATACATTGGTCCGGGAGATTGAAAAGGCCATAAAAACTTGACGGCGACATTGCAAGTTGAATCAAGGGGAGGAGGAATAATGGAAAAGACCGGGGCATCGAAAGAGTTGCTCGGCAATGCCAACAGTGAAATCCCGGCATTAACAAACTAATGAGGATTTAATAACATGGCATGGCCTGTAAATAAAAAAAAGCGGTCCCTTACGGGGCGGAAAACAAAAAGAGTCAGGCCTTTGGGAGAGGAATAAAATGTTGAAGAATATGAAAGTCGGATCAAAGCTTTTTCTGGGCTTAGGCTCAGTACTGGCGTTGCTGGTTGCAGTCGTCATCACTTCGCTTATCAGCATGTCCGGAGTCGATTCCAGCGTCAGGGATATGCGAGAGTCCACTGTTAATATGAAACTTGCCAATATTGTATCGAAGGAATTAGGCGGTCTGTTTCGTAATATTCAGGGACTTATGCTGCATCAGGACTTACAGGAAAAGAATGCGGAAAAAGAGAGACTTGAAGCAGCAAGGACACGGTATGGCGAGGCGCTGGGCAAGCTGGAAAAAAGGGTTTCTGACGAGACCGACAGGAAGTTGATTGAGAATCTCAGGAAGACGATAGCTGATGCACGGGACGCTGACAACAAAGTCATAGAGTTGAGCATGGCAAATAAGAATGCCGAAGCCCTGAGCCTTTATAACGGGGATGTAAGCAGCAAACTTATCCCGCTTATTTTTTCTGCTGTCGACGACATACTGAAGCATCAGGACGCAAAATCCGATGAGATGGAAAAAAACGCGGAGAAAGCTTATCAGCGCGCCCGACTGCTTTTAGTCATCGCCAGTATTATCGCGATGGCCCTTGGAATATTTATCGCCTTGCTTCTGACAGGTAACATTAAAAAACCTCTGTCGCATGCCGTTAAAACAATGGAGCAGATGGCGACGGGTGACCTCTCCGCTGTCATCGAAACAGACCGCCGGGATGAAGTCGGCCAAATGCTCAATTCTCTCGCTTCGATGTCGCACGCGCTCAGCGATTCCTTCCTGGGTGTTATGAACAATACGAATAAGATAGTAGATTCTGTGGATATTCTTCGCCTGAGATCACAGAAGACCTCTGAGGGGGCAAGGGACCAGGCGGAGCAAGGTTCCCAGATCGCTACAGCCGCAGAGGAAATGACCCAGACTATCACGGACATTGCAAGAAACGCCGCTCAGGCGTCTGATTCATCCGAACTCGCGGTCCAGGCTGCCATCAAGGGCAAAGAGACGGCAGACAGGGCGATATCCATAGCAACCAATGTTCACAGGTCAACGGGCGACCTTTCGGCTATGGTACAAGCTCTCAATGGGAGTGTTGCAGAGATCGGGGACATCATAACAGTCATAAATGACATAGCCGACCAGACTAACCTTCTGGCGCTTAATGCCGCCATTGAAGCTGCCCGAGCCGGAGAGCAGGGCAGGGGATTCGCGGTTGTTGCAGATGAGGTCCGGAAGCTGGCTGAAAGGACCATTAAGGCCACAGGAGAAATCTCGGGTAAAATCGGCGCAGTCCAGACAGAAGCCGAACGGACGGCCAAATCAATGGAAGACACTACTCAGAATGTGAACAAGATCACTTCTAACATTGGTGAGGTGGGAGCATCTCTTGACGACATCGTGGGCGTCATTCAGAAGGTGAGGGACCAGATCACCCAGATTGCCGCAGCCGTAGAGGAGCAGTCTTCGGCGTCGGAAGAAGTGGCCGGAAATGTGGAAAAGTCAACTTCTATTGCCAAGGATATGGACCGCATGGCCCAGGACGTATTTGCCGAAGTGAACGGCCTTCTCAAGATCTCGGAAGAACTGAGGAATCTTACGGCCCATTACAAATGCAGTGGTGCGGAGATGATGATTCTCGACATTGCCAAAGGCGATCACCGTATATTTGTAGGTAAAATCAATAGCTGTCTCTCCGGAAACATGCTCCTCGATCCGTCACAGCTTTCGGACCATCACAATTGCCGCCTGGGCAAGTGGTACGAAGGCGAGGGACAGAAGAAATGCGGATCACTGCAAAGTTACATGAACCTTGAGAATCCGCACACTCGCGTACATGCCCTCGCCAAGGAGGCGCTTGTTCAATATCAGCGGGGAGACAAGGCAACCGCAATGCAAACTTATACTGCGATGGAGGATGTTTCTCATGAAGTTGCGAGTATTCTGGATGCAATCAAGCACGAATGCAATAAATAAGCTATACAGGAGGGAGCTGGTATTATGGCATGGCTTGGGAATTTAAAAATCAGCAGCAAACTTTTTGGGGCGTTCAGCATTATCGCGGCGTTCCTGGTTGGCGTCGGCATTCTTTCACTGCTCAAACTGGGGGGCCTTCAGTCAGACATCGAGAACATAACGCAATTCCTGTACCCCAAGACCCAATGGGCAAGCGAGATTTCCGAGGCTGTCCTGCATGCGGAGATATCAATACGCGATGCAGTTCTTGCGGATAACCGGGACGAGATAGCAAATGAGCTCTCCAAAATCAATGCCGGCGCAAAAAGAGTTGCTGAACGAATAGAGTTATTCCAAAAAAATGTGAACACTGAAAAAGGGAAAGAGCTTATTGAGAAATATCTGGATGCACGGACAAAATATCGCGAGGAACTTGTGAAGATTCTCGCTTTGATAAAGGAAGGAAAAAGTCAGGAAGCCCGACAAGGTCTGAAGCTTTTGGCGCCACTTCGCGAACCATACCTCAACACGCTGGCCGATATAATCAAGTATCAGGACGAAAGGATGACCGAAACCGGTAAACAGGCTGACCATAATTATGCGTTGGCGAGGGCCCTTATTATTGTGGCGACCCTTATAGCGCTTTCGCTGGCGGCTTTTCTGGGAATCATCATTACCAGGAGCATAACGAAACCGCTCAACAGAGCGGTCTCGACTGCCGAACGGGTTGCTGATGGAGACCTTACGGTGGAGATAGAGGCCAACACTTCCGATGAGACCGGACTGCTCCTGAAAGCCATGAAACATATGACCGACAAATTGAGGAAGATGGCAGGAGATATTAAACAGGCTTCGGCAAGCATGGCCTCCGGCAGCCAACAGTTGAGCGCAAGTTCAGAGGAAATCACCCGGAGCATGAGTTCCCAGTCTGCCAGGGCATCACAGATTGCGACGAGTGCAGAAGAGATGGCACAGACTGTTGTAGACATCGCCAAAAATTCTGCCAACATTGCTTCTGCGGCTACCGATACTGCTACTATTGCCGAGCAGGGAGCACATATTGTGAATAAATCGGTTGAAGAGTCCGAAGCTATTGCTGCGACGGTTGGTAATTCAGTTCGTGTGATGCAGACGCTCGGTGACCGTTCAAAGCAGATCGGTGAGATTGTCGCTGTGATAAATGATATAGCAGACCAGACCAACCTGCTGGCGTTGAATGCTGCCATAGAAGCAGCCAGAGCCGGTGAACAGGGGCGAGGATTTGCTGTTGTTGCTGATGAGGTCAGAAAGCTGGCGGAGAGGACTGCCAAGGCAACATCAGAAATCGGCGGTATGATAGGTTCCATACAAACCGAAGTCGGCCATGCAGTAGAGTCAATGGACGAAACCAGCAAGAAGGTTGCGGCCGGACTTAAGTATTCCAAGAATGCCGGTGAACAGCTCGGCACCATAGTCTCTAGCGCTGCTTCACTTCAGGGGATGGTGCAGCAGATTGCAACTGCTACAGAGGAGATGTCAACCACATCGGAAGCCATCAGCGGCGACATTCAGGAGATTGCGAGTGGGTCCAGCGAGATTTCATCAGGTGCGGACCAGATCGCTCAATCGTCAACTGAGCTTGCACGTCTTGCCGGTGATCTGAAGGTTATTGTGGAGCAGTTCAAGGTATAAACGATGTTTACCAGTACAGTTTTAAATGGGACCTCAGGTGGGCATAATGAATAATTTTCACGCAAATGACAAGGGCCTGCTCAAGAACGAAGATCGTTTCCGTGCGCTGTTCGACAGTATAACGGATGCGTTGCTTGTGCACCGGGTCGAAACAGATGATGAAAGAGGCAATTTCATCGAAGTTAACGATGTGGCTTGTCAACTATTGGGGTATGCACGGGAAGAGCTTCTTGATATGACGGCTTCAGGTATTGTTGCCCCCGATTCTGATGTTGACGTGGCCTCTATAACACAAAAGCTTGAGCTCGGCGAGAAAGTTCTCTTTGAGCAGACCTATTTTGCCAAGGATAGGCGGCGCATACCGGTAGAGATCAATAGCCGGATATTCATTTTTGATGGACGGCCCGCTGTCATCTCCCTGGTCCGGGATATTACCGAGCGCAGGATGTCTGAGGAGGTCCTGCATCGCACGCAGTTTTCAGTGGATAAGGCAAGGGAGTCCATATTTCTGGTGAAATACGACGCAGGGTTTGCGTACGTCAATGACGCCGCCTGCCGTTCTCTCGGCTATACAAGAAAAGAACTTCTATCCTTGACGGTTTTTGATATCGATCCGGAGTTTCCGCGGGAAACCTGGGCAGACTATTGGCATAAAAACAGAGATGTCGAATCCTATATGCTGGAGACTCTGCATAAGACCAGGGACGGACGTGTTTTCCCGGTTGAAGTAGCTCTCAACCCCATCAGCTTCGCAGGGGATGAATATCGCTGTGCCTATGCGCGTGATATAACTGAACGAAGAATTGCGGAAAAAAAGATGAAAGAACTCTCAACTGCGGTCGAGCAGTCTTCAGACTGGATCCTTATTACCAATACAGATGGAAAAATCGAGTATGTCAATAATGCGGTCGAACGGATGAGTGGTTATAAAAGAGAGGAGATCTTGAACAATACGCCGAGGTTATTCAAATCAGGCAAGTATGATAATGCGTTTTATAAAGGGATGTGGAACACCATTCTTTCAGGTCGGACTTTTAGCGGGATACTGACAAACAGAAGGAAAAACGGTGAGCCCTTTGAGATTTTTCATACTGTTACGCCATTAAGAGATGATAACGGCAAAATAACCCGCTTTGTTGCCACATCAAAAGATATAACTGCACTCAGGCAGATGGAGGAAAGAATAAACTTTCTATCCAATTACGATGACCTGACAAAGCTGCCCAACAGAACTTTATTTACAGACAGGTTGATTCAGGCAGTTTCGAGAGCGGAACATACCGGGAAGAAGACCGCTGTTTTGTTCATAGATATCGACCGCTTCCATTTAATTAACGATGCCTTGGGTTTAAATGTTGGAGATGCATGTTTAAAGGAGATCGCTGGGAGGCTGTTGACGGCTGTACGTGAAGGAGATATAGTCGCGCGTTTCGGGAGTGATGAGTTTGCGTTGGCGCTTATCGATGTGAATAAATCGGAAGATGTCATACTTTTTCTCGAAAATACCCGCGGGATCCTTTCAGCGCCGATCAAAGCCGACGGAGAAGAAACGGTATTTAATTTCAGCATCGGGATCTCAATTTATCGGGATGATAGCGAGGACATCATCACAATAATACAGAATGCAGATATTGCATGCCAGAAGGCGAAAGAGCAGGGAGGGAATGCCTATCAGTTTTTTACTCTGGACATGAATGTCAAAGCATCGGAGTTCATATTGATGGAGAGGAACCTGTTCAACGCTATCAAGAATAATGAATTCATATTGCACTATCAGCCTTATTTTGATATCAATACTCGTAAAATGGTGGGGATGGAGGCCCTTATCCGTTGGCAGAAGAGCTGCAATGAGTTAGTACCGCCTGGAAACTTCATACCGGTCTTAGAGAAAAATGGAATGATAATAGAAGTTGGGGAGTGGGTGATGCGAACTGCAATCCGACAGATTAAAGAATGGGAAACCCGGGGCTATCCGGTTGTGCCTGTCTCGGTGAATCTCTCCCTGGTTCAATTCAGGCAGAAAAATCTGGCGGAGACGATTAAGAACCTGCTTGAAGAGTTCAAACTATCGCCTTCTCTTCTTGTGCTGGAGATAACTGAAAGCGCTTTTATGGAAGACATTCAGTTCACGAAGTCGACGCTCCAAGAACTGAAAAAC
This sequence comes from Nitrospirota bacterium, assembly GCA_963830245.1. Classification (GTDB taxonomy): domain Bacteria; phylum Nitrospirota; class Thermodesulfovibrionia; order Thermodesulfovibrionales; family Dissulfurispiraceae; genus JADFXI01. The sequence goes on from CAWHNC010000122.1 coordinate 25,178, forward strand.
ATTGGGTTGTCTATTTCAATCGATGATTTTGGCACCGGGTATTCTTCCTTGAGTTATTTGAAGAGATTCCCGGTCGACAATCTAAAGATCGACATATCCTTTGTACGGGAAATAGCTAAAGACGCTGATACGTCGTCAATAGTATCAGCAATAGTGACCATGGCTGACGCCTTGAACCTGAAGACTATTGCTGAAGGAATTGAAACAGAAGCGCAGTTAGGAGTCTTGCAAGATTTGAAATGCAGTGCCGGTCAAGGTTTTTATTTCAGGAAACCGATGCCCGCGGCATCTTTGTATTGTAATCAATCTAAAATTTAAAAAGAGGAATCTGTATTGTTTGAACATCAGTGTCAGCAATATGGCATTCCCAAAGGGGAGGGGCAATGAATTGGTTATATGATTTGAAGATTAGAAGTAAATTGCTGATCAGTTTTATTTTATTGGCAATTATTGCGGCATTGATCGGGGTTGTAAGCATTTTAAGCATAAACAAAATGAGCACATCAGATAAAGAATTGTACACCTATGAAACTGTGCCCATAGAGAAGCTTGCGGTAGCCGGGGTTGAATACCAGCTTGTTCGTGTATCACTGCGTGATGCTCTTTTGTCCCAGGGTGACGCGGTACAAAAGAATATAGCCGCGGTCCATGAGCATCACAAGAATGTGGAGGACCGGTTGTCGGACATGGAAAAGCTGATTCGGAGCGATGACGTTCGCAAGGAATTTACAACAGTGATCAATGAGCTTAAGGGCTATACATCATGGGAGGACAAGGTTATTAACGCTGCGATTATCCATGATGATAATGCGGGCCTTGCAGTGCTGACAAGCGACGCATACAAGGCTTCGACGCAAGTCATAAGAGGCGGTATACAAAAAATTGAGGAGATGAAGGGAGACTCGAGCAAAAAGCAATCTGAATCCAACGAGGCATCAGCAAAGACGGTAAGACTAGTTGTTCTCGTACTTATTTTAGCGGGCATAGGCCTCTCGATAGGGTTAGGTACTGTCATGTCCGGCATCATAGCCAACCCCTTGCGTACTGCTGTTAATGTCTCCAACGAACTGGCATCGGGGAATCTGACCGGCGCCATAGAGGTCAAGGGCAGGGATGAGACAGCTCAACTTCTGACCGCTATGAAAGAAATGACATCAAAGTTGAAGGGGATTATTTCAAAGATAAAGTCCACCGCCGATAGTGTGGCCTCTGCCAGTCAGCAGTTGAGCGCCAGTTCCGAAATGATGTCCAAAGGTGTAACAGATCAGTCGGAAAGGGCTTCCCAGATTGCAACATCGTCGGCTGAAATGTCCCATACAGTGGTCGATATTGCCAGGAACGCTTCTGCCATGGCAACAGCGGCAAACGATGCTTCAAGGGTGGCGGGTGAAGGCTCAGCAATAGTCGATAAATCGGTGGAGGAGGTCAAAACTATCGCTGAAACGGTGAGTGCTTCAGCCAAACTGATAACGGTGCTCGGTGAGCGTTCCAGGCAGATAGGGGAGATTGTCAATGTCATCAAGGATATTGCTGACCAGACTAACCTGCTTGCTTTAAACGCGGCCATAGAAGCGGCGAGAGCCGGAGAGCAGGGGAGAGGTTTTGCGGTGGTTGCCGATGAAGTGCGGAAGCTTGCGGAAAGGACCGCTAAAGCCACATCTGAAATAGGCGGGATGATAAACAGTATCCAAAATGAAGTGGGCCAGGCAGTAGTATCAATGGACGAAGCAAGGAAACAGGTTGATATTGGCGCTGAGGATATTACAAACGCAGGTGATGCGCTTTCTCAGATAGTACGAAGCGTAAACGACCTTCAATCGATGGTGCAGCAGATAGCCTCAGCAACAGAGGAAATGTCCACGGCGTCGGAAACCATAAGCGGTGATATAGAGACAATAGCGAAAGTGTCAGGGGAAACTTCATCGAGTTCCTCCCAGATAGCTCAAGGGGCCTCTGATCTGGCGAGATTGTCATCCGACCTGCAGCAGGTTGTCGATCAGTTCAGAGTATAAGAAGAGGCAGTGATTTAGAAAACGAAATTAAGCTATCTTGACACTTGAACAATGAGGAGGAAATATCGTGGAAAACACATTAGCACCTCACTCCGAAAAGACTGAGGCTACAGCAAAGGGGTCAGATATACTGCAGCTTGTCACTTTCAAACTTGGCGAAGAACAGTTCGCGGTTGACATCCTGAAAGTGCAGGAGATCAACAGGATGAAAGCAATTACTAAAATACCAAATACCCCACACCATGTCGAAGGTGTGGTTAACCTGAGAGGCAAGGTAATCCCGATAGTTAATCTCAGGAAGAAGATAGGGCTGCCGGAAAAAGAAAACGATGAACAATCGCGAATAATGATAATGGAGATCCAGGGACTCACCATGGGTCTTATCGTGGATGCTGTTGATGAGGTTTTAAGGATACCGGCCGGCATTGTTGAACCTTCTCCCACGGTTTCTATGGGAATGGAAACAGGGCTTATCAAGGGTATAGCAAAACTCGAGGACCGGTTGATAGTCCTTATAGACCTGAAAAGTCTTTTTGGTATAGGAGATATTGCTTTGATAGAGGATGTCTCAGGGCAGACGGGATAGACAATGCGATAGAAACTCTTTTATTGCTCAGGCGCGGGGAACAATCATAAAAGTGATTCTTCCAGCGCACCTAACAGTGCGGCGATATCCTCATCACTGTGCGCAGCCGTCACGGTGACCCTTATGCGCGGCTGCTGCACTGTAGGAGGTCTTATTGCAGGGCAGTACACGCCGCGCTGCAGCAATGCGTTGGAAATGTTCATAGTGTTTTTTACGTCGCCTACTACGATTGGAATAATCGGTGTTTCACTGCGCAGTGTATCTAATCCTAATGAGTGAATGCCTTTGAAAAGCCGCTCGCGGTTCTGCCACAGCCTGCTTATCAATTTCGGCTCCGACTGCACAAGCTGCAGCGCTTTCAGTGAAGCTGCGGCAACGCATGCAGGCAGAGCGGTGGAATAGATCAATCCCCTTGCGGTATTGACGAGCCACTCGATTATGTCTTTTTCAGCTGCAATGAATGCGCCATAAGAACCAAACGCCTTGGAAAATGTCCCCATCTGTATTATCCACGGCTCGGGTCGTATGCCGAAGTGCGCCAGTGCCCCCCGTCCGTTACCAAGGACTCCTGTAGCGTGGGCGTCATCCAGGTACAAGAGAGCGCCGTGGTCTTTGCATAGAGCTATTATCTCCATTAAGGGGGCGATATCGCCATCCATGCTGAATATGCTGTCGGTAACTACTATTTTCCTGTTGCTTTTGGCCGCCTGCATAAGCATGCTCAAATGGGCGGTATCACAATGAGTGTATATTGTTTTTCGCGCCCTGCTCAACCTGCAGGCGTCGATAAGGCTTGCATGATTAAGCTCATCGCTGAAAATCACAGCGCCTTCCCCGGCAATAGAAGGCAGTGCGCTGACATTTGCAATGTAGCCGGAGCCAAAAAGTAATGCTCTTTCTGTTCCCTTGAATGCCGCAACCGCCTTTTCCAGGGTGCTGTGGATCTGTGTTCCGCCGGCCAGAAGACGTGAGGCGCCCGCGCCGAACCCGAATTCGGCAATGGCATGCTCAGCTGCATCTCTGAGCGCAGCGGCGCTCGCGAGACCCAGATAATCATTTGAGGCGAAATTGACATACTCGGCGCCGTCGAAGCTTATGTTCGGCATAATTGTGCCCTGCCTGTCTTTAATCTGCCGAAACAGCATGTCTTGTTTAAGTGCCTTCAATTTTTCTGAAAACATCACTTTTTACGCGACCCCATGCTCTATATATTGTACCTGCGAAACAAAAAAACCACAAAATATAGACTCCCTTGAAAGGAACTAATTTTTCTCTTGACAATCACGATAAATAATACATATTATTGGTGGTAAATAGTGGTAGAAAGTGGAGGAGAGTTAGAAGATGTCTTCATTTGTTGGAAAATATTACTATGCATTAGACCCAAAAGGGAGAATTATCATCCCTGCCCCTCTACGCGACATTATTTTTAAAAAGTACAATAATTCAAAACTATATATCACTAATGCCGCTTTTGACAAGTGTCTCCATATATATCCGCTGGAAGAGTGGAACAAGCTCGAAGAAAAAATACGGTCCTTACCCAGGATGGAAGAGGCCGTGAAGTATTTTCTGAGAAGGGTCATAGCTTCTGTCCTGGAGTGTGAGATCGACAAACAGGGCAGGGTGCTTATACCTGTTTCGCACAGAGAGGATGCAGGCATCCATAGTGAAGTTGTGATCGTTGGGCAACTGGACAAGATGGAGATATGGGACAGAGCCGAATGGGATGCGGTAACCGATCCGAAGAAGGTAGACGCAAAGGCCTTTGAGACGGTGCTCGCCGGCTACGGCCTATAGAGGCTGAACGGAATGGTCCACATTCCGGTTTTGCTGGGGGAGACAATGGAGATACTTAATGTCAGGGAAGATGGTACTTACATAGACGCCACCGTCGGTCTCGGCGGTCATGCAAGCGAAATACTTTCTAAAATCGGCGCCGGCGGGGTCTTTGTCGGAATAGACAGGGACGACAGCGCGTTGCAGCACTCGCGCGAATTGTTAGGAACCAGTCGCGCTCACCTTTGCAAGGGAAACTTTTCTGAAATCGGGGGTATACTCGCTGACCTGAATATAAAAGAGGCCGATGGGTTCCTCTTCGATCTCGGGGTCTCAATGCTTCAACTCAAGGATTACTCCCGCGGCTTCAGTTTTTCATCCCCGGAAAGACTCGATATGCGCATGGATGCCTCGCAGCGCCTCTCCGCATGGGAAGTGGTCAACAGGTATCAGGAAAAGGAGTTGCAGAGAATACTGCACGAATACGGCGAGGAACCATTTGCAAGAAAAATCGCGAAGGCCCTTGTGGGCAGGCGGAAGAAAACATCATTTGATACCTGCATTGAACTCGCGGATTTCATAGCAGGTATTTATGGCAAAAGAGGAAAGATGCATCCCGCTACCAGGACCTTTCAGGCCCTGAGGATAGAGGTCAACAAAGAACTGGATGAGCTTAAGCAGGGACTTTCAGCTGCACTCTCCGTGCTTAAGCCCGGCGGCAGAATGGCGGTAATTTCATATCACTCCCTGGAGGACCGGATCGTAAAAAATTTCATCAGGGACAACAGTCGCGCCGGACTGCTGAGCATATTGACCAAAAAGCCTGTCGTGCCCTCATATGATGAAGTGCGCGGAAATCCTTCATCGAGGAGCGCGAAACTAAGAGGTGCGCAGAGAGTATGAGACGCAGAAAAAAAAACTGGTTTATAGCCTTGCTGAAACCCGCATCGTTGCTGATGCTGCTATTCATGATTTTCGGCATAGTATGGCTTCGGTCGAGTGTAGTTTCGCTTGAGTATTCGCTTAGTAATCTGGAAGCGAAGAAGTCGGAGCTTATGAGGGAGAAAAAGGTGCTTGCCGCTGAACAGGCGAATCTCCTCTATATCGGCAGGCTGCAGAGCGTTGCATCCAATGGGACCGGTTTTGAATTTCCCGACCGGGTCAGGGTGGTTTATGTAAAGTCGTCAGGGAAGAATGATATTTACAAGGCATCGTTCGATACCCAAAAGTCCGGTGATCCGGACAAGGTCAAAAGCGAATAGGATATGAATCAAAAGTCGCAAAGGGCAGCGGGCATAGGGCGCAGAGAAAAGGCTTTTTGTACTTCTCTCCATGCCCTATGCCCTTTGCTATTTGCCCGGAGGATCGGCAGCGTGGGACTATGAAGAAAAGGGCCATTATGGTAAACACCATAATAACATTCACCTTCGTCGCCGTTATTATCCGGCTAGCCGATATCATGCTCCTGAATCATCAGTGGTTTCTTGACAAAGCAAGAGAACAACAGACCAGGAAAGAGAATGTGCCTGTCAGGCGGGGTATTATTTTAGACAGGAAGGGACGAGAGCTTGCAATCAATCTTGATACGGAATCAATCTATTGCGACCCTGCCGGTGTAGCGGCGCCTTCCCGGGTTGCAGCTGCCTTGGCGCAGACAATCAATTATAAACCAGATGTTATCCTCGCCCGCCTGTCGGGAAACGGCAGGTTTAACTGGATCGAAAGAAAAGTGAGCATCGAGGAGACGCAGCGCATAAGAGACATGAAATTGGGGGGTATCGGTTTCGTGCCGGAGCTCAAAAGGTTTTATCCTGAAGGAAGCCTTGCCTCGCACATTATCGGGTTTGTAGGAGTCGACAATAACGGACTGGAAGGTATCGAGAAGTCATATGATAAATATCTCTCCGCAGTCACTGAACGGGTGTCAGTCTCGAGGGATGCCAAGGGGAACGCGCTGTCCGAAGGCAGGACCAAAGAAATCAGGGGCAACAACATTGTTTTGACCATAGATGAGGGTCTGCAATATATAGTAGAGAAGAGCCTCGATGAGGCTGTAGCGCAGTGGAAGCCGGCTTCCGCCACGGTGATAATGATGGAACCGCATACCGGTGAAGTGCTCGCAATGGCCAGCAGGCCTACCTATGACCTGAATAATCCCACAGAAGTTCCGGCAGCAAAACGGAGAAACAGGGCCGTTACGGACTGCTATGAGCCGGGCTCCACATTTAAGATAGTCGTCGGCACGGCTGCCCTTGAAGAGCGGGTTGTAAAACCTGATACACGATTTGACTGCAGCGCCGGGTCTCTGGAAATAGGGGGCAGAAAAATAAGGGATGCAGAAAGGCACGGCGTACTTACATTCAAGGAGGTCATTCAGAAATCATCTAATATCGGGACGATCAAGATCGGAATGAATCTGGGCAGAGAGAAGATATACAGCTATATCAGAAAATTCGGGTTCGGCGGCAAGACAGGGTTTGATCTTGGCGGGGAAGCCCCGGGAATGATACGGCCTCCTGAGCGGTGGTCCGGGACTTCCATAGGCGCCATCCCAATCGGACAGGAGGTCGCCGTGACGCCCTTGCAGGTGTTGAGGGCGTATGCAGCAATAGCCAATGGAGGATTTCTTGTCAGGCCCCATGTTGTCTCGGCAATCAGATCTCCTGCCGGGGTCGTCATTTATAAGGCTGCCGATGAGTCGCAAAAAATTATTTCGGAAAGTACAGTCAGGACTTTTAAAGATATTTTAAAAACAGTAACAGAGGAAGGAGGGACTGCCACAGGCGCTGCAATTGACGGCAATGAAGTTGCCGGCAAAACCGGCACGGCACAACTGTATGACCCTAAAACGAAAAGATATTCCAAAGATAAGTACGTAAGCTCTTTTGTCGGGTTTGTACCTGCCGACGACGCGAGGATCGCTATGATAGTGGTCATTTATGAGCCCAAAGGCGGCATATACGGCGGATTGGTGGCGGGACCTGTCTTTAAACGGATTGCAAATGAAGCGCTTTCGTATTTAAGCGTACCCAGAGACGACTCGGCGGCGAAGCGACTGCTGCTGGTCTCAAAAAAATAGGCAATGGGCAAAAGGTAACAGGGCGTATATGGGAAAAATGAAGATGAAAATATGTGATGTCATCAAAGATGATTATGAGATGACCGGTGATACAGCGAGGGAAATCTCCGGTGTTGTCTACGATTCAAGAATGGTCAGGGGAGGAGAGCTCTTTGTCGCGGTAGTGGGTGAAAAATTAGACGGCAGGAGTTTCATAGAGGATGCGATTAAAAAAGGAGCGGTTGCAGTTATGTACGAGCATAAGGGCCCGATGTCTGCAGACCCATGCGTGTTAATGGAAAAAAAATATCCTGGAGTCACCTGGGTACGCGTTGCTGATATCAGGGACGCCCTGGCCCTTGTTGCGCATCGCTTTTACGGTCGCTTTTCCGAAGAAATAGTCGTTGTCGGTATCACTGGAACTAACGGCAAGACAACTACTTCATATCTGGTAAAGTCCATACTGGAACGATGGGGGGAAAAAGTCGGGCTTATAGGTACTATTAATTATTTGATCAAAGACGCGGTCTATGAGGCCCCGCACACCACACCCGAGGCTCCGGATTTTCAACTCCTCCTCCGGGAGATGAAAGAGGCCGGATGCGGTTTTGTTATTTCTGAAATCTCATCGCATGCTCTTGCCCTGAAAAGGGCGGATTATACCCGGTTCAGGGTTGCCGTCTTCACGAATCTTACCAGAGACCACCTGGATTTCCATCTTACTATGGAAGAATATTTCAAGGCAAAAGAGCGTCTCTTCACCGAACTCCTGACCGAGAACGGCATTGCGGTTATTAATATCGACGATGCCCGCGGGATACAGCTTGCCGGAATATTGAGGGACCGGAGGCCGTCAGTCAAGGTGATAACCTATGCGCTTGATAATAAGGAGGCGGATGTCACGGCCTCTGATATAGAGACATCGTTTGGAGGAACTTCATTCAAAATTCTACTGGGAGAAACCGAGACTGAAGTCATGTCTCAAATGGTCGGTCAGACAAATGTATACAACACGCTTGCCGCGATCAGCACAGCGTTAGCGCTTAATGTACCTATTAATGTAATAAAGGAGGGAATTGCCATGGCCGGATTGGTTAAAGGAAGGTTTGAGAAGGTTGATATGGGACAGGACTTTCTTGCTGTAGTGGATTATGCACATACCGAAGATGCGCTGGAGCGACTCTTGATGACAGCCCGTCAATTACTGGAGGCATACCGTTTTATCGGTAAAACTGAAAAAATCATGAAAGAAAAAAGGCGACAGTTCGCTATGCCCGGGAGACCGGAGCAGGAAAAAGAAAGAGGCAAGATCATAACTGTTCTTGGGTGCGGAGGCAACAGGGACAAAGGGAAACGTTCGAAAATGGGAGAAATAGCCTCCAGGTTGAGCGATTTTGTCATCATAACTTCGGACAATCCGAGGAACGAGGACCCCAAGACAATCATAAAAGATATTGAGAAAGGGATAAAGGGCGATAGTTATATTGTGATCCCGGACCGAAACGTTGCTATCAGTATGGCAGTAGAACTGGCTTCGTCGGGAGACATTGTGCTGGTTGCCGGCAAAGGTCATGAAGAGTACCAGGAGATGCAGGGCATCCGCCATAGTTTCAGCGACAGGACCGCACTTGAAAATGCCATAAGGAGGACCATCAGCAGGCCGGCTTTCGGAGGGGGAAGTACGTTTGCAGGTCTTTATACGCACCAGCAAAACAAGAGAGAATGTTCTTGCTGACAAACAAAAAATATGATTGGCTGCTTCCCAAAAAAAGAATGTAGCGGAGAGGTTGAATGATGCTGAGCGCCCGACAGATACTTGATGCAACCGGCGGGACCATTATCACGGATGATACTGCACGGCCCCATACAGCGGCGCAGTTTCAGGGAGATATTTATTTCTCAGGTATTTCTATCGACTCAAGGACCATCAGGCAGGGGGAATTGTTTCTGGCCATAAAAGGCGACCGCTTTGATGGCCATGATTTTGTTCAGGACGCGCTTAAGGCAGGAGCAGGGGCCATAATCAGACGCGACAGACCTGTCCGGCATGCTGCCGGCAAATGTACAATACTTGTCGATGATACGCTCTTTGCTCTACACGCTGTGGCGCATTCGATTTCGAAAACAATTCGGCGGCAGCGTTATCGGCGTTGTCGGCAGCAACGGCAAGACAACTACCAAGGAGCTCATAGCATCAGTTCTGGGAGTAAACCTGAATGTGCTCAAGACATCAGGCAATTTTAACAACCATATAGGCATGCCGCTTTCGATGACGAAAGTGCAGGACAATACAGGCGTCATGGTGCTCGAAATGGGTACCAATAAACCCGGCGATATAAAAGAGCTTTGCGCCATAGGGCTGCCGGAAACAGGCGTGATTACCAACATCGGGCAAGAACATCTTGAAGGGTTTGGTTCCCTTGAGGCTGTGCGTGATTCTGAACTCGAATTATTGTCCTATGTGAAAAAATTGATTATAAATGCCGATGACGCATTTCTGATGGAAGGCATTGACGATAGATTTAAGGGCCGGACCATAACCTTCGGTATCGAGGCCGGCTCCGCCGACATAAGGGCGGAGGGGATAGAGCTTACGGGCGGGGTATCAAGATTTGTCCTGTGCACCGGCAACGGCAGTATTGTTATAGAGTCCGGACTTTCCGGACGCTTCAATATATATAATTCTCTTGCGGCTGCGGCTGCGGCATATGCAATGGGTTTTAGTCTCGAGGACATCAAAAAAGGTCTGGAATCTTTTAACGGTTTACCTATGAGGTCAGAAGTCCTGGTGCGCGGGGACGTGACATATATTAATGATGCTTATAATGCCAATCCCTCATCTATGGAAGAAGCTGTCAAAGAGCTTGTGAGGCTTGCAAAGGAAGGACATGGACGCAAGAGGGCCATTGCCGTGCTCGGCGATATGCTGGAACTCGGAACTTACAGTACGGATGCACATATAAAGCTGGGCCGCCGGCTTTCCGAGTTGCCTGTAGACATCCTTATAGGCGTCGGTCCGCTGATGTCGTTGGCGGTGGGGGCCTTTCAGAAAAACGGCCTAGCCGCAGGCAATGCCACGGATGCCGCCAGTGAGCTCGCAAAGCTCGTCAGGGAGGGGGACGTTGTTTTAATAAAAGGATCACGCGGAATGAGGATGGAAGATGTGTTGGCAGGATACAAAAATAAAAAGGCAGAAAATTAATGCTTTACGAACTTCTTTATAGTCTCCATAATTATTTCAGTCCGCTGAATGTCTTCCGCTATATTACTTTCAGGACCTCTCTGGCATCTCTGACTTCACTTATAGTAACGCTTATAATAGCTCCTAAAATGATCCGCTGGCTTAAACAGATCAGCATTACGCAGCAGATACGGTCAGATGGGCCGAAGACCCATCTTGCCAAGGCTGGGACGCCGACAATGGGAGGCATTATCATTGTCATCTCGATTATGACAGCCGTACTCCTGTGGGGTAATTTAAGAAATGTCTATACATGGCTGTTATCAGTTGCCCTGCTCGGCTTTGGGGCTGTAGGTTTTATAGATGATTACCTCAAAGCGGTAAAAAGAAATCCGCAGGGATTGCGGGCCTGGCACAAATTCGGGGCGCAGGTACTGATCGCCCTTGCCATCGGCATTTTCCTGTATATGAACCCCCGCGACCCTTACAATACGGTGCTCAGCATCCCTTTTTTCAAAAAGTGGCTTTTTGATCTTGGTCTTTTTTATATACCTTTTTCAGTTTTTGTTATTGTGGGGTCTTCCAATGCCGTGAATCTTACCGATGGCATAGATGGTCTTGCCATCGGGCTTGTTGCCATTGCCGCGCTTGCAAATGTCGCGCTGGTGTATGTTTCGGGCCATGCGCTCTTTGCCAGGTACCTGCAGGTGTTGTACCTGCCGGGGCTCGGGGAGTTGACGGTATTCTGCGGTGCGATGGCAGGGGCGGCTCTCGGCTTCCTGTGGTTCAATTCATACCCGGCCGAAGTTTTTATGGGAGATGTGGGCTCTCTAGGGCTGGGCGGGGCTTTGGGGACCGTTGCAGTGGTTACTAAAAATGAAATCGTGCTGGCCGTAGTCGGCGGTATTTTTGTTATAGAAACGATCTCGGTTGTCATGCAGGTACTTTCGTTCAAGCTTACGGGCAGGAGGATTTTTAAAATGGCTCCCCTCCATCACCATTTCGAACTTAAGGGGTGGCAGGAACCAAAGGTCATTGTGAGATTCTGGATTGTTGGGATAATTCTTGCTTTATTTAGTCTTGCAACATTAAAATTGAGGTGATGGATATGAAAAGATTGATGACGGTCCAATTGTTTTTTACCCTTTTCTCCCTGCTGGTTGCTGGAGGACCTGCCTGTCATAATGCATATGCCGAGGAAGTCGGCGCGCGTGCGGCAGTGGTGATTGACGGCGCCACCGAAAAGATTTTGTATGCGAAAAACCTGAACTGGAAACTTCCTCCGGCCAGTACAACGAAGCTTGTCACTGCCATGGTAGTAATAGACCATATCAGTCCTGATGCAGTTATTACTATAGGCCAGACCGCGGCCGAAACCCCGTCCGTTACTCCGCATCTGAGGGCGGGTGAGCGGTTTAAGGTGAGGGACATCCTGTACCTCGCCCTGATGAGGTCTGTCAATGGCGCTGCTGTGGCCCTGGCGGAAGCGACAGCCGGGTCTGAAGAACGGTTTGCTGCTTTAATGAATGAGAAGGTTGCCGGCCTGGGGGCAGAGAACACGCGGTTTATTAATGCAACCGGATTACCCGGGCCCGGCCAATACATAACTGCTCTGGATCTGGCCAAAGTGATGAAAGCATCGCTTCAATATCCTTTGATAAAGGAAATTATCAATACCAGGACAAAGGATATTCATTCTCTCGAGGGAAGGCGTCTTTTTTTTAAAAGTACTGACCAGCTGCTTTGGGTAGATGAGGACCTCCTCGGGGGAAAGACCGGCTATACCCGTGCGGCGCGTCATTGTTTTGTCTGCGCTGCGCAAAAGGGCGACAATACGCTGATTAGTGCGGTCCTGGGAGAATCGGTAAGAGGCGACCTCTGGCATGATTCACAAATACTTCTCAACCATGGCTATGATGTAATTACGCAGAAAGCCGAACCGATGATTTATTTCAGCAATGCCGAAGACAGCCCGGTAGTACTTGCCGCATATAAAGGCGACGGGGGCAATAAAAGACATAAAATCGGGCGGCACAGAACCAGGAGAGGCGAGCGTTTGTCTGCGCAGAGGCACAGGACAAAAACGGCCGGGAAAGGTCATAAGAAGAGAAGAGGCGCCCAGATAAAAATCGCAAAAAAGGGTAAGAGAGTTATCGGCAAGAAACCTGTCATAATATCACCCTTACCAGTTTTGGAAGAACGGCAATGGATGTGAAGGGCAAGAAGGTTATTGTTGTCGGTCTTGCGAGGAGCGGGGTTGGCGCTGCCAACCTGCTTTATCAGCTTGGCGCTTTGGTCACTGTCACCGATAAAAAAAAACCTGAAGAACTTGGACCATATATTGAGGAACTGCAGCCCGGCATAAGGTATTTTCTGGGCGGCCATCCGGTGGAATTATTCGTGGCGGCAGACCTTATTGTAGTCAGTCCCTGGTGTGCCGCTTTCCAGTGCGCCATTGAAGGCGGCTTCGGAAAGAGGTATCACGATAATCGGCGAGCTGGAGCTTGCCTGGCAGTCAGCCTGCGAGCCATAAAACAGTCATTCCTTGCCGTGACCGGCACTAATGGAAAATCAACTACCACTTCTCTGTTGGATGCGATTCTGAAGAGGGGAGGTTTTTCGACGCTTCTGGGCGGCAACATCGGAAACGCCCTGTCCCGCGCCTTGATGGAAATTAATGCCCGTTCAATGGAATTCCCGGATTTTGTTGTGGCGGAAGTGTCCAGTTTTCAACTCGATACGATACAGGCCTTCAAACCTGACGGGGCGGCAATTCTCAATATAACTCCGGACCACCTGGACCGCTATGGCTCAATGTCGGACTACATCGACTCAAAGTGCAGGATTTTTCTGAATCAGGACCGGTCGAACTTTATCGTACTGAACGCGGATGACCCGATGACCGGGGAGATAATGAAAAGGACCGGGATTCAACTGCAGCAGAAAGAAAGAAATCACGAGGGACCCCGGATTTATTATTTCAGCAGAAAGAAAGAAATTACCGGCGCCTATTATAAAGAGGGAGTTATTTATTTCAGCCTGCCGGGATTGTCCTCCTTCACGCTCCATCCGTCCGCCTTCAGGATACACGGCGTGCATAATATAGAAAATGCTATGGCTGCCTCTTTAATGGCGCTCCTGTCCGGATGCGAGTCAGGAGCAGTTGCCGAGGCTCTGGCGGAGTTCCCGGGATTGGAACACAGGCTTGAATTTGTGCGAGAGTTGGACGGCATTAAGTTTATCAACGATTCAAAGGGAACTAATGTCGGTGCTGTCGTCAAATCACTCGAAAGCTTTGATGCGCCTGTTGTCCTTATTGCCGGAGGAAGGGACAAGGACGGAGACTTTACCGCATTAAAGCCTTTTATCAGAGACAAAGTAAAGGCCCTTGTGCTTATCGGCGAAGCAAGGGACAAAATCAAAAAGGCTGTAGGCGACAGCACGGAGATATTTATGGAAAATAGTCTCGGTGAAGCTGTTTCAAAGGCGAAAGAACTTGCATTGCCCGGGGATGTCGTGCTGCTTTCTCCGGCCTGCGCCAGCTTTGATATGTTCAGAGACTTCGAAGACAGGGGAAAACAGTTCAGGGAACTCGTGGAAGACCTATGAAACAGTCATATGACCGGTGGCTCCTGTTTGTCGTACTCCTGCTGATACTGGTAGGTTTGATGGCTGTATACAGTTCGACTTCTGTAATCTCTCCTGATCTGCTCGAGAAGTACCATAAAAAAGGGGTAATGCTCAGCCAGTTCGGTTTTATAAAAAAACAGCTTTTAACGATGGGGTTGGGGTTCATTGCCATGTTTATCGCCTTTAAAATGCCGCTCACCATGGTGCGGAAGATGTCAATCCCCTTGCTTGTTATATCGTTTGTCTGTTTGCTGTTGGTTTTTACGAAATTAGGCATCACAGCCGGCGGGGCCAGGAGATGGATAAGGGTTTGGCCTTCCACCTTTCAACCCTCTGAATTGGTCAAATTGTGCATGGTGCTTTTTCTGGCGTGGTACATGAGCGGGACGCAGTACAGCAAGGAAAAGTTCGTTTCGTTTCTGATCCCCATAGCTATTATGGGAACATACCAGGTTGTTTTCCTGAAACAACCCGATTTTGGCGCTGCTATGAGCCTTGGCCTGCTGACCATGTCCATGCTGTTTCTTTCCGGAATAAGATTGCGCTATATTTTTTCTCTCGGGATACTGGTCATCCCGGTGGTCGTCAAACTAATATCGGAACCTTATCGCTGGAAGAGGGTAGCTGTGTTTCTTGACCCATGGAAGGACCCTCAGGGCAGCGGGTTCCAGCTTGTACAGTCATTTATTGCATTGGGAAGCGGAGGGCTTACCGGCGTCGGGCTCGGCGAAGGCAAACAAAAGCTTTTTTTTCTGCCCGAGGTGCATACAGATTTTATTTTTTCAATGATCGGAGAAGAATTAGGCTTTATAGGGGCCGCTCTCGTAGCGCTTCTCTTTTTTATATTCTTTCTTAAGGGTATTTCAATTGCGCGGAAAGCAGCGGACCCTTTTCCATATTACCTTGCCTATGGTTTATCCATCATGATAGCCATACAAGCCATCTTTAATTTTGCAGTAGTCACAGGTATGCTGCCGACAAAGGGGTTGCCGCTGCCTTTTATAAGCTACGGCGGTTCATCGCTGATTACAAACATGACGGCTGTAGGCTTGCTGCTTAACGTTTCGAGGAACCATGGCCAGGGGGCTGAAGCAGAACGTGACAAACCTTCTCCCGCCCGCCGGCAACCCTTCAGTCCTGATACGGATGCCGGGTCCTCGCGTAGCAAAAGCGGGACTGACAGCCGTTCACTTCCTCTGTCAGGCAGATATCAGTGGCAGAGAGGATACTGGCACAGCCGTGAGAGCCGGTCGACCTCGGGGTCACGGCGGTTAATTGGGTTGCGTGGCGGACCGCGACGATGAAAGTTGTCATTGCCGGAGGCGGCACCGGAGGACATCTCTTCCCTGGGATTGCGGTAGCGGAAGAGTTCAGTGGGAGAGGGGTTGCCGGAGATATAGTCTTTGTCGGGACTGTTAACGGAATAGAGGCGCGCGTAATTCCACGCGAAGGCTATACGATAAAATTTGTCAGGGCTGAGGGTCTCGTAGGAAAGTCCTTCTTCAGGAAAGTAAAGGCGCTTGCTGTTTTCCTCTTGTCTGTTTTTGATTCGTACAGTATTATCAGGCTGTTAAGGCCGTCTCTTGTTATTGGTGTCGGCGGTTACGCCTCGGTAGGCATGCTTCTGTTGGCCCACATTAAAGGCATACCGACCCTGATCCTGGAACAGAATTCGGTGCCCGGGTTTGCAAATAAATTCCTTGGGAAATTCGTCGACGCCGTTGCCGTGACTTACCAGGAAAGCATCACTTATTTTCCTGCTGAAAAGACATTTTTGACCGGGAACCCTGTAAGGAAACATATACTGCATAAAGATGCGCTAAAAGCGGATGAATTATTCCCGCTCGATAAAAAGCTGTTTACGGTTTTTATTTCGGGCGGGAGCCTCGGCGCGAGCAGCATAAACAACGCCAATGTAGAGGCCTTGAATTATTTGCTGGATTTAAGACAACACATCCAGTTCCTTCATCAAACCGGGGACAAGGATTGCGAGATGGTAACGGAGGCATACAGAAGACTTGGATTCAAGGGCATTGTGGTGCCTTTTATCTATCAGATGGCTGAGGCATACACTGTAGCAGACATGGTTATATGCAGGGCGGGGGCTACAACGTTGGCTGAAATAACTGCTATAGGAAAACCGGCGCTCTTAATTCCTTATCCATATGCCGCATCCAATCATCAGGAGTACAATGCAAGAAAACTTGAGGACATGGGCGCCGCGAGGATAGTACTGGACAAAGCCTTAACCGGTGAGGTGCTGGCGGATTGTATAAGGGAGCTTTATGGCGACGAACATGCCCGTCGTGAAATGCAGAATGCATCTGCGGCGTTCGGCAGAATTGATGCTGCAGAAAAAGTCGTCGATCTCGCACTGAGCCTGATAAAAAGTAAAAATACAAGGTAAAGGTAAAGGTTAAGGTTAAGAAAAGACCTGCCAGGCCTGTCTTAGTTTTTGTTTTTGCTCAACCTCAACCTTTACCTTAACCTTGTTTCTACCGGAGGAATCATATGTTTATTAAATACAGGGTTGTTCATTTTGTAGGCATCGGCGGTGTTGGTATGAGCGGAATTGCCGAGGTGCTTCACAATCTTGGCTATGAGGTGACAGGCTCTGATATAAGGGAAACTGAGACAACGCACAGATTGAAAAACCTTGGGATTAAGGTGTACATAGGACACGCCGGTGAAAATATAGACCATGCCCATGTCGTGGTAATATCTTCCGCTGTCTCGCCGGTCAATCCTGAAGTGGTTGAGGCAAAAAAGAGATATATTCCTGTCATTCCCCGTGCTGAAATGCTTGCCGAACTGGGCAGGCTTAAATACGGCATACTGGTAGCAGGGGCGCACGGCAAAACAACCACTACATCTCTTATTGCAACAACGCTCGGCGAGGGAGGGCTTGATCCTACAGTTGTGATAGGCGGGAAGCTTAATGCTATCGGCAGCAATGCGAAGCTTGGACAAGGTGATTACCTGGTTGCCGAAGCCGACGAAAGTGACGGATCTTTTTTAAAACTTAACCCGACGATAGCGGTAATTACCAACATTGACAAGGAACATATGGACTTCTTTAAGGATATTGAAACTTTGAAGTCAGCCTTTTTGGCATTCATCAATAAAATACCTTTTTACGGAATTGCCGTCGTATGCGCGGAGAACAGATACACAAGAGAAATCATCCCTTCCATCGAACGGACGGCGCTTACATACGGCCTCAGCGATACTGCGGACATATTCGCCCGCAATATCAGGAACGAAGGGACAAGAATGAGCTTCGAGCCGGTGATGCGCGGGCTCTCTCTGGGGAACTTCACGATACCTATCCCGGGCCTGCATAATGTTTTGAACAGCCTTGCCGCAATAGCTACAGCCGTGGAATTGCAAATTCCTGTTGAAAGCATTTCAAACGCTCTCAAGAAATTCAGCGGTATACACCGCAGGTTCGAGTTCAAGGGAGAGGCGGGGGGGATAAGAGTTTATGATGATTACGGGCACCATCCTTCCGAAATAGCTGCTACGCTGCAAGCGGCCCGTGAATGTTTTGGGAATAACAGGCTCATTGTTTTATTTCAGCCCCACAGGTATACGAGGACAAGGGACTTGATGGACGAATTTGCCGTGAGTTTCACGGATGTGGACCGGCTCTATCTTATGGATATCTATCCTGCGGGGGAACAGCCGATAAGGGGAATCAACGCAGAAGTTCTATTGCGAACTATAAAAAGAACAGCCACGGGCACGATACGTTACGAAGCCGACCGGAAGGAAATGGTTGAGGCGATTGTTCGTGACGCAGCGCCGGGCGATGTGCTTCTCACACTCGGGGCCGGTGATGTCTACAAACTGGGAGAGGAAATACTGAAGCAAATGATAGGCGCGGCGTGAGGGCATAGGTGCGAGAAATAATATTCGGAGGGGCGAGTGCGAAGAAAGGATGATCAGATTGGAGCTCCAGCAGAAATTATGGCCGTTCTTCAAAGAGCTGATGTCTGCCGGATAGCCATGTCAGATGACAATGTGCCCTATATGTTGTATAGTGCCACGAGTATTGTAGAATAATGACAAAATAGGCGCGATAGAGAAGGAAAATGTTTTCCAGCAGAACTATACATGTCGGATAACGGCATCCATGAGGATCCTCTTTTTTTTCGAAGGTGAGGCAAGATGAAATGAATCAGGACGAAGCGGACGGGCGGGAGAACGCAATGGAGAATAAAGAGGAAGTGGACAACGCGGAACTGAATGAGTCTATTGTCGAGTCGCACGAGACAGAGCAACCGTTTCCCGTAGTCGGAATAGGATGCTCCGCAGGCGGGCTTGATGCGCTCAAGAAATTATTCAGTGTCATGCCTTCGGACAGCGGGATGGCATTTGTGCTCCTGCAACACCTCGATCCCACGCACGAAAGCCTTATGGTTGAACTCCTTGCACGGCATACCACAATGAATGTTGTACAGATCGAAAACGACATGCCGGTGGAGCCGGACCATATCCATGTCATACCGCCGAACACGTCACTGACAATCAGGAACGGCGTTCTCCTCCTCGGCAAGGCGGTGGAACATAGGGGCATGAGGATGCCGGTGGACTACTTCTTCATGTCTCTTGCCGAAGACCAGCAGGAAAACTCAATTTGCATCATTCTGAGCGGAACAGGCTCTGACGGCACGCTGGGACTCAAGGAGATCAAGGCGCGCGGCGGTCTATCCATGGTCCAGGAACCCGAGACAGCCCAGTACGACGGAATGCCACGGAGCGCCATTGCGACCGGGCTTGCGGATTATGTCCTGCCTGTGGAGCAGATGCCGGCGGCGCTCGCCAGCTATGTGAGCCATTCGCGTCAGCTCGACAAGTTAGTGGAGCCGCCTATGGTGGAGGCCGAAGCAAAGGTCAACAGGATACTCACCCTATTGCATATTAAAACGGGCCATGATTTCCGCTGTTACAAAAAAAATACCCTTGTGCGACGCCTGGAGCGCAGGATGGCCGTCAACCATATCAACGAACTCGATGATTACATCAATCATATCGAAAAGCATCCTGAGGAGATAGAATCCCTCGACAAAGACCTCCTCATCAGCGTGACCAGCTTCTTCCGGGAGCCGGAGGTCTGGAAGGACCTGAAAGAGAAAGTGATCGGTAAGCTGATCGACCGTTGCACCGAAAATCAGCCGGTCCGGGTCTGGGTGCCTGGATGCGCAACGGGCGAGGAGGCATATTCTATTGCGATGCTGCTCATAGAGGAGGCGGATAATAGAAAAATGACATGTCCTGTGCAGATATACGCAACGGACATCGACAAGGAGGCCCTGGAGGCAGGACGCCGCGGCGTCTACTCCGAAAATATCATCGAACAGGTGTCCCCGGAGCGGCTCGGCCGCTTTTTCGTGAGGGATGCAAGCGGAATATACCAGATCAGCAAGCGTCTGCGGGAGATGGTGGTTTTTGCTCACCATAATATCATCAGCGACCCGCCCTTTTCGAAGCTGGATTTTATCAGCTGCCGGAACGTCCTGATCTACATGCAGTTGGAGCTTCAGAAAAAAGTTATGGCGCTGTTCCATTTTGCCCTCCGAGACGGTGGCTTCCTTGTCCTTGGCAATGCGGAGACCGTTGGACAGAGAACAGACCTCTTCGATGCGCTTTCCAAGAAGTTGCGGATATACCGTCAGGTGAGCACCGTCAGCAGGTCCCCGCTCGACTTGCCCCTGAGCATGGATCATAGACTGAGAGATATGTTCATCAAACCGGTGGTGCCTCCTGCGGTCTTGTTCGCCGAGATCGCAAAGACCCGGCTAATGCAGAAATTCGTACCACCGTCGGTGCTCGTCGACAGTAAGTATGAAGTGCTCTTTTTCTCGGGCATGACCCGGGACTTTCTCTTTTTCCCGGAAGGGATTCGCACCGACAATGTTATCGAAGTTGCGGACCCCGGCCTCAAGCCCAAGTTGCGGACCGCCCTGCATAAAGCAGGGAGCGAGAAGAGAGAAATCGTGCTGGGAGGTATCCGGCTGTCCCACGGGGACGGTAAACATGCTGTGAGATTGACGGTTGTGCCGATTTCGGAAGGGAAAGATGAGGCGGGCCTGTTTCTCATCAGCTTCGAATATGAGCCCGCAGAACTACCCCCGACTTCCGTTCGGATTGAGGATGTCTCCGGGGAATCCGTCATTCGGACCCTTGAGGAGGAACTGAAACGGTCCAAAGAAGAGCTCCAGTCCATGTTCGAGCAGATGGATTCAGCGAATGAGGAGCTTAAAGTGTCCAACGAAGAAATCATGTCCATGAACGAGGAACTCCAGTCTACTAATGAGGAGTTGGAGACCTCGCGTGAGGAGCTCCAGTCCCTGAATGAGGAACTCTCGACCATGAACAGCCAGCTCCAGGACAAGGTGAGCGACCTTGAGGTCACAACCGACGACATGAACAACCTCCTTACAAGCACTGACATCGCCACGCTCTTCATGTCCCCGGATTTCCGGATCAAGCGTTACACGCCCTCAGCCACGGAGTTGCTGAACCTGATCCCTTCGGACATCGGCAGGCCGCTGAACGACATCACGCGCAAGTTCTCCGACGACGCCCTCTTTGATGATGCGGAGAGCGTTCTAAGAACCCTCATCCCTTTAAGTAAAGAGGTCCTGACCAACGACGGGAAATGGTTCATACGCAGGATACTTCCCTATCGCACGCAAGAAGACAAGATCCAGGGGGTGGTCGTCACCTTCACGGATGTCACCGAACGTAAGAAGGTAGAAGAAGAACTGCAAAAGCATGAGGAGCGATTCAGGTTGTTGGTTGCCAATGTGAAGGACTTCGCAATTTTTATGCTCGATCCGGAAGGCAGGGTAATCACATGGAACTTCGGAGCCGAACGCCTGAAAGGATATAAAGAGGAAGAGATCATCGGGGAGCACATCTCCAGATTCTATACCGCTGAAGAAATTGCCCTGAACCTGCCTGAAAAAGAATTAAGGACCGCACTGGAAATTGGTCAGGCAGCGGAAGAGGGCTGGCGTGTGCGCAAGGATGGGTCTACATTCTGGGCCAGCATCGTGATAACTGCATTGCGCGACAGCAATGGCATGCTTCGGGGTTTTGCCAAAATCGTAAGAGATATCACCGAGCGCAAAAAGACTGAGGAAGAAATCAAAAGACTGAACGATGACCTGCTTGCGAGGAACGAGAAGTTAGAGTTTGCCAATAAAGAACTCGAATCCTTCATCTACTCTGTTTCTCATGACCTGCGCGGGCCGCTTCGGGCCATCTCCGGGTTCTCCGAAACCTTGATGAAGGACATTGCAGGCAAACTCGACGAGAAGGGGAAGCGATATATTGCCCGTATCCATAATGGTACAGAAAAGATGAGTCGTCTTATCGACGATCTTCTGAACCTTTCCAGGATCACAAGGCAGGAAATTCAACGCGGAAAGGTCGATGTGAGCGCAATAGCAGCATCATTCGTTGATGAACTGCGCGCGGCCCATCCCGGCAGGAGCGTCGAGGTAGACATCAAGGAAGGACTTACCGCCTTTGCGGACCGTGGGTTGATCGAGGTCGTCATTTCGAACCTGCTCGGGAATGCATGGAAGTTCACCGCGAAGACCGAGCACGCCCGTATAGAATTGGGGACCGTCGAGCAGGATGGCAAGATCATTTATTATGTCAGGGACAACGGCGCCGGGTTCGATCAGGAATATGCAGGAAAGATGTTTTTGCCTTTCCACAGACTTCATTCGGAGGCAGCTTTTGAGGGTACCGGGATAGGCCTTGCCATTGTTGACCGTATCATCACCCGTCATGGGGGAAAAGTGTGGGCAGAGGGCATAGAGGGAAATGGGGCGACGATCTATTTCAGTTTGACCTAAGTTATATAATCTATAACTGAAGCACTGCATTAGACGTCATTCCCGCGCTTAAGGCGCCTACTGTTGGCATGTAGTAAGCGGGAATCCATTCTTTTTGAAAAAGTGGCTACCCGCCTTCGCCAACAGTAGATGCTTTTAAGCGCCAGCAGTAGGCGCCTCAAGCGCGGGTATGACGATGATGGGGGATAAAGAGAATGATTTTTATTATTGATGACAGTCCGACCGACATAGAGCTTACGATAATGGCGCTGGAGGCGACAGGGCAAGAAATCAGCGTCCACTCCGCAACAGACGGCAAGTCAGCGCTTGCAATGCTCAGGAATGAACATGAGTTGCCGGACCTGATATTTCTCGATCTGAAGATACCGGCCATGGGCGGCATAGAAGTGCTCCGTAAAATACGTGCAGACGATCGCCTAAGGGATATCCCTGTTGTGGCGGTCACGTCTTCAGCACTCGCATCGGACAAGGCAGAGGTATTTGCTGCCGGCGCCAGCGATTATCTTGAGAAGCCTTTGGCTTTGGCCCAATTCAGCAAAGCGTTAGAGTCTATTCTGCATCGCTGGCTGCCGAATTAGTGATTGATACACTGCTGAAAGTTCCGGGAACCATATCGTATTTATCTATAATCATCTTGTCATGCACCGCTTATTTCCACGGTTTTTTACGGAATCCCTGATAAAGGGACTGTCACTATCACAGTAAATTGAATATTCTGTAACAGATTAGTTCCCTGTGTTCTTGATTTTTAATGGAATACAGCTATATTATGTTAAACAAAGAATATTTTATAGGTACTGGATATCCATGGAAGATCAACGCCACCATGTCCTAAGAAACAAAGATGAATAATTACCGGCCTTCCTTATGAAATTAATCAAAGCATTAATGGCACTTAGCCTGCGCAAAAAAATGATCATCGCATTTGCCGGTACGTTATTGCCTATGGGTTTAATGACGATTATAACTGTCTGGATATCTGAGCAAGGTATGGTGAATGCTGTATTCGAACAGAACCGGATTCTGGCCGTAACCATCGCCCGCGACATTGATCAGTCAATTGCGGAGAAAATGCGGGTGCTGAAAATCGCCGCCAACAGCATGGATCTTAAGTCTATGAACCCCTCCAGGCAGGTGCCGGCGCTAAGTGACATTGTCACCCAGTACCCGCAGGAAATGCCATTGGTAATCGTCTGCGAAGCTGACAGCGGCAAGCAAATAGCACGTTCTGACGGCAAGGATCTCGGTATCCGTAATGATGACAGGGACTATTTTAAGAAGGTAATAGCAACAGGATATACTGCCATGTCGGATGTCCTCAGTGCCAAGAGCACCGGTAAGTTGTCTATTATCATTGCCGAACCGATTAAGACCGATGGCCGCACAGTGCGCGGCGTGCTGATAGGCGTTGTCGATCTGCAGAGGCTTGACGACCTGATCGCGCAGACCAAAATAGGCAATACAGGATACGCCTATGCAGTCAATAAAGAAGGCAAAATCCTTATTCACAAGGAGCCATAGGTTGGTGAAGAAAATGGCGGACTGTCTCCTCCCTTGCCCCTGTCAAAGCCGTCCTCAGTGGTCAAACAGGATGGGTGCGCTACGCGTATCTTGGCCGGCAGAGATTGGCAGGGTACAGTTATGCGTCGGTTACCCAATGGGGGATTATTGCCGAACAGCCGCTGAACGAGGCTATGGCCGGCGTTCACAGAATAGAAAAGGTCAATGCTCTAATCATGGCCTGTGCCGTCTTCTTCGATGTTTTTGTCGCATTTGCCCTGGCCGGCCTGCTCTCTAAGCCTATCTTGAAGCTGACCGCAGCCGCAGGAAAAGTAGCTGCCGGAGACCTCACAGCAGAGGCCGAAATCAATTCAAGTGATGAAATCGGAACGCTCGCATCCATCTTTAACAATATGACAGCACAAATAAAGAAAAGAGATGCGGACCTGCGGGAGAGCGAAGAGCAATACCGTACACTTGTTAACGATATAAATATCGGCATCTTTAGAACTCTCGTGGACAGAGGCTGCTTCATCCAGGCAAACCCGGCTTTTGTAAATATGTGCGCTTATGATTCTGTGGAAGAAGTATTGAAAGTGCAAACGACGGCCCTGTGGAAGAATTCTGAAGACAGAAAAGACTTTATTGATGAATTAAAGCGTAACAACTATGTGAAGAATAAAGAGGTAGTCTTGCTAAAAAAGGATGGGACGCCAATAGTATGTTCGATGACCGCTGCTGCACAGTATGATGAAAGCGGGAACGTCAAATGGATACATGGCACTGTTGAGGACATAAGCGAGCGTAAGAAACTTGAAGAACAGCTCCGTCATTCGCAGAAGATGGAGGGCATAGGCACTCTTGCTGGTGGAATAGCCCATGATTTTAATAACATCCTCACAGCAATTATAGGTTACGGAGGGCTGGCGCAAAGGAATGTAAAAAACGATCCGACAACGGAGGGCTATATACAACAGGTGCTTGACGCGGCAGATCGTGCTGGGGACCTGACAAAAAGGTTGCTTGCTTTCAGCAGGAAACAGGTCATAGAACCGGTACTGGCCGATCTCAATGAGATAGTAAGGAACATCGAAAAAATGCTCAGGAGGATCATGACAGAGGATATAGAACTGAGTACAGTCCTGAGCGCCGGCGAGATTCCGGTAATAGTTGACATAGGACAGATCGAGCAGGTCCTGATGAATCTTGTCGCCAATGCCCGTGATGCCATGTCTGAAGGGGGGCATCTTATCATACAGACAGATTCGGTCAATATAGACGGCAGTTATGCCGAAGCACATATTTTCGAAAACATGGGCATGCATGCGGTCCTTACAGTATCCGACACAGGTATTGGTATGGACCAGGGGACAAAGGAAAATATATTTGAACCCTTCTTTACCACAAAGGGAAAGGGCAAGGGCACTGGCCTGGGACTTTCCATGGTCTACGGAATAATCAGGCAGCACAATGGCAACATCAATGTATACAGCGAGGTTGGAAAGGGGACGACATTCAGGATATACCTGCCCATGGCACAGGCAAAGGCAAAGATAGAATCAATATCCAAGCCGATTCAAACTCTGGCCGGTGGGAAAGGTGAGACTATACTTATCGCTGAGGACGAACCGCAGGTCAGGGAGATGATGATGACTCTCCTGCAGAATAACGGTTACAAAATAATAGAGTCCGTGAATGGAGCGGACGCAATAAGAAAATTCAAGGAAAACAGAGGCACAGTTTCAATTGTTCTCCTTGACGTGATAATGCCGGTAAAGAACGGCAGGGAGGCCTACGATGAGATAAAAGGCATTGAGCCGGGTGTCAAAGCGATATTCATGAGCGGGTACACTGACGAAATAATATCAAAAAATGGAATACTTGAAGATGGTTTTGAGTTTATTTCAAAGCCTATTAATTCTGACACATTGATGAGAAAGATAAGAGAAGTATTGGACAGGTAGCATCTGTCCGGATGGTATGAAGCAGCCACGTTCAAAGAGATTGCGGTCCAATAAATTCCAGTCGAAAGTGACACTTTCCAAGCTAAACAGCGGAAAGAGGAATCCTGGACTCGCAGGGCACCCCGGTCTGACATAAGCCGCAGGCATAGGCTTCAAAGCCGAAATGGGACGTGACATATTCCTTCATCGCTTCCTCAACGTAAGCCCCGCATTTCAACTTGTCATGGCCCTGCTCGCTAAGTGCCCCGACAGGGCAGCGCTTGACACATTTCTTGCAAATCCCGCGGCTGAAAAAAAGGCAATATTCGTGATGGTCTTTATATGGTCTCGGAGTCGGAGGTATTTGAAGGCGGGCCACAACAGAACCGCAACGCACCGCCTTGCCGCGCGGGGTAATCAACCCGTCGCAAAGACCAAAGGTGCCCAGCCCCGAAGCATGCGCCGCATGCCGTTCGGACCAGGTTGACGCATAAAGATAGCGTTCGGACATCTTCCGTGCCCATTCGGGTGAAAGCATAGGAGCAACAGCCTCAATTCCGGCGACCCTGAGAGTATCAACAACATGTTTTCGGAGACTTACGTTAATCTCCTCGCCGAATTTCCTGGCCCTGGCCCAGCTTTCCGAAGGGTAAGTCGTCTCTTTTTTGTGGTCGGATTTAGTCCTGGCAGTGTGAGGCAAAATCCAGCTTATGACAGTCAACTCCCCCGCCCCTGCCTTAATTTGCGGGAAGGTCAGGTTGAATAATTCCAATGGGGTCCAGTGGAAAAGTCCGACATGCTCTTTGAATGCCTGATAAATTGGATCATCGCCGGAAGAGAACCCCACCAGGGGGTCGTCCCATGCCTTGTCGTTTGCCGGATTTTTAAGGGTGTTTTCAGGAGATTGATTGATAAAATCTTTTATAAGCGTTTCAAGCCATCCGGCTGTATATTTTATTTCGGGTTTTTTCCGCATTTTCACCTCAATTGCATTAGACATATGTCACCAGCTAATACATCAATAATAGTATATTCTTTTTTGCCCCGCTGACTCAATGGAGGAAACTGCATCATAGGAAAAGTATTCGAAAAAATATCGAGTAAGCTCAGGTCATTCCCGCAGTCTTCTAGCGGGAATCCAGGAAAAAATGAAGTGAGATTGGACAGGCGCTCATCTAAAAAACTAAAGAAAATGGATTCCCGCTAAAAGACTGCGGGAATGACGTAGACTTAGTTTATGTTACCAAGTGAAATTATTTCGAATATATTCTTAGATGAAGCAACGATTCATATTCGAATACTTTCTTTGTGACGCAACACGTGGAGGGATGTCGTACCCAAAAAAATGGTGGACCCCCTGTTCTACGTTGGCTTGTCATCTGTTTTATAGCGTAAAGTCAAAGAAAAATTTTATAATGTACCAGTGTGTTCCGGATAACAACGATATCTTTAAGAGGAAACAATAAGTGATAACTGAAAAACGCATAGGAGTCCTAGCCGGCGGCACGTCCGCAGAAAGGGAGATCTCCCTTAAAAGCGGCAATGCTGTTTTCAAGGCGTTGATAGATCTGGGATATGATGCGGTTTTTATTGATGCGTCAGACAATGTTTGTCAGGCCATCAGGGAAGAGGGTGTGAAAATAGCTTTTGTCCTGCTCCATGGCGGACATGGTGAGAACGGGGCGATTCAGGGCTTGTTAGAGGTTATGGGTGTCCCATATACAGGTTCGGGCATCCTTGCTTCCGCATTGGCTATGGATAAAGAGACCTCAAAAATGGTGTTTCTTTCACATGACATTCCCGTAGCCCCGTTTATTGCGGTAAGCAGGAAGCGGTTGGAAAATCGTGGAAGGACCGAAACTGAGGCGGTCACCGCTGCTGTGGATTTCCCTATGCCGTGGGTAGTCAAGCCTGCAACTGAAGGCTCCAGCATAGGTGTCAGTATCGTGAGGGGCGAGGGCGAGTTGGCGGGGGCATTGAAGGAAGCATTTGCTCATGGGGAGAGGGTCCTTGTCGAACGCTATATAAAAGGGAAAGAGATACAGATCGGAATTCTCGGGCAGACGGTGCTGGGCGGCGTGGAAGTGCAACCCTTAAGGGAGTTTTATACATACGAGGCGAAATATACCCCTGGTCTTACAAAATATATATTGCCGCCTGAAATAGACGCCACAGCCTATGATATTCTTAAGGTATCGGCCTTACGGGCGCATAATGCACTCGGATGCAGTGGAGCGACAAGGGTTGATTTTATATTGGACGAATTCAATGATCCCTTTTTGCTCGAAGTCAATACAATACCGGGAATGACCGAAACGAGCCTTTTGCCTAAAATAGCCAAACTTGCCGAAATAGAATTCCCGGACCTTATTGAAAATATACTTGCATTAGGCGTACAACGTACAGCGTAATAAAGTAACGCAGTATGTTTGACGAACATAAAGGAAATGGCAAGACGGAATATCAGGACATTGCAGAGGAAGAAAGAAAAGAAGCGCTTCTATTTTATAATTATACCTCCCCTGCTCGTTGCCGTATTGTTTTTCGGCGCTTTTTTTCTCATAAGGCACTTATTGCATGTGACAGATATAGTCTTTATAGGAAACCACCACCTTAAAGATGACGAGTTGAGCGCGCTTTGCAAGATCAGAAAGAACCGTGAACTGTTCGGCGTTTCCGGTATGGACATTTATAAGGGTCTTAAGCAGTCTCCGTGGATCAAGGATGCCGTGGTCAGGAAAGAATTATCGGGCAGGGTCCTCATTAAGGTAACAGAACGTCTGCCGGTTGCACTGCTGAGCATAGCTGATAAACCTTTTTTGATAGATAAAGAGGGCGTTATACTCGAACAGATGAAAGAGGGCTCTATATTGCTTCTGCCTGTGATAAAAGGCATTGACCCTGTCAGCAACAGGGAAACCTATGACGAGGCAGTCAGGTTTGTAGACGTACTTTATGATAAAAGGCTGGTATCATATAACGGGGGCGTTGAAATTACGGGACAGAAACCGGAAGATATCACCCTTAACATTGACAAAATAATGATCAAGGTCGGCGCTGGTGACTTTGAAAAGAAACTGGAAAGACTTGCGTTTGTGAGAGATGAAATACAGAAGAGAAATATGACTGTTGAGTATATAGATCTCAGGTTTGCTAATAAAATCATTGTTAAACCGGCACATCAGGGGGCCGGGGGCGGCGATACAACAGAGGCGGCGCATGATTGAGAGAAGGAAAAGGACCAACAGCGGGAATATCATAGTCGGACTGGATGCGGGAACGACCAAGATCTGTTCTATTATGGGTGAGGTAAGTGAAGAGGGTGTCTCAGTGCTTGCAGTCAGCAGCCATCCTTCAAACGGGCTGAAGAAAGGTGTTGTGATTGATATTGAAGTCACGGCAAACTCTATAAAGAAGACAGTTGCCGACATTGAGGAAATGACCGGAATAAATGTGCGGGAGGTATATGTCGGGATTGCCGGAAGTCACATAAAAAGTTTCAATAGCTATGGCGCGGTCGGTATTAAGGGCAAAGAAGTGACTCATGAGGATGTGGAGAGGGCAATAGATTCAGCCAGCGCGGTATACGTTCCTCTCGACAGGGAAATCCTCCATGTGCTCCCAACGGATTTTATCCTCGATGGACAAGACGGGATAAAAGATCCTGTCGGGATGGCCGGCGTCAGGCTTGAAGTGAAGGTGTACATTATTACCGGGGCTGTCACTTCAGTGCAAAACCTTCTGAAATGCTGTGAACGGGCGGGGCTTGAGGTTGTCGATATTGTTTTGCAGCCGCTTGCATCGGCAGAAGCCACGCTTACTTCCTATGAGCGGGACATGGGAGTCATGCTTGTGGATATAGGCGGAGGCACCACCGATATCGCCCTTTACAAAGACGGATGGCTCAGGCATACATCGGTACTGGGTATCGGGGGCAATCACTTCACCAATGATATTTCTGTCGGGTTGAGAGTGCCCTTTCCTGAGGCTGAGAGAATAAAAAAGAAATTTGGGATCGTGGCGCCGGTCGTCACTTCATCGGAAATGAATGATATGACTGAGGTAGATGTTGTTGCCATTGACGGCCAGGTCAGGACTATTCCCAGAAAATATATTTCTGAAATACTGCAGCCGAGGAGCGAAGAACTCCTTGAACTTATCAGGCAGGAGATGCAGGCGTTTCAGGGGAACGGTATTGCTGTTTCAGGTGTCATACTAACCGGCGGTTCGTCGCTGCTTTCGGGTTTTGACAGGATGGCTGAAGCTATTCTGTCCATGCCGGTCAGGATAGGGTTCCCGGTGCGGGCAGCTCACGAGGACCAGGGGCGCGATGGCGAGCCACGCGTTCAGGGGCTGAAGGGAGAATTCAATACCCCGATATATGCGACGGGCATAGGACTTCTTGTATACGGCGCCGAATCGTTGATGCCGGTCGAAGGGTCAATGTTCTCTTCAAATGTTTTCAGTAAGATCGTTGCGAGAATGACCGGTTGGTTCAGGAAAATAATAAACAAATAATTTTGAAATAAATAAACCACAGAGGACACAGAGAAAAGTATGAACCATGATAAGCAGAAAAAAAAGACTGAACCGCGGAGGCACAGAGAACCCAATGAAGCTTTTAAAAGAAAGTGGTAAGTCTTTGTCTAAAAAAGTTCCCTGTGTCTCTTTGTTTGATTTTTCTCTGAGTCCTCTGTGGTTCATTTTTGACAATACTTTTTAATTTTTGAGGGAGGCTGTTATGTTTCAATTAGATGAAGTGAGCAGGCTGGTTGCGAAAATAAAGGTAATCGGTGTTGGCGGAGGCGGAGGGAATGCTATTAACAGTATGGTCTCCGCAGACATCTTCGGTATAGAATTTATTGCTGTCAATACTGACAAACAGCACCTTGAGGCATCCCTGGCGCCTGTAAAAGTTCAGATCGGTGAATCTCTGACTAAAGGACTGGGGGCCGGGTCAAACCCCGTTATAGGCAGACAGGCGGCACTCGATGATAATAATTCTCTCATGAGTGTAATCGAAGGCGCTGACATGATATTTATTACTGCCGGCATGGGCGGAGGCACCGGCACCGGTGCTGCTCCGGTTATTGCCAATCTGGCGCAGGAACTCGGGATTCTCACCGTAGGCGTCGTGACAAGGCCTTTTTATTACGAGGGCAGAAAGCGTGCTATGAATGGAGAAGAAGGCATAAGGGAACTTAAAAAGTGCGTCGACACGCTTATAGTTATCCCAAATGACCGGATACATCTGGTAGTTGAAAAAGGCACTCCCCTGCTGAAGTCATTCTCGATTGCCAATGATGTCCTGAGGCAGGCGATACAGGGGATTTCCGATTTGATACTCGTGCCCGGTCTTATCAATCTTGATTTTGCGGATGTCAAAGCGATAATGCAGAAAGCCGGCAGGGCGGTAATCGGCATGGGCACCGGAGAAGGCGAAAGAGGGGCTTTCGATGCCGCCAAAAAGGCCATTTCCAACCCGCTCCTGGAAGAATCATCGATTGAAGGGGCCAAGGGCATTCTGATCAATATTACCGGCGGGCTGACCCTGTCGCTCGATTCTGTTCAGGAGGCTGCATCGCTGATTCATGATTCGTCTCATGATGAGGCGAATATTATTCTCGGCGCAGTCATAAATCCTGATATGGACAGCGGGGTGCAGGTTACGGTAATCGCCACAGGTCTTGAGGACAGGGTTGAAAAGGCCGAATTGCCGCAGATCAGGAAATGGACACCGAAAAAAGATCCTGTCTGCCTGAGAGGCTCAGAGAGAGTATTGTCAAAAAACATCGGCCCTACCCCAAAAGAGTGTGCGGGGGAATATCAATATCCGAAAGGGCTTGAAGCAGCTGTTGCGGAAATTGCAGGACAGGGACTAAAGAAACCTGCTGATAATCCCGTTATCCCACCTTTGACTAACGAACAGACCACTTCAGGCGGGCAGTTACCTGTGGAGAAGGACAGCAATGCGCAGCCTGAGTTAATAAATAATTCTGTATTTCCTGCTGAGGATGTTTTCGATATCCCGACTTTTTTGAGGAAGAAGACATAACCCGCATTGAACCGCGCCCTTATAGAAAAAGCCGACGCATACCTGTCAGGTGAGCAGGGCACTGTTTTTAAAGACCCTGGCGGAAGGATATCCATATGCCTGATCTATCCTAACACCTACAGGGTAGGCATGGCCAATCTCGGTTTTCAGGGTATTTACGGCCTGCTTAACGCGAGAGATGATGTGGTCTGCGAGAGGGCCTTTCTGCCTGATGAAGAGGACCTGGAGCTTCATAAAAAGACAGGAACTGCGCTTTTTTCCCTTGAATCGAAAAGACCTGTAACAACATTTGATATAGCGGCTTTTTCGATTCCCTTTGAAAATGACTACCCCAATATGCTCAGGATTCTGGACTCTGCAAAGATACCGTTCCTTTCTACTCGGCGAGACCGCTTTCACCCGCTGCTGATCGCAGGAGGCGTGTGTCCCTCATTTAATCCTGAACCTGTTGCGCCGGTGTTTGATGTTATTTTTGTGGGAGATGCGGAGGATTCCCTGAATGAGTTTCTCGAAAAATACAAGGCGGCGATGCAGACGGGTCGGGTCAAGGAGGCTGCAAAAAAAGCGGCCCTTTCCATTGAGGGCCTCTATGTGCCTGAATACTACACCGTGCAATATAATAATGACGGCACAATTGCCGAAAGAATTCCGTTGTGCGATGCCCCGGCAACAGTGAATAGACGGTATTTCGGCGGACTCTCACCGGCGTCCGTAACTACCGCTATTGTCAGTGCAGGATCTGAATTTTCAAATATGTATCTTATAGAGGCAATGCGCGGATGCCCCTGGAGTTGCAGGTTCTGCCTTGTCGGGCATATGTATCGTCCGCTGAGAAAGAAAGGTATTGGTGATATTAAGGATGAAATCCTGCATGCGAAACTATACACGGGCAAAATAGGACTGATAGGACCTTCTTTAACCGATTACCCGCATATAAAAGAGGTGTTGGGGATCCGGGGAGTTGATTTCTCTATCACGTCCCTGCGGGCCTCCGCGAAAAGTGTGGAACTGGTGGAACTCCTCAGGGGGCATAAAAGTATATCAATCGCACCCGAGGCTGGAACCGATAGGATGCGCAAGGTAATAGACAAAAAAATCAGTGAGGACGATATACTCGATACCTCGGCGCGCATACTCGAAACCGGCGTGGAGAACCTGAGGCTTTACTTCATGATAGGACTTCCTACGGAGACTGAGGAAGATATTTCGGGGATTGCAGATCTGGCAATAAAAATCAGGCGCAGCTCAAAGAGAGGCACTCTGGTATTGAGTATCAGCACGTTTGTGCCGAAGCCTCTCACGCCCTTTCAATGGCATGCGATGGAACCTCCCGGCGTCATAAAAGGAAAGCTTAAGTTTATCAAGAAAACGCTCAGGGAATATGGAAACGTAAAGGTCTTTCACGATGTGCCTAAATATGCATACCTGCAGGGCTTCTTCGCCAGAGGAGACCGCAGAGTATTCAACGTCATTGAGGCCATGTCGAAGACCGATGATTTGAAAAAGGCGTGTTCTGAAACCGGAACAGATATGGATTTTTATCTCTTCAGAAACAGGGATTCCCGGGAAATTCTGCCCTGGGATTTTATAAAGTCGGATACCATGAAAGAACGGCTATGGGAGGAGTATGAATCGGCTATAAAGCTAAAAAAATAAAATCTGTTTCGACCGGAGCAGTTAAGGAAAGGACTGAAACACCCGCAGTTTGATAAGCCGCTGATGTGTGCTATAATAAAAAATTACAAGGCTATAAAAAAAATTACTAAAAAGGAGTTACTAATATGGCAAGAAGAATGGTGACTGTTGACGGATGCACCGCATGCGCTCATGTCGTTCATGCTTTGAATGAGATCATTACAATTTTCCCCATAACCCCTTCATCGCCCATCGCGGAGATCTGCGATGCCAAGTCTGCTGCAGGCAAGGTTAACATTTGGGATTCTGTACCCAGAGTCACCCAGATGCAATCGGAGGCCGGTGTTGGCGGTTCGGTCCACGGTTCCCTTACTACAGGGGCCCTGACCACGACTATCACCGCATCTCAGGGCCTCCTCCTGATCATCCCCGACATGTACAAGATAGCCGGAGAGCTTACGCCGACGGTATTTCATGTGACTGCCCGCGCCCTGGCTGCGCAGGCCCTCAGCATCTTCGGGGACCAATCCGATGTGATGGCTGCACGTGCCACCGGGTTTGCGATGCTTTGCTCACAGAATGTGCAGGAGGCAATGGACTTTGCACTCATTGCTCATGCCGCTACCCTTGAATCCAGGATCCCCTTTGTCCACTTCTTTGACGGTTTCAGAACATCTCATGAGGAGCAGAAGATCGAAGAGTTGACCTTTGACGACATGAGAGCGATGATAGACAATGACCTTGTGATAGCCCACCGCATGAGGGGTCTGACTCCTGACCATCCTGTATTGAGAGGCACCTCCCAGAACCCGGATGTCTATTTCCAGGGACGGGAAACAGTGAACAAATTCTATAATGAAACGCCTTCGATCGTTCAGAAGGCCATGAACAAGTTTGCCGGAGTGGTGGGCAGACAATATAACCTGTTTGATTATTACGGCCACCCTAAAGCCGAGCGCATCATCGTGATTATGGGCTCGGGAGGGGAAACCGTGCTCAGCACTATCAATGCGCTGAACGCAAAAGGTGAAAAACTGGGACTGGTCCAGGTCAGGCTCTTCAGGCCCTTTGATACCGATGCCTTTGCCCGGGCCATTCCGGGCAGCGTGAAAGCTGTCGCTGTCCTGGACCGTACAAAGGAGCCGGGCGCCATTGGCGAGCCCCTCTATCTCGACGTGAGAACTGCCATAGGTGAAGCGCTCGAAAAAGGGACCTCTCGCCTTAAGAAGTACCCCAGTATTGTCGGAGGCCGCTACGGCCTCGGTTCAAAGGATTTCACGCCGGCGATGGCAAAAGCGGTCTTTGATAATATTTCACTGCCTGTGCCGAAGAACCATTTTACTGTGGGCATAAACGACGACGTTGCAGGCACCAGTCTCGACTATGACGAGTCTTTTATCGTCGAGGGGAAAGGTTCTTACAAGGCCATGTTTTTCGGGCTGGGCGCCGATGGGACGGTCGGGGCGAATAAAAATACAATAAAGATAATCGGCTCTGTAACAGACAACTTTGCCCAGGGTTACTTTGTCTATGACTCCAAGAAATCCGGCTCCATGACCACATCTCACCTTCGTTTCGGCAAGGACAAGTTGCTCAATCCCTATCTCCTGTCAACAGCCGACTTCGTAGCATGCCATAATCCTTCGTTCCTCGAAAGGTATGACATGCTGGCGCACGCTGAGAAGGGGGGCACCTTCCTGCTGACCACCTCTTATCCCAAAGACAAGGTGTGGGACAGCCTGCCTTTTGAAGTGCAGGAGCAGCTCATTGCGAAGCGCATGAAGTTCTTCATTATAGACGCTATAGCACTTGCCGGGGAGATTGGTCTGGGGGCAAGGATCAATATGATAATGCAGACGGCCTTCTTCATTATATCCGGAATAATTCCGAAAGAGGATGCTGTCAAGGCCATCAAAACCGAAATCAAGAAGACTTACATGAAGAAGGGTGAAGCGGTGGTCGAAATGAATTATGCGGCCGTGGATACTGCCCTTAAAAATATCGTTGAAGTGCCGGTCCCTGAAAAGGTCACGAGCACGATACATATGAAGCCTCCAGTGCCTGAAACTGCGCCTGAGTTCGTCAGGAAGGTAACAGGGAAGATAATCGAAGGCAAGGGCGACAGCCTGCCTGTATCCGCCATGCCTGCTGACGGCACATGGCCGACCGGGACAACACAGTATGAAAAGCGCAACATCGGCGTTGAAATCCCCGTCTGGGAGCCTGATATATGCATTCAGTGCGGCCAGTGCTCCTTTGTCTGCCCGCACGGGACGATAAGGATGAAGGCTTACGACGCCGCCCTCCTGAAATCAGCGCCTTCGGGGTTCAAATCAGTCAATGCCAAGGGGAAGGAACTGGAGGGTCTGAAATTCACTGTTCAGGTGGCGCCTGAGGATTGCACCGGGTGCGGCTCCTGCGTGTTTAACTGTCCTGGCTTCAAAAAAGACGCGGAGGGCAAGAAGGTCCCGGGTTTCAAGGCCATCAACATGAGTCTCCAGGAGCCGCTAAGGGCCCAGGAGGCGGAGTGTTACTCATTCTTTCTTGGACTGCCTGAAACAGAGCTTTCCAGGTACAACTTAGCTACAGTCAAGGGAAGCCAGTTCGCAAGGCCTCTCTTTGAATACAGCGGCGCTTGCGCAGGATGCGGGGAAACACCATACGTGAAACTGCTTTCTCAACTCTTCGGCGACCGCATGCTCATAGCCAATGCGACCGGCTGTTCATCAATTTACGGCGGCAACCTGCCTACCACGCCTTATACAAAACGGGCTGACGGCAGAGGACCTGCCTGGTCAAATTCCCTGTTTGAAGATAATGCCGAATTCGGCCTTGGCATGAGGCTGACTGTCGACAAGTTCAATGCGCAGGCCCTTGAACTTGTCGAAAAACTGGAGAAGGACCCCGCATATGCAGGCACCCGCGAACTCTTTGCTTCGATAAAAAATGCAGACCAGTCGAATCAGGGACTGATAGAACAACAGAGGACCCGTATCGTGGAACTGAAAAACAGACTCTCGAAAGACAATTCGTATGAGGCAAAGAGCCTGTTGTCTCTCGCCGATTACCTCGTCAAGAAATCCGTCTGGGCGATAGGCGGTGACGGGTGGGCCTATGATATAGGCTACGGCGGGCTCGACCAGGCACTGGCCTCAGGGAATAACATAAACATTCTCATCCTCGATACCGAGGTCTACTCCAATACGGGCGGACAAATGTCCAAGTCTACCCCTCTTGCCGCTACAGCCCAGTTTGCTGCGGGCGGGAAGAGGACACCGAAGAAGAACATCGGTTTTATTATGGCTACATACGGAAATGTGTACATCGCCCAGATCGCATTCGGCGCAAGTCCGGCCCAGACCGTAAAGGCATTTACTGAGGCCGAGGCCTATAATGGCCCGTCGTTGGTCATCGCCTATTCGACCTGCATTGCGCAGGGCATTGATATGACCAAGGGCATCGAAGAGCAGAAAAGAGCTGTGGCATGCGGTCACTGGCCACTATACAGGTATAACCCCGAACTCGAATGGCAAGGCAAGAGTCCGCTTGTCATAGACAGCAAGGCTCCGACAATTACCTTCGCGGAGTATGCATATGACGAGAACCGTTACAGGGCATTGAAGACTATGAAGCCGGAGTTGGCTGCTGAACTTATGAAACGGGCCGAGGCTGATGTCAAGAGGAGATGGGAATATCTGAATCACCTGGCGACATGGAAGGCTGAGAAGGCTGAGTAATAATTTTGCAGGGGCGTCCGCATGTGGATGCCCCTGCCTTTTATTTTACAATTCCTCTACACTATACCACTCTGGATTTTCAAGCCACGTGGCCGGTTTGTTCACGAAATCGATAATGTTTTCGAGGATGAGATAATGTTTCCTTTCCTCATTAGCCAATTTCTGAAAAATCGCTTTTTCGTCCGCATTCTTTGATTCCTTAGCCTGTTCGAGGTAAAAATCACGGGTTTTTTCCTCAAGGTCCTGGGCTTTACGGTAAAGCGCTACTTGAGTTGAATTGACCCCGGACGGTCCGTTTTCCTTGAGCTGCGCGAAGATGTTCTTAATACCTGCAAGACTCTTTGAATCGGTCTCCGGAAGCTGTCCATTACTTTTCATTGCCTGAAAAATTTTGTAATGTACAACCTCGGCATCTGCAAGCCTGGTGAGGATGTTTTTTATGCCGTTATTTTCTGTTTGGGCCGAAAGCTCCCTGTAATAAATCTCTCCGTCTTTCTCCATCTGCATGGCATATGCAAATATATCCATCTGTCCCTCCTATAAAATGCGTTCTTATAATACATTCTAATATGGAAATAAGGAAAAGACAAGAAGCAACACAAAACGGCGATCAAAGCAAGATTCACACCAGTGGATGATTTTTATGCTGAGATGAAGAAGATAATACATTAGGATATTAAGGCGGGAGGGTATGAAATCTGGTATAATTTGATGTGCCCCAATTTTTTTTACATCTTATCAGCAACACCGTTGCGCTTTGGGTGGCCACCAAGGTTGTTTCAGGTATAACATATAGCGGGCCGCGGTATGAGCTGCTGTTTGTTGCGCTGGTCTTCGGCGTGTTGAATGCGTTTCTGAGGCCGGTACTGAAACTCCTTTCTTTTCCGGTCGTCATTTTGACTCTGGGATTGTTTATTTTTGTGCTGAATGCCTTTATGCTATGGCTTACCGGCGCTGCCTCAAGGGCCCTTGACCTTGGATTCTCGGTTGCCGGTTTCTGGCCCGCTTTATGGGGCGCTTTGGTCATCAGCCTTATCAATATGATGCTGTCTTTAGTTTTCAGACCGGAGTAGATTCATTGCTGAATAGTGCTCCAGGTGATTACTTCTCCCTAACCCTTCTTGAATTCAACAAACTGCTCGGTATAATCGCCGACTTTGCCCACAGTGAGGCTTCACGTAAGGTCCTGCTCGCCATGTATCCAATGGCTGACAGGGGCAGCATTGAAAAAAGGCTCGGACAAACCGGCGAGATTATGAGGATCTATGACGGAGGCGGCACACTCTCGATACTCCAGTTTTCTGATATCGGACCGCTGCTCGCAAGGGTTGCCCCTGAAGGCGCGGTGCTCGAAGCGCTTGAACTCTCGGAATTCATGCCTGTCCTGGACAATATAAGTGCTATTGCATCGCAGATAAGGCTGCATGAGGACCTCTTCCAACTGAATGAACTGGCAGATACACTGAACGGTTTCCCTGAGATCCTCCGCGTTTTGGAGCGGTCGCTGGACAGCGAGGGAAATATTCTTGACAGCGCTTCCCCGGAACTGGCCGAACTGCGGGCGCAGATTCGCAGGCTTGAAAGCAGGATACGAAAAAAACTTGAAGAAGTAGTAAGGGATGGAGACGTTAGCGTCTTTCTGCAGGATGACTTTATTACCAACAGGTCAGGCAGGTGGGTAATTCCGGTAAGGATGGATTCCAAGGGACAGGTGCAGGGTGTTGTGCATGATGTATCCAAATCGGGGGAGACGGCCTTTATCGAACCTTTGTCGATAATCAATCTTTCCAATGAGCTTGAAAACCTTGTTGCCGCGCAAAAATCCGAAGAGATACGCATTTTGCGAAGTATAAGTAATAAAATCCGGTCGGCGACCGGGGATATAGGCGCGGAGTATCGCATTGTTGTTTACGTTGATGCCTTGAATTGTATTGCAAGGTTTGCCGATATGTTCCGCATGCAGATTCCGCAGATCAACGAGTCGGGCAGGCTGTGCCTGGCGAACGCGCGGCATCCGCTTCTGATGATGGCCCTTCAACGCTCCGGTGTTCAGCAAGAGGTTGTTCCTCTCAATGTCACTCTTGGCGGCGACTGCACGGTAATGGTAATCACTGGTTCCAATGCAGGGGGAAAGACCATTGCCATTAAAACAATAGGTTTGCTTCACATCATGGCGCTGACCGGCATGCCTGTGCCTGCTGATTCGGTCTCCAGTTTCCCGCTGTTTGATAAACTGCTGATCGATATCGGGGACGAACAATCAATCGAAAACAATCTTTCCACTTTTTCAGCGCACATGTCGAATATTTCAAGGATCCTTAAGGCGGCTGATGCAAGAGCGCTGGTACTGATTGATGAACTCGGCACCGGGACTGACCCTGATGAGGGAGGCGCCCTCGCATGCGCTGTCTTAAAAGAACTGAAGGAAAGCGGGTCCCTTGTTTTTGCGACTACACACCTTACCGATATAAAAGGGTTTGTATACAGGTCCGAAGGCATGGTGAATGCCTCTATGGAATTCGATCAGGAAGCCCTGACTCCCCTGTACCGGTTGAGGATTGGAGAACCGGGGAAGTCGCACGCAATCGAAATAGCCCGGCGCTACGGGTTGCCTGATAGTATTGTCAATTCAGCAAAGACCCTGCTCGGCGGGATGAAAGGGGAATTTGACGATCTTATAACCGACCTGAGTGAAAAGAGGGACCGCTATGAAAAGGCGTTGGATGAAATCACCAGGGAGCGTCGGGAGATAGAGGAAAGGAGCAGGGCCGTCGACATTGCATTGTCTGAGGTTGAATCCAGGCAGAAGCAGTTGATGGCGAACGCGTATCGCGATGCGTCTGAGATTGTTGCGAAGGCAAAAAGGGAGATGTTGGCCCTGCTCGAAGAGACCAGGAGGATGGACAGGGAGAAAAGCCGCGAGGCTATAAAACAGGCTGAAATGGCCCAGGAGCATCTTGCCTCGAAAATGAGGGAATACGAAGGACCTGCACCCGACCGCGTTCCTTCTATTGACGAAATTATGGAAGGTGATGTCGTATATGTGAAATCCCTGGCCGCTGACGCCCCGGTTGAAGAAATCAATTTAAAGCATAACCGCATCAAAGTAAGAGCCGCCGGTAAAGAAATCGACGTGCCGGTATCCGACATAGAATACCGCCGGGGCAAACGGACCACGGCGCGACAGGAGCCCGTAACCATCCGCAAGCCCGACGCTGAGGTCGTTTCACGAATCTATCTTGTGGGCCTGAGGGTTGACGAAGCTCTCTCGCAGCTTGAACCGTTTCTCAATCATGCTTCTCTTGCGGGATTCAGCGAGGTCACTGTTGTACACGGTATCGGAGCCGGGATCCTGCGTAAAGCAGTAAGGGAGCATGTTGAACACCACCCGCTTGTGAAGGGGTTCAGAAGCGGAGAGCAGTCAGAAGGAGGCAACGGGGTGACCGTAGTGACGATGGCGTAAAGGTTAAACAGCAGGCAGATGTAAAGGTTAAGGTTTAGGTTTAGAGGGAAAAAATAAGCAGCGGTTTTTGTCTATTATTATCTCAACCTTTACCTTTACCTCTC
The DNA here is from genome assembly GCA_963830245.1 of Nitrospirota bacterium. Taxonomy (GTDB): domain Bacteria; phylum Nitrospirota; class Thermodesulfovibrionia; order Thermodesulfovibrionales; family Dissulfurispiraceae; genus JADFXI01. The sequence continues at coordinate 65,735 of CAWHNC010000122.1, forward strand.
CCTGCTTTTAGTAGTAACATAGGTTAGTTTTTCCAGGAGGGTATACGGATAAAGCTTATGGCAAGGTGTAACTACATTCTGGAACGCATCGATAGCAAGAAAAGCGATTACCGCTATTATGATTACTCCCAGACAGAAAGCAGTGCGTTGGCGACATTTTTTGATCTGGCCCAGGAGTTTGACAACATAGAGGATTTTTATTGCCTGTGCACTTCTATCCCCAAGGCGTTCTTCGGCCTGGAAGCCAGATTGTATGTAATAGAAGCCAGGACGAATGGTTTGGCGCTTGTCGCCAAAACCGAAGAGGAGGGCTTTCCGCTGCGCTCAGCGCCTCCCTCTTTTGTGAGGCCGGGCGAGCGTCCCTACCACACCGACAACTCCAGCCTGGTGCTGACTATCCGGGGGAAAGAAATCCTTATTCACCAACTGCCTTTTAAAACTGAGGACAATGTGCTCGGACTTCTCGAAATTTATCCCGATGCGGGGGTTGACTCCCACCGCGAACTTTTTTTCGAAAAATTTGCCAACAGGATAGGTTTTAATATACATAACCGTTTTCTTGTCGAGAAAAACATCGAGCACCTTAAGTTTATAAAGTCTCTTGTTGCAGATATCGAGCACAATATAATAGTCCCCAATATGGTGTATAAACTTTTCCTGAGACGGCTTAAGGGCAAGATTACAAAAAATGTGGAAATAGAGCAGCTCCTTTACAGACTGGCAATTGATAAGCCCTGTGACAAGTCGAATATGGAGCGCGCCCTTGTAGAGCTTATGGATGTTAACCATGGGTTGACGGAGGAGTTTGAAAATATTGAAGAGCATTACCGGAATATGAGCCTGTTTCTTGAAACCCTGCTGCGCCGCAGCCATTTTGATCAGGGACGGCTGACTTTGCGCACTACACCGTGCAATATCAGGCGGGATGTAGTCCTGCCTCAGCTTGAACGGTTTGTGGACCAATTCAGGGAAATGGGCATCGCTATCGACGATAAATTCGGCGGACTTCCAAGCGGAGAGATTATCAGCGTTGTGGATGTCGGGCTGGTCGCCCAGGTGTACGCCAATCTTTTTTCGAATGCCCTCAAATATACTGAGGATGTGCTCACCTCCACCGGCGAAACTAAAAAATACATGGCATACGGACGCGAGTTTATCAGGGATTATTTCGGGCCGGGCAAAGACGGGGTGAAATATAATGTTTTCAACACGGGGCCGCACATAGACCCCTCCGAACGGGAAAAGATATTTGAAGAGGGATACCGGGGGTCCAATGCGGTCAAGAGGCCCGGTACCGGACACGGCCTGGGATTTGTAAAAAATGCTGTTGAGATACACGGAGGAGTGGTCGGATATGAGGCAACCCAATACGGCAATAACTTTTATTTTGTCTTCCCCAAAGACAAAGAGGACATAACCAGTCCATGACGCACTCTACCAGACCTTAAGTCAGTGCCATTCGTCGCTGTCCCTGGTTTTTCTTATAGTCGTATTACTAACTGAACTATACATATTTTGTGCTAACTTGTAAATTGTTTAGTTTCAGGATGTTTAGTTTCAGGAAGGACATCGCGAAGGCTGATAGGCGCAAAGATCAATTGGACTATCTGATAAGTTTCATATAGGTTGTGCTAAACTGTTTTTCTAACTATCTGCAGTGCTGACATTTCTCTGAGGAGCAAACATGGAAGAAAAGATAGCAAATATTATTTTGTCCGCAGCTAAACTTCCGGGGTATAAAATTCATCCTTATGAAACATATGCCAAATTAAAACTTATTGGTTTTAATGATATTGAGCATCCGAAAGATTTATTTAAGTCCGACATTCAAATGTTAAAAGAGGCTGCAAAGTCTTTTGCTGGAAAACACTCCATAAAACTGGGGGCAACTGGATTTGCGACGGCACTGCCAGGTGGTCCATGGGGCATGGCGGCCGGTGTAACTACTGACTTGGAAGAGTATTTAAGAAGAGTTTTCCTTATATCTCAAGAAATTGGACATGTTTATGGTCTAATTCCAATGCCATTCGCAGATTCTGTAAATGAAGACATTGACGAATATTATGCCGCAGCACAAAAAGAAATATTGAAAGCAATTCTGATCGGGGTGGGTTTGGGTGGAGTCTCAATGGGGATTGGTGAAACTGCAAAGAGGCTTGCCAAGAAAGAGGCAGAAGGAATCCTCTCAAAAAAGATTTCCGATAAATTAATAACGCAGATAGCGAATCGAATTGCTAGAATCTTAGGGGGTAATTTAACTCAAGAACAAATAAGCGTGCGAGCCCTGAAATTCATACCTGTTTTGGGTGGAGTTATCAATGGTTTTTTTTGCTATAAAAGCGTGGAATTCGTTGGTAATAATCTGATTAATAATTTTGAAAAAGAACATAATAGTGTTAGGAAAAAGGTTCTTAAATATTGGCAGACTAAATAATCATTGTTAGAAATACAATATGGACTCATCGAGATCGTTAGTTATGCCGATGTATAGATAATTATTCCGGGACTTGAGAACGTATACGCACCAGCCGTTATTATTTGATCCTCGCGGCTCAGGATAGCCGGGCATTTCTTGAAGATGTCCGGTTCTGAAGCGATCTCCGGCTGGTTAATTCCGCTTGTACACCGCACGGTTTTTCCATGTGAGAATATTTTCTTCTTCCTTCCTGAAAGTCGCGCCTGTGATATACTTCATAAAACTAAGCGTTTCTTTTGATTATCGATATAAATGACAGGTTAATGATCCAATGAACGATACCGCCTTGCTATTATTAGATTTGCAGCGCGATTTTCTCGAAACAAGTGGTCGGATGCCGGTAAGCGCAAAAAATGCCAGCATAGTAATTTCATCAGCTAATCGCTTGGTGATGTTCGCGGAGAGAGCTGGTTGGAAGCATATCTTCATCAAGAATGAATTTCGAAAATCTGATTGGCTTGGAAATCTCTTCCGTAAGCGCGCTGCTATCGAGGGTTCTGCAGGAGCAGAAATCGATCCGCGGGTTATTGTACCTGCGAGCAGTTCTGTAATTTCTAAATCTAGGCCTGATGCATTTACGAATCCAGCGCTTTCGGCGGCATTGGAAAGTGTCGGGATTCGACAGATCGTTATTCTTGGCGTTATGGCGGAAGGTTGCGTCCGCGCTACTGTCAAAAGTGCTAGAAACAAGGGATTCTCAGTTACCGTAGTTTCCGATGGGGTTGCTTCCTCACGAGACTTTCTAAATCTTCTCGGACTGAAGAGCATGCAAAAAGCTGGAGCGAGCATTAGAGAATGCTCTGAGATATTGAAACACAACATCTGACAAACTGAATACAGCGAACATCGCGCTAAAGTTTCAATTGCATAATCCGGATTTCTCTTGAAAATCTTTAGAGCAGCGATAAGTTAATACACGTTTGGAGTCGGTGTATTGGCTGCGCAGGGCTCTTCCTGTAATCGAGACCTACGCGCATACCGATAATTCTGCGCATTACGATCGGAAATAAAGTTCGGTCAGCGTTAATTATTCCCCGTACAAAACATAGTTGAGAATTTGGAAGTGCGTTTCTAACTCCCCATACTAAATGCCATCGAGGCCTCTCTAAAAATGTCAATTTTGAACCCGTAGTCAACACCTTGATCATCTTTCCAAAATGTTGATTCCGTGAAATAACTGCCAAAAATCGGCTTCTCGGCTCCTACTCTACGTACTTGTTGTAGCATGTGCTACAGAAGGCTGATTGTGAGTTGATGTATAATACCTTTGAGCGGGCAAAGTCCTAATTAACAACTATATCATGGTTTCAAGGAGGAACGACATGAAAATGAATAGCGAAATCAAGGAAATGCTTGAGAAGATGCTTTTTGTGCCACTGGTTACACAAGGAGGCGACGGGCCGCACATCATTGTTGTCGGCAAAGGGTTCTTTATTGATGATGAAACGCTGGCTTTTTTCGGCTGGAGACAGGGCATTACGAGTAAGAATATTGTCGAAAATGGAAAGATTCAGATTGCACTCGTTGCGGAAAAAGGGAACAAGGGGTTTCGTTTGAGCGGCACTGCCCATATCGAGCGTCAGGGAACAATTTCTGATAAACTGAGAGAAGTGTTTCCCAAGCAGCTTGGGGAGTTACAATTTGTGACGATTATGAAAGTTGAGCAAATTGATTCATTGCTATAAATCGATGTCCATAAAAGGAAGTAGCTGCAGGACGTACACCCTCATTTAAACAAGGAGGCAATATTCTCTCATGGGATGCATCTGTAATGAAATCATGGGGAAAGGCGCTCCGCTTGTAACCACTTGCATCGGTCATCTGTGGATGTTTGAGAACCTGCAGAAAGCTGAACTGGAAGCCCTTGTTGTCGCCGCGCAGCGCAGGCGATTTAAAAGGGGTCAAGCCATTTTCATGCAGGGAACGGCCTGTACCGAGATGCCTCGAATTGTTGAACGTCAAGTGCTGACCCTTTGTCTTTCTAGTTGTGGACAGAGGCTTATTCTTTGTTCATAGCCCTGAGACGCCGGGCTTCGATCTTCGCGATCTCGTTCATGAGCGCATAGCCCAGCCGAGTATGCTTCTTCATGAGATCGCTGAGCGCGGCGCTATCCAACACGATCAGTTGAGTATCTTTGGAAATAATCACATCCGCGCTGGCCGGAAGCATGTCAAGGAACTCGATCTCGCCGACAAGGGATTGATCGGGAAGGGTCGCCACGAGTTTTCCGTTTACCCTGACCTCGGCCTGCCCTTCCAAAACAATGAACATCCTACCTGAAGATTTCCCTTGCTCGATAATGCGCTCGCCTTTTTTACCGTGCCGTACTGCTGTCGCCATTTCCATCTCGGCCCTCTCATTGGCGGTCAGTCCCGCAAACAGCTTGGCCTGACTTATCGCCTTGGATAGTTCCGAGCTGGCTGCCTTGTCCGCAGCAAACAGATCAGCCGAAAAGGTCCCAAACGCCACACCAAAAACTACACCTGCCAAGAATAAGCGTGCTACGAGTCGAATAACCATTGTTCATCTCCTTTCAATTTCAATCGGGACTTGTCGCGGGGGACGTGGTTCTGAGCGGCATATCTTTATAATACTATTGAAACTGACGCTCGCCACCAGTATACCATGAACGCCCTTTTCAAAGGGGGTAGTTTGTATCGGTGCGGGTTTTCAGATATAACCAATTTCGAGATTCTAACAAATATTTTTGAAACTCCTAAACTCCCGTCGATTTAGGGAAGCACATCGCAAAGGCTGACAGGCGTTCAGATCAATTGGACTACCTTATAAGTTTTGTCTTGAAGTCCTCGTAGCTTTTGATCCCAGATATCTGGTCCTTTACGCTTCTACTCAACGTTTTCGGACAATCGGTGCCACACATAAGTTCTCCCCATAGTCCGCAAAAAAACATTATTCAGAAAATTAAGTCCTTCTATCCGTAATGCGCATTTTGGATAGCCTGAAAAAACCGTTTTTTTGGCTGGACGACGATCTCAACTCCACCCTGCTCCGCGTTTTCGACATCTCATCGACAGTGTTGGTTTTCGAAGTAATGTGTCAAAAGTGATTTGCCGAGTACGGCCCAAAGTCCTAATTCCAAGAGCATGCAGAAACAAGGATTTTCAAAATGAGTTCTTAATTTCTATATAGTCGGCGAGGCGAGATGTCCTTCCTCCTGACTCCTGTCAGAATACTATATGGATATCGGAACTTTCAGCGGGGTATCAAGCACTAATTCGGCAGCCAGCGATGCAGAATAGACTCTAAAGCTTTGCTAAATCGATCCAGAGACAAAGGCTTTTGAAAATAATCGCTGGCACCGGTAGCAATTGCGTCTACCCTGTCCGATTCGAGTGATGAAGACGTGACCACCACAACAGGGAGTTCTCTAAGACGATTGTCTGAACGTATTTCACGGAGCACTTCGATGCCGCCCATGCACGGCATCTTCATATCGAGCAATATTAGGGCGGGCAACTCATGTCTAGTCCTGAGCATTGCAAGCGCAGACTGGCCATCGGGAGCGGAGACAACACTTATGTGCCGCCCTGTCGCTTCCAGCGCTAGTGCAGTAAGCTCTATATCGGTCGGACTGTCATCAACAATAAGAATCATTCTCTCTATCACCTTATGCCGCACAACGGGCAATTTCAAAACGGCAAGAACACACGATTACTTGTGCTTATTGCGATATACTTGTTCTAAGGATAACTTAATTCGAGTAAACAAGAGGAT
>CAWHNC010000123.1:0-9979 GCA_963830245.1 Nitrospirota bacterium
ACAGTCAGTGATCGCATTGCCCTGTGCATCTGTCTCGTCGATTGCGTCACCTGCCATTCGCAGCCCGATGAATCGGGTTGTCGGATTGTCCCAGTCTTCTTCGGTCATCTCTTTTCCATCAGGACGAAACCATGTCAGGTCCTTTACTTCGGAACCTCGGATTTTCCTGCCCTGGAAAAAATGCCTCCGCCGCAATACCGGATGTATTTTGAAGAGACTTATTGCTGACTTGGCGAATTCAAGAAGTCCTAATCGCTTATCGTCAAGGTCCCAGTCCAGCCATGAAATTTCGTTGTCCTGGCAATAAGCGTTGTTGTTTCCATGCTGGGTACGTCCTGCCTCATCTCGGGCAATAAGCATCGGCACCCCCTGAGAAACAAAGAGTGTTGCAAGAAAATTCCGTTTCTGGCGTTCACGCAAATTTACGACTTCAGGGTCGTCGGTAGGCCCCTCAACTCCGCAATTCCAGCTCAGGTCGTCGTTGGGCCCGTCCCGGTTTTCTTCTCCGTTTGCTTCATTATGCCGGGAGTTGTAGCTTACGAGGTCGTTCAGCGTAAATCCGTCATGTGCCGTTACAAAGTTGATGCTGGCATATGGCCTGCGTCCTTCGTGCGCGTACAGGTCACTGCTGCCTGTCAGACGATAGGCAAGGTCTCCTGCCTGCCCCTCGTCTCCCCGCCAAAAACGCCTTACAGTGTCACGGTACTTGCCATTCCATTCCGCCCATTGCACCGGAAAATTTCCGACCTGATAACCTCCTTCTCCAAGGTCCCAGGGTTCGGCTATGAGTTTAACCTGGGATATGACCGGATCTTGATGAATTACATCAAAGAAAGATCCCAATCTATCTACTTCATGGAGTTCGCGCGCCAGGGCCGACGCCAGATCAAACCTGAAACCATCTATATGCATCTCGAGGACCCAGTATCTCAGGGAGTCCATGATAAGTTGGAGCACGCGGGGATGAATCATGTTGAGCGTATTTCCCGTCCCTGTATAATCCACATAGTAGCGGCTCTTTTCGGGATCGAGCCGGTAATAAGCGGCATTATCTATTCCCTTGAAAGAAAGGGTCGGTCCCAGATGATTGCCCTCGGCTGTATGGTTATAAACGACATCGAGGATAACCTCTATCCCTTCCCTGTGAAATTTCTTGACCATTGTCTTAAATTCCGCTGTCTGCTGCCCCAATACCCCGGAACTGCTGTAGCGGCCGTCAGGAGCTAAAAAACCGATGGAATTATAACCCCAGTAATTGGTGAGCCCCCTTTCCACCAGAGGCCGTTCCGAAATAAAATGATGGACCGGCATAAGTTCCACCGCTGTCATACCGAGAGAGCGGATGTAATTGATCACTTCGTTACAGACCAGGCCGGAGTAACTGCCCCGGATTTCAGGGGGCACATTTGGATGGCGGGCAGTAAAGCCCTTCACATGCAGTTCATAAATGAGGGTTTTATGCCAGGGGATCATCGGATGGCGGTCGTCTTCCCAGTCGAAGGCGGGATCTATTACGGCACATTTGGGAATATATGGCGCGCTGTCCCTTTCGTCTCTGCTGATGTCTTCATCAGCATGACCGATTGTATATCCGTAAAGGGAATCATCCCATCGAACATCGCCTGCAATAGCCTTGGCATATGGATCGATCAGTAATTTGGAGGGGTTAAACCTATGGCCTTTTTCGGGTTCGTAGGGCCCATGAACCCTGTAACCATAAAGCTGTCCTGGCCGCACTTCAGGAAGATACACGTGCCATACCTGGTCCGTGTGGTCGAGCATCCTGATACGCGCCGTTTCCGATGCGCCTCCGGCAGCATCAAACAGGCATAACTCCACCTTATCGGCATTTTCCGTAAAGAGCGCAAAATTGACCCCCCTGCCGTCCCATGTAGCGCCAAGCGGGTAGGGCTTCCCAAGCCATACTTTCATGCCCCCTCCTTACTATTCCTCCACTTCTATTAGTTTAAAATGACTCTAAATTCGATTGTCGAAAACGGGCAGGGTTTATGAAAAGAAGTAAAAAACTATCATATGCGCCGCATGAGCCAAAGAAGCACAATCGCGCCGACTGTAGCCGACACAAGCGAACCGATCACTCCAAAAAAAATAACACCAAGCACCCTGAATATAAAACCTCCGATGAGAGCTCCCAGGATTCCAACTACGAGGTCACCTACCAAACCGAAACCGTGGCCCCGCATCAGCTTTCCCGAAAGCCAGCCTGCAGCTACTCCGATGATCAGAAACCATAACCAGTGCATGATATCCCCCGGTCTTTTCTTTCATGTTCTGACATATTTAAAGTTTATCAGTGCTTGTGAATATGTCAAGCAAAAGAAGCAGTTTTTGTAAAAAAAAAGACTTGCATTGACTTTTTTCTATGCGATAATTAAAAAAGAACCAATACTATAAGTCTCACTAAAGGAGTAATAGATGAAGAACAAAGGTTTCTCTATTTTGATCGGCATATGTTTTCTTGCTATGTTATTTTTGCCGGATTTAGTGAAGACGGCCCTGGCAGAAGATGATAGATCAACAGCTTCTCAGGAGCAACTGCCCCTGTTAAACCCGGACAGTCCTGATTATCGGACTCCCAGGGAGGGTGAGGGGTTCCTTATTAAGTTATTCGGCAAGGAAATCACGGTGCATCCAAGCGATCAGCGCTCGGGTTCCTCTATGGACATTGGTCTGGCGCTTTATAGGCCCTTGCCGGAAAACAGACAGGTTGTTCCTTTTGGCGCTATTTATATTTGGCGCCATCCAAATGACGAGGACCTGTTTAGAGCTATAATAGTCGGCGTATACAATGATGTCTTTTGGGCCCACGCCGCCAATAATATGTCGCCCTTTGAATTGGTGGCTACATTGAACAGCTACACCCTCCCATTCTCGCAATATGAAATGGTAGACGGAAAGTCAGTAAAAAGTGAGGAACTGCTATGGGGATATGTTCGTCCAGGATTCGGCCTTGGATATCGCAGAACTGTTTCTCCCGGTCACCAGAACAATATGATGGCTATTGACGCTACTATTGAACCGGGCTATCTTTTTTTCGGGAAGGGTTCCAAAACAGCAGGCGACTTCGTCGTCCCTGAAGATACCTTCGAACTTCGCGAACATTTGCAGTTGCGATGGGACGCGTTGGAGCGCAACATCCTCTCCCTGGCTCACGAGGGGTTCGCTTTCGGCGGTGACCTGGTCCATGGCAATCGTACGGATTGGAGAAACTGGGGGATTAACGGCTCTCAATCTTCTGATAGCGGCAGGGATTATCTTTCGTTCACCGGATATATTTTGAAAGCAGGCGGGGTCCCGGGTTTGGACAGTGACCGTCACCGGCTTATAGGCGCGGTGTACGGCGGGATCGGCAGCAATCTCGACCGCTTTTCAGCGCCTCGCATAGGCGGGGGCGATATGCCGCTTGGAGAAGAATACGGATCAACATCGCAAGCGGTGCTGCCTGGCTCGGTCATTCAGGAGTATTTTCCCAGGCACTACCTGTTGGGAATAGGTGAGTACAGATGGGAAGCTTTTTTTTTCACATATCTGAGTGTGGATGCATCGGCCGGCTGGCTCGATCGTTTGCGGCAGACCGGACCCGATATCACGGATACCACTTCGAAGACCGACTTCTTCTCATCGTTGGGCGCCCGTCTAACTACAGGTTTTTTATTTCATACCCGGATGCAGCTCGCGTACAACTATAATTTTTCAGAAATCCGCAAGGACGGCCGGGGCGGGCATGAAATCGTTCTGCATTTTTCACGGGATTTTTGAGGACGGGCAGAATTGTCTTTTTCCATCTTACTGGACAGCATCAAGCGCAAATTGATTCCCCTGGATTATCAAAATCTGCTTTCCGCCGCCCTTCGCAGGACTGGATTTAAGTACTCCGATGATGAGCCTTACGAAGAAGCTTTGTGGGTCCTTATTGATTCATGCTGTGCCGAGGCCCGTCTCAGCATGGTCGGGCGGATAGCTGCCCGCCAGAATCTGCTTGAACTATTGGAAACCCGTTTCAGACTGATAGATTACTGGCAGCAGACACCTGAAATTCAGGAGCAGGCGGTCAGCCCGCAGATCTTCATTACCGGCACGCCCAAGAGCGGCTCCACATTCCTTCATCGCCTGTTAGGCCTTGATTTGAACAATCGCGTACCACAGATGTGGGAAGTAATGTTTCCACTGCCGGCCCCGATGTGCTTGACATTCGATTCTGATCCGCGCATCAGGCAAACGGATAAACGACTGGGGTGGCTGCGCTGGACCCATCCCGCTATCGTTCAAGCCCATCCCCTCGGCGCTCACATTCCTCAGGAATGCGGCTCCATTTTAGGCTACTCTTTCGAATCGTATGTGTTTCTCGATATGTTCTCAATCCCCTCTTACGAGGCATGGCTGAGAAGCCGGGACATGGGTCCGGCGTATGAATTTCACCGGAGCTTTCTGAAACATTTACAGTGGCAATGCCCACCGCAACGGTGGGTGTTGAAGTCATCCGATCATGTCCACTCTCTGGCAACACTTATGAAAACATATCCTGAGTCCAGCATCATTTTTCTTCACCGCGATCCGCTAAAAGTGTTGCAGGCCGCTTCCAGCCAAATGACACTTGTGAAGAGTATATTTAGCCACAGTATAAATCCTCGCGTGTTGGGTGACTATGAATCCCGCACCCTGTATAACAAGGCACGCGAAATTATGGAATTTCGCGATAACCATGCTTATTTGGAGAACCGCTTTATGGACGTGCGCTACCTGGATCTGGCACGTGATCCTGTCGGGACAGTTAAGGCCATCTATGACCGCTTCGGTCTCACTCTGTTAGCGGAAGATGAGGCGCGCATGGAAGCTTTCGCTACCGCTGAACGGACCAAGCAGAGGTCGGACAAATATTCACTCGTCGATTTCAGCCTCGACCCTGAGCAGGAAGACCCACGCTTTGATCTCTATTGCGAGCGTTTCAGCGTCGTGCGGGAGGCCTTATAAGTTCAGGTTTTCCTTCCTCTCCATAGCGCCCACAACTGCCGGCCTTCGAAAACTTGCCACATGAGAAGCCCCGGAATACCGACGAGAAGCTCTTTTAACCGTTGCACGAGAGAGACTGCGAGTCCGACTGAAGGAGGAATGCCGAAAAACCCTGCTATCGACATATACGCGGCTTCCTGGGCTCCCAGCGACAAAGGCATCATAAAAGCGGCGGCAATTATCACCTGGCAAAGGCTCTCTATCATGAATGCCTCTAATAGTCCAATTTTGTACCCCATGAAATGCAGGGATGTCCAGATCTGAAGAGAGCCGAGCATCCAGACAACGGTATGCAAAAAAACTGCGAATATTACTCTGCGCGTATCTGAATATATTTTCCACACTAGGTCATGAATGCTCACATTTTCTCCGTCGTAACGCGAGCCGCAGTTACCTGCGAACTTTAATATAAGTTTATCTACTAGCTTAAGCAGGCCCCATCGCTGCAATAAAAGGAATACAGCAAGGACCGCCGAGAGTGCACCCAGGCCGGTAATGACCCAGTGTGATATGTAAGAATTCCTTTCATGTGCTAAAAAAGTAATTATACCGGACATTGCAAAAATGAATAGTCCTATTACTTCAAGTGTTTTGTCTGCCACTACGCTGGCGCCGGAGGTGTTGATATCGCAGCCGCGCGCAACAAGCAGCCGGACCCCGACTACTTCCCCTCCGAGAACAGCAGAAGGCAGCAGATAGTTAAGCGCATCACGTATCCAACGAGCAGGAATAAGTACTTTTTTACATGCAGGCTGCTCCAAAGGAAATAAAATTCTCCATGCAAAACCATTCAGCACAATGCACAAAACCTGGATTGAAACGACAATACCCAGCCCCCAGCCGACCCTCCATACCGCCCCGGCTACTGCAGAGACGTTGTTATAAGCTACAAGGGCAATGCTGACACCGACCCCAATCAACAATGCCAGCATACCCCACAATTGAAACTTCTTTACCTCACGAGCGGTCTCACATTTGATTTCATACCCCTGTTTCAGCTTCTCATCATTCATGCCTTAAATTCTATCCTGTTTACTTCTTTATAACAACAGAGAGCGACTCGAACGATCCGGGAAATATCATCCACCGGCCCTGGAATCCGGCTATACGTAACATGCGGGGGAAAGCCATAAAAGTCAATAAATCCAATACTAAAATCAGCGCATCTGACACGGCCTCGCCTCCAAAATCGCTTCATTATTGTTCCTGAAAATGTTATAATTAATTATGAAAGGGTTAAGAAATTACAAATTTTTGGTTGTATTATCTGCTTTTTTGTTGACTATGGCTTCGGCTGTAGTTTTTTATGAGTGGGAGCAGGGCAATTTTCATATAATTACTGTCGGCGAAGCATATAGGTCTGCCCAGCTTGATCAAGATGAATTGTCCTATTACGTTAATAAGTATCATATCAAGAGCATACTTAATTTACGGGGCAAAAACCCGGCCAGTACCTGGTATAAGGATGAAGTAAATTTCAGCTTAAAAAACAATGTTGCACATTATGATATTGCTCTGTCAGCTTATCATGACCCGCAAGCGGCTCTCGTCAGCACCTTAATGGATATCTTCAAACATGCTCCCCGTCCTTTGTTGATGCATTGCCAGGCTGGAGCTGACAGGTCAGGACTCGTAGCTGCAATGTGGAAAGTCGTGGTTGATAAAACATCAAAGACAGAAGCCGATAAACAGTTATCTATTATGTATGGTCATCTTTCTATAGGCAGTGCATCGGCTATGGATGACTTTTTCCAAAATTGGCATCCGGTAGTGGCATTAGATTAAGCTACTCACCGTTTTGTTATAGTGAGGTCCGGACAGTTCCCAAGATGTTACCCGCTGCAATGCTCCTATTTCCTATTACCAAAATTGACAAATTCCTAAAGTCGGTTATGATAATTGAAGAGAGACTGGGGCACATATGTCACCCCTTAATAAAATGGAGGTCCTGTTATGAGGTCACGTAATATGTTTGTTTGGGCAGTATTGTTCGTCTTTTGCTGTACCGGTTGCGCCGCTTTTGTGGTAGGTGGAGCTGTAGGCGGCGGCACGGCTGTCTATATTAAGGGGCAAGTGGAAGAAACATTCAACCATCCCGTACACAGGGTACACGAAGCTACCCTTGCGGCCCTCAAACATCTCAATATGCCGGTCATCGAAGATACTCATGACAGTTTCAGCGCAAAAATGAAATCAGTGCTCGCAAGCGGAGAGAATGTCTGGATAGACATAAGCGTTCTCTCAAACACTGATTCCAAAGTGACGATACGTGTAGGAACTCTGGGCGATGAGGGAAAATCAAGGTCAATACTCGATACAATCCAAAAGCACCTTTAGTCGCAATTGCCATTATGAAAAAATGAAGACTGAAGCGGAAGTGGAAAATCTGAAGGCCAAATGGGTGGATGACCCATGCTGGAACATAGAGGAAACACAAGGATTTGAAGAGCACAAGGATGAACTGCTCGCGTACCGCATTCTTTGCGAAAGCGACCGGGCGGAGAAAAGACGTATGCGGCTGAGCGAGCTGGCGGAAAAGCTCGGCATTCCGGGGAACACAAAATTGGCTGCATACGTTGAACGTCTTGAACATCGGATTGAACAACTCGAAGACCGGCTTGAGAAAATTGCTAAGGAGGTAAAATAGACAGGGAACGAATCGGTCTTTCCTGATATGTTCCTGCGACATGGGGAGTTGAACTCAGGTTATCTATTTTGAGAAGTGCGGACTGCCGGCCCCTTTCCTTCTGCGGACAAGGTCATTTACCCTGACCCCATCGGGAACAGCGATTGTAATTATATCTTCATTCCTTGCAGACGTTATGACAGCGCCTTCCGCATCCAGCATCTCATCAACGGGGAAGACAGCTCCCTCAAGGCCGGGAGTGAGGTATTCGATATTGTCACCCTTATCGAGCCTGTTTCTGAGCGCTATCCTGGCGGACCCTCCCTTCACTTCCATCACAACGCCCACCAGTTCATGGCTCATGCGGTAGCTTTCACCGTCAAAATTATAATCGGAGTCCGGCTGTTTTCCAAGAAACATTCCGGTGGTATACCCCCTGCTGCTGAACATGGCAAGCTCTTCCAGCCACCTCTGTTTAACGCGATAGGGTCCGCCGGCTTTAATCAAATCTATAGCCTCCCTGTAAACTTTCACAACACCGGCAACATAATTTATCCCCTTCATCCTGCCTTCAATCTTGAAGCTGTCTACCCCCGCATCAGTGAGTAGAGGGAGGTGCGGCAGCATACAGAGGTCCCTGGAACTCATCAGATACGTACCGCGACTGTCCTCGAAAACAGGGAAATACTCCCCAGGGCGCTTTTCCTCCATCAGTGCATAGTTCCATCTGCAGGAATTGGTGCATTCTCCGGTATTGGCGCTGCGGGAAGCGAGAAAGCTGCTGATATAGCACCGTCCTGAATAGGATATGCAAATTGAGCCGTGGACAAAAACCTCAAGCTCAACTTTAGTCTTCTGCCGTATTTCTCCTATCTCATCCAGCGACAACTCCCTGGAAAGCACAAGCCGCTTTGCACCGCTGTCCTCCCAGAACAACGCGGCAGCAACGTTAGTGATGTTTGCCTGGGTACTGATATGAACCGGCATGTTGGGTGCTTTTTTTTTGACGAGTGCCAAAAGTCCAGGATCAGACACGATAACGGCATCAGGTGCGATATCCGCCAGATTCTCTATATGTTCCTCTACAGCAGGCAGATCCCTGTTGTGAGGGAAAATATTGACCGTCACATACGCCCGCACACCATGCTCCCTGGCATACAGTACCGCGGCACGCAATTCCCCGCACCCAAAGTTTCCGGCTTTTCCCCTAAGGCTGAACCTCGAATCGCCGAGATATACCGCATCAGCCCCGTAGTGGATCGCTGTCTTCAGCTTCTCAAAATCACCCGCGGGGGCGAGCAGTTCAGGCTTTTTCACGGACTATACGTTCCCTGCAAGCTTCGATGGCGTTCCTTGCCAGCTGGTCGCATTTTTCATTCTCAAAGTGCCCGTTGTGTCCCCTCACCCACATCCATTCTATTTCATGTGGACTGGCCGCCTTAAGCAGCCTTTCCCACAGATCTCTGTTGAGCACATCCTTTTTCTGAGAGTTTTTCCAATTGTTCCTTATCCATCCTTTTATCCATTCGGTCATTCCTTTAGCCACATAAGTCGAGTCGGTTATCACCCTGACCCTGCACGGCTTCTTAAGCAATTCAAGCGCGGTAATGACGCCGAGCAGTTCCATCCTGTTGTTGGTTGTCATCGGTTCGCATCCTGACAGTTCCTTTTCTTTTTGCCCCGACCGCAGGATCAGACCGTATCCGCCTACACCAGGATTGCCGCTGCAGGCGCCGTCCGCATAAATTTCGACAAAGGGCAGATTATTGGTTTTCATACAATAGTATTATAACTTATCAAAAAAAAGAAGATAAGAACTCAGGACCAGGGAACGTAGTCTACATCTGTGATATACGAACGGCAATTAGTGGGGATACAAGCAAAAACGGTAATATGAATAAAGGAAAAATTTATCACAGTAATCCGTGAAAATTTCGATTTGTCATAACTGAGGACTTTCCCCCGTAACGTGCTTGGTCCAGATGCATCGACCGTGCAACCGGAGACTTTGGAGACGACAGCACTCACATTTTGTCTGCGTTAATTATCAAAAGAAACATTTACCTGCGGGACCCCTAAAAGTGAAGAAGCATTTTCGTCGAGGTTTGTTACGGACTGCACCGACAGCTCCCCGCTACAGCCATCTCAATTGCAGTGTTTATTTCCAAGAAAATATGTCAAAGAGGCTTGCGTTATACGGGTTGTACTCTTCATTGGCCAGGTGACTTATCAATCACCCATTACAGCCACAAGTATTTAAAAAATAAGGGCCGATGCGGTTATCAATTTCGGAACGCAAGAAACGATTTAAGGTGTCCGAAT
>CAWHNC010000124.1:0-4608 GCA_963830245.1 Nitrospirota bacterium
ACAGTATTATATCTAAATTGGCTATTCTCATAAATTCCTTTCGCCATTTTAAATCGTCTCGTTCTGGTTCACTTAAAATGAGTATCTTTTTTTCAAATTCCAGCACCTGTAATATAGCTTGTAGTCTTGACCGCTTGAAAGTAAAAAAGCTCAAGATTAACGCTGGCTTGCCAGGTTCGAGATTGCCAAGAAACTCTTTTACTTGAACTATGTCACAATCATATGAATAAACAAATTCTGTCTTTTCTGTCTCTATATAGCGCGAAAAAGCTATCTCCTCATTCACGTTTCCGTCTATAAGCGCTTCGTACATATCTTTTTTAGGGAAATACTCTTCTGCCTCTGTGTATGCCACACTATAAGGCATATTCAAGGTATCAAGAACATGCAATATCTTAAACATAATTATTCTTGTCATTCCTGTGATATCAATTACTAATGTGGTATCCTCATTAGAGTTTAAAATTGTTTTGAAGTACTCATGTTTTATATCGTCAAATATAATGACCTCTGAAATAGCCGTAGCTCTCTTAATTACTTCTGATCGCCAAGGCTCATTTTCCGCTTTGTTCGGGTAGTCGAAAATAAGTATTTTATTAATGTTCAGTGCTCTTGATTGAACCGTCTCTAAAATTGCTATATTTCTTTCTTCAAAGCCAGCGGCTATGATTAGGATGACATCCAAGTTTTGAAATAACCCATTGTCAACAGAGGTGGACCCCATTGGTTGGACAGTTCCGGGGCTGATTTAAGGTGGAATCCACCTGTCATCATGCCACCAGTTTTACTGGATAACCTGCGCGTGGTAGTTTCCAGTATGCCTCATGCGGAGTTTTGTCGTCAATGCTGGAATGAGGCCGCTCTTCATTGTACAGTCTGATCCACTTTCCAATACCATTTCTTGCCTCGCTGCCCGTTTCAAATGCGTTCAGATAGACACACTCATATTTCAGTGAGCGCCACAGCCGCTCGACCATTACGTTGTCTCTCCATCTGCCCTTGCCGTCCATAGAGATTTTTACATCAGCGTCCTTGAGTATCTGCGTAAACTCAAAACTCGTAAATTGACTGCCCTGATCGGTGTTGAATATTGCCGGCCTGCCGTATTTGGCCAATGCCTCCTGCAACGCTGCTATACAAAACTCGGTATCAAGCGAGTTGCTGAGCCTCCAGCTTAAAACCTTTCGGCTGCTCCAGTCCATTACCGCCACCAAGTAAAGAAAGCCTTTCCTCATCGGAATATAACAAACATCCGCACACCAGACCTGGTTCGGCTCTGATATGTCCAGGGCCTTCAGCAGATAAGGATAAACTTTATGCTCAGGGTGTGGCTTACTTGTATTGGGCTTCTGGTAAATCGCCATAAGGCCCATTTTCTGCATCAGCCGATGGGCTCGCTTCCGGTTGACTTTATACCCCTGTCGACGCAGGTACCTGGCCATCTGCCGGGCTCCGTAATACGGCGTCTCCAGAAACTGCTCGTCTATCAGCCGCATGAGAGTCAAGTTCAATTCGCTCTCCCCAATTCCTTCGTAATACCATGAGGAGCGGCTGATCTCAAGCAAACTGCATTGCCTTGTAATGCTGAGCCCAGGATGCTCCGGTTCAATCATACTTTTCCTCCGTTCGCGGCTCATCGACCGAAGGCTTTCGCCAAAAAATCCTTCTCCACCGTTAATTGCCCAATCTTGGCATGCAGCTCTTTGACCTCCGACTCATGCGCGGCATCATTGCGTTCAGCCTTGCCAGCAAATACATTCGTAAGCCCCTCAATCGCCTGTTTCTTCCACTCGCTCACCTGATTGGGATGAATGTTAAACCGTGCAGCGATCTCCGCGATGGTCGCCTCTTCCTTGAGCGCTGCACGCGCCACTTTTGCCTTGAACTCTGCTGCATACCGTTTCCTCTTTGTCTTGCTCATCTCTGTGCCCCCTTCGTTCATCGTATAGTTTACACCTTATACGACTGTCCGAATTCCGGGGGCCACCTCTAACTTCAGTTACAAATTTAGGTATTTCCATTTATTCCTCATCCTCATCATAGGGCATATCAAGTTGCTCTAGCCCCTGCTGCTCTAAAGGAGGAATCTTATATTCACTCATTTTCTCGCGCACAAAATCTTTGGGATGTTCGACAAATTTCTTGAATGATTTTTCAACTAAAGGATAGGTGTTGGAATCTGAAAGTGTCGTTGGAAATGCTGGTGTATAAATCCTTCTAAACAATAACTTGCGAGCTGGTTGACCAGTGTTCATATTACTAAAGCCGCCATCGACAAATACCCCATAGCACAACAACTCCCGGGCAATTCCCTTTAAGTCTTCTGGCAGCGTTTGCATTGGGAACTCGATTCTAATGTAATCCTTGTTATTCTTTAGCAGTTGGCTCTTTGACCACACTCCAAAGTAATACGCAATATCGTACAATGAGCAGTTATATTGTGACCTAATATCTTGCAAACTTCTTAATTCATTTCTTGCATAATTTCGGATCACTTTATTTTGAATTCTTATATGTATCGGTATCTTGTTATTAGAACTGAGTTCCATCTTTCCCAGAATATCTAACAGGTAGCTCAAATCACCGGAACATAGCTTAATAAAAACCTTTGAGCCGTGATAGTTCAGTGTTCTTAACTTTTTTTCCTCTGCTAGTCTACGTATTTCGCTCCCAATATCCTCGAGTTTGTCCCCCAGGCCTAACGTCTTCTCAAGTCCTATAAAGTCACCTCTTCCAGATAACCTAAATCTTTTGTTTAATATATCATTGAAACTATCCCTACAAATAGCATAATCATTGGACAACTCCCAGTATTCATATCCAAGATTGATTGCTGTAAAATCCCTATTGGCATTGTATACTTCTTCTGCATAATCTTGGAATACGACACCATCACTATGTGCAGTTATTCTGGTTTTATAACTCGCACCTGTGTTAAAGATTGCTGGAATAATCGCCTTCTGAATTTTAATTGGAATACGTGGCAAAGAGAGATCGTCAACCAAAATCACTATCTCCTTGTTCCGAATACACGGTGTGGGTGCCGCTCGAAAGGAACCGAATGTGCCGGCGGCGTGTGTCTGCTTTAGCTGATCAGGGCGCAATCCGGCGTCAAACGCCCGGAATCGAGACGAGTTGTTTTAATCAGTTGCAACCCTGATTCGTAACTTTTCTTTATTATTTTAAACAGCTCACTGCTTATTTCTATAGGACCTCCCTTCGAATGTGATGAACTTTCCGTTCATGCTGAGACGATCAAGTATCGCCGAAGCAGTAACGGTATCGAATACCTTTCCCCAGTTTGACGGGACAAGGTTGGTAGTGACGATGGTTGTGCCCACTTCTGCCCTTTTTGAGATTATCTGGAAGATGCAGTCAGCCTGCTCCTTGGTCGGGATAACGTAACCGATCTCATCCAGACAAAGAACATTGGCACGTGAATAGTATTCTATGAAACTGTAGACACTCTTTGCCTTAGCCATTTTGGCAGTGAGATCGAAGAGCGTAAGAAAGACAGTCTGATGGCCCTTTGTGAGAGCATCGTGGCACAGTGCTGTTGCGATATGGGATTTGCCTACCCCGGCAGGACCTATGAGTACGAGGTTGCCGGGTGTTGTTTTTCGGATTAATCCGGCCTAACTTTTCTGATTATTCTGACCATTTCGTTTTCGCCTGACCCATTTTTAGAGGGGGCATTTCTGCCCCCGGTACAGTTAGATTATTTCTGTTGAAGCAACACGAACATGATCAGCCGACACTACAGTACATTTTTCCGCCGCCGCAGCAACCAGTGCCCCACGGGCAAGATTGTTGGCTCTTCTGAGCAATCCGCCGGATCCCTGATGGATTGCCGTGACAGCCTGTTCCGAAAAGAGGTTCTTTTTGCATCCGGCGATATTCTGATGGTGCTGCAGATAAGAGGCCATGTCTTCGCCACTGAGGGATTCCATATGGCCCCTTGCTACTACTCTTGATGCCAGCGGCCTTGACTGACGAAACATCAGGCTATCCAGAAGATTGTTCTGACCGGCAAGAACTACCGGCAGTATGGCTTTGGAATCTCCTTCAAACTGTACCAGCGTATGCAATTCTGAGAAGACATCAAGGCGTATCAGGGAGGCCTCGTCTATGATAAGAACAGGTCTTTCTTTTTTCGTTACGAGTTCCATGATACAACTCTTGATAATCCTGCTAAGCGCTGCCCTTGAACTGCCCCGTATTTCTATGTTCAGTGCATGGCATATCTGTTTATACAGTTCTATGATGGTTCCGGAAGTTGCTGTTATATACAGCACGCGATATTCCGAAGGATGCAGTGTTGAGGAGGCAAACCGTAATGCTGAGGACTTGCCGCTTCCCACGTCGCCGGTGATGACTGCTATAGCTCCAAGGTTAATGGCATACAGAAAGCGTTCCTTGACGCCCATGAGACCGGCATGCTTCATCATGTCTTCCACTCTTATATCCTGCGAAAACGGCTCTTTCCTGAATCCGTAAAATACCCTGTAGTGCTCTCTCATAATGCTTCCTCCTGATGTCTATCGGTGCTGCCAAACAACTTGCCGCCCTCGTATCGGCCCGTAGTGTTGTCGTCAATTAGCAGCACGT
>CAWHNC010000125.1:0-155864 GCA_963830245.1 Nitrospirota bacterium
CCTCTCGCGAGGACTGCCTTCAAGGGCATAAAAAAAAACCCGACCCTCAGCATAGGGATTGCAGCCGTCAACGGCACTAAGTTTAAGAAATTCCATGACACCTATGTGGCCGTCGACCAGGCCCTATATGCGTCAAAAAGAAGAAAAACTACGTCAGCATTTTCGGCAAAACAACACATCAAAAAACAGGCGCTTCCAAGCGATAATTTAGCCGCTCGACTGCAGCCAAATGTAGGCGCTCCCCACCGAAAAACAACCCTGTACTGTCTGAATTGCAGAAAGGATATACCCTTTTAGTCAGCAACTTCCGGGTATCGCTCGGCCATAGAGCGAATGACCTCATAGGAGGAAAAAAAGGCTTCGATCATTTCCGGATCGAAATGCTTTCCGGATTCACTCCTGAGAGTATCAAGCACACGGGCCTCGTCCCAGGGCTCTTTATATGCCCGCCGGGAGCAGAGTGCATCATAGACGTCGGCAATGGCAACGATCCTGCCGAAAGCCGGTATTTCCTCTGCCTTCATTCCATGCGCCTCGCCATTACCACGCTCATAACCGGGAAGGGGCCGTCCATCAGCCTGATTAATATAGCCTGGATAGCCTCCACCGTCCCAGCGCTCGTGATGGCTTAGCGCAATGATGGAGGCCGCCTTATCAAAGCCTGAATAAGCGTCTGAAAACAGCCTGGCCCCGAGATAGGAATGCTGCTTCATGATTTTGAATTCATCAGGATCAAGCTTTGAGGGTTTTTTCAAAATGGTGTCGGAAATGGCCACTTTCCCGACGTCATGGAGCATCGCCGACATCCTGAGCACATCTTTATTCCGCTCCAAATCTTCAGGCGAACATTCCCTGCCGGAAACCCATGATTCGTAAATCTCGACCGAATAGGCGGCAACACGGTTGACATGTGGCCCGGTTTCTTTCGGATCACGCAATTCCGCCATCTTTATCATCCTCAGGATAATGGCCCTGGTCATTTCGGCGTGTTCTATGGCAAGAGCGGCACTGCCCGCAAAATGCCTTATTAAATCTTCGTCTTCCCTGGGGAACTCATGTATATTGCCCTCCCCATCACGGGCGTTTATGAGCTGCATAACACCTATAACGCCACGGTGGTTTATCCTGAGAGGGAAGGTCAGTATCGACTGCGTGTGGTAATTAGAGATTTGATCATACTCTCTTTTGAAAAGATATGGCGTATTAACGGGAATCCTGTATACATCCGGAATATTCAACATCTCGCCCGTAGAGGCCACATGCCCCGCAATGGATTCATTATCGATAGGGATGCTAAACGTCGAATAAATGAGTTTTTTCCCTGGAGCGAGTTTGTTCTGCAGTGTTTCATTCTGCGAGCAGATGAACTTTAAGCGCTTATCTTCCTTCACATATATGGAGCCTGCGTCGGCATTGACAATATGCCGGGCAGCAGCAAGAATCCGCTCAAGCAGGATATCGAAGTCCTTTACCTCGGTGATTTCATTCCCCAGTTCGATAATATGCTTCAGCTTTTGTTTTTCATCCAACATACTTCTCCCGTTGTATCAGGGGCCGTCCTTCAGCTGGAAAACGAAATTCTATAGCAGTATATTAAGAACCTCTGCCCGTCCTGTCAAGGACATATGTATCTTGAGATTACTCCAGATTATCGAAAACAACCGGTATCTTTTCCTGAAAACCTTTCAACATATCAATAGCCAGGGACCTTATCTGCGGATGAGCTCTAAGGGAGACCCGCAGTTTAAAAAAATGTCTCCACTCTCTCAGATTGGCTGTCATCACAAGCTCAGTTTTCAGGGAATTGGGCAGAACAGCCCGGGCCTCCTGAGGCGATTGTCCGGCTTTAAGCAGTTCAAAATACGCCTTTTCGATCTGCTCACATGTCAACTTCCAGAGCGTATATTGGGCATGCCTTTTCCCCCGGTCGCGATCTTCATCACTCCGGGTCAGGTTTCCCTCTGTCAATCCCGCGAACCATACCGGCAGAATAACCGTTATCTCGTTTCCAAATTTATCATTGGAATAATTACAATACCGGGTGCTCTCCTGGCTGTAACTGGCTATTCTATGCCTGACTATCTCGTGTGTAACTCCCCTGTCTGTAATTATTTTTACTGTCACATTATGGTGTTCTATTACAGAATAATGCCCGGCCTTAATAACACCGGATACAAACTTCATCGCCGAATCGTCAGTTACCTTATCCTCAGACTTATAGCATGTCCTGCCGGCGGCCTCTATTTTTCTCAAGATGGCGCTGCCGTTAACATCCTCTTCAAAGTGCCACGATTGTTCAATTATTTTCATAATTGCAAATCCTCCATTTTTAGATTCTTTGGTCTTAGGGTCCGGCCATTATCTGCATGTATTTTGCAATACTATAGCAGACGACATGACGAATTAACAGAGAGCGGAAGTTCAGGAGGAGCCTGACAGGGTTTCCAGGATTTGACCTGTTGCCCCTTTTCTTAGCGGATCGGGCGGCATCCTCCCGGGACCCCTTTCTTAGAGAGTACCATCTGCCAAACCTGCAAACAGCGTGAGCGGAAGGATCCTGCAGAGCTCAACAAATAGTATTTCCACATGCGATAAAACCGGGCGGAGTATTTACTTTTCAAGGCATCCCAATTCCTGTTAAAATTGTTGAACCATGCCGTAAGGGTAGGATCGTAATAAGCGCCAAAATTATGCAAATCTTCCATGACAAATATTTTTTCTATGGCAACGCTGATCTGCTTCAGAGAGGGGATAAGCGAGTTAGGGAAAATATACTTATCAACCCAGGGCTCCATCGCGATCTTAGAGCAGCCTTCGCCGATAGTATGTAGCAGGAAAAGCCCGTCATCACTCAGGCACTTATCTGCAGTTTCCATATAGGTCCGGTAATTCTTGTACCCGACATGTTCAAACATCCCGACAGAAACAATATGATCAAACTTTTCATCAAGATCACGATAGTCCTGCAACCTGATTTCGACAGGCAACCCTCCGCACATCTCCCTTGCAAGCACTGCCTGTTTTTCCGAAACCGTTATACCGACTGCTTTGACTCCGTATTTCTCTGCTGCGTATTTTATAAAACTCCCCCATCCGCAGCCAATGTCCAGAATTCTGTCACCGGGTTGCAGGTCCAGTTTCCTGCAGATGAGATCCAACTTGGCTTCCTGGGCTTCGTCAAGGTTGTCTGCGTCTTTCCAGTAGCCGCAGCTATAAGTCATCCTCTTGTCGAGCATATTCTGATAGAGTTCATTGCCGATGTCATAATGCCTTTCCCCTATCTGAAAGGCCCTTGCTTTGCAGCTCCCATTGAGAAGCGCTGCCCGAAGGAGAAATTTCCAGTTCTTCTTAACCTTGTCCTCGGCATTTGAGCACATAAGCTTGCAGAAAAAATCATCAAGGCTTTCGCTGTCCCACCATCCCTCCATGAATGATTCTCCAAGCCCCAGGCTGCCGTCAGCAGTGACCCGTTTATAGAACCTTTCGTCTTTGATACGGATGTCAAATGGATTCGTGCCGTTTATGGAGATACCTGCGGCAGAAAATATTTCCCCAATGGATCCTTTTAATGCAGAAGTCCCCATTTGTTCACCTCATGTAACCATAACTTAAGTTATCACTCGGGAAAATGTTCATGACCAAGTGCTTTCACTGCCTCTATTAAGAGGCCCCATACTCAAGCCGCTATTAAAATTTTAGCAAATTTTTTGTTGAAGTCAAACAATTCGGTAGCAGGTCAGAAGGAACGCAGGAGCAAGTCCCTTCCTTCAAAGTTTTCCCTTTGTGGTCGGCAATCCCTTCACTCTCGGGTCAGGAGAGACCGCCTCGCTCAATGCCTTTCCGAAGGCCTTGAATATGGCCTCAAAAATATGGTGAAGGTCCCTTCCGTACTCAACTATTATATGGAGGTTAATCAGGGCATGGTTGCTCAGTGCCCTGAAAAAGTCTTCAAAAAGAGAGAACTCCAGACCCCTAACCGCGGCTTTGGGAAGACTTACCTTGTATACCAGGTAGGGCCTGCCGCTCAAGTCTACCACAACCCTGGCAAGGCTCTCGTCCATTGGAATGGTTGCGTTGCCGTATCGTCTGATCCCTTTTTTATCTCCAAGTGCCTTATTTATTGCCTCACCCAATGTTATGCCAAGGTCTTCCATCAGGTGGTGATAATCGACTTCAATATCGCCGGTCGCCCTGACACGCAGGTCCATGAGGCCATGGAATGCGAACAGGCTCAGCATATGGTCAAGAAAAGGGATCGAGGTATCTATAGCTGTGGCGCCTTTTCCCCCAAGCGTGAGTTTAATGGCTATGTCGGTTTCTTTGGTCTTCCTTTCTATCTCCGCAGTGCGCATTATTCTACCCCCATAATTTTTTTCAAGGCATCGATAAATAAATCGTTTTCTTCAGGGGTGCCGACCGTGACCCTAAGAGCTCCCCTGACAACAGAATTCATATTCCTTATGAGCACGCCATGCCTGAGAAGTTTTTGATGGACCGCATCGGCATCAGGTACTTTAAAAAAAACAAAATTGGCTTCAGAAGGATACGGGCGCGCTCCGGGAATCTTTAATAGCTCCTCATAGAGTCGTTCCCGCCCTGAGATTATCGCCCTTACAGGTCCGCTAAGTGAACCCCCGAGGAGCGCCGCCTCTGCCATCGCCTGTGAAAGAGCATTAAGATTAAATGGGAGCCTCACCTTATCGAGCTCCCTTATGAGCGCGCTGTCTGCCACCAAATAGCCCACTCTTAAAGCTGCCAACCCTATTTTGCTCAAGGTCCTCAAAATAACGAGCTGATTGTAATCCTTCAGCATAGGAAGAAAACCTTTCTTGCTTGAAAAAGGCTGATATGCTTCATCAAGTACAACGAGGCCCTTTGCCATATCTACAATCTTGAGAATTTTGTCCGATGAGAAACAGTTCCCTGTGGGATTGTTGGGCGAACTGAGAAATATGAGTTTCGGATTGTGTGCTTTTATAGCGGCTGCCATTTTATCCACATCCAGATCATAGTCCCTGTCCAGAGGGATGCCTATATGCCTTTCCCCCAGCGCCTGGGCAATAATGCCATACATGGAAAATGTCGGGACAGGATACAGTACCGGCCCCCCGAAGGTGATAATCAGGTAATAAATAAGTTCGTCGGAACCGTTACCTAAAATAAGGGCGCCGGCATCAGTCCCGATTTTTCGTGCAATGGCCTTTTTTAAGCCCTTTGCTTCCGGGTCCGGATAACGGTTTAAAGTTTCTGAGGCAATCCTTTCAATCACGCCCTTTGCGGGACGGAAAGGATATGGGCTTTCGTTGGCATCGAGCTTGACGGCGCAGCGGATGTCCTGCGCCTGATAGGGCTGCAAAGTCCTGATATTCTTACGCACAAGTTCTGAAAAATCCGGTTTTTTCATCAGCTTTTATAATATAGAGCTCAAAAAGCCCTTGTCAATCGGCTAAAAGCAAACAAGTGAATAGTAAGTAAAAACGTGAAAGGTGAATAGTGAAAGCAAACAAAGAATAGTGTTAAAGAATCTTTCTTTTTATTTCACTTTTTAATTTTATTTCGGTATTTTTACGTCATGCTGTTTCTTCCTTTTGTTTGCTATTCACTTTTCACGTTTCACCTTTCACGTTTTCACTATTCACCTTTCACGTTTCACCTTATTTATGGGGGGTTGATAAAAAAGCGGCTTTTTTTGTATAATTTTTAACCCGTTACGTTTGGTCATTTTCTTGACATTACATGGATTAATTGTTAAGATTTAAGAAATTTGCTATAGAGAGGGGGGGATAGAGTTGCCCTCTGTTAAAGTAAAAGATATCGAATCACTCGAATCCGCGCTTAAGCAGTTTAAAAAACAGTGCGAGCGCGACGGCGTACTTTCGGATATAAAGAAAAAAGAGCATTACGACAAACCGAGCGTAAAGAAAAAGAAAAAAGTCCTGGCCGCTCGTAAAAAAGCTGCAAAGCGCGTAAGAACGTTCTCGGCGAGGTAAGCCGCCCCCTTTCCTATACGGGGCGGGGAGAGGCTTGATGGAGACTATTCCGCAACGTTTAGATGCAGAGCTCAAGGAGGCCTTGAAGTCACATAACGAACTGAAGCTTTCAGTTGTTAGAATGCTCAAGGCCTCTTTAAAAAATAAAGAAATCGAAAAGATGGGTCCGCTCTCCCCTGAGGAGATCATCTCTGTTTTGTCGTCTATGGCAAAACAACGGAGAGACTCAATAGAGCAATTCGCCGCAGCCGGCAGATCAGACCTCGCTGAAAAAGAAACAAGAGAACTGGAGATAGTCCTGTCTTACCTGCCGGCTCAGCTTTCGCCTGAAGAACTTGACAGGATTATACGCTTTGCAATCATGGAATGCAGTGCATCATCACCGGGTGACATTGGGAAGGTAATGAAGATTGTTGCGCCGCTGACAAAAGGAACAGCCGATGGCAAGGTTGTCAACCATCGGGTTAAAGAGCTTTTAGGGGTTACCTCTTAATCCGTTTTAAATATTTTCTGAACGCCTGCCTGGAGCATTTAGCTGATTTTTTAATATGGGGATGGTGTGATGAATAGTGACCGCACAATTGATGAAATTAAGACAAAAATAGATATTGTTGACCTGATTTCCGAACACGTGGACCTGAAGAGGGCGGGACAGAATTTTAAAGGGCTGTGTCCGTTCCACGCAGAAAAAACCCCCTCTTTCATGGTGAACCCTTCAAAGCAGATTTGCCACTGCTTCGGCTGTGGCAAGGGCGGCGATATTTTTGCCTTCACAATGCATAACGAGAACATGAATTTTCCTGAGGCTGTATCATACCTTGCAGACAAGGCTGGAATAAAAATAGAATCTTTTACGGACAGCCCGGCTTACGGCAAAGGGGCCAAAGAAAGCATCCTCGCAATCCACAAAGAAGCGCTGCAATTTTTTAAAAACAACCTGAGTTTACCCGGCGTCGCAAACGCCTACCTCAGGGAGCGTGGCCTCACAAGTGAGAGCATCGAGACATTCTCCATCGGATACAGTACAAGCATGCGCGACCCCCTTTTCAGCCATCTCAAGAACCGGTCCTTCACCCTGGAGCAGATCAAGTCTTCCGGTCTCGTGTACTTCGGTGAAAACGGTGTCCATGATTTCTTCCGGGACAGGATTATGTTCCCTATTTCCGACCTTCAGGGGAGGCCTGTTGCGTTCGGGGGAAGAAAGCTCTCGACGTCTGAGAATATTCCAAAATATCTGAACTCCCCTGACCATCTGCTCTTCAAAAAAGGGGAATCCTGCTACGGCATACACCTGGCAAAAAATGCTATTGCACAAAAGGGCTACTCTATTGTAGTGGAAGGTTATCTCGATGCGATTATGTGCCATCAACATTCCTTCAATAATGCAATAGCGCCTCTTGGAACTGCTCTTACCACGGGGCATCTGAAAAAGCTCAAGCGGTTCTCTCCCAAAGTCCTCCTGCTTTTTGACGGAGACCCGGCAGGGACATCAGCAACCAAGAGGTCGCTCGAACTTATATACTCTGAAGGGATGTCGGCAAAGATCGTTATGCTCCCCGAAAAAGAGGATCCTGACACCTTTCTAAGAAGGCACGGGGCGGATTACTTCAGGCAATACATGGGAAAAGCGGTCACCCCTGTGGAATTCCTGCTCAAATTATACGGCAAAAACAAAAGAGAGGGGGTACGTTACGCCCTGTCTCTGATTCTCTCCTGTCCTGATTCCCTGCAGCGCGATGAAACGCTGAGGGAACTGTCCAGCCTGTCGGGATATGATGAACTGACACTGCGGCAGGAATTGAAAAACAGCCGGAAGCCGGCAGGCCCTGGAGAGATCGCCAACGCAGGACTTAAAAAAAATAGCGACACAATAAGCAAAGAGGAACAAATACTCCTGAGCATAATTGTCCTGG
This sequence comes from Nitrospirota bacterium, assembly GCA_963830245.1. Taxonomy (GTDB): domain Bacteria; phylum Nitrospirota; class Thermodesulfovibrionia; order Thermodesulfovibrionales; family Dissulfurispiraceae; genus JADFXI01. The sequence continues at coordinate 7,904 of CAWHNC010000125.1, forward strand.
TACCGGAAAAACGTGATGACATCCTGCAGGATCTCGGCCCCGAAAGCCTGGGTCCGTATTCCACGCGGGGACTGTTCGAAAAGATCAAACGTTTTCTGGCTGGAGACAGCAACGGCAATCTGCTCTCGGCTGACTTCATGGCACTTTGCGACAGTGACGAACAGACACTCATTACTAAACTTTCTGTCGATTCCGGGATAGACACGGATAATATCAATGCAATGATAAAAGACTGTATAAAGACTATCTCCAGGAAAGGGATCATGCGGGAGATTGAACTGGCGGAAAAAGCCGGTGACGAGAAACTTTTATTTTCGCTCCTTGGCAGAAAAAAAATTCTTACGGAAAGCCTGTGACTGATACTTACTCTCTAATTAATTGCATACTGCCTTAACGAGGAGGAGGGATATTGAAAAAGCATTTTAATCTTTCCGAAGGGGACCTGGCTGAACATAATGAGGACTACACCGTTCCGGGAATCGAGGAGATAGCAGCCATCGAAAACGCGGCGCCGATTGATGCTGAAAAAATAAATGAATCCATGGAACAGGAGTATGATCCTTTAAGGGCTTACCTTAAAGGTATAAGCACGATCCCCCTTCTTACTAAAGAAGGAGAAATTGCAATTGCCAGGAAGATCGAAACATGCAAATTCAAAATATGCAGCATCATTTTTACCATACCTTTTCTCCTTGATAAGCTGATAAAACTTGGCCAGCTTGTAAAAAAAGGAGAAGCTCCGCTTTCAGAATTTATTCAGGATGGTGAAGACCTGTCGGAAGAAGAAATCCAGGTGGAAAAAGAGCGCTTTTCAAAGACTACAGAATCAATCAATGTCATCCTGAAGAGAAAGAAGACACAAAAAAACGGACTTATTGCAGAGATCTCTGATAACAGCAAACTTGAAATTCTTAAAAAAATTCAGAAACTCAACTTGAAGACCGATGTAGTAAAAGCCTTTGCAGAGGAATTAAAAAAGATGTGGGAGCAAGTCCAGCGCTACAGGACCTCCGATAGAAAACGGTACAGGAGCGAGATCAAAATTTTGGGATCCAGCCTTGGACTGGGTACCCTTGAAATAAACAAGACTATCAAAGAACTGGAATTATCAGAAATAGAGCTCTCCCTCGCAAAGGGACAGCTTATTGAATCTAACCTCCGGCTGGTGATCAGTATAGCAAAACGGTATATGGGAAAGGGGTTAAGCCTTGCGGACCTTATCCAGGAAGGCAACATCGGTCTCATGAGGGCGGTAGACAAGTTCGAGTATCAGAGAGGGTATAAATTCAGCACCTATGCCACCTGGTGGATACGACAGGCTATCAGCCGCGCTATAGCAGACCAGTCAAGAGTAATCAGGATCCCCGTCCATATGATCGAAAATATAAACAAGGTCAATAAAATTACCAAGGAGTTTGTGCAGGAACTCGGGGTTGAACCCACGCCGGAAGAGATAGCAAGGCGTTCAAAGATGCCGCTGGATAAGGTCAAAAATATTCAAAAGATATCTAAAGAACCAATTTCTATTGAAACACCGATCGGCGACGAGGACGACACCATGCTTAAAGACTTTATTGAGGACAAGTCAAATCTCTCCCCCCTGGAACTGGTTATAATGGAAGACCTGAGGACGCTCATCGACAACATGCTTTGCAAACTCTCGCCCAAAGAAGAACTTGTAATAAGAAAACGGTTCGGTATCGGCGAGGATGCCCCGCAGACGCTTGAAGATGTCGGGCAGACATTTGATGTGACAAGAGAGCGCATAAGGCAAATACAGGTCAAAGCAATAAAAAAACTGAAAACATCTTTCAAAAACCAGACGTGGCTCAGCCACTTCCTCGGAAACTCTTGACTAAGAGCTTAAATTGCTTTTATAATTAAAGGCTTTAGACATTAGCGCCAAATGTTTAAAGGGCCCATAGCTCAGCTGGTAGAGCTACCGGCTCATAACCGGTTGGTCCCAGGTTCGAGTCCTGGTGGGCCCACCATAGTTAAAAAAAGCGTGAGACGTGAAGCGTGAAACGTGAATGGCTAAGAGCTAAAGAAGAAAGTAAATTTTGTGCCTCTGTTTACGACTCACGTATCACGACTCACGATTATTTTTTTATGGAGGGTTGCAGTGAACGAACAATTAGGCCTGCTCATAGAACTTCAAAAAATTGATACTGTCATACTCGCATTACATTCTAAAATTGACTTGATGCCCGGCACCATTACTGCCAGTGAAGGGCCGCTAAAAAAATCCGAGGCCGCTCTTGAAAACCTGAAACAGGTCTGCGCAGCCCTGGAGAAGAAAAAGAAAGACATGGAGCAGGTTATCGAGGACGTCAACCAGAAGGTCAAAAAGCTGACTCAACGGACCTCGGAGATTAAAAACAATAAAGAGTACCAGGCCCACCTTAAAGAGATCGAGAAGGCTGAAAAGGACCTGAAATCGACCGAGGACTCTTTGCTTGACGCTATCGAGTCTATCGAAAAGTCCTCAAAATTATTGGCCGCCGAACAGTCCAATATCGCGGGGGAGCGCTCAAAGTTAGAGGTGATTAAGCAGGAAATAGAAAAGTCTATAGCACTGGACAGCAAAGAGTTGAAAAAACTTAAGAATGCGAGAAAAAAATTCATCGAAAAATTGCCCCCCGAAGTTTATGCCCGGTATATTGCCACCATGAAATCAGGCCGCGGGCTTGCAGTTGTCGAGGCAAAAAATGAGATCTGCCAGGGATGCAATCTCCATGTCCCGCCGCAGATGTTCGTTGAATTGAAGAAGAATGAAGAGATAACACTCTGTCCGCAGTGCAGACGCATACTGTTCTACGATAATTCCGAGGCTGCCGCCACAGAGGCAAAAGGCTGAAAACTGAAGGCAAAGAATAACACGAGTGTTTTCATTTTCGGCTTCAGCTTCTTATTTAACCCCTGGCCCTGTTTTTTTATTTTTCATCTTTATTTACTTATAAATTAATTTTATGATAAACTAATTGAGATAAAACTATGGAAGACCACAAATTAAAAGTTTTTTGCACAGTTGCCGAGACAAAAAGTTTTTCGAAGACGTCTCAGATTATTCACCTGACCCAGCCTGCGGTCAGCCTGCAGATTCAAGCGCTCGAGGAACTATATGAAACAAAACTCTTTGACCGTTCGAGCAGTTCCATCAACCTTACTTGCGCGGGGGAAGTGCTTTACAGTTATTCCAAAAACATACTTGCGCAGTATGCTGAACTGCAAAAGGAAATAGGTAAAATAACCGGGCTTATCAAAGGAAACATCACGATCGGCGCCAGTGCAACCATTGGCAACTACATACTTCCGAGCATCGTCTTCAATTTCAAGAAAGCTCATCCCAAGATCAAGATGAGCATACTGATCAAAAATACAGACAGGGTCCTTGATCTCCTGACTTCAGGTGTCATAGACTTTGGACTTGTAGAAGGTGAAACGGTCAGGAGTAAAATTAAAGTAGAACCGTTGCTCACCGATGAACTTGCCTTTATAGTCGCTGCAGCGCACCCCATAGCAAAGAAGAAGTCCGTTTCAATCCTCGAAATAATGAAAGAACCGTTTATTATGCGTGAAGAATGCTCGGGAACCCGTCTTATAATTGAACGTTATCTCGCATCACACGGGATAAGGACCTCCGACATCCATATTGTTCTCGTCCTGGGGGGTACCGAATCAATAAAAGATGCGGTTGAACGAGGGATGGGCATCTCAATGATATCGCGATGGGCGGCCCGGAAGGAAGTCCAGTTCGGCACCCTGAAATACGTTACCACCAAAGAGGACCGGCTACTAAGGGACTTCTCTCTGATAATGATGAAGAATGCGGTATTTTCTCACGCTGTAGAAGAGTTGATCTCCTTCCTCAGGGCGTATACCTTCGATAATCTCCTCTAATAAAGTTACGACTATAGACAATAGGCTCCGGCAAAACATTTCTTTTCTGTTTATTTGACCTATAGTCTATTTTTCATATCAAGCCAGGCAAAAATATTATTCCGGTCCTCCAATTTGCGCAGCAGTGACAAATCACTTTCAGCGCCTTCAGCCATAGAGAGAAGCCGGTTGAAGTTATAGATATGGCCGCACACTCTTTTTTCCGCATATTCGGACGCCCTGCCTTTCTCAATAAGAAAGGGCCAGTCGCTGGACTGCGCCAGCAACATCTCTTTCACCGCCTGGGTTAAGACCCGCCGCATCAACGGGGCCATGCGGCCCTCCCGGTGACCTTTTGCCTTTACACGCGCCAGTCGCTCTGCCATCGAATGAAGGTGCCTGTAAAGATAATGGTTCCGTTCACCTATCCACAATGCATTATATCCTCCTTCACCCCAGCTCGATGGGTGCAAAACCATATTATCGCCGGCCGGATCTTCCTCATTGCATTCTGCGGGAGTAGCCAAACGGACAGTCCTGCTGTCAAACAATTTCCTCACCATGATATCAAGCCACCATACCCCCTCGAACCACCAATGCCCCAGGAGTTCCGCATCAAAGGCCGAGAAAATAACAGGGCTGAAACCATAACCGCAGAGTCGATGCACCTGAGATTCCGTGCTTTCGCTGAAATGGGCCGCATGCTCAATAGCCCTCTGCATCGCCCTTACCCTGTCATAAGGGAGCTTTGCATCCGTAGCTCCAGTGACCCTGTAATACTTCATTCCGGTAAAAAGCTTCAACTCACCTGAATGAACGAATTGGTCGAGATACCCGGCAGGAAGGTCAAAGCCAATATCACGGTAAAAATCCCTGTAGTATGGATCTCCCGGATACCCTTGCGTTGCGCTCCATACCTGTCCCGCTGATTTAAAATCTCTGCCGAATACCCGCAACCCGGAAGGCGAGCTCACCGGTTTAAAAATACTGAGTTCCGGACGGGGATTCCCAAACAGTATGCCGTGTGACTCCAAAAAGAAATAGCGTATGCCCGCATCTTTCAAAAGAGAATCTATCCCCTTGAAATAGCCGCATTCAGGCAGCCAGAAGCCTGACGGGGCCCTGCCAAAATTTTTAATATAGCTCTCAATGCCTATGCCGATCTGTTCTTTTACTATGTCCGGATATGCTTCAAAGGCAGGCAGAAATGCATGTGTCGCAGCGGTGGCTACAATTTCGATGTGGCCTTCATCCTGAAGCTTCCTGAAGGCTGCGACCAGATCGCTGCTATAGCGCCCGGTATATAAACTCAGCACCGTCTTGAAGTGATTATTGTAAAGCTCTGCCGTAGGTCCGAAAGATGACCTTCCGGTCCTGACCATTTCTGCTTCGGAAAGCGCAATAAGATTGTCCATATGCCGGACAAACCTTTTTCTGAGGAGGCTGTCCCCGAGCATCTCCGCCAGCGTTGGACTTATTGAAAAGGTAATACGCGGGCTTATACCGTCATTTACCATCCGTTCCAGCACATCCAGCAGGGGGACATAGGTTTCCCTTATTGCTTCAAAAAGCCAGTTTTCTTCAATGCAATACTCGTACTCCGGGTGTCTTACATAAGGGAGGTGAGCGTGAAGCAGGAGAACGAGCGCGCCGCAGTTCATCTTACGATAATGCTGCCGGAGCCTTTCTCCACCCTGCCGATGACCGAAAAGAAGAGGGAAGAGCCTTCAAGGGCCTTAACACGGTCCTCGCCAAGGGTGAATAAAAGTCCGCCGGAAGTTTGAGGGTCGGAAAGCAGAAGCTTGCTCTCATCACTGACACCGGAAGAAAAAACCACTTTGCCTTCGGCATACTGCAGATTTTTGTACGCGCCTTCCGGGACCATGCCTCTGTCTATCATTTCCAAAACATGTTCAAGCAGCGGTACGCGCGAGTTCTCAATTACAAAATCCAGTGCCGTATTCCTTACCATGTTATAAGCATGGCCGAGCAGCCCGAATCCGGTGACATCCGTACAGGCAGTTGCGCCTAAGGACGAAGCCTTGAAAGACGCGTTGTCATTCAGCGTCAGCATCCACTCAATCGCCGGCCCCATCTCCTCATCCGATAGCTTGCCGCCTTTGAGTGCAGTCGCCAGTATACCCACACCAAGAGGCTTCGTAAGGATGATAACATCGCCTTCAGCCGCGCCGGACACCCTGAGTATCTTGTTCCTGTCAACAATGCCTGTTACCGATAGGCCGAATTTAAGCTCCGGCTCGTCAAAACTGTGCCCGCCGATAAGCCTGGCGCCTGCCCTTCCAAGCGTATCCAACGCTCCCCTCAGTATTTCCTTCAGGACAACTATCTCATAATCACATGATGAAAAACCAGCTATAGCCAGCGCAGTGACAGGCCTGCCTCCCATGGCATACACGTCGCTGATGGAATTATTGGCGCTTATGGCGCCGAAGGTGAAGGGGTCGTTTACCACAGGGGTTATAACATCCACTGTCTCAACGATAGCAGTGTCCCCGATAAGAATAACAGCGGCATCATCCCCCGGGCCTATAAGCACAACAGGAGAGTCCTTGTCGCCCCCGGGAATGGCATCCCCAAAATTATGGAGCGCAGCGATTATCTGTTCCAGGTCCGCCGGACCCATTTTTGCCGCTCAGCCCGCGGCCTTTACTTTTTCCGTCAAACGGTAATTCATTTAGTTATTATACCTTAAATATAAAGGAAGACAGGAGAAGGGGAGCATAAAGCTGTTGACAAAGCCGGCCGCATTATGTAATTCTAAATACGGGAGTTCGCCCGTTCAAGCTTAACGCAACAAGAAATCACTGAGGATACTTGAGCAATAGAATTCGGAAAGTAATCTGATATTATCCATCCTTAATCATGGGTAACCCATAAACTTAAAGATTGTTACCGGGAACATATCAATCAATAAAAGTAAATCCGCTGCGCCAGTGCAGCCATTTGAGCTGTTGAGGCTTTTATCATGACTACCAAGAGAGGTACAGAAAAGATGGAAAACTATATTGCAATATCAGAATTGAAAGAGAAAACCATTGATGACCTTGCGGGCCTTGCCAAAGATCTGAATGTAGAAGGCGCGACAGGGTTGAGAAAGCAGGACCTCATTTTCGCCATTCTGCAGGCCCAGGCTGAAAAAGCAGGGAGCGTCTACGGTTCAGGAGTGCTGGAGATCCTGCCTGACGGCTTTGGCTTTCTCCGTTCTCCGGACTACAGCTATTTGCCGAGTCCCGACGACATATATGTATCACCGTCACAGATCAGGAGGTTCAGTTTACGCACGGGTGATTATGTATCAGGCCAGATCAGGCCGCCCAAGGACAATGAGCGGTATTTCGCACTTTTGAAGGTGGAGAGCATCAACAATGAATCAATCGAGCGTAATGTGAACCGTCCGCTCTTCGATAATCTCACCCCATATTATCCGACTGAAAAAGTCACCCTTGAATACGACAATGACTTCTCCATGAGAGTGATGGATTTGACCGCCCCCATAGGCAAAGGCCAGAGAGGTCTGATAGTTGCTGCCCCGAGGACAGGGAAAACAATGCTGCTGCAGTCAATTGCAAAAGCGGTCACAACGAATCATAAAGAAATTCACCTCATTATCCTCCTCATAGATGAGCGGCCTGAAGAAGTCACCGACTGGAAAAGACAGGTCAGCGGCGCAGAAATCATAAGTTCAACTTTTGACGAGCCGCCCCAGCGGCATTGCCAGGTGTCCGAGATGGTTATCGAGAGGGCCAAGAGGCTTGTGGAAACAAAGAAGGACGTGGTCATCCTCCTTGACAGTATAACAAGGCTGGCAAGGGCATATAACGCAATAACACCCACAAGCGGCAAGGTACTGTCCGGCGGGCTCGACGCGAATGCTCTGCAAAGGCCCAAGAGATTTTTCGGCACCGCGAGGAGCATAGAAGAAGGCGGCAGTCTCACCATTCTGGCGACAGCGCTTGTCGATACGGGAAGCCGTATGGATGATGTAATTTTTGAAGAATTTAAAGGGACCGGCAATATGGAACTGCATCTCGACCGCAAGCTTGTGGACAAGAGAATATTCCCGAGCATTGATATCAATTCATCAGGGACAAGAAAAGAGGAACTGCTCGTCGACAGGGACATCCTGAACAAAATGTGGATTCTAAGAAAGGTGCTGAACCCGTTGAGCACTGTAGAAAGCGTTGAATTCCTGCTCAGCAAGCTTAAAGGCACAAGGAGCAACAGCGAGTTCCTGGAGATGATGAACAAGTAAACGGAAGGAACTCTGCGCGTAGTTGATATCCTGTGCTGACAGCGATGTGATTGCCGAAAGGCATGCAAAGCTGCTGATATAATGAAAAACCAAATCCTCATAATAGGTTCGCTTATAGCAGTTATCTCGGGGATCATAACCCTCAATATTTTTTTCCAGCAGTCGCTTCAGATGGATATCGCCGCGCGGTTCAACAGTCAGCAGTTCCTGCTTTCAAAATCAATTGCAGACAACATAAAATCTTATATTCTGCGGGAGCAAGAGGAACTCCTTTTAACGGCTCGTATACTGTCGGAAGCCGACATCCGGAGCAACAGAGACTTCGCCAAAATTGAAGAAAAACTCAAGTCGGCGCATGAGGGAATAGTTGATGCAAAACTCGGATTGGTCGACATGCACGGGAAGCTGCTCTTCTTTCGGGGGGACAGGGACATGCTTCTGTCCCAAATCCCCAATGTAATACAGCGGGCAAAAGGCATGGAGTTCGGCACTGCACGCCTGCTTGCGACGCCGTCTCTTCTCTATATCGCATCACCGGTTTACCGGAATAATGTCCCTGCATACATAGCATTCTTCTGTACGAGAATAGATACCATCTCCGACATAGCCCAAAATGCCGTGAGCAGCCTCGAATCCAGGACGATCAGATATGCATGGATGATGGATAGAAAAGGCAATCTCCTTTTCCACCCCAAACAACCGGTCATGGTGGGGAGAAACATTTATAAAGCGGACGCTACCTGCTTCAGATGCCACCGCAACTTCGATCTCGAAAAAAAAATCGTGGAAGGCCGTGGCGACACTTTAGGCAGATATATTGCTCCATCGGGAGAAGATAAGATTGTTGCATTCTCTGCAATTAATATCGACGACCTGTCATGGATTATTGCAGTATCATCACCATACTCCGAAGTCTCTCACCCCATAAAGCACAGCATGAAACTGTATTCCTGGCTTATCGTAGCAATTTTTGTCACTGCCAGCTTTGTTTCCGGAATCCTCATTGTCTTTAACAAAGACAGGATCAAGGCGGAGGCGGCTGCACAGGGTAAAGAAGCACTGGAGCGATACACGGTCCAACTCGAAGACCGGGTCAATGAGCGGACCGCCGAACTCTCAAGTGAAAAAGAAAAACTGAATTCGATCTTAAGCGCTATCGGCGGAGGAATCATCATGGTTTCAAAAGAAGGCAAAATCCAGTGGGCAAACCAGATGATCGACGACATGGCCGGCATGGAATTAATAGGCAAGTACTGTGAGGATTTGTTCCAGGATTGCAATCTGGCTGCCAACTACTCCCACGGTCATATAGACACTTTCATAGTCTCAAACCTCTTCGACCGGAAAGACGACTATTTTCAGGTAACCACGGCTCCCATAATTGCAGATAACGGCGAATTGCACGGCTATATACGACTCATACAGGATGTTACTGAAATAAAAAGGATGGAGGACCAGATAATAAACTCTGAAAAGCTCGCCTCTTTAGGAAGGCTTGCAGCCGGCATCGCACATGAAATCGGCAATCCGCTCACTTCCATTTTCTCATTCGTGCAGATTCTCAGGGAAATGGAAAAGGAAGACAAATTCAAGAGGGAGAGCCTCGAAACGATCTCCTTCCATATCAACAGGATTTCAGAGATACTGAAACAGCTTTCCGGCTTTACCAAAAGGCCCTCGGGAGAACCGGAACAATGTATGGTCAATGAAGTCATCGATACTGCCTTAAACCTGATACGGTATGATAAAAAAGCAAAAGGGATCTCTATTTTGAAAGAGCTTTCATCAGACCTTCCTGAGATAGTAACCGATGCCCACCTGTTGTCGCAGGTCTTTCTCAATCTTACCCTTAATGCGATCGACGCCATGCCTGACGGAGGTGCTCTCACGGTCAGAAGTTTTATGCGTGACGGCTCGATTGCCATTCAGTTCCAGGATACCGGCATAGGCATACCGAAAAAGGATATCAATAAAATATTCGATCCTTTTTACACAACCAAAGAGAAGGGAACAGGGCTGGGGCTGGCGGTCAGCTATGATATAATAAAGAAAATGAACGGAACCCTCACAGTCTTTAGCAAAGAAGGCAAGAGTACCACCTTTACCATACTGCTGCCCGTGGAGCATTCATGAAGGCTAAAATCCTTGTAGTTGACGACGAGCCCGATATCTGCAAAGCCCTGGTTTTCCTGCTTAAACAGGAAAGCTATGCCGTAACCACTGCAAACAGCGGTGAAGAGGCTATCGGGAAGCTGAATGAAGAGAATTTCGATGTAGTTATTACCGATCTGAAGATGGGCAAGATCGATGGAATGGAGGTGCTCGGAAAAATACAGGAAATGGCTCCGGATACCAGGGTTATCATGATGACAGCCTTTGCTTCGCTTGAGTCTGCAATAGAGGCAATGAAACATGGGGCTGTGGATTACATCATTAAGCCTTTCCATAACGAAGAAATTAAACTCGCCATAAAAAGAATCCTGGAGCAGAAACGGCTCGTTGTCGAAAATCTTGCGCTCAGGCAGCAGATAAGCCAACGCATGGCATGCAAAGAGTTCATCGGCATTTCTGCGCCTATGATGAAAATATTCGAAACCCTTGAAAAAGTGATCCCCACAAAGAGCAATATCTTTATATTAGGTGAAAGCGGCTCGGGAAAGGGACTTATTGCAGAAATAGTTCACTGCAACAGCCCTCGTCGCGACAAACCGTTTATATCAATAAACTGCTCCGCTATCCCGGAAGGATTGCTGGAATCAGAGCTTTTCGGGTACAAAAAAGGGGCTTTCACCGGAGCTGTTGCCGACAAGATGGGTCTTATCCCCCTTGCCGACCAGGGCACTTTCTTCCTTGATGAAATCGGTGACATGCCGGTCCCCTTGCAGGCTAAACTCCTTAAAGTTCTTGAAACCGGAGAAGTGTATCCTCTCGGTGATACAAAACCGCGCATTATCGATATCCGCATTATTTCGGCAACCAATGCGGATATCGATAATAAAATCAGCGCGGGCAAGTTCCGGGAGGACCTGTACTGGAGGCTTAATGTAATAGAAATAAAGGTCCCTCCGCTGCGCGAGAGGAAAGACGACATTGAACTCCTCTGCAGGCACTATATAGCTAAATTCGCCGGAGAACACAAAAAGAACATCAGCGGCATTGACAATCAGGCCCTTGCAGTGCTGCTGGATTACGCATGGCCGGGCAATGTGCGGGAACTGAGCAACACCATGGAGCGCTCGGTTGTCCTTGCGGATGGCAAACTAATAACTCTCTGTGACCTCCCTGAGAAGCTGATAAAGGCTGATCACAAACAAGAAACCTCTCTCCTTAGAGTTTATCTCGCCGATTACGAAAAAAATATGATACTGAAAGCGTATGCCAACAACAATAAAAATAAAGACGAAACCGCGAGGGCTCTCGGCGTCGATCTCGCAACGCTTTACAGGAAATTCAAGAAATACTGCATAGAAACTGAATGATAAAGAAGCTTATAGTGTGTGGGCATGGAGAGCGCTCGGCTGAAGGTCTCTATAAAAAATGAAAAAGGCGTTTTATATAGGAGCGGCAACCGGCGGACTTTTGGGCGTTATAATATCATTGAGCATGGATTGGCTTTTGGGCAATACAATCGGCGGGGGCTGGTGCGAGGCGGTTGCCCACGACATAAACTACTTTTTCAAGGCGCATCTGCCTGAAAACCATGTATTGGTTATATTAGGAGTATTTATAGTCATCGGTATCATTGTCGCTTTCGGCGCTCTTTTGGGCGGGGCTTTCGGCGTGTTGATCACCCGCCTTTTCGACATGCTTACACAAGATAAAAAGAACCTGTAGGTCCTCCACACCGAAACATACATTTTGCCTTTACTTATGGCACTTGTCGCACTCCGTAGCCGCTGTAGCAACTTTTCCGTTGTGGCAGGCTCCGCAGTATTTACCTTCGTTAATTGCATCCATTGTCATTTTGCCACTGGTCTTTTTCATGGCAAAAAGTTTTGGATGGCATTTTTCACACGAAAACACCGCCGTGTGCACCGCATGACTGAATTGCACGGGTCCGACGTCCTTCGGCTTATATGTCAACAGGGCTTTAGGCGCCGTCATTTTAGCATGGCATTTCGAGCATTCTGTGGAAGCAAAGGCGACCTTCCCGTTATGGCATGAGCCGCAGTATTTGCCCTTATAAAGATCATCCATAGCTATCTTGTCCATGCCCTTTTTGGGAGCAAATAGCTTCGAATGGCAGTCCGAGCACACAAAGTTCCTGGCGTGGGTATCATGAACAAAATTGACTGCTGTTTCTCCGCTGCCCAAGGTAATAGCGCCTTTGGGCCCCTGTATTGGTTTGGCGACAGATTTAGGGGTCCCTTCCTCAGAAACATATTCTTTTACTCCGCCGTGACATCGTGCGCACTGCGAGTTTGAAGCAAAGGCCGTTTTCCCGTTGTGGCAGGCGCCGCAGTATTTGCCCTCGTTCAGAGCAGCCATATTAAAATCCGTCTTCCCCTGCACTGCCAGTGCCTTCATTTCAAAAAGTTTGGCATGGCACATATCGCAGCTCAGTTTCTTTTCGTTCACATGCAATTTGTGGCTGAAGAGGACAGATTTGAGGGGTTTTGTATACAGTATATTCCCCCATTCGACAGCACTGTCTGCAGCTAAGGCCTTTAGAGAGCTATTAAAAAAAATTGCGATGACAACGATCAGGAAGCAGGAACAACCTATTGTTTTCATTTATGACCCCTGTTAACCATATTATCCCTTTGTGTAGAAGACATTGGGTTTTGCTCCGACGTCAGGGCGTAACACCCATACCGGCCTTTCTAGCTGATGAACCATTTTATAGACTTCGCTGTTTGGATCTGACAAATCACCAAAATTCCTGACCCCGGCCGGACATGCCGCAGCACAGGCGGTCAACTTTTCCCCTTTGGAGAGGCGCGTATCATAACAGAAATTGCACTTGTCGACAGCATGCCGCTCATCATCGAAATATCGCGCACTATAAGGGCATGCGAGCATGCAGGTCTTGCAGCCGATGCATTTATAACTTCTCATTATGACAATTCCCGTTTTCTCGTCCTTTATGGTCGCCTTCGTCGGGCACGCCCTGACACACGGAGGGTTGTCGCATTGATTGCAAAGCACAGGAATGAATTCCCTTTTCCTGCCTATAGCGTCAGGAACATCTTTTTCGAGTATCCTTGTGCGATAGCCGTAGGAAGGTACACTGTTAGTCACATTGCAGGCGTCTACGCATAGTCCGCAGTCGATGCACCTGTCCTGCCTTATAACCATGCCATAGTGCGGCTTATAAGGATATTTTTCCGCTGCCTCCTCAGGGGAAGCGAATACATTGCTAAAATTTGACACTGCAGATAAAACCGTTCCGCCGGCGAATATGCCGGTTATGATGAGCCCGATTTTCAGAAATTCCCTGCGCTCCATCGGAGAAACGGAATCCATGCTCTCTTTTTTTAAATTGTCCAAATCTATTTTCAAGTTCTTCACCGTCTTGTCTCCTTTATGTTTAATGTATCTCGCTCTTGTGCCCGCCAAACACCTTTTCTCCGATCATGAATGTTGTTGCGGTTATTCCGAGGCCGGCCACTACTACCATAATTTCATGGAAAGTAGGGGTATAGGCCGCAAGCCCCAAATATTCCCTAACGCCAAGTTCATGGTATACAGGCACGATCTGGCCTATAACCACCAGATCGTATCTCATGAAGAAAATCGAGAAGACCATCATCGCGGAAGCAAGGAAGCTCATGCCTATGTTCTTGCCTTTGGAAGAAAGGAAGATAACAAAAGGGACCACGAGTCCCATTAGCACCTCCACGACCCAGAAATTGAAGGCATACGGTCCTGTCATCGTGGCCCTGAGGGCCTCGACCTTGTCCGGTCCTCCTACCAGGCCGGTAAGAATCTTCCATGCTGTCAAAAAAAGGATCACGACGATCATGAGCATGCAGAGTTTGGAAACAGCTTCGAGGGACCGAAGCATCGGCCTGTCCATCTTCTCGTTCGTTATCTTATACCCGAGCCATGTAAAGAAAATAATTGCGGCGCAGCCGGACATAAGGGCTGACGCGATAAAATAGACGGGAAGGTAGGGACCGTACCAGTATTCACGGGCATACAGCATTCCGAAAATGGCGCCAAGGTTGCTGTGTGCCGCTATACCTGAAATCAACCCTGATAACCCGAAATAAGTGGCTAACTTGTGGTTGTCCAGCAGAATAAAAATGAATTCCACTATCATAAATAACATGTATATTCCGTAAAGGGTGCCCATCCACCAGATGTTGGAGGTCAATCCCGGTGAAATCACATTATAAATTGCCATCCTAAATGGGTTCTCTATCTCAAAAAATATTACTGTAAAGCCTGCGATAATCGTAACGATTGACAGGAAGACCGCCCGCTTCACGACCGGCATGAATTCCTTCACGCCAAAAACGTGCCCTATTGCAGAAACGATACATAGACCTGTGGATGTCACAACAAAGAAGATGTAAGTCGAAATCAGCAGGCCCCAGGGAACATCCCTTGTTACTCCATATGCGTGCCGGGACCCGATGCGGAATGCGTCAAAAGCTCCCAGTGTGCCGGCATATACTATAATAACGCCTATGCCGAGTAAAACATAAAAGGATTTGCTGCCTGACAAAAAATCGACTAAAGTAGCATACCACTCCACCAGGAACGAGGATTTTAACGACTTTGTCAGGCCATCCAAGATTTCCGAAGTTTTTACAGACTGTTTTGCCTCATTCTCCATGATTCCTCCTCAAACTGTTATCCTTTCTTGCCCTGTATGATTATTTCCTTATCGGCCTCTTTATACGGGGAACTGTCAGAAATAATTATGTCTCCGTATTTGCTCTGAAAGGATAACAGTTGCTCAAGGCTGTCGATCTCGATGACCCACTGCTTCACCTTCGTCTTTTTGTCGCAAACAACAATGCCGTTTTCTATCCGGTGATTTTCCCCTGATGCGATCCAGCTCTTGTACCAGATCTTGCCTTTGGCTTCTTCCAGCGTTTTAACGTCTCTGTAATCCAAAGGGGTCAACTCATATTCTTCAGCTTCATTACAGGGGCTCTTGGTTTCGGTCAGAGGTACCCTCTTGCCGCTTACAATAAAAAGCATTATTTATGTCCTCCTCTTTATTTAACCGTTTCTTCCACCGTCCGCGTCGTTGATACCTTGCTCGTCCTGACGGCGTCTGTAATATAGCCCACTGTCCAGCCCAGCACTCCCGATCCGACAATAAAAACTACCGCGGAAATAAGAAGTCCCGCTATCATGGAAAAGGCGATAACCATTCTCGGCAGTATAGCCCCGGCCGCCATTGTCCCGAACAGGCTCTCCCCAATTTTCAATGCGGCCATTCCACCGATAAACAATCCGGGCAGCAGCCCAACCAGGACAAACAGAACGAGTCCCATCCCGGTACCAATATACAATCCTTTCTTCGTCATCTCATTCTTTGACATTTTCCCATCCTCCTTTTATTCGCCTTTTATTGTCCGTTCAACGGATGTCACTCTGCTCTCGATTATTGAATCCACAGCATGTCCGACAAGCCAGCCGATCAGTGCACTGCCCACTACAAATACCACCCCGGCAACAATTACTCCCATTACCATAGAGGCCGCAACTATGATTCTTGGTAGTATCGTTGCTTCCAAAGGGATACTAAAAAATCTGCCAGCCATGTTAAGACCGATAACGCCGCCTATAAATGATCCCGGCAGCAACCCCATCAGCGCAAATAAGACCAACCCTGCCCCTGCTCCAGTATATACGCCTTTTTTCGTCATCTCTCCTCTTTTCATATATTTGGCCCCTTTCTATGGTGCTATTGAGCATCTACTTTTGTTAAAGCATTATCCATGCCAGTGAGGAATGAGTTGATTTTAAACGGTTTTACTGTTCTTACCCTTTGCATAAATGCAAAGAGAGAAGTTTCTTTTGCAAAGCTGCAAAAAAACTAATATATGAACAACTGCGGTTTCTTAGGGGAGTGGCACTTGCTGCACAGTTTTTTTGACCTGTCTGCACCTACAGTCCACGTATGAGGCTTGTGGCAATATATACAGTCGAGCCCTTTCCGCAAATGCAGGGCATGCTGGCCTGCAGAAGTCACATTCCGGTGGCATTCGCTCACGCATGTTGCATCACCAGCCTTTATCACGCCATGCGGATTGTGACATTGGTGACAGAAAAGACTTGACATCGGACCTTTTTTCGGAATTTGTGTATGACAACTCGTGCAACGGTTTCTTGATATAATAGCGGGCTTTTTTTCGGAGAAGAGGTGGCACTTGAGACAGGAGAAGGATTCCATGCCGAGACCATGAACACCCTTATCACGATGGCAGTTCTTACATACTGCTTCATTAACAGTGAATTCATGCAGCGTTCCCTTGTGACAGAGCTTGCATTGCAGTTTTTGCATAAAAACATGCATTGCATGCCCTGATGACTTTCTCATCGTCATAGAGCCCTGGGCGATGCTGTCCATATGGCAATTCCGGCAAGCTTCCCATGGTTTTTCACGGCCATGGGTCTGTTCAAGAGGCCGGTTGCTTTTTAGCACAAAGGCAATGAGAAGACGGTTCTTTTCAAGTATGCTCAACTGGTGGCAATCCTGGCAAACCACATCCCGGTGCTTGCCTTTTTGCCATTCCTTGTAAGCCTCCTTCATAAGGTGACAGGAAGCGCAGAACTGAGGATCGTCCTGAGTATAGCGATAGTAGCGGTAACCTACCATCACACTGAGGACAAAAACAATTACGAACGCGGCCAGAACAAATCCTTTGACATGTTCCATTATGCGTTCAATCAATTTATCGAGTTTTCCTCGTGTTTTGTATGGAATCATTTTCTTGTGCCGGGCATAACTTACAGTACTTTAAATTTGGGAATCTCTCTGAGGGTGATCAGCTTATCATGAACCTTGAAGCAACAAACAGTTTAATTTTGCCTGAGAGTATCAGTCCCGTTATCAGCGCCTCCGGTGGCTTTCCTCTAATAAACAGACCGCCTGGGCCGCAATCCCCTCCCCCCTGCCGACAAACCCCATTCCTTCGTTGGTCTTTGCCTTAATATTGATAATGGAAGAGGGAATTCCCGCCGCGTCAAAAGCTGCTTTCATTGAAGCAATAAAGGGAGCCAGCTTCGGTCTTTCTGCAAGGACCACCGCATCTATCCATGTGACCTCGAAGCTGTGAGAATGCACAAGCTCCAAAATATGCCGCAACAGCAGCATGCTTGAGGCGTCTTTCCATTGCGCTTCAGTATCGGGGAAGTGTTTTCCTATGTCGCCGGCGCCGAGCGCTCCGATAAGGGCGTCAATAACAGCATGACAGAGCACATCGCCGTCTGAATGGCCGAGCAGACCTTTTTCAAAAGGAACATCCACGCCGCCAATAATCAGTCGCCTGCCTTCAACAAGCCGATGTGAATCATATCCGGTGCCTATGCGCATGATTTTAACCAGCGTCGATACAGGGTCTCGGCAATATTAATATCTTCAAGGGTAGTAATTTTTAAATTCAAATATGAACCCGGGATGATCCTGACGCGTCCCCCGTAATGCTCGACCAGCGCGGCATCGTCAGTCGCATATAACCCTTCGGCATGCGCCTTGCCGTGTGCCTCCATTATCCTGGTGTAATGAAAAGTCTGGGGTGTCTGGACCGCCCACAGCACATTGCGGTCCAGGGTCCTGCGGACTATAAGGCCCTCTTCAAGATCTTTGGCCTCATGCCCTTTGCTGCTTGAGCACCTACTGTCGGACTTCACCTCTTTTATTGTGTCCTTCACCTGTACACCCGCAACAATACCGTCATAACTATCCAGCTCCGAGATGCTGTTTTTAATCAGCAAACCTTCCACCAGCGGTCTGGCGCCGTCATGTATTACAACAACAGAGGTATCCTTATCAAGCGCCCTGAGCCCGTTATATACAGAGTCCTGCCGCTCCCTGCCGCCCGGAACAATCCGCCTGACTTTGGAGATATTGTAACGTTCTACCAGATCGGCAGCCCCCTTTAAGTCACCTTCCTTGACAACAGGAATTATCTCTCCAATCTCATCGACAGACTGGAGCGCCTGGAGCGCCCAGACAACAAGCGGTTTGCCCAAAAACTCATGCAGCGACTTGTTTTCGCCGGCTCCGAAACGCCTGCCGAGTCCTGCGGCAGGCACAATAGCGACTATTTTGATTTTCTGCATTCTAACCTAACCGCTTTTCATTCCTCTTCTTTCAACTTTGCAAATATCATTCTACCCGCTGTAGTCTGCAGTACACTCGTGACCGCTACCTCAGCATTCTTCCCGATAAGCTTCCTGGAATTTTCAATTACAACCATAGTGCCATCATCAAGATAGGCAACACCCTGGTTGTATTCCTTACCTTCCTTGACAATAAACAGGCTCAGGGTTTCTCCCGGGAGCACTACCGGTTTGAGGACATTTGCAAGTTCATTGATATTCAATACTACAACACCCTGCAACTGCGCCACTTTGTTCAAGTTGAAATCATTGGTGATGATCTTCCCGTTCAGAAGCCGCGCCAGGGAAATGAGCTTGGCATCCACCTCTTTTATGTTCGGGAAATCCTCTTCGACTATCCTGACCTTTATGTTCTGCATCTTCTGAATGCGGTGCAGGACATCAAGTCCGCGCCTTCCCTTGGATCTCCTCATAGGATCGGGAGAATCGGCTATATACTGAAGTTCCTGAAGTATAAATTGAGCAATAATGAATGTGCCCTCAAGAAAACCGGCTTCGATGACCTCCGCGATACGCCCGTCAATGATCACACTGGTATCAAGGACCTTCAGCCCCTCCTCGATTTCCTGGCCTTTGAACAGCCTCATGATTGCGGGGATGGTGAGATTCTTTCCCCTGTACAGACCGACAAACAGCCCTCCGTACCCGAGTATCGCATTCAGGGCGAATGTGGATAACGTCCAGCTTTCACCGCCAACAATCGAGTGGAAAGGAAACAAAAGAAGATTGGCGAATAAGAGTCCTGTTGTCAGACCGAAAAAACCTCCAATCACCGACCCGAAAGAAACCTTGCTCAGTCTTAACTCGACAACAATAGTGACAAAACCCAGAATAATTCCCGTAACTAATCCCTGGCCTATAAAACCGTATTTCAAACCGTAAAAATATCCTGCTAACAAAAAAACCGCTAATATGATAATCCGTGCAATCAGTGTAGACACATGTTCACCCCCTTTCCGTATATAATAAACAAAGGTAAAGGTAGAGGTAGAGGTAAAGATTAAAACAGAGTCTTTGATTTATTTTCTATACCTTAACCTTTACCTGTCTCTACTGCGGCGACAATGCAACGTAAAATCTTTTACCACAGCGATTAACAAACAGCAAGACAGTATCGATGGGACGCACTTTGGCAACAGCCTTGTTAAATTCATTCAGATTCTCGATCTTCTGTCTGTCGATCTCCTGCAAGATGTCACCTTTTTTCAAGCCCGCTTCCTCCGCGGGCGAGTCCGGTTCGATTTTGACTACAATAACTCCCTTCTCGTCATTGCCCATGCCAAGCTGTTTTATTACAGCGCGAGTAATGTCAGTGGCAGCCATGCCGGAGAGGGCACTTTCGTTGGGTTCCTGCTGAGAAGATATTACACCCGCAGTCATATCGGACGCATCCGCCGGCAGCTCGACAATATTCACCACAGTGGCCAACATCTTATCTCTTCTCATCAATTTAATGCCCACCTGGTCACCAATCCGGCTCTGTGCTACCATATTTCTCAGAACACCCACGTCAGCAACTTTTTTCCCGTCGAATTCAAGGATGATATCTCCCCTCATTATGCCCGCTCCCTGTGCCGGACTCCCCTGTGCGATATCACTGACAAGAGCTCCTTCAGAGACTTTAAGCCCAAACTTCTGGGCAAGCTCGGGTGTGAGTTCCTGGATCGTGACACCTATCCACCCGCGGACCACCTTGCCTTTTTTCAACAGTTGGTCCATAACAAGGCGGACCATATTGCTCGGCACTGCAAACCCTATGCCCTGGTAGCCGCCGGTCTTTGAGAAAATTGCAGTATTTATGCCTATCAACTCGCCTTTAATATTCACCAACGGTCCCCCCGAATTGCCGGGATTGATGGCGGCATCAGTCTGGATGAAATTTTCATAATCGGCAATCCCAACATCCACGCGACCGACTGCGCTGACAATGCCCATCGTAACTGTATGACTTAAGGCAAAAGGGTTCCCGATAGCAAGAACAAATTCACCTACCTGGAGCTTCTCGGAATCACCCCACGGTATCACGGGAAGATCTTTTGAACTGATTCTTATGACCGCGAGATCGGTTTTTGGATCTGATCCTATGATCTTTGCCCTGAAACTCCTCTTATCAAAGAGAATGACCCTTATATCGTCCGACTGCTCGACAACATGGTAATTCGTAATAATATAGCCGTCAGGAGAGGCAATAACTCCGGAACCCAGGCTCTGCTCTTTCCATCTCTTCTGATGGCCATCAGGGAAGGGATACAGAAAATCAAAAAACTCGTCAAAGGGGGTTGGCTGACGTTTCAGCGTCTTAATACTGGAAATATTAACAACCGCAGGGGAAACAGCCCTTACGATGTCGGAAAACCCTCGCGAAGTATCGGCAACCGAAAATGGCACTCTTGGTGTAAAGGGAATATATGATGGAGTTGCACTCTTGCTCAAGATATGGTAGGTAACGCCTCCAAGCAGAAACCCTATCAACAAAAGTACCGGAATCCAGATAAGCTGTTTTTTCATAGTTTATTTTAACATTAATCGTCTTATATCCCCAACCCTCAGGGTAATCTTCTTCGAGTCAAGAAATTCAACAAAAGGTAGCGCATATTTGCGGGTTGTACCGAGTATGTCCCTGAATTCGGCGATGGACATTTCGCTTTTTTTAGCATAGAATTTTTTAAGCAAGTCGATCATCGCATCGTATTGGACCCTGGTTATATATAGAGAATCATTGATCCTTACCAGCAAGCCTTCTTTGGTAAGGAGCATGAGAAGGTCATTGAGTTCTTTTTCTTTGATTGACAATTGCCCGGCAAGCTCATTCTTCATCGGGGGTTGAAAGTCCACCTTATCAAGTGCTGCCAGTATCCTCTGCTTTGTCCCTTCATCCGTATTTGACAGCGCAACGCTAAAGCCGGTGAGACGCACAATATCCTTATCTATAGTCAGCTCATTTATCATGGCAACAAGGCCGTCAAAAACCTTTTCATCGTCTTTCAGGCCAACCCGCACCCTGGCCCTCAACGCCTCCTTGGGCACTCCCTGCTTCAAGGGGTTTTCCTTATGAAAGCGGACGATCTCGGCCATTACCTTTTCCCTTAATGCATAGAAGCCCTCTTTGTGAAAAAGCAGGTCCTGGCTTCTAACCAGTGTACCCTCTTTCAAAAGCTGCGTTATAGCGGATTCTATTTCCAGGATATCACCCTGCACCCAACCTAGAACCTCTCCCGCAGAGACCCCCCTCAACCCCGACCGACGGACTTTCATCCCCACCTTGTCCTTCAGTGACCCCTCCTTTAAAACAATGAGGTCATCTATGCCGGCACTTTTTTTCCTCCTCACAGGAAAGGGATCAAGGATTTCACCACCTCCAATAGTCTCCAGGGGCGAGAACCCCCGGATGATGTAACGGTCACCGGAAAGCACCACTACCGGATTTTCGAGGCGGAACTGGCAGAAGCAGGATTCCCCGGGTATTGCCTCCTCTCTGTCGTAAACAATAATACGCGCTATGGTCTCTGAAGTGCCTGTGTAAAAATGGACGCGCTCCCTGCTTTTTATGATCGGCGCGTTCTTCAGCATTCCAAGTTCGGCATCGAGTGTCAGAGTGGGGAGGAGTTTATCCGAATCAACAACTACATCACCCCTTTTGAGTAACTCCCGGTCAATGCCCTGAAGATTGATCCCTATCCTCTGTCCGGCATATGCCTTTTCAGTGCTTATGCCGTGAGTTTGAAGGCCTCTGACTCTTGTTGTAAGCTTTGCAGGCAGTATTTTTACAGGACTGTCCAATGTTATGGCGCCGGAAAGCGCCGTTCCCGTCACTACCGTACCAAATCCCTTAAGCGTAAATACCCGGTCAACAGGCATTCTGAAAAGCCCTTGGGTGCGCTTAGGCTGCACTTTGAGTGCAAGGTCCCTTATCAGGTTTTTCAGAGTTTCTATATTCAGCCCGGTTTTAACGGAGACCGGCAGTATTTCTGCGCGCTCAAGGAAAGTTCCCCTTACAAAATCCATCACATCGCCGGTCACGAGGCGCAGCCAGTCCTCCTCGACAAGGTCCGCTTTCGTAAGCGCAATAATGCCTGCCTTGATTTTCAGCAGTTCGCATATTGCAAGATGCTCCCGGCTCTGTGGCATTATTCCTTCATCAGCAGCGATTGCCATCAGAACTACATCAACACCCCCGGCGCCGGCCAGCATATTTTTAATAAGCCGTTCATGTCCCGGCACATCGACTATCCCGACGGTGAGACCCTCGGGGTAATTTATACTGGCAAATCCCAGGTCGATAGTAATACCGCGCTCTTTTTCTTCTTTAAGTCTGTCGGGGTCGATTCCGGTAAGGGCCTTAACAAGAGAACTCTTTCCATGATCAATATGACCCGCCGTGCCGAGTATAATGCTTTTCAGACTATGAACGGCGAACGAATCCATCAAAACCTTTAAGGATTTTCAGACCCAGTCCCTGGCTCTTTTCAGGATGGAACTGAGTTGCAAATATGTTGTCTCTCCACACCATCGAGACAAAATCAACTCCGTAATCCGTCCGCGATGCAACAATATCCTCATCTTCCGGCACTACATAATACGAATGGACAAAGTAGAAATATGCGTTGTCCTCGATGCCGTCAAAAATAGGCGGTTTTTTTAAAAGCCTGGCAGTATTCCATCCCATGTGGGGAATCTTCAGTACGCCGGTTTCGGTATCCCTGTGCATATCAAAGCTGAACTTGACAACCTTTCCCCTGAAAATATCCAGCCCCTTGCAGAAGCCGAACTCTTCCGATTCAGCAAATAGTATCTGAAGGCCAAGGCATATGCCCAGATAGGGCTTGCCCTTTGCAATCTCTTTCACGATGCAGTCGAGCAGGCGCAGGTCATCCAGATTACGCATACAATCCTTGAAGGCGCCTACCCCCGGCAGCACAACACCCTTTGCGTCGGCAATGACCTTTGGATCAGCGGTTATCCTGACATCAGCGCCTATTTTGAGAAAGGCCTTTTCTACACTCCTGATGTTCCCCATGCCATAATCAACAATTGCGATCATTTGCAGACCCCTCACAGCTAAAAAAATCGTTAATCTTACCGCTATTTTTAATTATAATACAATTCCGGGATTTATTTTTTTTGCTGTATTCCGACAGTTAATTGAAAGTACCTGCAAGCAGGAGGACCGCTTATAGATTAAGGTTTAATTGATATTCCCTGCGGCAAGACCACGGGGAATACGCTCGCTATCCATTTATTCTATTGACCGGGTATAATTAAAAAGCGAATTGAATGAAAGGAGCTTAAAAATGAAAAAAGAAAAAGGAATAAAAACGTTGATCTCAATGGTTCTTGTGTTCCTTGGAATTTTCATGGTTAACATCG
Organism: Nitrospirota bacterium; assembly: GCA_963830245.1. Lineage (GTDB taxonomy): Bacteria > Nitrospirota > Thermodesulfovibrionia > Thermodesulfovibrionales > Dissulfurispiraceae > JADFXI01. Next base: position 31,731 of record CAWHNC010000125.1, read on the forward strand.
CCGCGGCCGGACAATTTTCACTTGACAGCCCGCAGCTTAAACCGGGAGGCCGCCTGGCTGAGACGCAGGTATTTTCCGGTTTCGGCTGCAGCGGGAAGAATATTTCACCGGCTTTGCTCTGGAAAGACGCCCCCGGTGGGGTAAAGAGCTTTGCTGTCACAGTCTATGATCCCGATGCGCCGACTGGCAGCGGATGGTGGCATTGGTTTATTTTCAATATACCTGCCAATATTTACAACTTGCCGGAGAACGCGGGTGATCCTGAATCCGGTCTGGCCCCGAAAGGAAGTGTTCAAAGCCGGACCGATTATGGAAAGCCGGGATACGGCGGCGCCTGCCCGCCAGTCGGGGACAAACCGCACCGCTATCAGTTCACAGTCTATGCCCTCGACACCGAAAAGATAGATCTTGATGCAAATGCATCAGGTGCTATGGTAGGTTATTATCTTAACAGTCACACCATCGCCAGGGCAGTTTTGACTGTTTACTATTCCCGGTAAAGAGAATAACGATTTGGTTCTGTCTTCCCAATGCGGGAAGATATTATAAGCCGAACGATCGATTTGATAAAATTTATTTTCCTTGGGGTGGTGGAATACAACGAGCGGCAAACATATAATCTGCCATCCCTGTCGCTCTCAACGGTTTTATAATTTTTTTCGTTAACCATATCATTATGCTGCTTTATTATGAACCATTTGGTAGAAGGGACACATTACGTGTCGAGTGCTCCGGCAGTATTCCAGGTACTGAAAATAACTTGGCAAATAAACATCTGCAGCCGCAAAGCAGGACTGCTTTTTCGCTGAAAAAGGACACTTTGCAAATAATTTCACTTTTTTCATATTTGTCACTCTCCGTCACGCACTGGACTTGCTGTAGCAAACCGATTACAGCGGTATCACCTGCACAAGCAAGGACTGTGTTTGATCTTCCCTGCGGCAAGACCGCAGGGAATCTAATGTATGGAATTTTAGTATCTTATTCGCTCGCTAAACCCCGTGGTAAGACCACGGGAATACGCTCGCTATCCATTTAATACTTACCAAAGTATAGTTTTCAGGACTATATCAAAATCGGTATTATGCTGATATTGATGTAAGAAATATCCGAAAAGCATGTCAGCGATTCTCTTACGGCAAACATGATGGTCGAAAAATCCTTCGGCCATCGGGTCGTGACTTGTACGCTAATAATCTGAAATATCAATGAATAACAGATTGATACGCTTTAGTAGTTACACGCCGATAACGAGAATTAAGCTGTTCAATAAGGGGCCTCATAACGGTTCGGAGGAATAGGTGTTGCCGGTCTGCGGGTTGAGACTGAGAGCTGTACCCACCTGATCTATATTATTGGTCAGCTCTGCGCTATAATTGGAATCATATGATTAACATATTGATTGTAGATGATCATGCAATTGTCCGCGCCGGGCTGAGACAAATTATTTCCGGCTTCTACGGCATGGCTGCTGTGGACGAAGCCGGTAACGCCGTCGAAGCGCTTACGAAGATAAGGGAGAAGGAATATTCGATGATAGTCCTCGATATCTCCATGCCTGGTAAAAGCGGCCTGGATGTTTTAAAGGAAATAAGGTGTGAACATCCCAAGCTTCCTGTTCTGATTCTGAGCAATTACCCCGAAGACCAGTATGCCATGCGGTCCTTGAGATGGGGGGCGTCCGGGTACCTGACAAAGGACAGCGCGCCTGCAGAACTGGTGGCAGCCATTCGCACTGTAGCTGCAGGCAGGAAATATATAAGCTCGACTCTTGCAGAAAAACTCTCCTACAATATGGGCGCCGACATAAAAAAGGAGCCACATGAAATCCTGTCGGACAGAGAGTATCAGGTATTGTGCATGCTCGCATCCGGCAAGACTATGAGCGAAATTGCGGACCAGCTTTCTCTCAGCGTCAAGACAATCAGCACATATAGGAGCCGCATTCTTGAAAAAATGCAACTCAAGAACAATGCTGAAATGACAAATTATGCCATAAGAAACCACCTGACAGATTAAAGCTTGCCTTTTCCGTCAATGGGAAAAATCATGTACGCCTGAATCAGCATATTCCTACAGTAGTTTCAGACATCCTCCGATTTTGCAGCACAGCTTTCCCGCGGTAAAGTTAAAATAATCAATCCGGGCAAAAAAATGATTTCTAAAAATATTGCTGCTTTAAATATGTATGGAAAACCGGAACCAAAAAAACTTTTTAGCTGAAATAAGCCGGCGCGAATTTCTCCAAACCTCAGTTCTCGCCGGGATGCTGCCTTTTTTTGGCATCGAATTATCATTCGAAACTGATCATGTCGAGTTTACACGCCATGTTGTCCGTACTGCCGGGGCATCAAGCGAATCCATTACCCTGATTCAACTGTCAGACCTTCATCTCAGGACCATAATTCCATTGCAAAAAACCCTGGCGGAAAGAGTGAATGCAGAAACTCCTGATGCCATCCTGATATCGGGAGATGCAATTGATGAGCGCACCGACTTGAAACTTCTGGATAATTTTCTAAGACTTCTGCAACAAAATATTCCAAAAGTAGCGATACTGGGGAACCACGAACGGAACAACAACATTAATTTAAAGAAACTGGCAAAAATATACGAGACTAACAATGGGGTTTTGCTCATCAATGAAACTGCTCCACTTGCAGAAAATGGTACCCTGCGCCGCGTTTTGGTTACAGGCCTGGATGACGCACTGGAAGGCACTCAAAATTTGCAAAAAGCACTTAAAGGTGCAGACCTGTCGCCAAACCATATTCTTATGGCACACCGCCCTCTGTTAAATTACGAATCAACGGCAAATTTAAAAGATTTGAGACACGAATTCAAATTCATGATCTCCGGACACACCCATGGAGGTCAGATCAATATTTTAGGGTTCACCCCGGTCATGCCGCCAGGAAGTGGGCATTACGTCAAAGGCTGGTATCATAATAGCGGAATTCCAATGTATGTTTCCAGAGGGATCGGCACTTCCGGTATCCAGTTAAGGATTGGGTCGAAACCGGAAGTCGCGATTTTCAAATACTATCTATCCTGATTCGAGAAGCCTGAAAATCAAACTGACCTGCTGCAGTTATTCTACTGCCGGCTCATCGTCTTCAACGGGCTCATCGCCCTGATTTGAATCGGCCTCTATTTCAGCCATTATTTTCTTGACTTCTTCCTCTGCGCTCCTCAGTCTTGTCTTGCACAATTTAACCAGAAGGGCAGCTCTTTTTACCTTCTCTGCCAGCACATCGACATCAACATCTTCTGTTTCTATCTCACTGATTATCTGTTCCAACTCCGTCAAAGCCTGGGAGTAAGGAAGCTGCCTGGTCCTGCTCATGGTTCTGCATCCTCCTTTGTGTTCCTATGATGCTTACAATACTTCCTTTGTAAAGTGTCGTATCAATCGCCGCCCCCTTGCTTACAAGCGAAGCATCTTTAAGAATTTTTCCATCATGGCGGGTAATACTATAACCCCTTTTGAGCACGTTGACCGGATCAAGGAGCTTTAACGCCTGCTCCACATTTTCAAGGGTATAGTACACCTTTTGGATACGCTGATTTGTATAATTTCTGAGACTGCTTTGAAGAAGCAGCAGCTTATTAAGCTGTTCTGAAACCGCCCGGCCGGGCACATAGCATATTTGCCGGGCAAGAGAATGCAGCCGGTGGCGGATCTCCTGCAGCAGTCTTGCGGTATACGTCATTATCCTGTTCCGTATATCAATAACGCGGTCCTCAAAACTTCTTATTCCTGAGACAAGGAATTCCGCAACCGCTGTCGGAGTTTTCATTCTCGTATGAGCTACTATATCCGCAACAGTATCATCTTTTTCATGGCCTATGCCGGTAATAACAGGAAGAGGGCATGCGGCTATTTGCGCTGCAAGAGCATAATTGTCAAAGCAGTTCAGATCAACTGCAGAGCCGCCTCCTCTGATGATAACTGCAACGTCAAACAAATGCCGGTATTTGCCGATCTTCCGTAAGGCCTCAATAATAGAGCCTTCAGCATCCTGTCCCTGCACCAATGCAGGGAAAAGGACATGGACAAACTGATAACCGTACCGGTTGGTATCAAGCTGGTTAAAAAAATCTCCATAACCGGCAGCAGTGGGGGAAGATATTACCGCAATTCTCTGGGGAACCAAAGGCAGCGGGACGCCTTTATTCAGTTCAAGGAGGCCCTCTTTCCGCAACCGTTCAATAACCTCTTTTCTCTTGCGTGCCATCTCACCGAGGGTATACGTGGGGTCAATGTCTCTGATATTCAGGCTTAACCCGTATATCTCATGAAAATTCACGACAGCAAGAAACATTATTTTCATGCCCGGCCGAATGGACTCATTAGTAGCTGCCTGGAATTTATGGCTTAGCTTACGGTACTCGTAGGCCCATATGGTCGCCTTGGTCTGTGCTATAGTTTTGTCATCATCCTTTTCTACCAGTTCAAGATAGCAGTGTCCCCGCTGGTTGCATTTGAGTTCAGCTATCTCAGCCGTGACCCAGCAAGCTTCGGAAAAGACAGTGCTTATGGCGGATTTAATGACGGCATTCAACTCGAAGAGGCTGTAAGCGGTTTTGTTCATTGATACTTCACCCATCATGTCATTATACTATAAGCTTGGGTAATGGGTCAGTTTGTTTTTGCTCTGTTTCAATATAGCGTTCAGTTCAATTGCATGGCATAAGGAGGAGAGCGGTCTCTATGAGCACGGAAATCAACAAAGTAATCTATTCGATGGTCGGCGTAAGCAAGTTTTACGATAAAAAACCGGTATTAAAGGATATTTATCTCTCATATTTCTATGGTGCAAAAATAGGTGTGCTCGGGCTCAACGGTTCGGGGAAAAGCTCTCTTTTACGCATCCTTGCAGGCGTTGACAGAGACTTTCACGGAGAAACAGTCCTCTCACCCGGACACACTATCGGGCATCTTGAACAGGAGCCTGTTCTTGACAGCACAAAAACCGTTAGGGAAATTGTAGAGGAGGGTGTCAGGGAAGTAGTTACCACGCTAAACGAGTATAATGCGATAAACGAGAAGTTTGCCGACCCTATGTCCGACGATGAGATGAACAAACTTATCGAGCGTCAGGGCGTGGTACAGGAAAAACTTGACGCACTGGATGCATGGAACCTTGATTCACGTCTCGAAATGGCGATGGATGCCTTACGCTGCCCTGCCGGGGATACGCCGGTCACGGTTCTGTCCGGAGGTGAAAAACGCCGTGTTGCACTCTGCAGGCTATTGCTCCAAAACCCTGATATCCTCCTGCTTGATGAACCGACCAACCATCTCGATGCGGAATCGGTCGCCTGGCTTGAGCATCACCTTCAGAATTTCGCCGGTACTATTATAGCGGTGACGCACGACCGCTATTTTCTCGATAATGTGGCCGGATGGATACTGGAGCTGGACAGAGGACAGGGTATTCCCTGGAAAGGGAATTACTCGTCATGGCTTGAGCAGAAACAAAACAGGCTTGCACAGGAAGAAAAATCCGAAAGCGAGCGTCAGAAAACCTTGCAGCGCGAACTTGAGTGGATAAGGATGTCTCCCAAGGGAAGGCATGCGAAATCAAAAGCGCGCATAAATTCATATGAATCCCTTTTCGGGCAGGACAGGGAAAAACATGCAGCTGAGCTTGAGATCTTCATCCCGCCGGGACCGCGTTTGGGAGATACGGTCATCGAGGCAGACAACTTAAGCAAGGCCTTTGGTGATCAGGTGCTGTTTGAAGGGATGTCGTTCTCCCTGCCTCCGGGTGGAATAGTGGGCATCATTGGCCCCAATGGGGCCGGCAAAACAACTCTTTTCCAGATTATTACCGGAAAGGCAACGCCGGACTCCGGAACACTCAAAATCGGTGAGACAGTGAAGCTGGGATATGTGGACCAGAGCCGTGATTCCCTGGATCCAGACAAGACTATATGGGAAACAATTTCCGGCGGAGAAGACACCATCCAGCTCGGCAAAAAAGAGGTCAACTCCCGCGGATACGTGGCACGCTTCAATTTCTCCGGCTCAGACCAGCAGAAAAAAGTAGGCGCGTTGTCAGGGGGAGAACGCAATCGTGTGCACCTGGCACGCATGCTTAAGGAAGGGGCGAATGTGCTGCTGCTTGATGAGCCCACAAATGACCTGGACGTGAATACTATGCGCGCTCTTGAGGAAGCACTCGAAAATTTTGCCGGCTGTGCGGTCGTAATAAGTCATGACCGTTGGTTTCTCGACAGGATTGCAACACATATGCTTGCCTTTGAGGGCGACAGCAAGGTTGTATGGTTTGAAGGGAATTATTCGGATTACGAAAGTGACAGAAAAGCGCGTCTCGGCGTCTCGGCTGACCAGCCGCATCGGATAAAATACCATAAGCTGACAAGGGGATAAAGGGCCCTAAGTGTAAGTGTGGCAGGGGCCGGGATTCTTTCTAAATCCTCAAGTCTCCTGCCATTACCGAGCGTGGACTGTTTTTGTTTTATCCACTCCTCTTGACAGGATATAAACCACAAGCTGATTAAGGCTGACTCCTTCCTCTTTGGCTTTTTCCATTAAAGCCTTATGCAGCGACCTGGGGGTCCTCGCAAGAATTTTCCCGCTATAGGCGTCCTCCTGTGAGGGCACAGGTATTTTCCGCCCTTCTTTCCGGGCAGTTTTGATCCATAGCCCCTCAGCGACCTTTACTTCACGTATAGCTTCTTCCTCTGTTTCCCCGAACGCTGAACATCTTGGCAAGTCCGTAATAACCGCTATAAAGCCCTTGTCTTCCTCACTGTAAAAAACTTTTATGGGGTAGTGCATAGTTATTCCTCCTTAAGTTTAAGTTCGTATTCCTGAATAATTCTCAGGAATTGCTTCACTTGATAAGGCTTTACCTTGCCTTTAACGTTCTGTAAGTTTAATATGTCCTCTACGCCTTCCTGACTGTATACTTTATGGCTTACCTTGCCGCCTTTGTAAGAAAATCCAAAAGCTCCTACCAATTTGCAAATGTCGTCGAACCTGACATTATTAGGGTTGTTGGCAGTAGCATTAAAAAGCTTCTTCAATTTACCCATAGATTATGATAGCGTATACGATATCAGACGGTCAAGAAGGTAAAGTGTTGTTCCCCAGTCTTAGTTTCAACCGGAAATGCGCGTAACGGAGAGGATTCGAGCGGCGCTTGTAGCACCGACAATCCAACGTGTTTCAAGTTATTGCAACGATGAAGATTTTCAGGAGAAATGCAACTTGTTAGGGGTTCTTGATTTTGTTCTTGATCTTGAATTTATCTGGAATTTTACTGAGCAATTCCGATAAGCCAGAAAAAGGAATAATCTCTTCAGGAAATCCCTTGTCTACATATTGTTTATTAGTCTTATTTATATATTCATGAACACTTTTACTGCGATTGAAATCATGCAACTCGCTTGCAATATATTCCCATGCTTTTTCATCCAATAAATCCTGACTCTGGAAATAACTGATCTCATCGAATATTGAAATCAATTTCTCCATTTTTTTGAATTATCTGATGTAATTCATACCAATCCTCTTTCGCGAAATTAGTATAAAGTCTTGCGATTAGCTTCCCCTTTTGAATTGTATTATTGATCTTGAGTGATGTGTCAGATAAGACGAGCTGCTTTCTTAAAACATCCAGAGAGGCATTCGAATCCCTAATCTGTCCACGTAAGGCTCTATAAGCAATCAAAACACCAAGGGCTGCAACTAAAGCAGTAAAGAGTGGACCCCAAACAGGAGACCAATATTTCAACCAACACCAAAGGCACATTTCCGTTCCTTAATTCCAACTGTAATATGCACCATTATATCAAGCTTTACTGTTAATGGTACAGGAAGGAACAGAAAATATTCTCACGGGCAAAAAACACTCGGGATGTATGCGGGAACTAATACTTGATCGAACATTGACTGAAAGGTCGGGACTTATCTTTTAAATTTTCGGATAAAATACCGCAGGCTGACGAGGGAATAAAGGGCTAAGCCCATTCCTCACATTTAAAATTACACCGGGACTTGAATTTAACGCACCTGATATACATCGTATTGTTCTTTTTATCATCCACAAAAGATGACGACAGGCAATGCAGGGGGTCCTCTCCGCATGCGCCTTTTGCCTTCTCCCTCAGCCATTCTTCTGTCAAGTCTTTGAGACTCTTATCTTCCATGTTTACCCCATATGCCCGAGCACAAAAACCCGCTACTTTTCGGAAAGCTGTTTCAGGTTCTTGCAGGCATTGTTATCGCCCAAATCACATGCCTTTTTATAATCATCCACCGCTTTCTTGATATAGGCAAACGCCCTTGAGGAATATGCTTCCATAAAAGACGGCCTTATAGAAAGCGCTGTGTTGAAATCCTCGATCGCCTCATCGTATTGACCCCTTCTGGAATAGGCAATGCCACGGTTCTGATAGGCTGCGGCAAACCTGGGGTTGAGGGCAATAGCTTTTGTATCGTCCTCGACAGTATTGCCGAACAATTCTTTCCTGAAATAAGCAAGGCCGCGATCGTAATACATATCAGCATCGTTGGATTTGATGATAATAGCTTTGTTGAAATCCTCGATCGCCTCATCGTATTGATGCAAGTTGTAATAGGCCTTGCCGCGATAATAGTAAGGTTCTGAACGGTCGTGGACAAGAGCAATTGCCTTGCTGTATTCCCTGACAGCGTCAGCGAACTTGCCATCGTTGTAAAACACGGTCCCGCTGTCAAAGAACGTTAGTGCATCAGAGCCAAGAGCTGAAGCAGCGCAGCCTATGACAAACGCGGCAGCAAAGAAAATCATTGTTCGCATCCGTTTCATGTTCTGTTACCTCTTCATTATAATTAAAATCGGACCTTATCTATATTACTTTATTTCATCAAAAATTTGGCAAGGAACAGTATTCCCTTGCCACAGCCGGGTACAAAACCGGATTGAACAAAATATTGGTCATAAAATAACACTCGTGCGTGCAGTAACATTTCCTGTCTGTTATTGAACGGACAACCTCTACCGCCTTGTCAGTGCTCAGGAGTTTTTTGATGTCACAGTCATAGGCCCGCACATTACCGAAACTTTCGCTCAGGATTTCGCAGGGGAAGACGTCACCGCTCTCGGTGATCACCAGGTTCAGCCTGCCTGCATAACAGGAGATAAGCCTTTTCTGTTCATCCATGGTCCTGTGTATCAAACGCCGCTGAACAATGTCCTGGGCAGCTTTGATACGTCCGCCCCTGAAACGGTATCTTCGGGAGCAACCGCTCTTCAGATCGCTCTCGAGCCGGCCTATAGCCCGATTATAAAGTTCAATGTCCACATCTTTATACTGTCCGTTCACCAGGTCTCCGCGCACCAGCGAGATCGTGTGGGTCTTTATATGCCTCAGTTCCTTCACAAAGTCGATTATGCCATCCATGGCATGCTGATTCCCCGAGCAGAACACTGTATTGACGCCAAGTTCAAAATTGGGATAAGCGTCAACAAGTTCTCCAAGCTCTCTGTAAGTCTGCATTGTTTTTTCAAAACTCCCCGGCGTATTGCGCAAGGCATCGTGTGAACCATTAAGCCCGTCAACAGAAAGCTTTACTGCAATAACGCTTTTTTTGCATAACTTCAGGATCTGCTCCGTCCTGGACCGAATAACATCCGGGAGAAGGCCGTTTGTAGGATAAAGCATTATAGCCGGTCTGTTGTTGTTGTAAAAGACACTGCTTATTTCGACAAGATCGTCCCTAAGGTAAATTTCTCCGCCCGAGAAAGCAAGCCATAGGAGGCTGCCCATGGATTGAGAAATTTTTTCAATTTCACTGAGTGTGAGTTCTGCCGCAGGATAATCTGTAGAACTGCGCCTGCCTCTCAGATAGAAACAAAACGGGCAATGTGCGTTGCATCTGCGGGTCAGAAAAAACGTCAGATGGATTGGTCTGGTTTTCCTGAAAATCTGCCCGATATGTCGCGCCGGCGAGTACATAATTTATAATACACTTAGGCAACTGCAAAAGTCTTAACCACAGAGTTCACAGAGGAAAGGATGAGACCGCTGAGAAGAATAAGATAAGCCGTGAATTCATCGTTTCAAAAACTCTGTGCTCTCTGTGGTTAAGGTGGTTTTGAAATAGGATCCGCTATCTTCATTTCCCACGTTGTCTGAAATATGCTGTCAGCCCTGCAGCAGTGCCTGCCCATACTGGCGCAGGATACAAGAACATATAATAGAGCGCTGCGCGCAGGGCGAATTGAAAGCCCCCGGTTTTATAAAATTCAGATAGAAGTCCGCGGCTTACAAATATGTTAAGCCCGACAGACACGCCCAGAAGAGATAGCCAGGCAGTGACGCCGGTCAGGACAAAAAGGAGTGAACACAACAGACATGCCCAATACACTATGCCGTTGATCTTGAGCTCTCTTGAAGCAGTGCCTGAATCAGCAAGGATATCGCCGTTATTAAGTGAGTAGATAGTCCAGTACCGCGCCTTCCTGTAAGCATTCAGAATAGACCGCTTCAACGTGAAATTAAATATGTGACGGACCCTTATCCCAGGCTCCATCACAAGACGGCGTCCTCCGCGGCTGAGCCTGTGGCTGAACTCTACATCCTCAAGAATAGGCATGAAGTCTTCATTAAAACCGCCGGACTTCCTGAACGTTTCAGCAGAAATTACCATTGCATGGCTCGCTATGTAGTCCGGGTTGCCGGTGTTCTTGATTTCCGAATAATGGATGAAAACAGACTGAAAGGTACTGAAGAAGTCTTTATCATAAGGGATAGGCGTATAGGTACCCCCGATAACCGTATCAGGGTCTGCCTCAGTAATCGCTCTGTTCGCCAAAAACAGTGTATCAACAGATAAAAGGCAGTCAGCATCGATAAAGAAAAACACCTCTCCCCTGCTGTGAAGCGCACCTGCATTCCTTGCCTTTGCAGCGCCTCCGTGCGTTTTTAACTCTACGAGCCTGCACGGAAACTGCTTTATAATCACTGTCGAATTGTCACACGAACAATCATCGACAACAACAACCTCAAAGTTACGATAAGAAGACGCAAACGCCGCTTCGAGGCATTTGCCGATTGTAGCACTTCCGTTATAGTTGGGGATGATTACAGATATAAACTTTTCCACGGCTGACAGGGACAAATATTCAAGCTATTTTAAATAACCGTATCACACCGGTTGCTGTGCAGTCAATATTGGGTAATGAGGAAGACAGGAGAAGGCCGTTTATAAAATGAGATTGACATGTTCTTCATACTATTGTTATAAATAATATCTTATGTTCCAGAAAACGGATAAGATATGGATGGATGGCAAGCTGGTGCCGTGGGACGAGGCAACCGTGCACGTCATGACGCACACACTGCACTACGGCCTCGGGGCCTTCGAAGGTATCAGGTGCTACAGCACGCCGAAGGGACCTGCTATTTTCAAACTGGACGATCACGTCAACAGGCTTTTCCAGTCGGCGCAAGTATTCCTTCTGAAAATACCCTACACCAGGCAGGAAATTAAAAAGGCGATTATTGATACAATCAAGGCAAACAAGGTCAAGGAATGTTATATAAGGCCGCTGGTATATATCGGCTACGGAGCGATGGGGCTCTATCCAAAAGGATGCCCCATATCCGTTGCGATCGCCGTATGGCCGTGGGGGGCATATCTGGGAGAGGATGGCCTTAAAAACGGCATCCGGGTCAAAGTATCTTCGTTCATAAAAAATCATGTGAACTCAAATATGTCACGCGGCAAGATTTGCGGCTATTATGTCACCTCACAGATTGCCAAAAAAGAGGCAATTTCGTGCGGATATGACGAGGCACTGCTCCTCGATACCGAGGGATATGTCTCCGAAGGCAGCGGTGAAAACATCTTTATTGCAAGAAACGATACTCTCAAGACGACACCGCTGACCTCGATTCTCGAAGGGATCACCCGTGACAGCATTTTAGTGATTGCAAAAGATTTGGGCATAGAAACGGTCGAAACCAGGTTTACCCGTGATGAGGTCTATATTTCTGATGAGGCGTTCTTTTCCGGAACTGCGGCAGAAATTACCCCTATAAGGGAACTGGACGGCAGGACCATCGGAGAGGGAAAGGCCGGCAAGATTACAAGGAAACTGCAATCTGTTTTCTTTGATATAGTGAAGGGGAAAAACAAAAAGTACGAGGCGTGGCTCACTTATATTAAGTAAGGATAGCAGACACCCAAAACATAAAAAAAAGGGCGACTTAAACAGTCACCCTTTTTTGTTTATTGTCCTGACAGGACTACTTCTTGTGGCACTTGGAACAGTTTTCTTTGTCAGACGCTTTGAAAACCGTTGTGCCGTCTATAACCGTTGTGCCGTTATGGCAGGTACCGCAAAACTTTCCTGCATTAATCTCGGCCATTGTAATCTTCGCCGATCCCGCAGCGCCAGGAGCCTTCATCGGGAAAGGATTCCCGCCCTTGTGGCACACCATGCACTTGCCGGAGCCAAGTTTAGCATTATGCATTTTTCCGTCGAATGTCACCTTCCCCTGATCGCCGTCCGGAAATACCAGTACCTTCATCGATGCGTAAGCAGAAGTAATGAAGCACAGGGTTACTACCATCACAACCATAAGCAGAACTTTTCTCATTTCTTTCACCTCCATTCTATGATTATTTAAAGCCACCCGCGTATCAAATACTATACCTTTAATTATAATACAAAAAAAGCACTTATAAAAAAGTATACTCCAAACAGGGGAAATTAGCTTCTTTTTGAGTATCAAATGATTCCTTACTGTTTTTTATGACACCTCGTACAATTTGTCTTGACGCTCACGGAAAAGGCATCTTTCCCGTTATGACATGCGCCGCAAAGCTTCCCCGCGTACATATCTTTCATAGACATCCGGGTGGGTGGACTTGCCGGCTCCATGTTTGCAAACACCCTGGTGTGGCAGTCATGACATTTGAATCCCTTGTTTTTATGCACCGTCCCATCAAACACAACTCTGCCTGCCCCGCCCCCTTCCCAGACAACTGTTCTCCCAGGGGCTACAGCAAGGGCGTTTTTATAAAATAGCAACCCTGCCAGGGCTATCAAAACTATCAATGAATACATTGTGTGCCAATCTTTTCTCACGTAAGTCACGACAATTTCTTCTTGAGCAGTTCATTCAGCAATTGCGGATTTGCCTTGCCTTTGGTGGCTTTCATGACCTGACCCACAAAAAAACCTATCAGTTTTTCGTCTCCTGACCTGAAACGCTCAACCTCTGCTGCATGCTTGGAGAGGACTTCATCTACAGCTTTCTCTATGGCTCCCTCATCGCTTATCTGGACAAGTCCCTTTTCCCTAACCACTGTGTCCGCATCTTTACCGCTCCTGAACATGTCTTCAAAAACCGTTTTCGCTATTTTGCCGCTTATTGTTCCGTCCCCTAAAAGGCGGAGCATGCCGGCAAACTGGCCGGGCTGTAATGGACAGTCTTCAATTGATATGGCTGCCTCATTAAGCATCCTCATCATTTCCCCCATCATCCAGTTCGACACCGCTTTGGGCTGTCCCCCGGCGCTGACGGCACGCTCATACCATTCAGCAACAGCCTTTTCGGAGGTAAGGAGCTCTGCATCGTATTCGGGGAGCCCATAATGTACTGAGAACCTTTCACGTTTTGCATCAGGCAATTCCGGGAGACCGGCTTTTGCGGCATCGATCATTTCCGGGCTTATCGTCATAGGCACAAGGTCCGGCTCAGGAAAGTACCGGTAATCGTGCGCCTCTTCCTTGGACCTCATTGACTGTGTAATTCCAGCAGAAGAATCCCAGAGCCTGGTCTCCTGCAATACATTGCCGCCTTCCTCCAGAACTTTTGTCTGGCGCCTTATCTCATATTCCAGCGCCTTTTCGACAAATCTGAATGAATTCATGTTTTTCAGCTCGGCCTTGACCCCGAACTTCGCCCGCCCGACTGGACGCACAGACACATTGGCATCGCATCTGAGAGAACCCTGTTCCATGTTGCCATCACACACGCCGAGATACCTGAGAATGCTCCTTATTTTTTTCATGTACTCAGCCGCTTCTTTGGGACTTCTGATTTCGGGCTCTGAAACGATTTCCATAAGGGGGACGCCGGCGCGGTTCAAATCGACGAAACTGTAATTTCCCTTTTCCTCATGGATATTTTTTCCTGCATCATCTTCCATGTGTATTCTCGTAATGCCGATTCTCCTGACCTCCCCGTCAACCACTATTTCGACAAAACCGCCTATGCATAGCGGTAGTTCGTACTGGCTGATCTGGTAGCCTTTCGGCAGGTCGGGATAGAAATAATTTTTTCTTGCAAACCTGCTGTAAGGGGCAATTCTGCAGTGCATCGCAAGCCCGGTTTTGATGGCAAAGTCGACCGCTTTACTGTTAAGCACCGGCAGGACGCCCGGCATGCCTATGCAAACAGGGCATGTCTGAGTATTGGGCCCGGCGCCGAATTTTGTGGAACAGCCGCAGAACAACTTCGTATCAGTCAGCAACTGGGCATGCACTTCAAGCCCGATGACCGCCTCATAGCCTGCAGCATTCAGCGCTTTGCGTGCTTCAGCTGGTTCAGCGTCTGCCATTAAAGCTTAGGCCTCCTTGTATGCCAATTTGTGCTTTGCTCATAGGCATACGCAACCTTAAAAATGGTCTCTTCATCGAAATGCCTTCCGATTATCTGGAGACCGATCGGCAAATCGGCCTTTGTAAAACCGCAGGGCATGGACATGGCCGGAACACCAGCCAGATTTATCGAGATAGTAAAAATATCGGACAGATACATCTGGAGCGGATCGGTTGCTTTCTCCCCGATCCTGAATGCAGCGCTTGGCGATGTCGGGGTAACAATTACATCAGCCTGCTTAAATGCGTTGTCAAAATCCTGCTTTATTAATGTTCTTACCTGCTGTGCTTTCTTGTAATATGCGTCGTAATAGCCCGCTGACAAAGCATATGTGCCGAGCATTATCCGCCTTTTGACCTCCGGCCCGAACCCCTGTGCCCGCGTGTTCATGTACATCTCGAGCAGATCTTTTCCGCCGGCCCTGAAGCCGTACTTGACGCCGTCATAGCGCGCGAGGTTTGATGACGCCTCAGAGGTGGCAAGGATATAATACGTTGCAATAGCATAACCTGTATGGGGAAGAGAGACTTCAACGACAAAAGCCCCCAGGGACTCAATCTTCTTTATAGCAGCGTGCACCGCGTCCTCCACCTCTTTATCAATCCCCCCGACAAAATATTCCTTCGGTATGCCTATCTTCAATCCCTTGATGTCCTGCCCCAGTGCCAAGGCAAAATCAGGCACGCCTACCTTCGCCGAAGTTGAATCAGAATGGTCGTGGCCGCCAATGCTATTCAGCATTATGGCCGCATCCGTAACGTTCTTGGTTAGCGGTCCTATCTGATCAAGCGATGAGGCAAAAGCGACAAGTCCGTACCTCGACACGCGGCCGTAGGTAGGTTTAAGTCCGACTATACCGCACAAGGCTGCAGGTTGACGTATCGAGCCGCCCGTATCGGAACCGAGGGCGGCAATGCATTCGTCCGCCGCAACCGCAGCAGCAGAGCCGCCGCTGCTGCCCCCAGGCACACATTCAAGATTCCAGGGGTTTTTTGTGGTATGGAAACTTGAATTCTCTGTGGAGGACCCCATGGCAAATTCATCAAGATTTGTCTTGCCGACCAACACATAGTTCTGTCCGGTCAGCCGTCCGGTGACTGTACTTTCATATGGAGGAATGAAGTTATAAAGGATTTTCGACGCGCAGGTAGTAGGGATTCCCCTTGTGCACATATTATCCTTGACTGCAACAGGAACGCCGGTAAGAAGCGCTGCCGCGCCCGACATAATTGCCTCTCCGGCTGCATCAGCCCTTCCGTAAGCAGAATCAGAGGTAAGTGTTATGAAAGCACGGACCCGGTCTTCGACCTCGCTGATGCGTTTAAAAGTATCGTCAAGGACATCCCGTGGGGTGATTTCCCGGTTGTCAAGCAGCTTCCTCACATCTGAAATAGTGAGTTCGTTAAGCTTCACAACAATGCCTCCCTTGTAAATGGAACATAAATAGCTGGGCAATGATGGGGGTGATTTATACGTTATAACGCTCTATCAGACAACGAAATAACGCATTTGAGATTTTATCACTCTGATATAATATTTGCAAGGCTATGAAAGAGATTATAACAGTTTCACCGTCAGACCATTCAACGAGGCTCGATGTTTTTGTAGCCGGTAAAACAGGGACCACCCGCTCGCAAATACAGATACTTATTAAAGAAGGCCATCTTCTCGTAAACAACGCGCTTGCAAGCCGAAGTTACAAAGTGCATCCGGATGATATTATCGAAATAGTGCGCCCCGAACCGGCTGCTGAGGTGCTCGAACCTGAAATTATACCGGTTGATATTCTCTACTGCGACGAGCACCTTGTCGTAGTCGACAAGCAGGCGGGGATGGTGGTTTATCCATCAGCCGGACACACGCGGGGAACATTGCTCAATGCACTGGCGTCCCGCTTCAGAAAGATGGCAGGCATCGGGGGGCCTTTGCGCCCGGGTGTGGTCCACCGGCTCGATAAGGACACATCGGGCGTAATGGTAGTCGCCCTCGATGACAACGCCTATTACAGCCTTGCCGGGCAATTCAAAAACAGAACCGTAAACCGGCGTTATCGTGCACTCATCGACGGCAATATCCGGGAAGACTCCGGTGAAATTATAATGAGAATAGGTCGTTCCGCTTCAGACAGGAAGAAGATGTCAACACGGACACATCACGGGAAAGAGGCAGTCACCCGATGGAAGGTGACCGGGAGGTTCGGTGTTGCCACGCTTATCGAGGCAAAACTCGGTACTGGAAGGACCCACCAGATCAGGGTGCATTTTGCCGCAATAGGACATCCGGTGCTGGGCGATACAACATACGGCAAAAAAACGTCGGTCGCGCTGCGGCATGGCAGGGTTACCTTTCCCCGCCAGATGCTCCATGCTGAAATGTTAGGTTTCCTGCACCCTGTTACAGGCGCCTATATTGAATTCTCAACTCCGCTGCCCCCTGACATGGAGGAATGCATTGCGAAACTTTCCGCCTGAGGGAGGCAGTAGAAGAGGAGCACTTGTTTTTCGAAACGCTCAAACTACATCCGTCGGCAATCACCAATTTTTTCAGTACAGCTTGTGACGGTTATGTGTTAAAATCAATATCCAAACCGGATGTTGTAGCTGAAGAACAAAGCATGCGCCCATAGCTCAGCTGGATAGAGCGTCGGACTACGAATCCGCAGGCCGGGGGTTCGAATCCCTCTGGGCGCACTTGTTTTTTCCGGGACATTGAATAGAATTAGAGGAGCATTAATGGGCTTGCCCGGAGAAATGCCACTCAAGAAGCTAACGGCGTTAAAAATAGCCGGCGTTTATGCTCTGGCCGGCTGCCTGTGGATACTATTTTCAGATGAGTTAATAGCGAGACTCTTCCATGATTTTCCTACGGCCATAAAGATAATCACTTTTAAAGGCTGGTTTTTTATCGGGCTCACTGCCTGGATGCTCTATATCTTTATACAGCGCGAAATAGGCTTGGGCCAACACTCTGAAGAAGCCCTTAAAGATTCAATATCCCGAATAAAAGATGAACAAACCAAATCACAAGCCATGCTAAATGCTATCGGAGACGGCATCTGCATTATCGACAGAAATTTTATTGTAACTTATCAGAACCATATACACCAGACTTCCATGGGCTCTCATGTGGGAGAACATTGCTACAGCGCATATGCCTCAAATGACACTATTTGTGAGGGCTGCCTTGTAAATATGGCGTTTATCGACGGTAGAGCCCATAACGCTGAGCGCAGCTATCCCAACAATGGCGGACTTCGCTATTGTGAAACTACCGCCTCCCCTCTCAGAGATGCTGACGGCAGGGTAGTTGCAGGTATTGAGATCGTCAGGGACATAACTGCCCGGAAAAAAATTGAAAACGATTTTCTTAGGACAAAAAGGCTCGAATCAATCGGAATTCTTGCGCGCGGCCTTTCTCATGATTTTAACAACCTGCTGACCGGTATACTCGGCAATGTGTCTCTGGCAAAAACATCGTTGAAACCGGAAGACCCTATATTTACCTTGCTGACAAGGGCAGAAAACTCCTGTCTTCGTGCAGGAGAACTGACCTATCAGTTGAACACTGTCGCCAAAAGCGATGAATCCTCCAAAAAAACTGTTTCGGTCGGCGGTCTTGTAAGGGAGGCTGCAGGATTTGCGCTGAAGGACTCTCAAATAGAATGCAGCTATACTATTCCGGATGACCTATGGTCTGTTACGGTAAACGAGCATCAGATAGGCCAGGCTATCTATAACGTTGTAGTCAACTCCAGCGATGCGATGAACAACAAGGGACACATCACAATCAGTGCAGAGAATACTGTTGTCGACCCTCACAGCGCCGAAGCACTGAGAAAGGGAAATTACGTTAAAATAACCATTGCCGATGAAGGGGCCGGCATCGAGAAAGAACTGCTTCCCAAAATATTCGATATTTATTCTACGACAAAAAAGCTCGGGAGTAGTAAGGCAACCGGGTTCAGTCTTGCCGCGAGCTATTTCGCCGTTAAAAATCACCAGGGGTATATTTTTGCCGAGTCAACGGTAGGTGAAGGGACCACCTTTTCCATTTATCTCCCCTCTGCGTAAATGGGTAGCGAGCGAATAAGAATAAAAAATTCCTTGCCTTAGATTCCCTGCTGTCTTCCACCGGGAAAAGTCACAGGACTTCCCGGGGTGAAAATAAGGAGTTATCTTGTCTTTAGATGAGCGTATAAATATTACCACGGGGAGTTTATGGCTTCCCATATGGCAGCTTTCATGGCCTATGCTGCTCATAATGATCTTTAACTTTTTAGTAGGGATGACCGATATTTACGTAGCCGGATTCATCGGCCCGGAGGTACAGGCAGTTGTAGGTTTCGTCAGTCAGATCTTCTTTTTGAATATTATCATAGCAAACGCCGTAAGCATAGGAACTATTGCCCTGCTCTCGCGCTCCATAGGGTCAGGTGATTTTGCAGGCGCGGTCAAAATAGCGCGGCAGTCGCTTATATTCGGTATAATGGCTGCCCTTGTTCTAATGATAGCCGGCCTTTCCTTCTACCGTCAGATCGTTGCTATTGCGGGGTTTCCGGAAAACATACGGAGTATTGCGGAACGTTTCATCAGGATTTTTGCCCTGTCGCTCGGGCCGAATTATATCCTCATTATTTCCAATGCCGTTTTTCGCGCAAGCGGAGAGGTCAAGAAAGTCCTGGTCACTATGTTCCTGGTAAGCGCCGTAAACATTATAGGAAATTTCGCGCTTGTCTTCGGTATCCCTCCATTTCCGAAAATGGGGGATATAGGCATCGCACTTTCCACAGCCCTGGCGGTAACGGCCGGGATGATTATAAACTTCATCCTGTTCGCCTTCAGCAGGTGGCGGGCCATCTATAGAGCTCCGGCAGCAGTATCGGGCGAGACTATCAAAAAAATTATCGGTCTGAGCTGGCCTGCCGCGCTTCTTCAGATCGCCTGGAATGCCGGGAGCATTGCCCTCTATAACATACTTGGAAGGCTGGGCAGCACCAGCATTACCGCGCTCGCTGCGCTCACCAACGGCCTCAGGATAGAGGCAATTATTTATCTCCCTGCCTATGCCCTGAATATGGCCACGGCAGTACTAGTCGGGCAGAACCTGGGGGCAAAAAACGTTCTCAGGGCGGATGAAGTGGGATGGAAAATGGCTTCAACAGGCATTGCCCTCATCAGTGTAATGGCAATCATTATCTTCATCCGGGCCGAAGCCTTTGCGTCAATAGTTACGAGCAACCCTTCAGTGCTTAAAGAAACCGTCAGATACCTGAGATATAACATGGTATCAGAGCCGTTCATGGCACTGAGTTCCATTTTGGGAGGAGGACTTCAGGGAGCTGGTGACACCAGGGGGACAATGCGTATAATTATCATTGCCATGTGGGTCATAAGGCTTCCCCTCGCCTATCTGCTGGCAGTGGTTTTAGGCTATGGAGCGCCGGGCGTTTGGACGGCAATGGTCATTTCCATGGTCATTCAGAGTATACTAATGTCTTATAGATTTCGCCACGGACTGTGGAAGGGAATGACTTTAGAACAATCTTAGGGTCTGAGAATAAACAACTTGCGCATTCCCAGACGCTTAATGGAGAGAACATGCTGAAACTGTTTAATACCATGGGGCATAAGCTGGAACCGTTCACGTTACGGCGCAGCGAAAAAGTAACCATTTTTACTTGCGGACCTTCTGTTTACCAGAAGTCCCATATCGGTAATTTCCGGACCTTTTTATTCGAGGACATCCTTCTGCGGTATCTGGAATATCTGGGCTATACGGTGCAAAGAGGCATGAATTTCACCGATGTCGAGGACAAGGCAATTGCCGCTGCCGGAGGGCGGAAGGCGGGACTTAAACAGCTCACAGAGAAGAATATAAATATATTTATGAAAGAAATGAAACTCATTTCCATAAAAATTCCCGATTACCTCCCCAGGGCCTCGGAAAGCATCGAAGAGGCTGTTGAAATCATAGAACAGCTTCTCAAAGATCATGCCGCCTACTGGCACCAGGGGAATGTCTATTTTGATCCGCTGTCGTTCCCTGGTTTCGGAAAGCTCTACGGCCTCGACATGTCGCAATGGCCGAAAAAGAAAAAACGTTTTCATAAGGACACCTACCCGGGCATTCAGTGGAACCTTGGAGATTTTATTCTTTGGCACGGCCATAAAGTGGGTGACAGCGTTTACTGGGACACAAAAATCGGCAAGGGCAGGCCGTCATGGAACATCCAGGACCCGAGCATGATCGTCAGGTATTTTAATAAAACGCTCTCAATATACTGCGGCGGCATCGATAACCTCTACCGTCACCACGATTATACCCTGGCCATACTCGAATCATTAACGCATTCCGCAAAGTATCGCTTCAGGCCCATGTCCAGGTTCTGGCTGCATTGCCTGCATCTTTACGCAGACGGTCAGAAAATGTCGAAGAGCAAAGGCAATATCCATTACATCGAAGACCTTCAGGCAGCGGGCTATACTACTGCTGAAATCCGTTTTTTCCTCATATACAGCCATTATCGCCAGACTCTCAATTACTCAGATAGCGCAATGCTCCTGGCCGCTGAAAAGCTCAGACGACTTAAAAAGACCATCAGGGTGCTTGAAAAGAAGATGCATCCGCATCAGCGCACCGACAACCCCACTGCGCGGGCCATTAAAAAAAGCTTCGGGGAACGTATGGATGACGATCTGGATGTCAGGCAGGCATTTGATGAAATATACAATGCGGTGCTGCAAACGGATTTATCCGGGACAGGACCATCCGATGCCGCTGCAATAATACGAGCTCTGAAGGAAATTGACCAGGTGCTTCAGATCATTTTTTAAAATGCCTGTTGTTTCTTGCTCATTTTTTTGCTCAGTGGCCAAAAAAGCCGCGGCCGATTTTGTCGGGAACAAGAACCAAAGATATATTCTTTTTCAGACAAAAAGCTATCACATCCCTGTCCATAACCGATCCGCTTGAGGCAAAAATTGTTTTTATGCCTGCCTTGGCAAGGGCTTGCGGCCCGTCTGTAAAGGGGAAAAAACTGTCGCTGTATGCAACCGCTCCTTTTGTTTCATGTCCTGCATCTTTAGCTCTGCTTATGGCCAACTTGCAACCGCCTACCCTGTCCTGCTGGCCTGTGCCATTGCCGATCAGGTGTCCACCCTTTACAAGGGTGACCGTATTACTGTTGCTGGTTGATCCGATGGCCCAGGCAAGCAGGATATCGGGATAGTCGCGGACCTTTATATTCCCGATCTTCTCCAGTTCGGGAGCACTCAGATCGGGGACGTATGTGTAGTTCGGCTGTTTCAGGAAGCCGCCGCGCACATAACGGAAACGGGGAGCGGTATCAAGGTTGCATTGACCTAAATTAGCCAGGGCCGAATTAGATATAAACCGGCATTTGTCGCCTTTTCGTTCAAGCATCTTCACCGCCTCTTTATCGAAAGAGGGAGCTATTATGCCGTCAAGAAGCCGTCGTTTCCCTTTATCCATCTCATAAGTCAGCAAAATCTTCGCTTCTTTTTCGCCTATATGAAAATTCGTCATCACAAGACCACCGAAAATGGCCCTCTTGTCTCCGATGATCATTTTTTTTAAAGTATCGGACATCTCTTTCCCGGCTGATGCGCCGCAAGGATTGCCGTGCTTCACAGCAACAGCAATATTAGGCAGCGTTTTAAAGTTGTTTGCAAAACCTGCCGCAATATGAGTGACTGTCTGCAGCAGCCGGTCTATATCGCAGAGATTATTGTAGCTTGGCGAATCGCCGGCAACCTGTTCAAACTTATCCAACGCCAAAGAATCGTCCATACCGGAGCTATACAAACCTGCAGGCGTTTGATAGCCGTTCTCGCCGTATTTGCAAGTTGTTATTTTGGTCCCGACCATTCCGTCAATTTCACCATCGCTATGATACCTTGCCGAGGCGAGGCAGTATTCCGAGACAATATACTCTGCCTTTGCGCAGAGCATTGCGATGACCTTGTCTTTATCGGGTTGACCTTTTTTCAACCACGCAATTACAAATTGTCTATCGGTCGGGTCGCAGATAACAATCCTCCTTCCCTTGGCCGCGGAACGCAGCATTGTCGGTCCGCCGATATCGGTTTTTTCGATTACCGATTCCACCGTACTGTCCCGCTTCCTGATTTCATCATGCAACGGGTATAAATCAACACACACGAGATCAATATAGGGGATACCGAGCTGCTCCATTTCTTTCGTATCTTCTTCAGTCACCCTGGCCAACAAGCCGGCATGAACTTCTCTGGACAGAGTAACAACTCTATGCCCCAGTATGGACTTACCGCCTACGAGTGAAGCCACATCCCGAACAGGTATTCCCGATTCAGATAACGTTTTGGCAGTTCCACCTGAAGCCAGGATCCTCCAGCCCAGAGCGACCAATGCTTTGGCAAACTCAACAATCCCTGTCTTATGATATACAGATAATAAGGCTACTTTCCCATTTCCTTTTTGCATTTTTCCTCCAGTAAGAAATTCCCGGTTACTGGTTAAAATATTATCACAATGCAGGCAAACATACAACGCTTGATTTTCGGGATTGCGGGGTTCCCATTAATTGTCCTGTGTTCTGGTATAATTGAAAAATTATCATGAACACGTCAGCAGAAATTAATAAGCACCTCGTCATATTCAGAAAAAAGCTGGACCAAAACTCAAATCCTGAAAGAGCGGCAAAAGAAAAAACTTACCTGAAGAGCCCCCATAAGTTCTTCGGAGTCACCGTGCCTTTCATAGCGAAAATGGCAAAGGACTTTAAAAGGACAAACGGGGATATTGATAAAGTATTTGTTTTTGAACTCGCTGAACGGCTCTGGAATTCCGAATACCATCAGGAGAAGACTCTTGCCATAAAACTACTCGAAGAGTACAGCGAGCATCTCGATTATGAGTCCATGCCCATGCTCGAATATATGCTATCGACATCCGCAGGCTGGGACCATATAGACGGAATTGCAAACCACCTCGTTGATGCCGTCCTGAGAAAAGACCTGAGGACGTATGAATACCTGAAAGAGTGGAGCAGATCTGAAAACTTCTGGATGCGCAGGACCGCCTTGATATCGCAGGTGCTTCTTTTCAGGGAGGGGAAAGGCGACAGAAAGCTTTTTTTTAACTTGGCAGAAAAAATGATAGAGGAAAAAGAATTCTTTATAAGAAAAGCGATAGGCTGGACGCTGAGAGAAATGTCCAAGGCAGAGCCGGATGAGGTTTTCGATTTCCTTATGAAAGTTAAAGACAGCGCGTCGGGTCTCACCCTTAGAGAAGGCGCGAAGAGACTCCCTGAAAGCAAGATGATGCTTCTATTAAAAAAACGATAGAACCCTTATTCAACATGATGCTGACTTAAGCGAGAAGATCGAGTACCTGACCTTTATCCTGATTAGCCGTAGGAAGGGCATAAATCGACGCTTGCAGCTTCACCTTGGCAGAGGCCGCGCTGGTAGACGCGGATGCAAAATCGGCATCGCTGACCTTCGAAAGAGCGCTTGCGGCATTAACGGCGCTGTTTGCAAGGCTTGCCGTCATGGAACTAAGCCCGGACTGGGACTGCGTGCCCGCGCCGACTCCTGACAGCGACAGGTTGCCTGGAGTAATATTTCCTGTCGGCACGCTGGTCTGGTTGCCTGCGCCGGGAGAATTCGACATGCCGCCGGAGGCGGTCTGAAGCAGGTCCATACCTTCCTGAACGTTTGCATCCGCCTGCTGAGTGCCGTTTAGTTGCGACAATAGACTCTGCGAAAGGACATAGTCGGACGGGTTTTCCGACGGGCCGTTCAGCTGGCTGCCGGCGGCAACGCTTTGAAGCGGCTGCGATAGCTGACCATAAGAGTTATTTACAGAATTCTGTAAAAAATCAGCATTCGAAAGGTTAATCATAATTTAATATTACTACCTTAAAAAAAAATAATCAATCCACCAAAAGCCGCAGCAGAAGAAGTCGGGATTATAAGTGCAACTTGGCGATTTGCCAAAACGTGCGGTTAGCTGTCGATATCCTTCGGTGCGGTGTCATCTGCCTTGGACTGTTCAACTGCCGCACCGGTTGCTTTAGTTTTTGTGAAACGAGACCCCCTATTCCTCCAACATAGAAAAACCCCTATGCCGATCAGCGTTATGGCTGCAAAGTCAAATATGCCGTATAGTTCATGTGATAGCAGGTTTTCGAACATACAGTCCATTCCTCTCAATTGCAGTTATTGATCTTCCCTGCGGCAAGTCCACGGGGAATACGCTCGCTATCCAGCTAACTGATATGGAAATATTAACACAGAGCGCCGGGATATTCCCATTAGAGTTAAAGGGGACGTCCCTTTTATTCCTTGACGCGTCCCCCAAAAGGCAGTCAGAAAGAAACACTTACAATGACTTATTTACTTTCCGTATTGTTCGGTATTTTCTTTATGGCTCTGCCTTTTCGATATGTTCAGCTACATTAATTTTTCACCTCATTCAGGAATCCCGTGATCATTTTATTTTCCCAAGAAAATCCTTCACTGCTGAAACATTCACAATACTTTTTATTCTCTCAGTAAAGAAATGAGCATCGCCTGTCAGAAAATAATCAGGCTTGGAGTAAAGGACGGCTGCCATAATTGGTACATCTTTCTTATGTGCTATTAAAGATTCAGCCTGCTTCAATTTATGAGAGTATTTTGACCGCGGCATGATTGAAATATCAGTCAACGCTTTATTTGTTTCATCAACAGCGATCTCAAAAGTCCTTTCTTTCAGATACTTGAGCTTCTTCTTTACCACTGCCCGCAACTCGTCAACCACGTCCTCACTTGTTACAAGGTCCAATTCAACCATATCAAGAATCCTGGATTCATTCCCGTCAAAGAATATTCCTGAAAGCAAAATGTTTGTATCCAGGAAAACCTTGTATCTCATTTACGCATCTTCTCAAGCTCTTTCAGCATGCCGGCTTCCGTTATCCCTTCTTTTTTCATAAGCCATCTCAGGAACGATCTGCTCTTTCGGGCATATGCCTTCTTGAGAGCTGAGACAACAGCATCGGATGTATCAGAGAAAACGCCGAGCTTGACTTCCTGATTAATGTTCCGGTAAATGTCCTCCGGAATTTCTGCCGTAATTTTAGGCATTTTATACCTCCCTTTTTCAGTTGAACAATCGAAATCTAAAATTTAAAGCTATTTGTAATTATTGCTGAGTTACTATAATTTCATATCATTTCGTATCAAGGTATCTTACATATATCATACTTACTTTCCCCAAATGCAGTATTTGGAAGCCGATGTCAAAACTGAACCTGCGTAAATAATTTCAGAGATTGGGGAATACATTTTATCGGTTAGAGTTTCAAAAAATAAAAGTCCAAATTGAGAGAGTATTCCCAATTTTCTGAAAGTCTGCATATAAGAGTCGTAAAGTTCCCGAGATTCGGACAAATGAAATTCTTCAAGCTCATTCTTCTTCAAGCCCTCATCGAGCGTTATTATTGCTTCCTCAATCAAAGAAAGAACTTTTTCAAACTCCGCAATATAGTCACATATTATGAGTTGAACTTTATTAAAAAGCTTTTGCCGGTCATCCATTTTTATTCTTTGTTCTATCAGATAAATTATTTCAGCAAAATAAGGTGTTTGCGCCAATTTCATTTCAAGATACTGATTCGGGTCTCTTTTATATTCTCTGAAAAAATCAATTTCCTTATTTTTTTTCCATCGAGGTGCTCTTTTTCTATCAATGCGATTCTCAATAAATCTAAATTGCAAATACCTTCCATGTATATTGAGCCCAGTTTGCCAATTAAGTTGATAATTAAATGCGCTGTGAATAAAAGTCCAAGCCTCATCATATAAATAACTCAAAGGCTTCTTTGGATACGAATTGTAATCATATTGATCAAATATCTCACTATTTTTGAAAGTATTTTACGCGCAGTATCGGATAATTTCTCAATCTCTTTTTCAAGGTCGTTTTGAATAGAATATAGCAATTTACTATATTCTGCATGGTGTTTAGCAATAAGTCCTCTGCCTGAAAGATGATAAGTTCTTTCGGCAAACATTCTCTGCTCGTTAGCGACTTTACCACTCCTTCGGTAAGCTAAAAGAGCAATAATTGCACTTACAAGAGAAACAACCTGAGTCAAATATTCCTTTATCATACTATCGGCCTACCATTGCCTACCCTCGTGTTAATTAAATAAATCCGTCCCCTTTAATCCTTTTATTGTTTCCATGGTGTTTGAAGCATAGTCTCACGTCCTTCTTTAGTTTTCCGGCATTTATTTTTTCCTTTATACTTTTGCTAGACGCTTAAGTACCTGCCGATATTTATTTATAAACTCAGGAATGCGAGGGCCCCTGTTGTAAAATATATCAGAATCACATCCGTGAGTTGCGTCGAGTTGCAATTCTTTACGCACCCTATGAATGGTTTCTGCATCGACCTCCCTACCATCGCCTTCATAATGAATTATCGTCTGTGCAGAGCCACAAGTGATTGCTATTTTATTGCCACGGAATATGTCAATGCCTTTGAGACACCTCTCGTCCACATTTAGTGTATTTTCTCCTCAGGTACTGGTACTGTCTTCGGCTTATTAATCCATACGGCCTCAGGAAGTAGCGGCGGCATAGGGATTTTTTTAACAAACCGCTCAGGATGTGCTTCATACGCAGTTCGCAGGACCTCGCCCCTGGCTATCTGTATATCTTGCGCAAAGCTGTAATGCACAGATTCCGGAGTGTGTAGCCCGATACCGGTGTGTCGATGCTCTTTGTTGTACCAAGGAAAGAAATCCTGGCAAAAGCTCCTGGAGTCTTCTATGCTACCAAACCGCTCAGGAAAGTCCGGCCGGTATTTAAGTGTCTTAAACTGGGACTCTGAATATGGGTTGTCATCGCTCGTATGCGGTCTGCTGTGGGTCTTCGTGATCCCAAGGTCGGCCAGGAGCAAGGCTACGGGTTTGGATTTCATTGATGAGCCCCTGTCCGCATGAATAGTGAGCTGATCTCTCTCGATATTCTGCTTTGCACAGGTTTCGCCAATGAGCCTTTCAGCCAAGACCGCTGATTCCGCAGGGGCTATCATCCAGCCGACAACATAACGGCTGAAGATATCCATGATCACGTACAAGTAAAAGTAAGTCCACTTTACCGGACCGAGGAGTTTGGTGATGTCCCAGGACCAAACCCGGTTCGGGGCTGTAGCCAAAAGCTCTGGCTTGCTATACACCGGGTGACGCAACTGGTTTCTGCGCTCCTTGACCTCCTTGTTCTCATCGAGGATGCGATACATCGTCCGTATTGAGCAATGGTATTGTCCTTCGTCCAAAAGAGTTGCATAGACCTCATAGGGTGCCTTATCCATAAATCTGTCGGTGTGGAGGATATCAAGTACTCCCTGCCGTTCCTCGGAAGACAGTGAACGTGGCGAGGTCGTATGCTGCATGGGCTCAACAAAGGGGGCATCTTTGCGCGCCTGTGTACGGTAAAACCCGGCACGGGCAACATCAAGCGCTTCACAGGCATGCTTGATCCCAACTTCAGAGGAAAGAATCACTGCAGCTTCCATCAGTCGGCCTCTCCTCCTTCGGGGATCGCAAGCGGGATCCCCAGTATCTCTGATACTTTTTTTTGGATATCTATTATGATCTCTGCCTGTCTAAGCCGGTTGGTCATCCTTTCGTTATCCCTGCGGAGCTTTTCATTTTCTGTAATAAGTGGATTGCGAACTGATTCCTTGCGGCCTCGCTTCTTTGGCGTCAGGGCTGACAGCACTCCCCTCTCTCTTTGGGTGCGCCACGTATTGAGGTTCGAAGCATACAGACCTTCACGGCGCAGCAGCGCCCCCATACTTCCATGTTCAGTGCAGGCATCGGCCAAGGTGAGTATACGCAGTTTGTATTCCGCAGTGAAACGCCGCCTGGCAGCCTTATCCGGCACCTCTGGGTTCGGATGGGCTACCGTCAACTTTGCTCCCTCCATTGTCCGTGTTGCATTGATTTTTGCAGCTATCATTATATGTTCTCCTCCCCGACCTCTACTCTAATTTAGCATAAGGGAGGTGTCTCACTTATATTGACACAGAGGGCCACGCCGCAATTGCTCATCAAATGCACAGCCATAATTGGTTAAAATACTCCTAAGTTGACGAAACTGAAGAGGATATTCACCAAGGCGAATTCTTTTCATTTCACTTTGCATCGTGGCAGCTGTGTGTAATACCTCGTCATCTGAGTTGTTAATTTTGCCGCCACTCTTTTTTTCAACTAAATTGTGTGCGGCTACACTAAGAAGATAATCAAAAAGAGCATTTTCATTCATGGTCAGTGTCCAACCGTTCTTGTCAAAGTCTGTATTGAATCAGTGGTCGTATGTTTTCATTCACACCGCGACTCCCTCACGATTAACCGTCTTGAAGAATACCGACTCGCGGAGCGGGCTGTTTTTTATGGTATCGATACTGACGGCGACCGGCATAACAACTACATCTTCGGGAAATCCTGCCTTCCATGCGCACTCGCTTATGAATTTTTCCAGTTCATGAGCCAGATGATCAACAACCATTAGAACGTCGAGATCTGACTCCTCAGTCGCATTGCCCCGTGCGCGGGAACCGAAGATCTTGACTTCGTGAACTTTTGCCCTCTGCTCGACCAGAGATTTAAACTTTTCAGCTATTTTAAGGTCTTTTGGGCGTATATCATCCTCGATATTAAGCTTGTCTTGTTCGTATGATTAAAAGTTTAACAAAATCATAATGTTAATACAATGCTCATTATTGTTTCACCTCTCGATAATTGCTTCGGTTCATCGGGAAGAACTACGGTTATGCCGTTATTCCGACTCGTGGTTTTTTGCTTTATTAAACTTACTAAACTTTATTAGTGGCGCAGGAGAAAAGAATTGAACGCTTCTAATTCAGTGAAATCCAAAAGTGAAATTCAAAGTGGAGCTGAACGGGATCGAACCGTCGACCTCTTGAATGCCATTCAAGCGCTCTCCCAACTGAGCTACAGCCCCAACGTCTTATAATTTAAACATTTTCGACATTGCCTGTCAAACTGTTTTAACTTATTCACCGCAGTGCGCTTTCCATAAAAGTGTGCCCGTATGCCATGGTCTCAATTCTCTCGTCACAGATGATGACCCTTCCGCTGTCACTGCTTGACCTTATCAGTCTGCCGAACCCCTGCTTGAATTTAAGCACTGCCCTCGGAAGCGAGTATTCATAAAATGCATTGCCGCCTCCTATTTCGATCTCCTCGGTCCGCGCTTTGACAACAGGCTCCGTAGGCACTTCAAACGGGAGTTTTGCGATAATCAGGCATTTCAAGGAATCTCCCTTCACATCCACTCCTTCCCAGAACGAATCAAGACCGAAAAGAACACTGTTCTGACTACCCCTCATTTTTTCGAGCATCAACCGGTTCGACATCTCCCCCTGCACCATGGGATTCAGCCCCATATCCTGCAATGCTCCATTAGCAATGGCCCATGCCGCCCGCATGCTCTCCCTCGATGTAAAAAGCACCAGGATGCCGCCGTCCCTCCTCGAAGCCTCTTCGATAATGACTTCAGCAAGCTTTCCGGCGCTGCCCGGCAGCTTGAGATTTATTCCCTTTTTAACCTGCACCGCAATCTGTTTCCTGAGATCAAAAGGAGATGGGACCGACAATGTTTCAGCGTCCTCAAGTCCGAGCACTTTGGTCAGGAAACCGAAATCACCGGCAACCGAAAGCGTGGCTGAAGCAAGGATGACTGACCGGTACTCAGGCAGAATGTGCCGCTTTATAAAATCTTTCGGATAGACAGGAGACATCCTGAGTGCAATTCTTTTTTCTTCTATATCAGCCCAGCGGACAAAACCATCCAACCCGTCGGTGAAGGCATCCATCCCTTCGGTGAATGCCTTTAGCTTTACTATCGACGCCTTGATCTCAAGCTCATCATCCTCCTGGAAAAGTCCTGTCGTGCAGCGTATCATGTTCCCGACAAGTCCATCTATGGACTCGGCAAGCCTGACCAAATGGCCTTTCAGCTGAAAGGTCCCTTTTATGGTCTCCCTGTGGTTCGGACCATTTTTCACCTTTATCCAAAAAAGCCCCATTTCTGTCCTGAGCGCTTCAACAGCCTGAAACAGATCGGGCGATTGCGATAGAAGTCCCCTGTAAGTGCCTTTATCGTCAAGTTTGAGCAGTCTGTTCATGATTGCGTCAAATCCCCTGTTCGATAAAGTAAGACCCGCCACATCGGAAAGCACACCGTCAAGCGCATGCGCCTCGTCGATAATGAGCATGTCTGCTTTGGGCAGCAGCCGCGCATCACCATCAAACAATGCATTAATACCAACCAGGGCATGGTTCGCCACGATTATCTGCGCCTTGTCCCACAGCCCCCTTGCGGTGAAGTAGCAGCAACTCGAAAAAAAAGCGCACTGGTTGCCCTTGCATGCATCGGAATCAGAGCAAACCTTGTCCCATATATACACCCGCCTGAATCCGTAATCTTCTATGTCCCCCGTTTTTGTTTTAGAAGCCCACCTTAACAGCTCCGCGTATTCCTCATTTTCGCGCTCATCTGAAGTCCTGAATGAATTAAGCCTCCTCAGGCAAAGATAATTGCCCCGGCCTTTTGCGATAGCGTAGTCAAAGGGTTTCAAGCCTGAAAGGAACTTCAGGTCTTTTGATACAATCTGCTCCTGGAGATTGATCGTCCTCGTAGAAATAACGGCCTTACCGCCTGAGGCAAGCAGCGGAATAAGATAAGCAAATGTTTTGCCGGTGCCTGTGCCGGCTTCTGCCAGCAGGGTGCCGCCCTTTTCAATAATCCTGGCACAGGCGCGCAGCATGTCTATTTGGGCCTGCCTGGGCTCATAATCTTTCAGGGCTGCAGACACGAGATTCCCCATAAACTTTTCAGCCGCGTTCGCCAGTCCCTGAAAATTATCCTGTTTCAACCCTGTTCCTTCCCTTCTCCTTGGCCCTGTAAAGGGCGTTATCCACCCTCTTGATTATGGAGTCTGCGCCGTCTTGATCCCGGTAAGTAGTCACACCCAGGCTTACGGTAATCTTTCCTGAGAGAGAGAAGTCATGGGCCTCAATCTCCTTCCGCAGCCTTTCGGCAAGTTCTTGTGCCGCTGCCAGTGTCGCTTGCGGCGCCAGTATCATGAATTCCTCTCCACCCCACCGCGCCAAGATATCCACCTTCCTGATGCTCAATTGTACCACCTTCACCAGGGCCTTCAGCACCTCGTCTCCAGCCAGATGCCCATAGGTGTCGTTGACGACTTTGAAATGGTCTATGTCGAACATGATGAGAGACATACCTGTCTTGTACCGCAGGGCCCTTTGCAGTTCCGCATCAAGAAAGTCGTTGAAGGCCATCCGATTGTAAATCTGGGTAAGGATATCGGTAGCGGACAATCGTTTAAGCCGTTCGGTGCCATCGACAAGTTCCGTAACATCGTGGCCTATATAGATAAACTCCATTATCTCTCCATCCGCGCCCAAAATGGGGACGACAGTTATGTCCACGAAATAACTGTTACCCCCTTTATTCTCATGCTCCAGAATGCCTTTCCATATCCTTTTGGAAGCGATAGTGGATTGCATCTCAAGTAACATCCCCTCGTTAACCGGCGGGTGCAGAATAACTTTATAGTCCCTGCCGAGGAGCTCCTTTCTGTTATAACCGTATGCTTTGCAGAATTCGTCGTTTACATAGGCGATCCTTCCCTCAGTGTCGGTCTTACAGACTATGTTGCTCTCATCCACCGCTCTTTTGTATTCCTCCAGGAGAATGGTCTTTGCCTTCAGTTCCCGCCCGATGCCGATAATCCCGGACATGTCCCTGAGGGTCCGGCTCAGAGTTGACATGTCCACCGGTTTCAGCAGGTACTTGTCAACGCCGGCTTTGATGGATTTCATGAAATAGTCAGCTTCGCCATGGGCTGTTGCAAGAACAACGTGAACATCCTTGTCGATGGCCTTTATCCTCTCCGTCATCTCAAGTCCATCCATTACCGGCATCTTGATATCCGTTATCACAATATCCGGATGGTGAAGTTCAAAAAGGGCAAGACCCTCCTTACCGTTTTCCGCGAGGAAAAAGCATCTCACCTCCCGTTTCAATATCCTCGCTATCTTGTCGCGGGTGGGCAACTCGTCTTCAACATACAGAACGGAAATATCAAGCATGGGTTCTCTCATAGTTCCTTGGCTGGGTGAAACACAACAAAAGTGCAGGTACCGAGATTTGAACTCGGACAGGTTGCCCCACCAGATCCTAAGTCTGGCGCGTCTGCCAATTCCGCCATACCTGCATTAAAAATAGTAACATATTGAATTCACCTGTTGCATATTGATGGATTACAGACACTGCAGAAGTATGATATGACATTTTCCGGGGAGCGCAGATGATTGATACTGGCGTAGGGCATATGCCCCATATTCAGCAGAAGTTTTCGGTTATGTAGATCTTACCGTCACCGGAGACCGCAATACCTATTCCCTGCCGATTAAAATAAGGGGTCAGGATATTTGCCCTATGCCCCTCGCTGTTTATCCACCGCTTTACTACTGCCTCGGCAATTTCGCTTTCGGAGTTCCAGTTGAAAACTATTTCGCCGGCTTTATAGACATATGAACTGTAGAGATTGTCCTGTGAGATATTTTCTGCGCCCATATAGGCAATATTACGTATCAGGATTTTACACTCGATTCCCCCGGCCTTGTACCTGTCTTGAAAATTTCTGCCATCAGGATCATTGTGTGAGAAGAAGTTTCGATCCACCATGGCCTGACTATGTTTCCTGGCTACCTCGTGCAGTCTTTCATCCCAGAGCAGGGCTGAAAGACCCCTTTTCTCCCTTTCCCTGTTGAGCAGGGTATGGATCTTCTTTTCGAGTAGCGCGATATCAATATTCGACCTGACAGACAACGCATCCCTTTCTTTGCTTTGAGCATAACCGGTGGTGCAGAGCATACATAAAATAAAAACAAATATGGTCTTCAGCAAGGCTTCTTTGTTCATTACCGTATTATAACAACTATCCTTACTCTCATTTATAGTATCAACGAGGTTTGATAAAAAAAGTTTACAATCTCTCCCAAAAAGAGTATATTTCAGGCAGAATATTCTTCCGGGAGATCATAGTACAATGCATATGATGGTTGAGTGGGCAGTGTACGTAAAAATATTCACCGCCCTTCTTGTTATAGTAAACCCGCTTAGCGCGGTTCCAGTGTTTGTCAGCCTCACCGGTTCCATGAGCGAAAGGGAACGCAAACGCATCGCACGGACCACAAGCGTGGCAGTTGCCGTGGTATTGATCACAGCCACCTTGATCGGTGAGTCACTGCTTAGTCTTTTCGGTATCAGCATTGCCTCCTTCAAGGTTGGCGGTGGCATCCTTTTGATGCTGATGGCGATCGCAATGATGCAGGCCAGGCAAACCCGGACCAGGCAGACGCCTGAAGAAGCTGAAGAAGCTGAGGACAAACAGAGTATCGCTGTAGTGCCGATTGCCATCCCGCTGCTGGCAGGTCCGGGCGCAATATCTACCGTGATTATTTATGCGAATGCGGCGTATGATCCTGCGCATA
This sequence comes from Nitrospirota bacterium, assembly GCA_963830245.1. Classification (GTDB taxonomy): domain Bacteria; phylum Nitrospirota; class Thermodesulfovibrionia; order Thermodesulfovibrionales; family Dissulfurispiraceae; genus JADFXI01. The sequence continues at coordinate 65,968 of CAWHNC010000125.1, forward strand.
TCGCTTTGATCATCTTCATAGTATTATTGGTAGCGATGGTGACATGGGTTGCACTGTATGTCGCCAATCCTGTCAGCAAGATGCTGGGCAAAACAGGGATCAATATTGCAACGCGCCTGATGGGTCTGCTTCTGACCGCAGTCGCCGTAGAGTTCATTGCCGGCGGGCTGGTCCAACTGCTTCCGGGCCTGGCAAAATAGCCGGCAGGTTCAAAATTGCAAAAGTTTCATAAAAAAAGATTTTAATCTCGCCAGAATAGGCGTGTGTATTTTGACCTTCAGATAGAGATCACCGGGATTACCGCCGTGCTTACCCTCCTCACCGAGACCTTTAAGTTTTATCTTCTGTCCATCTATTATTCTCTGAGGAAGCGTGATAAACAGGTCCCTGGGTTTGCCACGTTTATTATAGAGGTACCGGATCTTGCCGCCAACAGAGGCTTCTTCCGGAGCAATCTGGATAAAATCATTCAAATCTCTTCCGCTTTCAGGCAAATCAAGCCCTAATTTCTTTGCCACCAGTTTTTCAAGCACGAATGCCACCTTACTCATAAAGAGTGAAAGCAAGGGATGCCTGCCATCTATCGCCCGTAGCGTCTGACCGGGACTTGCCTTCATCCCCTCCTGATAGGCAGCTCTGATCGGGCCGTAAAAAAAGAAGCCCCGTCCGCCCCCCGGTTGCCCCTTGACTTCAAATGTCCGGTAGCGAGGGCCATAAAAGTTATTACGGCTGAAAATATCTTCGGGTCTGCTGAATCCGAACATTTTGCTAAGCTCCTCAAAGATTTGCCCAATATCGGAATCCCGGAAAATATCCTGATCATTATAGCTCTGCCTGAACTGGTCCCTCGCAAACGAGCCGTATCTTTGCCTGAAAGTATCATACTCATTCCTCTTCGCGGGATTTGACAGGACGGCGTAGGCCTCGTTGATTTCCTTCATCATCTCTTCATTCCCGTTGCTTCTATCCGGATGATAACGGAATGCGAGATTGCGATAAGCTTTTTTTATCTCATCGGGGCCGGAGTTTTCACGCACTTCTAAAATCTTGTAATAATCTTTTTGACTCATCTCTATTTATTATAACGCAGGACAGCCCGACATGCAGGGCTACAGTCTTTATAATGATGGGTTTTCGCACAACCCCTACTCAACGGTGATTGGGACAAAGGCTGTGATTCCGCCTATCCAGAGACCCGAGCCGGCAGCCGTGTTGGGTATTGCGATTCCCCCCGTGTTCTCTCCTCCTATGCCTTGTGTTCCGATTCCCACGAGCAATTCATAGTTTCCTGCCGTTACGCTGTTTCCAGTGACAGTGTAAGAGGTAGAGCTTGTCGGAACATTAAGCGGGGTTTTACCCGGATAAACAAAATTGCCGGTACTGTTTATCAGTCCGATAAAATAGGTGGCCCCTGAAGTCGGAGCGCCGACCGTCCAGGAGATGGTATTGACATTCCCGGACAGCCACGTTGTACCTGACGCAGGAGCAGTTACGCGCGGGAATGTAGTGTATTGGGACCCGGATGCGGCGTAGGTGGTGCCACCTAATGTAACGCTGAGATTGACTGTAGCGCCTGCGGCGATTGCCACGTTTCCGTCATAAGACTGATTCGCAGCAGTGAAAGACAGAGGAGACCCATTTACGGTTACCGTGGCGTTCGTTATTGGTGTAAAGCTCAAGGAGGAAGCATAGACCTGTACTTGTTGGAGCCACCCGAGAGGATTACTCCCTCCGGTCAGGGTGAGCACAAAGGCTGTGATATATGGCTCTGCAGTGACAGTCAGGGTAGTGGAGACCGAGATGCTGCCTGAAGTGGCAGTAATCGTCGCATTGCCTGTCGTGACCGCGGTAACCTGTCCATTAGAGCCGGCTGCGTTGCTGATTGCTACGACAGACGCAGCCGATGAGCTCCAGGTAACAGTCGATGTGATATTCTGCGTGCTGTTATCAGAAAATGTCCCTATTGCTGTAAACTGCACATTAGTCTTAAGAACAATGCCGGAATTAACAGGCGTTACGGCAATGGACACAAGGGTTGCCGAACTTACAGTCAGTGTGGTGGAGCCTGAGATGCTGCCTGAGGTGGCAGTAATCGTCGCAGTGCCTGCAGCAACCGGGGCAACCTGACCGTTAGAGCCGGTAACGTTGCTGATAGTGGCAACGGACGCATTCGATGAACTCCAGGTCACAGTCGACGTGATATTCTGCGTCGTGTTATCAGAAAATGTCCCTGTTGCCGTAAACTGCTCACTGGTTTTAAGAGCAATTACCGGGTTGGCAGGCGTTACAGCAATGGACACAAGCGTTGCCGAACTTACAGTCAGGCCAGTGGAGCCTGAGATGCTGCCTGAGGTGGCGGTAATCGTCGCAGTGCCTGCAACAACCGGGGTTGCCTGTCCGTTAGAGCCGGCCACGTTGCTGATAGTGGCAACGGACGCATTTGATGAACTCCAGGTCACAGTCGACGTGATATTCTGCGTGGTGTTATCAGAAAATGTCCCTGTAGCTGTAAACTGTTCATTTGTCTTAAGAGCAATGCCAGGGCTTGCAGGCGTTACGGCTATAGACACAAGCGTTGCCGAACTTACAGTCAGAATGGTGGAGCCTGAGATGCTGCCTGAGGTGGCAGTAATCGTCGCAGTGCCTGCAGCAACAGGGGTTGCCTGTCCGTTAGAGCCGGCCACGTTGCTGATAGTGGCAACGGACGCATTCGATGAACTCCAGGTCACAGTCGACGTGATATTCTGCGTGGTGTTATCAGAAAATGTCCCTGTTGCTGTAAACTGCTCATTGGTCTTAAGAGCAATGCCAGGGTTGGTAGGCGTTACGGCAACGGACACAAGCGTTGCCGAACTTACAGTCAGGCCAGTGGAGCCTGAGATGCCGCCTGAAGCCGCAGTAATTGTCGTAGTGCCTGCAGCAACCGGGGTTGCCTTCCCATTGGAGTTAGGAGTGTTGCTGATAGTGGCAACGGACGTGGACGACGAAATCCAGTTGACGGACGCCGTGAGATCCTGAGTGCTGTTATCAGAAAATGTCCCTGTTGCCGTAAACTGTTCAGTAGTCCGAAGAGCAATGACCGGGTTGGTAGGCGTTACGGCGATTGACACAAGCTTTGCTGAGCTGCTCCCACTTCTGTGAACACCGCAAGAGTATAAAAAAGGTAAGGCCATAAACAAAAAAATGACAGCAAGACGGAACATCTTTGCAATATTGTTTTTATTCATCATAGAATCCCACTTCAGCTGTTTCCTCCATCTTGGATTTGTCAATATGAGCTTATCGACTCAGGCGCCTCGAAAAACTCTTCGGGCAGTGCCGGCTCTACTTTTTGTGCCGGTCCAATCATCGCAGGCCGCTCGCATAACGATATATCTCCACGAGACCCTTCGTTAGTAATATCAGAACAGTCCCCGGCAACAGCAGTTGATTCCGGTTGTAAGATATTCACGAATTCACCTCTGAAATCAATAATACCTATTTCGACGGCACAAGCGCTATCAGGGTTTATATTGATAAAAGATTCTCCTATTCTCCCTAAAACAGGCTCATAAAAAAACCAGTTTTCTTTCGTATCAAGCACCTTAAGATTAAGACTCCCCTCGTATTTTACCAGCCTGTCTTCGGTGACCTCCCAGTATACATATATTCGGCTTGGGGTCACCTGCATTGACACGATAGTATCCCCACAGTATTCAGCAGGCAAAGGAGCGAGCACCAACTCCGGAAGCGGCTTCACCGCTCCGGACAAGGCCTTCTTTGTCTTATTTGCAGGTTTTGCCTGCTTTACGGGTTTCGCCGCAGATTTTTTCTTTGAAGAAAGGACTTTTACCAAATCCTTTTTTTTCCATTCTCGCTTAACAGCAATGCCGGCCCTCTTTGCCACGGTCCGTAATTCGCGAACAGTCTTGTCTCCAAGGTCCAGCTTTGCCATATGTATCCCCCTGTCCGGTTAGGCCTTTACCTGCATGCGCTCAGGCGGATGCAAAAGGGCACGATAGAAGAACCGACGCATTTCCCGGAATCCGGCGAGTTATTATATAATAAAAGAAACAAATAGGGCTATCCACTCGCAGGTTCGGTGGCGGGTCAGCTTGTTTTTACGCTCCAACGTATTTTTAACCAGGAGGCCTTATGACTGACATTATGTATGACGTGATTATAATCGGGGGAGGTCCGGCCGGTCTCAGCGCTGCACAATATACGTCTCGTGCAAAAATGAAAACTGTTGTTCTGGACAAGTCTGCGTCGACCGGCGCGCTGGCTTATGCAAGCGTGATAGAGAATTATCCGGGTTTAGCGTCAGCCATTTCCGGCAAGGACTTACTCGATCTGTTCAGGAGACAGGCCTTGGCTTTCGGTGCAGAATATGTGGAAACCCAGGTTATCGGTGTATATCTGGGCGGCGAAGTAAAAGAAGTCTTCACGATGGACAAGACCTATCATGGCAAAACCGTTATAATCGCTACAGGCTCCATGGGCAGGAAAGCATCCATCCGGGGGGAGGCTGATTTTCTTGGCAAGGGTGTAAGTTACTGCGCCATCTGTGATGCGGCCTTTTACAGGGGCAAGGACGTCTGCGTCATAGGTGATTCCGAGGAAGCGGTAAAAGAAGCAGGGCTTTTAACGCGCTTCGCTAACACAGTGTATCTCATAACCCCGTCACAAAAACTGAAAGTGGCAGAGGACGGTCCGGACCTCGCGATCCCAAACCTGAAGGTAATGACCGGGCAGACAGTCACAGCGATTGAGGGCAGCGAACTCGTAGAAAGGATACAACTAAAAGACTTAAACGGGAAGGAGAGCGAACTCTCACTGTCAGGCGTATTTGTGTATCTCCACGGGAACAAGCCTGTAATAGACTTCCTCCAGGGCGCAGTTGAGATATCAGACAATGAATGCATAATAACCAATACGATGAAAGAGACTGTCGTTCCGGGTGTATTCAGTGCCGGTGATGTCACCTGCACGGAAGTCAGGCAGGTCATTGTGGCTGCTGCCCAGGGATGCCTTGCAGCGCTTTCTGCCGAAAAGTATGTCTTTCAGCGCAAGCGGAGAAAATATGACTGGCATGGATAATAAAAGCGTGCGATAGGCAAATGGACAAAGAAAACATGACCCAAAATAATGATGAGTTTAATGCAATGGTCCTCGATTATATGGAGAAGGGCTTCCTTGAGAACATAATTGACATGCTCAGACACGATGAATCCCTCTATCCGATCGTGATTGACATGATAAGAGATGACAGAATGCGAGTGCGGTTAGGCGCAACCGCACTGGTCGAGGAAATGGTGCAGAACAACCCGTCGCTTCCTGGTCCGATCATACAGCTTATACCCTCAATAGCAAAACTGTTGCAGGACAAAAGTCCGACCGTGCGTGGTGATGCTGCGAACCTGTTGGATATCATAGGGCACAGGGACGCTCTTCCCTTCCTGCTGGAAGCCCTTGATGATGAAAACTTGAGTGTAAGGGAAATTGTGGAAGAGGCGATCAGAAATATGTAATTAGAACGCCGTCAGCTTCTCCATCACCACTTGCTGGACATTTTCGGCAGCAGTATGGATAGCGGCGCGGTCCAGCGGACAAGCCTCACGGGCGCCGACAATATTGCTTATGCCCCTGATCTCGGTGACGGGGATGTTGTTCAGGGCGCAGATATGGGCTACGGCAACGCCTTCCATGTTTTCGCATATTGCATTGAACCTCATCTCAAGCTCTAAGGCCCTGGATTGTGTACCGGTGCAGGTGGAAACACTCACAAAATTGCCCTTCGCCTTGCTGCCTTTAAATGCTTCAGGGACAACAAGAGGGAATTTGTTGTAATATCCGTTGCCGCTGACCGAGGCCAGGGTTATGCCGAGCGCTTCAATTGTATGAAAACCGCTTTCAGTCAGCAAACCTTCATCACCGTAAAATTCATTCTCTGCAACAGCCACATCGCCGATGCTCAAGCCGGAACCCGGATACGCGCCGGCAACACCGATGCTATAGACGTGGTCCGGTCCGAACCGTTCAAGGAGAAGCGTTGTCCCGTGAGCTGCATTGGTCTTACCCACGCCGCATATACAGACAACGACGCGCATATTTTTGTTGATCACACCTGAAAAGAAGGATTTATTCTGATGCGTCAGTGTCTTTTTTGCATCAAGGTTGCCGATCAGCAGGGCTCCCTCCCCCGGCGTAGAAATAATAATCCCGGATGTAAATGACAGGCCGGACACGTTTCTAAGGGGCATCACCTCACCTCATTAAGCAGTCTCTGCTGCCGGTTCCTTATCCTCAAGAACATACTTCACCTTAACATCCATGTCTTTTCTGAGAGAGTTATAAACAGAACAATACTTCTCATGCGACAGGGACACCGCCCTGTCGACCTTTTTGGGGTCGAGGTGCTTTCCGGCTATATGCAGAGTCATTTCAATTGTCGTGAAATACTGCGGCGGAGTCGGGTTCCTCTCGCCGACAGTAGTGATTTTAAACTCCGCTATCTCAACACGCATCTTCTGCAGAAACATCAGCACGTCAATCCCCATGCATCCGGCAAGGCTCAGGAGCAATGCATCGGTTGGCTTGCAGCCCCACTGGACGTTGGCATCAAACTCTATCTCATATCCTTCATTCGTTCTTCCGACAAATATAAGGTCCTTATCCCACGTAAGAGTGGCCTTGACCACGGGGTTGACCTTCCCCTTGTAACCCTCCAACGATTCCGCGAGCGTATCCTTTTCATTACCTCCCATTAGCCAATCCTCCCTGATAAAAGTTTACACGTTCATGAATTTTATTAAATCATGCGCGCAGGAGTCAACAACACACATGGGAGGGAGGGGGAAAGTAAGCCCCTGCCGCTCCTTTCCGGACAAGCATTTTGTTCGTTTTTGCACAAGGCTATATGGTAGAATTCAGACACATGAAAATTGCCAACCTGATATTGAATGTAAAGCAGGATCATATCTTATGCACAAAATAACGACTGATTTCCTTGTCATCGGCAGCGGTGTTGCCGGTCTCAGGTCGGCCATAGAACTTGCCGATTACGGCAGTGTTCTCTTAGTGACAAAAGATATCCCCACCGAAAGCAATACGGAATATGCCCAGGGCGGCGTTGCAGTTGCACTTAGCGATGAGGATGAAGTAGGGATTCACTTTGAAGATACGATTAAAGCAGGCGCCGGTCTCTGCAAAGAGGAGGCGGTGCGCGTGCTCGTCGAGGAGGGTCCCGTAAGGATATCCGAACTCATTGAGTGGGGCGCTGAATTCGACCACGAGGGGACAAAGCTTGCTTTCTCCATGGAGGCCGCCCATTCCCGCCGGAGAATCCTGCACTCCCATGGCGATTCTACAGGCAAGGAACTGGAAAGGGTGCTTATCAGCAAAGCCAGCTCTAAAAAAAATATTGAGAGGCTTCCTTTCAGCACCGCCGTAGACCTCATCATTGAGGATGGGACCTGCAAAGGCGGATGTGCCATGAACACGATTAATATCTATAACATAGCCGCTAAATCGACCGTGCTTGCCACCGGGGGAGCCGGACAGATTTATTCGAGGACTACTAACCCTGCTGTTGCCACCGGCGACGGCATGGCCATTGCGTACCGGGCAGGCGCCATACTCGAAGATATGGAATTTGTTCAGTTCCATCCCACTGCCCTTTTTATACCTCCAGCCCCTCAATTCCTGCTCAGCGAGGCCATGAGGGGTGAAGGGGCGCTTTTAAAAAACATAAGAGGAGAACAGTTCATGGAGCGCTACCATCCCGATGCTGAGCTTGCTCCACGGGACGTGGTATCAAGGGCCATAATATCCGAGATGACAGCTACGGGAACAGACCATGTATACCTTGATCTCAGACACCTTGACGGTAATTTCACTAAAAACCGCTTCCCGAGGATTTATTCCACCTGTCTTCAGTACGCGGTTGACATAACCACTGATTTGATCCCGGTTTCCCCGGCTGCACACTACTTCATGGGCGGGGTAAGGACTGACAACAACGGCTGCACGTCTGTAAGGGGGCTGTATGCGGCCGGAGAAGTCGCCTGCACCGGAGTTCACGGCGCCAACCGGCTTGCAAGCAACAGCCTTCTTGAGGGACTTGTATATGGATACAGGGCCGGCCTGGCCGCTGCACGGCAAACTTTTCCGGCAGACCTTAAACCCGAGCCTGCTGAAGCAGAAAGGATCTTCACGAAAATATGTTCCTCCAGTAAATCGGATAGTACGATCCCCGATTCAGACATCTTGCGGGAATCTCTCAGAGACATTATGTGGAAACATGTAGGCATAATACGGAGCGCAGCCTCTCTCGGGGAGGCACTGAAGCGTCTTTCCGAAATGAAATTTATTCTCGACATGGACTTTGCTTCAAGGAAAGATACCGAGTTGAAGAACATGCTTACCGTTGCCATTATCATTACAGAAGCTGCGTTGCGCAGAAAAGAAAGCATAGGCGCCCATTACCGTTCCGACTACGCGTCAAAAGGGAAAGAACGCCTTAAACACAGCATAACTCAAAAAACAGACTGAGGTTAAGGTTGAGGTCAAGAAAAAAATACTTGATCTTGATCTTCATCTTCACCTTAACCTTAGCCTAAACCTGATTTTTAAGGAGCGTCTATGAGAAAAACAAAAATTGTCTGCACAATCGGTCCCTCAACAAACTCACCCAAAATGATGCGTTCCCTCATCATGAGCGGCATGGACGTAGCGCGGGTAAACTTCTCCCACGGCGACCACGAAATGCACGGCCAGGTTATATCAATGGTCCGAGAGGAATCCAGGAGGCAGAAAAAAGTGGTTTCGGTACTTCAGGACCTCCAGGGAATAAAGATAAGGCTGGGCGATGTCGCAGGCGAAAGCATGATGCTGAGGACTGGACATGAAGTCTCTATTTACCCGGGAAGGGACATAAGCACCACAGAAAAGTTGTTCATATCATACCCCGCCCTGCTTAAAGATGTTAAGGAGGGAGAGCATATAGTGATTGACGACGGCCTGATCAAGCTCACCGTGACCGGCAAATCGCCAAAATTGCTCAGGGCAAAGGTCACTGAAGGGGGAGTGGTAAAATCGAGAAAGGGCGTCAACCTCCCTGCATCAAGGACGTCACTTCATGCCTTTACTGCGAAGGACCGGACAGACCTGGAGTTCGGCCTGTCCCTTGACGTAGATTATGTCGCTGTGTCTTTTGTGAGAAGACCGGAAGACATAGATGTAGTTTTGAGATGGGCAAAACAAAAAGGGATAACCCTCCCTCCACTGATCGCAAAAATCGAAAAACCCGAAGCGATAAAAAACATAAACGACATTATTGATATGGTTGACGGGATAATGGTGGCAAGAGGCGATCTCGGAGTAGAGATGCCGACTGAACAGGTGCCAATCATACAGAAGATGCTCATCGATCTTGCAAACAAAAAAGGGAAGATGGTGATCACTGCCACCCAGATGCTTGAGTCCATGACACATCATACGCGACCTACCAGGGCAGAGGCCTCCGATGTGGCAAATGCCGTTCTTGACGGGACTGATGCACTGATGCTTTCTGCCGAAACCGCATCCGGCAAATACCCTATTGAAGCCTTTAAAATGATGGATACCATAATAAGATGTACTGAAACATCCCTGTTTCATAAAATTCAGGCCCCTTATCAGCCAGGGAACAGGTTCCCTGAGGCCATTGCCGACGGCGCGTGCAACGCAGCGCGCGATATCGGGGCAAAGGCCATCATTGTCCTTACCATTTCCGGGTTTACCGCCAGACTACTAGCCAAAATAAAGCCTGAAATTCCGGTTATCGCATTAACTCCCGACGAAAGGGCGCTGAGACAAATGCCTCTTTACTGGGGCGTTACAGGTAAATTGATCAAACACGGACAGAATGAGATTCTGGACCAGCATTCCATGGCTGATATAGATAGGTCATTGATTAGAGACGGCCTCGTAAAAAAGGGTGACAGTATTGTTTTCGTTGCAAGTTCGCCCTTCCTGGGGAAAACGAATATAATAAGGCTCCGTGTGCTTTAAACAAAGACAACAGGCAAGAGGCTAAAGTCGCCTCTTGCCTGTTGTCTTTTGTTTGTTTATTGAAAAAACAAAGAATATTCCTGTACTATTAGAAACTATGGGCGTGCGAAAAAATAAAGCTCCTAACCTTGAGAATAAGCGGCGGGAAATAGATGCTATCGACCAGGGGATAGTGAGACTCTTAAATAGAAGAGCAAATCTGGCCGTCGATATAGCAAAAATAAAAAGAGTGGCCAATCTTAAATTCCACTCGCCGGAGCGTGAGAAGGCGATCATAGAATGCGTTACCGCCTTAAACAAAGGACCTTTCCCAAATGACGCATTAAAGTTCATATTCAGGGAAATAATTTCTGCTTCGCTATCCCTTGAGGAGCCGCTCAAAGTCGCCTATTTCGGACCAGCTGGAACATTCACCCACCTTGCGGCCCTCCGGCACTTCGGGCACTCAGCAGAGTATATCCCGGTAGCCAGCATTAAAGGGGTCTTTGATGCAGTTGAGGGTTTAAAAACGGATTACGGCCTTGTGCCGATAGAGAATTCCAATGAAGGCGTTGTCAGTTCCACTCTTGATATGTTTATGGACTACGATCTGAAAATATCCGCGGAAGCACTGCTGGAAGTATCGCATAATCTCCTGTCCAGGAGCGGCGACCTGAAAAAGGTGAAAAAGATCTTTTCCCACCCTCAACCTATTGCACAGTGCAAGATATGGCTTGCGACAAATATGCCCAATATTCCGATCCATGAAGCCGCAAGCACGGCAAACGCGGCGGAGTTGGCAGCAAAAAATCCCGACGCTGCGGCAATTGCGAGTGAAATGGCGGCCCGGCTTTACGATCTGAGGTTTATCGAAAAGCGGATAGAAGACAGGAAAGACAATTACACGCGTTTTCTGGTCATATCAAAAACTTTCCCTTCGAGGTCCGGCCGGGACAAGACATCGATTTTGTGTTCCGTAAAAGACAAGCCTGGAGCGCTGTATGATATGCTGCTTCCTTTCAGGAAAGCCGGATTAAACCTCTCCAGGATCGAATCCAGGCCATCGAAGAGAAAGGCCTGGGAATATATTTTCTTTGTCGATATGGAAGGCCACATAGAGGATAAAAAAATCATAAAAGTACTCGAAGACGTGCGGGAAAAGTCTCTTTACCTGAAGCACCTGGGGTCTTATCCTGCAGATGAGAGTTTGGGAAAAGGATAATCCAATGATAAAGCCTCGTAGCTATGTCTCACGTATCAAGCCCTATATCCCCGGCAAACCGATGGAAGAGCTTGAGCGCGAGTTGGGCCTTAAAGATTGCATAAAGCTGGCGTCCAATGAAAACCCTCTCGGTCCGTCGCCAAAAGCACTTGATGCCGTCAGGGAATACCTGAAGACCGACGGGAAACTGCACCGCTACCCCGACGGCGGCGGCTATTATCTTAAGGACGCCCTTTCAGCAAAGCTCTCTTTGCAGGGAGTAACCATAAGCCCTGATGAGATCATACTTGGCAATGGGTCAAACGAATTGTTGGAAGTCGCCGTAAGGACATTTATGGGACCCGGCGATGAGGCGGTTATGGCAAAGCCCTCGTTTATTGTTTACCCTATGTCCGTGCAGTCCGTCGGCGCTGTTTCCATACAGGCGCCGCTTACCGATTTCCGGCACGACCTCGCAAGAATGGCAGATGCAATTACCGGAAAAACAAAAATAGTTTTCATCGGAAACCCCAACAATCCTACCGGCACAATCAACAGAAGGGATGAGTTCGAAGAGTTCATGAACAGGGTCCCGAAGGGAGTGCTGGTAGTCGTTGATGAGGCATATTATGAATATGTCACTGACCCGGAATATCCGGAAGCCTTGAAGCACATCCACGGCGACAAGGACATTCTCATACTCAGAACATTCTCCAAAGCATACGGGCTTGCAGGATTCAGAATAGGCTACGGTATCGCAAAAAAAGAGCTTATTGCCGACCTCAACCGGATAAGGCTCCCTTTTAATACGACCTCGCTTTCACAAGTCGCTGCCCGGTATGCCCTGGAAGACACGGAGCACCTTGAAAGATCGGTTAGCATTAATGAGGAAGGGAAGCGGTTACTATACGGAGAACTTTCTTCTCTCAAACTCTCCTTTGTTCCTACTGAAGCAAACTTTATTTACCTGCACGTGCCTGTCGAATCGGGCACTCTATACAATTCACTGCTGCGTGAAGGCGTCATAGTGAGGCCCATGGGGGCGAAAGAGATAAGGGTAACGATAGGGCTTCCTGAAGAAAACAGGCGTTTTATTGAAGCACTAAAAAGCATTATAGGCAAAAAGGCTGACGGCTAAGGACTAAGGTAAAATTAGCACTCCTGATTTTTGTTTCTTGTCTTTTACTTGTACTTTAGCCATTTGACCTTCGCCTTTTGCCCGATTTTATTTTAAGAAGGAGGAGTTATGGACATTATTGTTTTAAAGCCTGATACTTCGGGCGAAGATATAAGACATATTCTCAAAAAGCTTGAGAGCAAAGGACTGAAGTCAAACGTATCGCAGGGCACCGAGAGAACGATCATCGGCGTTATAGGAGATACCTCCAAGGTCACAGAAGATGAAGAAGACGCCATCAGGGCGATGACCGGCGTTGAACATATTGTTCGGATATTGAAGCCTTACAAGCTCGCAAGCCGTGACTTCAAAAAAGAAAACACTGAAATTACGGTGAAAGGAACTGTCATCGGCGGGAAAAAAATCCAGGTCATTGCCGGTCCCTGCGCGGTGGAGAACAATACTATTCTTACCAGCATTGCAGAAAAAGTTAAGAATGCAGGCGCCACATTCTTAAGGGGCGGCGCGTACAAGCCGAGGACATCCCCCTATTCCTTCCAGGGCCTGGGTGAGGAAGGGCTCAAATACCTTGCCGAGGCGAGCAAAAAAACAGGGCTCCCTGTCGTTACCGAACTTATGGACCCCCGGGATATGGAGATGATTATTGAATACGCCGACATTATACAGATCGGCGCGAGGAACATGCAGAATTTCAGACTCCTCCTTGAGGTGGGCGCGGTCAACAAACCGGTACTGTTGAAACGCGGGCTCTCCTCGACTATCAAAGAATGGCTGATGTCCGCTGAATACGTTATGTCCCGCGGCAACCAGAATGTCATGCTATGCGAACGGGGTATCAGGACGTTTGAGACGGCCACCCGGAATACACTTGACCTCAGCGCGGTGCCTGTCCTCAAGCAGCTCACTCACCTGCCAGTTGTTGTCGATCCGAGTCACGGCGTCGGTAAATGGGACCTCGTTGCCCCTATGGCAAAAGCCGCAATTGCGGCAGGCGCCGATGCCCTGATGATTGAGGTTCATACAAACCCGGAAGAGGCATTTTCCGATGGGGAGCAATCTCTGCGGCCAGACTTCTTTGCAAAGCTCATGCAGGAATTAAAACCGGTAGCTCAGGCAGTGGGAAGAGAAATTTAACAACAACAGGTCATAGGTAATAGGGTTAGATTTTTTGCCGATGACCTATAACCTGTACTTTAGGAGATGGTCAATGAGACAGGCAGATGATATTATAGCTGAAGCCAGAGGGTTCATAAAAAGCCGTGTGATTTTCACTGCGGCGGACCTCGACTTTTTCACCAGTCTCGATGAAAAACCTTGCGGCGCCGGGGAACTGGCCAGGGATAAGGGTCTTGACGCGCGAGCAACTACCAGAATACTCGACTGCCTTGTCACTTTCGGTCTGCTCGAAAAACAGGACCTCGTCTATAAGACCACTGAAAACGGCGCCTTCTATTCATCGCGCCATCCGCAAACTGTCCTGCCTATGATCCTGCATATGAACCGTCTGTGGGACACATGGAGCAATCTCACGGAAGTCGTTAAAGAAGGGGCACACCCTGAACTGGAGCCGCGCATGCTGCTGGATGACGGGAGCTGGAAAGCATTTATCAGCGCCATGCATGTGGCGGGCCGGGAGCTTGCTCATAAAATAACTGATGATTATGATCTGGGCGGTTTCAAACGTTTGCTTGATATAGGCGGAGCTTCAGGCACATACACCATCGCTTTCTTGCTCCGTAACCCGGCAATGACAGCAGTGCTCTTCGATCTTGGAAATGTCATTCCCATGGCCCGGGAAAGACTGCTAAAGGAAGGGCTCGAAAACCGTGTTAATCTCGTTGCCGGGAACTTTTACGAGGACGAACTTCCCAAGGGTTGTGACCTGGCGCTCCTTTCGGCTATCATCCATCAAAACAGTCCGGAGAGAAATCTGGATTTATATGCCAAGATTTACAGAGCACTGGAACCTGGTGGAACACTGCTGATCAGGGACCATATAATGGACGAGTCCCGCACGAAACCGCCGGCAGGCGCAATGTTCGCCATCAATATGCTCGTAAACACACGCGGTGGGGACACCTATACCTTCAAAGAAGTGAAAGCAGTGCTCGAAATGGCAGGATTTGAGAAGGTGCAGCAAGTGAGGCGCGGCGAGGGCATGGACTGTCTTGTTACAGGACAAAAACCGGCTTAAGGCCTATCCGTACATGGCTATTCCCACAGAAGAACGAACCTGAATTTGCCGTCGTGGAAATTAGAATATAAAATAAATAGCGAAAATTGCCTTAAAATTATACTGTTTGGTATAATTAAAGTCTTCTTCACGCCAAAGGCGGTGTAGCTCAGACGGTTAGAGCATGCGGCTCATATCCGCAGTGTCCGGGGTTCGATTCCCTGCACCGCCATATTTTTTTTCCCTGTCATACAACCGGCATTGATTTGTCATACATCAACACCTTGCCTACCTCTTTCAGATCAGCCTTTGTCTGAGGAAGATTTACTTCAACTTGTTCCAGAAACTGTATTGTTCGCCTGTCGTAATACCGCTCGCCACAGGTCTTGCAGACTGGAACTTTTACCAGTATATAAATAATATCGTTTCCAACGGTAAATTCTTCCTTTACCTCGGCGACCTTGATGTTGTCTCCATGACAGACTACGCATTTCATGGTTCTTTTCTCCTCTTGTATTCCATCCACAACTCAGGGTCGGGCTCGTAAACGGTTATTATTATAGTAGCACCTCTTTCTTCTTTATTATATGCACAAACTATATGCAAAGGTCGAGCTATGAATGTTCTTCCGAATATCGAGGTACAATTAAAAAGTGTGTAAATAGAGTAACGGCGGTGTATCCTAAATCTTAATAATGTTGACGTGGCAATCAACAAAGAAAAAGGAGACACCACCATGGGAAAGAGTATCACTGAGGTCGCGAGGCAGTCAAGCAGGACGTATGATATGTTGGAGGATATGGTTCGGTTGAAAGCGCAGGAATATATTCAGGACATTCTTGAAGAAGAGGTTGAGTCATTTCTTGGAAGGAAGAAATCCGAGAGAATGAAAGCAATTGATGGCCCCAGCGGCTATCGGAATGGCTACGGCAAGCCGAAGAAATTTGCATTGATGAACGGCACGATCACAGTGCAGCGGCCTCGTGTAAGAGGCACAGAGGAGCACTTTGAAAGTAAGGTCATGCCTTATTTCAAACGCCGGACGAAAGAGGTCGGGCAACTGTTGCCGGAGCTATATCTGCATGGCTTGGCCAAGGGCGATTTTGAACTGGCGCTGCGGGGATTGTTAGGAGAAGGCGCGCCGTTGTCGGCCTCGTCAATAGATCGGTTGAAAGGGAAATGGCAACTGGAGTATACAGAATGGAAAGGCCGGGATTTATCGAACCTTGAAGTAGTGTATCAGTGGGCCGACGGCATATACGTGAAGGCCGGCCTTGAAAAAGATAAAGCGGCGCTTCTTGTAATAATTGGAGCGCTCACCAACGGCAAGAAAGTATTCCTTGCCTGTGAGAGCGGCTATCGTGAGAGCAAAGAATCCTGGGGCGGCGTTCTCAGGGATCTGACAACCAGGGGGCTCACACTTGGCAGCATGACGATTGCTGACGGGCACCTTGGGATATGGTCGGCTCTTGCAGAAATCCATCCTAAGGGAAAGGAGCAGCGGTGCTGGAACCACAAGATCAGAAACGTACTGGACTGCTTCCCTAAAAGGATACGGGCTGTGGCCGCTGAATATCTTAAACGTATTCCTTATGCAGAGACGCTTAAAGAATGCGTAAAACTCAGAAATGCATTTATTGAAAGGTATGGTGCGAATTATCCAAAAGCGGCAGAGAAACTCATGTCTGACTGGGAGCGCATGGTGACGTTTTATTCATGTCCGAAGGAGCACTGGGTACATCTTAGGACAAGCAATATAGTGGAATCACCTTTCAGTTCGGTGAGGCTAAGAACTGATGCGGCAAAGCGGTTTAAGAAAGTACAGAATGCAACCGCGATGATTTGGAAACTCCTGCAGGTTGCAGAGAAGAGCTTCCGGACGCTAAAAGGATTCTGGTTATTATCTGATGTGTACGCAGGGAAAAAGTTTGTCGATGGCGTAAAGGTGAAGCACGAATCAAAGGCACTGGAAAGGATAGCCGCCTAAATGCTATTTACACACCTATTGACAAGACCTCCGAATATCAAGACACTTGGATAAGGTGTATCCTCCGGGTATTCCTCAATAACTTCTCCACTGCAGACGGCTTCGTACACCTCATAATCGAATATACGCCCGAATTCTTCTGTCTCCATTTCTATCTTGGCATGTCTGGTATAAAAGACCGAGTTTGATTCAAACCCCTGTCGTATTTTCTCTATCCAGTTCACGATTATAATCCTACAACAGCCTCCCTGATTTATCAACTGGCGGAAAACTCAATGTCAAGCATAGACGAGGGAGCGATGCCGGGATTGTCGACTACCGCTATGGATAAGACGATGACAAGACGTGAGAAGTTTCTTGAGGCCCGCAGGAATGATGTTTTAGTTGTAAGAATATCATCCGAGATTTTGCTATATCTCGCAGAGGAAGGCTGGAAGGTTCGCGGAGGGGCGGCTACTATAGCCCGACAGGTTTTGGAGTCGTGGTATTTGAAACAATGTGAGAAGGCTAATAAGTCTTTATAAGAAAGGGGGTAAAAAATTATGGATAGGGAATTGGACCTTAACAACTCTATGTGGAAGCATGCATGGTATATCGGACAGCGTCATCATGGCATTTTCTTGCATATTGTTGAGCGAATTCTGGTGTGTTACGAGATTGCCCATAAAATCTCAGCGTTAATTTAAAAGTATTATTTGCCTCCGGCTATAACGCACGGAGGCGTTTATGTTGCCCGCCAATGGCAAGAAAGCGACTCTTGCAGTTAAAAGCATTACATGATAAGGTTTAATTAAGAAATATCCAGAAATAGCAACATGGAAGAAAGAGACTCCAACTATAATCAACATAACATGACTAAGACTGAAGAATTATTCAAGTCAATTGTAGCAGATTGTATTGGCAACGATATTCATGTCTGTGTGAAAAATAATGCAACGACGGGAGCAATAGTTCTGACTTATTGTGCTATGGACGCAATGGCGTTCTTGTCTATGCATGAAGGAAAACAAAATGTTGATAAGTCTGATTTCAAAGAGTGGGTTAAGAAATATATGAAAACTGACCCTGGACAACCATATCAATATAATGAAGAGGACTTATATGGAGCAAGATGTGGCATCGTTCATACCTATAGTGCTGGGTCTGACTTGAGCAGAAAAGGTAAATGTAAAAAAATAGTATATAAACCTAACTCCCTGAAGCATTTTTTTTTGGCGAAAAACAAGGACGTAGTCGTTTTGGGGGTGAATTTATTAATACAGGATTTTTTTGATGCTATAGACAAATTTTTAATAGATATAGAGAAGGATGAAGTTTTAAAGAGGCGTGTTGTTGATAGATTGCCTTACTTATTCCATATCAGAAAGCGGGGACTTTGAGACTGTAAAATCTTGTATTACAATGAGTTAGATTGATATTGGCAGAGATGAAATCAAAGGGTTAGTATAACTTAAAAGTCGAGGATTGGATTACTCTTGCTCGGGATCATTCTAATATTCTTTTGTTTCGTAATAATCAGGACAGCGAAAGCGAGAAATAGTATGTGAACCAGCAAAGACCACCATATTGGTGCTTCCGTTATTTCTGACGGTGTTTTCAAAGAGCCACCATTCCGCAAATATATAAATTGATTGCATATATTGAGCAAGGCAATGGCAGACTTAAAACCAATCAGACAACAAGCCACCTTGAACCAATATTTTGGTGCCATTTTCAGCCCGGCAACTATAAAAATGAATGGAGCAAAAAACCGCCATACAAACTCATCTGTATATGGACGTAAAGCCCCTATTGGCAGTAGCTTAGAAAATATTACTTGGTAAATGCTTTGTGCGGCAAGCTCTGCAATGAACGCCATTGGTAGTAAGAATAACCAGCGTATCCATGCAGGGAGTTTCAAAATAATTCTATCAACCAATTCTTGCAATCTATCCTCAACGCTTTCCTGACAAAGCCTCTTTATCGATTAATTTCCCACTTGTCGCAAGCGGCACAAATCTCGTTTACTTTTTCAACATCGGGAAATTCTATATGCGGAATATTGTCATAGCGAGGATTTTTTGCATAGGATGGTTTTGGTGTCGCATCTCTCGCTTTTTTCATTATTTCTTCGTCTCTATGAGAACGAATGAGAACGAATGGGGTCAGCCCTCGAACCGTGACAGAATATCATTTTTCTCTTTCTCAAACTGGCGAATTGATTTCCTGTTTCCTTCCATATGTCTAATCACTCTTCGATAATGATGCGCTATGGCAGAAGCACCCTTTCCTCCAATCTTTTCAGCAATCTCCCGGTTATTCGAATGGCTTTTTTCTTTTGCTACACAGACGAACATATCTTGTGCTCTTGATTCATTAAGTTCATCGATACCATAATAATCACACACGGCACGATAAATCTCATTCACACCAGGCCGTCCTGAAAAGTGGCGCTTAGCCGATATATCTCCGAGATTCTCTCTCCTTTTCAAATTAGTTACTACCTTTTGCACAAATGTCTCGTTCCCAAGTACCGCCTGTCCAATAATCTTATCTACAGGATACTCGGGTGGATTTTCAATTCCGGCTTCAACAAACTCCTTGTATTTTTTTTCGGCGGCCTTATAGGTCGCGCCATATTCAGATAACAGCCACTCTTTCTGAAGCCACGGAATTGAATTATCTTTTCCAATATACTGGCGGTAGCTGCTCCATTGATATTTCTCCGGCGTTTTGACCATCCTCGCTCGAACTGGGTTAAGGTGTATATATCTGCTCAGCTCAAGCAGATATCCCTCCTTCTCTACGCATAATGATTTGTATCTGCCGGCAAAGACATGACCTATGAATCCGCGCGATCTCCTCAGATAACTTCCGTACCCCGATCCTATGAAATGCATTGCCTTTGATAAATTACCATTAGGCATGGAAACTAGAAGGTGATAATGATTGCCCATAATGCACCAGATATGGATGTTTACACCATATCTGTCAACCGACCGGCCAAGAATATCCAGAAAGACTTCTTTATCCTTGCCATCGGCAAAAATGTAGTCACCACGATTCCCTTTGGAAATAATGTGATATACCGCACCGTCATACTCAATTCTTAACGGCCTAGCCATAAAAAATGCTACCAGAAAAGATATGATCCGTCAAGATTCGAGGGCTGACCCAGAATCTTCCGAGAATCTTCACATTCGGAAAATTCAGTGGGTCACCGTTCGAGGCCGATTAGTTCCTAATGCGGGTCAAAGTCACCTGCTGGTCAACAGGTGGCAACAAAACTGCGGCGGCGGTAGTTGTCATTCGGTTATTTATTGGGGCCATCCTTGACAATTTAACCGCCGATGTTTTAACGTCTGAGTGAGCCACAAAATGGCACACAATTCGTTTTCAGAAAATTAGACTTTGAGACTGGAACATCTTGTATTACAATGAGTTAGTTTGATTTTGGCGGAGATGAAATCAAGGGGTTAGTTTCCCTGCACCGCCAGATTAACCTCTGTGAAACAAAAAAAAGCACACCATCTATAAACCGTCTAACGGGGACATGCTCATGAAAGAGATCTTTCTGTTCGTAGGACCGATACTTGTGGGATTGGCAAGCTCTTACCTTACCTATTATTTCGCTATCCAGTCAAAGCGGAAGGAAGCAATTCTAAAATTCAAAGAAGAAAAGTATTCAAATCTTTTGATTCTCTTGCAAGGTTTTGTCGGTAGTACAAGTTCGGCAGAAATCAAAAGAAAATTTTTTGAAGAACAATACAAATCGTGGCTCTATTGTTCCGATGATGTCGTAACCGCGATGAACAAAATGATTATCCTTGTTATCGACGCTCGGGGACAGGAGCCGAATTCGGAAGCAGGCCGCAAGGTCGTTGGTGACATTGTATTGGCAATGCGGAAAGACCTGCTAGGGAAGACTGAGCTACAAGGATTTTCGTTATACGGATGTCATTTATGACAGGCCAAAACAACGATGAATGAGATGTCAGCTTTCTCATCCAAGTATCGCGTACACTCCAACCGCCATATGCACCGCCTATATTCTTTGTCATGGTAAGGTTGTTTATTGCCTCCGGCTATAACGCACAGTGGATTTTTATTATTCAATGGCGTTTTTTCGGGCGCGCCTATAATTTTCAACCCCTTTAAAATACTTTCTCTGTTCTCTCGTCTTGATATCGGACGACGTATTATTTAATAGGTTATAGAGTGACCATTCATAATGCGGATTGAGCCCGGCATGGCAGGTATGACATAACGCAATTAAATTGTCTTCGTGAGTGATGCCGCCGTCAGAAAAAGGACGAATGTGATGCACATTTAATACGATATGAACGTTGTCGCCAGGTCGTTCGCCGCATATTTTGCACCGGTAGTTGTCACGCTTCAAGACATCCATTCTCTTCTTTGGAGTAGGTGCCTTTTTAAAAACGGATTCAGGTAAAACTCCTAAGTTGATAAACCCTTTATTCCCAACCTGGACGCAACTCGAGGGCCTAAGGCTTATCGGGAACATTTCATTTGCAACGTTTTTTGTGACCAAGGCATGACCCCCGGTTTTATACCAATTAAAGTAATCATCAATATCATTAACAACACAGAAAGGCATTCCAAATTTTATCCAGAAATCGGCCATTCCTTGGGCGTTCACAAGCGAAAACTCCCGTAGTTCTATCTTCTTCTCTTCATCTGCAAAGCCAACCCACATTGTTTGTCCGTCGATGAAGATTTCACCACTTTCGGAAGCCGTGAAAGTTAACGCATAATATTGCTCATCGGGAAGGATTTTATGTTTAGGATAATCCATTTATGTTACCCAAAATCTGACACATGGTAATTTATTATATATAATCACTTGAGCAAATTATAATGGGTGGAACAATTCTAATGTATAATACATTCATGGGCGTTGAAGAAAAAATTTATTTTGCTATACGAACACCATTGAACATTGAGGTAAGAACGACTGTCAGTTATTGGAATTATCTGATAACAATAAAGCATCCTGTTATGAAGGGACAAGAAGATATTGTGAAGGCAGTCCTTCAGTCGCCAGAGGAGATAAGACAGAGCAGAACCGATAAAGAGGTTTTTCTTTATTATAGACAGTCTGATAGATTATATTGTGCTGTCGCCAGACACATGGGGACAGAAGGTTTTTTGATAACCGCTTATCCGACGGATAAGGTTAAAGAAGGAGACACTATATGGACAAGGTAATTGTTTACTATCACAAAGAGTCGGACACAATGGATATTTGGTTCGGCAACCCCGAAGATGAAGTCATATGCGAAGAGGCCGGAGAAGGCATAATTCTTAAAAAGGATAAGGATGGAAAGACAATAGGGATTGAAAAACTCTATGTCAGCAAAACAGTCGGCAGCACTGATAAGCCCATGCCTGTAGAATTGGTAGTTGCTTAGGGCGATGCTGAATGAAGAAGCCCTTTTAAAGCGAATAACCTTCAATCCTGAGATATTCGGCGGCAAACCTATAATACGCGGCCTTCGGATCGCTGTGGAACACATTCTCGGCATGCTTGCCTCAGGCTCTACTGTAGAAGAGTTGCTTGGTGGCTATCCATTTCTCGAAAAAGATGACATCCAGGCATGTCTCGTCTATGCCCACAGAATGGTCGCTCATGAAAGAATAGAGCCTTTGATAACCGCTTTATGAAATTCCTCGTTGATAGCTGCATCTCCTTGAATGCTGTTAAAGCCCGGTTGGCCAAAATTATTCATTCGTGACACACGCTGCAACAGAGCATGATATAAATGCATGGTTATACCCCTCTTACTCGACTAACGCGGCAAAAATATTGTCCCAGCAGCACTGGTGGCTCAAAATCGTGCAGTTTTTTAGTTCCTTAAGTTTAGCCTTCCTGTTAGCGCCGACCAGTAATGGACCCACCCGCCGCCGATTCATGGACCCATTAGTCGGCTTTCTGAATACTTAAACGCAATCAGATTTTGGACGCACCCTGCAATCTGGTAATCAACTTTTACGACCATAGCTCTGTTCTTCCTTCACAACAATATTCCATGCTTTTCTTATCGACGCAGATGTTGGAGGGAAGATGGAGAAGACGTGCGTAAGCTGCAAGAAAATATTTACGCCATCGCCTGCGGTAAGCAATCAGCAGTATTGCAGTAACCCTAAATGTCAGAAAATGAGGAAGAGAAAATGGCAGAAGGAGAAGCTGGCAACAGATAGCGATTACAGGGAGGCGCAGGCTAAAGCCCAGAAAGAGTGGAGCAGCAAGAACAAGGATTACTGGAAAGAATATCGCAAGCGGAATCCGGCATATACAGAACGGAACCGAAAGAAGCAGAGGCAGCGCAACCTGCTGAGGGGATTGAAGCCGGAAATGGCAAAGATTGCAAAGATGGACGAGCAAAAGTCAGGAAAGGGAATAACACCAGGGCGTTACCTGCTAAAGCCTGTTTGCAATCACAATATTGCAAAGATGGACACGCTCATAGTGGAAATAGGCGTTATCTCAAGGGGTTGTTCAGTAGCAGTTCAAAGGCCGTGATTGCAAAGAGAGGACTTTCTTCCATTTGCCCCGGACGCCAGTGTAATCTTAGCTGGATGAAAGAAGAGGCCGAAATTGTTGAAATAGAAGTATCCGGGATAGGGGAAAGATACGGGATATATCGAATAGTGGACCCCCGTGCAGATGCAGCCATGATGAAATCGATACAAAAATATGGGCAGCTATCTCCGGTGGTATGCGTAAAGGCCGAAGAGAGATATGAACTTATAGATGGATTCAAACGACTGCGGGCCTGCCGTAAGCTAAACAAACCGGTATTACGCACAAAGATGATGGAGATGAACGGCAGGGTTTGCAAAGCAGCAATCATACAGTTTAACCGCGACAGCAAGGCAATAAACGAAATAGAAGAGGCGATGATAATACAGTCTCTGCACCTTGAAGACGGACTGACGCAAGAAGAAATCGGGGCTATGCTCGGCAGGCACAAGAGTTGGGTAAGCCGCAGGATAGCGTTGATTACAGGGCTAAGCGAAGAGGTGCAGCAAGATATAAGACTGGGGCTGATATCGGTGATAGCCGGACGGGAGTTGAGGAAGTTGCCGCGCGGCAACCAAAAAGCTGCAGCAGACGCGATATTGAAGCACCGGTTTTCGACAAGGGAAACGGCCAGGCTGGTATCACATCTCTTGTCGCGTCCGAGGTGGGAATATGAGGCGATACTGTACAGGCCGTGGGAGATCATAGAGAGGAAACAGTCAAAGCCGGTGGGGATAGAGGCAAAACTCATATCGTTTTCACATATTTGCCGGACTGTATCAGAAAGAGTCCGGAAGAGCAAAATCGAAAGCTATCTTTACGAACCTATAAAGAGGGCCATAGGCGCAGCCGAAGAAACAATCGTGACCCTAAAGGCGGTGCGATGAAATTCATCCGTGATCGCAGCGAGTTTGAGCAGGCCCTGATCATGATGCATAACGAAGGGCGGTCGATCCGTGAACTGCAAAGGCAGTTTCAAATAGGACGGAACACAGTAAGGAGAATACTCAGGGCGCATGACAATAGGCGCAACAACGGCCATGATGTCCTCAAGAAAACGCAGAAACGGCCAAGCAAGCTGGACAGTTTCGAGCCGGAAATAAAAAGGCTGCTGGATAAATATCCGCGTATTACGTGCGTTCGCATATTCGAGGAATTGAAGAACGCAGGCTATACCGGAGGGATGAGCATACTGAAAGAGAAAGTGGCGGATATGAGGGTTCCTGAGAGAGAGCCTGTGATAAGGTTTGAAACAGGCCCAGGGGTGCAAGGTCAAATGGATTGGAGCCCTTATACAATCAACTTCAGACGTACCGGCAAATGTCAGGTACAGTGTTTCTCCTATATACTGGGCTTTTCCAGGAGGCAATATATCGACTTTACGGTGCGCCATGACTTCTACAGTCTTATCCGCCGTCACCAGGATGCGTTTCAGTATTATGGCGGAGTGCCAAGAGAGTGCCTCTATGACAATGAAAAAACTGTAGTGCTCAGATGGGAGTGTGGCAGGCCGGTGTTCAATCCGGCATTTACGTCGTTTATCACGCATTATAACTGCAAGCCCATAGCATGCCGCCCAGGAGTTCCCCAAACAAAAGGGAAAGTTGAATCTCCGTTTAAATATGTCGAAGGGAACCTGCTGGGCGGCAGGGACTTTCAGGACATGGAAGATTTGAGGGCAATGCGCCTGTGGTGGCTCAAAGAGAAATCCGACCTGCATATCCACGACACTACGAAACGGCCCCCGATAGAGTTGTTCATAGAACAGGAACAATCAGCCCTTCAGCCATTACCGCTGCAGCCCTATGATACATCAGAGGTGTTCTTAAGAGTTTGCGATGGCGAGGGGTTTATCAATATTGAGACAAACCGTTACTCCGTTCCGTCCGGCAACATAGCCGACATACTGAGCATCAAGGCTACCGAGCACGAGGTGCTGATCTACAACCCGGAGTTGGATTGCATAGCCAGGCATGAACGGCAGCGTGCCGGGGCAGGCAAGAAAGTGGAGAGCCCTGAGCACTTCAGGACGGAAAAGATACGCTATGGCCTGGAGCCTGTAAGAGAGACCTTCCTGGAACTGGGCAGCGCTGCCGGGGAGTTCCTTAAAGGGCTTACTGAAGGACATCCCAAGAACTGCGGGTTTCACGCCCGGTATATTCTCCGCATGAAAGAGCATTACCAAAGCGATGACATCCACAAGGCCATTGAATATGCCCTCAGGTATCAGGCCTTTGAGGGCAAGGCAATAGAGAGAATACTTAATGCGAAGGCGACGCCGCGCACATTGGAATCCATACGCAATGAACGGGCGAGGCAGGAGCTTCAAAAGGCCTTGCCTAAAATCACGCAGCGGTCGCTCGATGAGTACAGCAAATTGCTCAGACAGGAGAATGAAGATGAAGAAAACAGAGGAGACACTGACAAAGATACGGGGCCATCTGAAGACCCTGAGGCTGAACAGTATCGAGAAGGCGCTTGAAAGAGAGCTCACCGAAGCCGCTCAAAAAGCGCTGCCGCCGACAGAAGTGCTTGAACGGCTGCTTGCCATAGAGGCAAACGCGCTGATTGAACGGCGGATAGAGCGTAGAGTCAGAGAATCGAGACTGCCTGAGAGAAAACTTCTTTCAGACTTTGACTTCGTCTTCCAGACCGGAGTGGACAAAGCACAGATAATGGAACTTGCCAAACTGGACTTTGTGGGACGAAAAGAAGGACTAGTGCTTGCCGGCACGTCCGGCAGTGGAAAGAGCCACATCTCAAAAGCCCTTCTTCTCATCGGTTGCTCTCAGCTATACCGTTGCCGGTATACTACGGCAGCCGACATGCTCGCCGACCTGATGGCAAGTCGAGCAGACAACACTCTGCAAAGAAAACTCAGGCAATATACGGGGCCGGATATCCTCCTGATCGATGAGGTGGGTTTCGACCGCCTGGAGCAGCAAGATTCAAGAAACGCATCTCTGTTCTTCAAGGTCATAGAGGGCCGCTACTGCAAAAATTCAACATTGCTGACAACGAACATCGACTTCAAAGACCTTGGCGATTATCTCGGGGATCCTGTAGTCACCACCGCCATAGTGGACCGCTTGGTGCATCATTCCATCATAATCAATATCGATGGCCCCAGTTGGAGAATGCACGAATCAAAAAAGCTCAACACTCAGGCAAGGAAAGCAAAAACGAAAGCGTAATATTTGCGGCCGCCGATATATCCTTCACATACCTCGACGCTAAAATACCGACTCACTTTCTATAGTAACAAAGGCATATCCCCATTTGCTCCTAAAACCGGCGCTGCCACGTCTACAAAGTCAAAACATGCAACTTCGGGGTGGGTCCGTTAATACCGACAATGTGGATCCGCTCTTATCCGGCGGTAACATAGCCTTCCCTTAACGCTTCCACTATCTCTTTATTATCCGCCATCATTTTGTCGAATTCTTTGTCCTTCCACCTGAGAGCCCCATCGGTTTTATTAGGTTTGCAAATCGGGCAACTCCTTTTCTTTTTCTTTAAACGCTTTCTATTAAGTGCCATAAATTGCCTCCTTTGACAAGCTTATTTTTAAATTTGCCAGGTATTCTATATGCCGTCAACGAGTATCTCAAAGCACATTTATGTGCGGTCTTTCAACACAACTTAGCAATAAAAATATACACCGCCACAATTATTCAGGACATAAATCTTCTTCTGTCGCGTATTTATCAATTTTAATTCTCGGTGGGTCACTATACATAACAGTGTGGCGTATAACAACGTTATCTTCTTTTATCCCGATTATCTCCTCAAAGTGGAAAATTTCGGATTCGTGCGCTACAAAATTATTCCATACGGTACGCCTTTCTTCGTTGCGCAACTCTCTACGGAGTTTTTTTGCGAGGATTGTATTTCGATAGGTAATCTCCTCATGGCATTGCGAACAGATAGATGCAATCTTTGGCGGGGCGTATACAATGTGATGTCTATGGAATTTGAGTCTTTCCTCGTCGCATATTGGACACAGCATTGCCACCTGTAATTCAACACCTATATCTTCCAGATCAGCCAAGCGTCGTTGAAATAGTTTCATTTATCCCGCAGACTCCTTCATGGATGATTATATCTTTAACAATACCATAGAAATGAGGGATACTCACTTTTCTAAACAACAAGAGAAGAACAATTTTATAAATGTTTCCACTTCCTTTAATGAACCCACTCTCCGGGCTGAAGCCCGGAGTTTCAGGCCTCTGGCATAACCTGCCATGACCTTTACTGATTTTGATTCCTTATATACTTTCTCACAATTTCTTCGTTTACCTGACCTATGGTTTCGGCAAAATAGCCATCAGCCCAGAAACTATCTCCCCACAGAAATTCTTCCAGTTCTGGGAACTCCTTTCTGATTACTCTGCTTGTGCCGCCTTTTAATATTTTTACCACTTCCGCGATACTATCGGATGGCTTAATTTGTATTACCGCATGCACATGATCCACTTGCACGCTCAGTTCAGATATAAACCATCTGTTTATTTTACAGGCCTCATACAGTAGCTGTCTTAGTCGTATGGCTATTTTGCCTTGGAGAACTCTTTTTCTGTATTTCGGTATCCATACCAGATGACATTGCAGTCGATGTCGTGTATGGGCGCCTGTCCAATATCTGGCCATGCCAGATTATGCCAAAATTCTCCTCCGCTCCGCTACTCTCCGCTCCGGGCGGCTCATTCATCCCCAGGCTAAAGCCTGGCGATCTCTGGCCGTGTTTTTAGAAGGGAAGTGGTAGCCGTATGTGGAACAGAATTCATCCAAAATTGCGGCTTTCTCTTTGCGAGATGCCTTCTTATAGCGTCCATGTTTTGCTTCAAGATACTCCTTTTTGGATCGTGGACTCATCGGTAAAATTCTCCTTTGCGTGCATGTTTTTTCGGTAACATGCATTATGAGTCAACGATCTCTTCTCATCCCTCCGTTCGGTAACATTTTTTATGAGGCAATTCGGTGGTTATAAAGGAAGCCCCCTTTTCTCCTCCGATGTTTTATAATATGAAAAGAGTTACGGAGGTGCGACATGAAAGATTTAAAGAGAATAACGTTTACTCCGGGTCTTATGGGCGGACAGGCTTGTATACGAGGAATGAGGATTCCGGTTTCTCTTGTAGTTAATCTTGTCGCCAACGGAATGAGTGCCGGAGAAATAATCAAAGAATATCCTGATTTGGAACCTGATGACATAAAAGAAGCCCTTCAATATGCTTCATGGCTAACCAGAGAAGAATTACATCCCGCTGCCGTCTAAAATGAGATGCGAGAAGGAGACGGGCTATGAAAACTTTCACCGCCGTAATTGAGAAATGTCCTGATACGGGGCTTTATGTAGGCTTCGTGCCGGGATTCCCGGGGGCACACTCACAAGCCGAAACGCTCGATGAATTAAATGAAAATCTTAGAGAGGTACTCAAGATGCTGTTGGAGGATGGCGAGCCGAAATTGGAAGGCGAGTTCATAGGCACGCAGAATGTGGTAGTTGCCTGACTATGGGCATTGAAGAAGGAATTTATTTTGCGATACTAACACCCCTGAACGTTGAGGTAAGGACAACGGTCAGTTATTGGAATTATCTAATCACAATAAAGCATCCCGTTATGAAGGGACAAGAAGATATTGTGAAGGCAGTCCTTCAGACGCCTGACGAGATAAGGCAGAGCAGGACTGATAAAGAGGTTTTTCTTTATTACAGGCAGTCTGATAGACTATATTGTGTTGTCGCCAGGCACATAGGGACAGAAGGTTTTTTGATAACCGCTTATCCTACGGATAAGGTTAAAGAAGGAGACACTATATGGACAAGGTAACTGTTTACTATCACAAGGATTCAGATACAATGGATATTTGGTTCGGCAATCCCGAAGATGAAGTCATATGCGAAGAGGCCGGAGAAGGCATAATTCTTAAAAAAGATAAGGATGGAAAGACGATAGGGATCGAAAAACTCTATGTCAGCAAAACGGTCGGCATCACTGATAAGCAGCCCATGCCTGTAGAATTGGTTGTAGCATAGCCTCACCCCTAACATATCCCTGCCCCTAACGTTGACAACTTAACCGTCGATGTTTTAACGTCTCAGTGAACCACAAAATGGCACACAAATCGTTTTTAGAAAATCAGACTTTGAGATTGAAAAGTAGTGTATTACAAGGGGCTGGGGTTTTATTGACCGTGGCCAATTCAGAGGGTTAGTTTCCCTGCACCGCCACTAATTTTGCTGTCTGTGACCTCATAACTTGGCCAAACGGACAATTTATGGGTGCCCAAAATAGGACAATTTATGGTGTCACAAAAATTGAGCCTTAAATAGCGAAGTGATTACCGGTGTTAATCGGCATCGAAGGCTTACGATGTCGATCAATATCTGCCAGAATTCCGTGCTTTTCAAATTAGTCTTACAGTGAGGATGTCACCTTCTACACGTTTGACTTTTCATTAATTGTGAGGAATACTGGTAGAATTATGTCTATTGTATTATCCTATATGGGGCGCGTGTCTGGCCGGGAAAAGAGCACATAGCTTGAAGTCACAAATTGTGATCTCAAGTCGGAGGGTTGATGAAAGAACTTATTCTTGTTGAGATGATCGAAAGAAAGATTTATCTAATTCGAGGCCATAAGGTAATGCTCGACAGTGATCTTGCGGAACTGTATGAAGTGCCTACGAGACGACTGAATGAGCAAATCAAACGTAACATTGCCAGATTCCCATCCGATTTCATGTTTCAGTTAAATGCCGAAGAAGCTGAAAACTTGAGATCGCAAATTGCGACCTCAAGTTCAAGACACGGTGGCAGAAGATACCTACCTTTCGTCTTTACAGAGCAGGGTGTTGCCATGCTATCAAGTGTCCTTAATAGCGAACGCGCCATTCAGGTAAACATTGCCATCATGAGGGCATTCGTGAAGCTACGCGAAATGATCGCCTCGAATAAAGACCTTGCCAGAAAACTCGACGATCTTGAAAAGAAATACGACACGCAGTTCAAAATTGTCTTTGACGCCCTACGCCGACTAATGACTCCGCCGGAGCCCAAGCGCCGTCAGATAGGCTTCCATATGGATAAGGAAGGGAGATGATTCTGGATTTGATGGTGATGGGTAATGAAACGGAAGAGGATCAGTTCTTGAAATATAAGATCAAGTTGAAATAAAAAAACAGTGAAACAGCGGAAAGTGAAAACTAATATTTCAACAGGCTGTTGCCCAAACCAGTATTAAAACGCTAAATTGAGCTGCCATTTCTTTCCGGTATAGATTTTTGTCATCAACAGAACTGATTTTAACTTTCCAAACGGTTCAAGACTGGCATATAAGCCTCTATCCATGAGATACCCTGCCATAACTGCTTTGCCGGGTCCCTTTGCATAACGGATAAGTGCCTCTATGTTTTGTATCGCAGCCGTCATATACTCTTGTACCTGATTTCTCCAAAGTCCTCTCCATCGGCTCCGATCATATCCGTATCGCTTCCCTCGTGCAAATGATCTTTCCATCAGGTGCTGCCTCGTCTGTATGTCTTTCTTTGCTGTCGCAGACCGCGCATTCGCCCGCATCAGGTCCAAAGCATCCTGCCTCAGATGCCGCTTTACCGTTCTGCCGCTTTTGTTGCGTGTGCAAACTTCCCTTTGAGCACATTGTGCGCATTGTCTTTTCGGCGCGCCGTAATCTACGCTCTGTCTGTCCCCATGTAATGATTTGCGTTTTAATCTGACGCCGGTCGGGCACACATATGTGTCAGTATCATGGTCGTAATAAAATTTCTCTTCGCCGTATATCCCACTTCTCCTATCCCCCTTGTCCTGCCGCTGTTTTAAATCAGGCATGTGCGCACTCACTCCCCGATCATTACAGACTAGGAAGTTCTCTACTGTCCCGTATTTGCTGTCGGCTACAACTGTCTCCACTTGGTATCCTGTGTTATCTTGATGGATATCTATTAATGAGGCCATTCTGTGCGCTTCATTTATATCGCCAGTTGTCACTTCTGTTGCCGTTATTACCTCATATGCAGAATCTACTGCCCTGTGTGTCTTATACGTGAGTTTCGGTTTACCCGCTCCCTGCCGCACGATTGCCGCCTCATGATCAGTAGTGGATATGAAGCGTTTATTAACTCCGCCTGTGTCATCATCATCCTCTCCGACTTGGTCCTCAAGCCTTCTCTCCAGTTCTCTGTAACGTTTATTTAAATGTCTCTTGAGAGAATGAGTGTCTACTACCGAGTTGTTCGATGCATCCGCGTCTATTAAACTGGAATCCATAAATATCTTCTCGCCATTGACCAGCCCGGCCTTCACGCACTGAAAAAGTATGCGCTCAAAAAATCCTCTGAAAACTTCTACTCCCCACCTCTTGCGTGCTTTAGATAACACACTGTGATTTGGCAACACAGTATCCAGGTCATATCCTAAAAACCACAGCCAGTCTATTCTCTCAGGCAAGGTTTATATTAACTCCCTCTCTGATCTCACATTGTAAAATACCAACAATAAAATCAGCTTCAGTATGACTGTCGGAGGCACTGAAACATTTCCATTGCCTCCATAACTTTCCTTTACCTCTCCGTAGATAAAATCAAAATCCACTATCTCATTTATTTTTCTGAGTGGATGGCTTTTTCGTACCTTTCTATCAAGGTCTATGCCCATATAAAATAATTTACTCTGCGGTATGTCTTCGTATCCCATCATTTGGAACTGCCTCCCAACAAAAAGTTCTTACCTTTTGTCAGCAATTCCCTTGCCATGTTTTTTTCGGATTTGGGCAACAGCCTGTCAAGGGCTGACCCCAGTAACACTTATGGGCAATATTAAAGCCTTCAATATTCTGATGGTTTTAGTAGCTCTATCCATTATAGGGTGTGCTACAGCGAAAAACATTTCTTTGGCAGAAAACAGCTTCTCAGAGCGGCGATTAAAATATGTAACTGATGAAAGGCCCGATAGTGAAATTGATCCATCAAATATGAATATATTTAGTGCAGTTAGCAGAGTGCCTCTGAAGCAATTTAAGCCGAGTCCTATTGAGTTGATCGATGAGAAGATAGAAAACAAGTTTGGGACAGTGGCAAAGGAGAATTCTGTACATTTGAAGCATTTTGAAGTGCTCCAAGTAGCGAAAAAGTCGCATGGACAAGCTGTTGCCGCGGCTTTTGCCGGATTAAGTTATATAACTGCAGTTCTAAAAGATCAGGACGCTTTGCAAAAAAATGATTATGTTATGTGTTACGTTTCTGGGACTATTAATGGTCAGCCTTTCCAAGTGAATGAAAAGGAAATATATATTCGAAAACCATTTAAATCAGCTTGGAACTCAAAGGATTTCCTCGACACTTTGAAAGATGTAACGAACTTCTGTGTTGATCTTACACTCGAAAGATACGCCCAAATTTTGCAGTTTGACACCGGCAACAGCAACGCTGTTGAAAGTCATAGGGGCTCTCTTCACGGGGCACAGTTGCCTGAACAGCATCCCACAATTAATTCGAAGTAGTAAAACCGGGATGTGCTCAATTTGCACGAAATGAAGGCAAAGATCAAGAGAGCAATGAGCGGAAAGTATAGAGCGAGATGACAAATGGCTGACCGCACCAATAGAAGAGCATTAAGAAAAGGCCCTGCAATG
This sequence comes from Nitrospirota bacterium, assembly GCA_963830245.1. Classification (GTDB taxonomy): domain Bacteria; phylum Nitrospirota; class Thermodesulfovibrionia; order Thermodesulfovibrionales; family Dissulfurispiraceae; genus JADFXI01. The sequence goes on from CAWHNC010000125.1 coordinate 98,657, forward strand.
GTTATGACAGTTAGAACACCAGGTCCCGAATAGTGTTCTATAAAAAAAATGTTCGCCGAATATCATATTGATAAAATGAAGATAACAAGACAAATTATCAGCGTCTTACTTCTTTCGTCTCTCAGCCTTTGCGTTGCCATAGCGCATGCGTCAGCGGGCGAATCTCAAAGTTGGCGAAAAGATAAAGAATGCGGCCATAAACTTAAAACTGAGAATGCAGAAATGGTTGGCTGCGTCCGAGCTTACTGCGTGACCATTTCCGAGGACTCAAGAGTGTGCGCATGCATACTCGGGACTCAATCGGACTACTCTGCAACTTCAGACGACGCCGAAATATCTATTGCAAAGAAAGGCAACGTTAGCCATCATTGGCGTGTAACAATTTATCCACCAGCGGGCGGGGCAGTTCTTCGTGTTGATAAAGCCGATTTGACTGGTAGCGGCAATGACGACCTTCTGGTCGCAACCATGACATCCGAAAGCCAAGGTATCGGAATTCAAAGCTGGCAAGTTCGCGCGGTCGTTGCAGATACTGTTTCAAATGCCGTGCCGGTCGAGGACTACGGTATTATGGGCTTTGCTACGCGCGATATGCGAAATAATCATTGCAGCCTCTTGGCAACGCAATGGCTCAATGGTTGGGAACCTAAACGGGGTTCTGGACTCTATTTGTTTGGACGATGGTTTGATTTTAATCCTACGTCAGCAGAATTATATCCTGCACTTAATCGCCCTGCTATTTATCGTCGTTATCTTTACAGCTTCGAGCAAACACGCCTTGCTGCCATGGAGAAGGAAGAACCTACTCCGGTGCCGTGGTTTACTGACAAGACCACGGCCATACTTACTGGTCCCTATCCTGAATATAAATACAACGGAGGCCAACAAATAAATCGAGGCGACACTGAATAGCCTTCGTGGTGTTTGCAGAGGTGTTTCCACTGCTCCACATTTTGGTCTTTCTCTCCTAATTCTTTTTATAAATCAACGTTCTCGATGGATTGCCTGCAGTGGGCGTCGGTGAATCGGAGAAAAAAGCGGGGAACAGTACCGGAAGAAAGTCGCTGCGCGAAATAAGTGATGGTATTCGCAGGTTTGCTTCCTGTACTCGCATACCATAATGTTGGTATAATTTTGCGGAGTAACAGAACTTAGTAATCGGGCCATCAATCGGAGAGATAAAATTATATGTATTGCCCTATATGTAAAGTTGAATATCGGCCAGGCTTCACTGTATGCAGTGACTGCAATGTCCAACTCGGTAGTGAATTGCCAGATGATCATCCAGAAGACGAAGCGAATGAACAACTTACAATGGTTGACCTTTACTCTCCAAGCAATGAGGGTGAGCTTGCTTTGATTAAGAGTATTCTTGATGCTGAAGGGATAAATTATTTTGTAAAGAATGATAATTTTGGCTCCATGGAAGTAGGGCCGCGTATAGAGCTTTTTAACAACAAGACAGTTACGGTTCAAAGTGATCAATGTGAGAGAGCTTCGGAACTGATAAAAGATTATTTAGCTCAGACGGCAGTAGCGGTAGAAGATGAGAAATATTCACTTTTTGACAAAATAAGAATGTTTGTAGAGCTTTTATTATTTGGATGGATGATGCCTGGGAAAAAGAAAAACCGTAAAGGAGAGTAAGATAGCTCAATGAAAATAGTCTCCATACACATGAGCCAGGTAAATATTTTTTTCTTATGTCTTTTATTAACATCTGTGGGTGCCGCTCGAAAGGAACCGAATGTGCCGGCGGCGTGTGTCTGCTTTAGCTGATCAGGGCGCAATCCGGCGTCAAACGCCCGGAATCGAGACGAGTTGTTTTAATCAGTTGCAACCCTGATTCGTAACTTTTCTTTATTATTTTAAACAGCTCACTGCTTATTTCTATAGGACCTCCCTTCGAATGTGATGAACTTTCCGTTCATGCTGAGACGATCAAGTATCGCCGAAGCAGTAACGGTATCGAATACCTTTCCCCAGTTTGACGGGACAAGGTTGGTAGTGACGATGGTTGTGCCCACTTCTGCCCTTTTTGAGATTATCTGGAAGATGCAGTCAGCCTGCTCCTTGGTCGGGATAACGTAACCGATCTCATCCAGACAAAGAACATTGGCACGTGAATAGTATTCTATGAAACTGTAGACACTCTTTGCCTTAGCCATTTTGGCAGTGAGATCGAAGAGCGTAAGAAAGACAGTCTGATGGCCCTTTGTGAGAGCATCGTGGCACAGTGCTGTTGCGATATGGGATTTGCCTACCCCGGCAGGACCTATGAGTACGAGGTTGCCGGGTTTCGTGAGCCACTGCGTGTTCATGAACTCCATGATCTTGTCCCTCGGCACTTTAGGGTTATATTTCCAGTCGAAGTCATCCAGCAGCTTTATCCTTTTGATGCCGGACTTTTTCATGAGATACTGGATTTTCTTCTGCTCTTTCCGGTGAGATTCTTCAATGAGGAATTTAAGCATGAACTTCTTTTCTTCCTCTGAAAGCTGCTCGGGATCAGTCAGTAGTCTGAACCGCCGCCATAATTCATATAAGTTGATCATAATCGCTCAATTGCCTCCCTTCATAGGTGATATGCAGCAGTCCCGCGTTCTGCGGATGCACCGGATTGTCCTGATACCCGGCTGGACTAAGCAGCCCCTGGATATATGACACTCTGTAGGTGTCGATGCTGTTTGCCGACTTGACCGCTGAAATCAGCGTCTCTTTGGCTGTGCCTTTGAGGAGTTTGAACAGTTGGTAGGAAACCTCAAGAGGATCCTGTCTCTCCTGTTCGGCTCGTATAAGGAAGTGCTCAATGCTTTTATCCATAGACTTTAGAAGTTGGTACATCCTTTGATATTTGAAGTGGGGAGTTGTATTGAGCAGTTTCTCGCGGTGAGAAGGATGTTCTATCTTTTGTTTCCTGTCAAATACCCGTTTGTGAGTGGCTACTTTTCTGCCCTGCACAGCTATTTCTATGTACTGAGGATAAGCAAAGATGTCGCAGGGCACATCTCCGTACTGCGATGGCACCGAGTAGCGGTTGGTGTCAAACTCCACAAAGCATGTCTTGTTGATAGCTGCCGGGGCCTGTCTGTAAGGCAGGTAATGGATTTGGGGAAGCGCTATTAGTCTCTCCTGCTTTAATGCCTCCACAGGAAGTGTCCCTGTGGATCGGTGAACCCTGCTGTTTCTTTGTATGCGCCAGAGGCCGAATCTTTTGTTAAGATCGTCGATGTCGGCGAAAGTATTAACTACAAGGAAGCTCTCAATGTCTCTGATAACCCGCTCAACCCTGCCTTTCTCATTTGGCTTGCCGGGATTGCAGGCACGAATCGAAAAGCCATAATGCCTGGCGAAGTCCAAAAAACGTGCATTGTAAGTTACATCCGGCTTTCTTTTTATAACTACTGACTTCAGATTGTCATACGTATGCCTGTTGGGGACCCCTCTTAGTTCGTTGAACGCCTCAATATGGCCGTCCAGAAAGAACTCCATGGAACTCCTCAGATAAAAGTGTGCGTACAGGTACCGCGAATAAGACATGATATATACGAACCCGTAGACTACTCCGAAAGGCATGCTCCGTTGCATCCAATCAACCTGGGCTTCCTCGCCGGGCAGAAACTCCAGCGCATGGAAGGATTTCCCCTTTCGCTTTTTCCTTAACGAAAGTGTGTAATCCTTCACTGCCGTATACCCTCCTTCATACCCGTAGCTCTTCAACCGTTGCAGTACTTGTATGGCCTGCAAAAAGGGATATTCTGTGTACCACTGCTGAATTAACCGCTCATAGGGCGCTATGATATTTCCTGAGGACCTCCTCCTGAGATCGTCTTGTCTAATGAGGCGGGTAACCTTTTTTCTCGATATGCCCAGTTTCTCCGCCACCTGATTCAGGCTCAACCCTTCAACCTGATACAGGTGCCGCGCCCGGTTTTGAAACGATTCTTGCATTGCCGTGTCATCTCCTTTCCTGATGTGATGACCCAGTTTACCGCAGCACTGATTCCAAATCCATTTCGTCTTTTATCACGGCCCATACGCGGCAAACGTATGACTATCAAGCCTTCGCAGCCGTATCTCGTCTTTTATCACTTGTCTCGCCAAGGAAGATGCACGCAACTCTTTGCGCCGCTGCCGCCAGGGTTTTACATAGTCGAGATAGAGGTTATCGAAATAGGTGGGATTATTTTGCTGCCACTGCTGCTGGGCCTGCTTCTTTCTTGCCCGCTTGCATTGCTCCCTCTGACAGACTTTCTGCCTTTGGCCTATACGTTTATCAGGCGTAAAATACCGCCCACAGTGCATGCATCGCTTGGTCAATGATTACCTCCAGCTGCTTCGTTGTGGTAATCATTGTATGTGAAGGTTGCTCTATAAGGTGGGTTCCTCGATTAAAGATTCAAAAAGTGGCAACTACAAATTCTAGCCCGGTTCCATCAGCGCCGCTTTCGGTTCCTCCAGTATCAGTTCTTTTTCTCCGCCGCCCACAACATCGGAGTTATACGCCGCAGATGTTCAAAAACAAAGGGTAATATCAGTAGATGGGGGAACCGTTGCTATAGACAAATCTTCGGGAAGAAAGGTGTTTATTACGCCGAGTCAATGTAGAGTGGCCTCAAAAGGTGAAACAGTTGTTGTGGGTAAATCCCCAAAGATAAACGTTCAAGTCAAAATTGGAACGCATGAAGTTCAAATTGGCAACCCGAGTGATGAAAGACCGGATGTTAACCGCGCAAGTTGCACCTATAGTCAGTATCCATGCAGTGCTGTCGATTATATAGATATCGCTGTCAATGATAAAGCAATTTTTGTTCCTCGATCTGTGTTTTGCGATTTAGCTGACTTGAATACAGCGGAGATCAAGATTAAGCCAAAAAAAGCGATATTGATACTTACGGGGGGAGATGCGTCAGAGAGTTACGTTGTAAAAGTCGAGTTTGATCGTGAACGAGTAAAGCATAGGGTCACATTTAGCGGAGAGTTTCCAGATAAACCATTAGAAGAAACTATCTATTATTCCGTTATCATTCCGTAATCTTAAAAGGTGAATAGCTATTTCTCCACTTCACGCAATAGCCTTTGTAGTTTCTTGAACGGGTTGCCCCCGCGTATTTTTTCGTTGCCGCAGATTTCGGCAACTCATCACTCTTGGAATAGGTTGAAATATGTTTATTTGTCGGGTGTACTGGTCGCGCAGGGCTCCTGAACTTCGCACCTTTTAAACCTGATATAATGATGTTGACTACGAGTGGAATAAGGCAGTACAAATGAAGACCTTTTCTACAGGTGAGATGATGATATGGATATCCTTTCTGGCAAAATGGGGGAAACCTATTGTTAAGGCAAGCGTCTTTCTTTTCATTGTCGCTTATATCTACTTTTTCATGAGAGCTGGATTTACAATTAGCGGTACAACCGAGCACGGCCCCTTTGTGACAGTTCTATATGGAATTGTATTTGCTATTGCATATGTCATCTTTTTTTTCGTAGAACACTTTGCAGGAGGACAAGTTGACTTTGACCTGAAGTGGGTGGTTTTTTTTATCGGTTTGGCAGTAGGTGGGGCAATTATTGGTCTCATAGCTGGTTCATTGCGTAGCTTTTTGGGATACATAACAGGAGGAGCTCTAGGACTGGTTATTATTGTGTTGACACTCAGAATATATTTAAAACAAAAAGCGCAGTAGCTTCAATCTCAGAGGATAGTTTCTTTCTGAAAAAACTGTTTACTTCAGCTCTCTGTTTGTGTATATTTCATAATCAAATGAACGGTGACCCAATTAAGCTCTATAGTGTTCAATTCTCATCCAGCGAGGTCTGTGAGCTTGATGATGGCAAGGTGCTTGTTTCAATTCCAAGAGATAAAATACGAAAGCTTTCATTACAAAGAGGGACAAGTGCAAATCGCCCTCTTCCCCAATTCATTATTGCCTTAATCCTAATTGTGATCGGCGTATTTTGCTCGTCACCGATCTTGCGGTTTCTGACTGACGCTATGAGCGCTAATGCCGGACACGCAAGCATTACAGGGCTTCAACTCCTTGCCTTTGGTGTGCCGATGATCCTCATCGGGATATGGCTCATTGCTGAAATAGTCAGGAAAAAATACTATCTTCTCATTCAAACTGAAGATGGATCACAGAAGATTGCCTTTGAAAGCAAAGCGGAACTCCTGAGGATTAATCTGTTCATCAGAGACGTTCATCAGGAATTCGGATACAGCATTTCCTCAAATTTAGACATAATAATGGAAGTGAACGAATCGAAGGGAAGACATCTTGTTTTAGTCTTGACGAGTTTTCTGATTTTATTAATGACTTATTACCTTTTGTGGATTTCCTTACGCCCGTTGCTTTTTAGTTCTTTACCTGACACTCCTGCGAGAGCCATTTATTTACTATTTTCTACAGCTATGGCTCCTTTAATTGCAGGTTTGTATCTATTTTTCGCAACACGATCGGTCCCCAAGATTATAGTCAAAAGAAACATGTTTTATGCTGTCTTTGCTGGGATGGTCGGATCTTGGCTAATTTATATAATAAGACGGTTTTTTGGGGTAGGTCCTGCTTTGCCAGCATCCTCTATTTATGATTTGATCAGAATATTCTGCATTATATTATGGGCACCTTTCGTTGAAGAGACATTATATAGAGGATATTTTCTGGAGATATTGAAATTAAAATGGAATAATATTGGCGCTTTGCTCTTATCGTCAATCCTATTCACATTGCCTCATCTATTTAATATAAAGATTATTTCACTAAACACAATCCTGTTATATGGATTTTCAATTTTCGCTGATTCCATTATATTTGGAATGGTATACCTTCAAGGTGGACTTATAGCGGCATTTGTCGTTCATGCTTTGTCTAACTGTTATGAGTTTTTTTAGGACGCTGAATCTCAAGATATATGAACAAGGTTTCTTCCGGAAATTGATAGTGCGATAGTCGCATCAAAAGCGAGGACTTGTCGGTGAATCAGGTGCCCGTAGCCGAAAATATCGGATCACTTTTTTTCAGGCAACTGTCGATGAAGGTTTCGATTGGAATTTCTCACGGGGGAAAATCGTATCCCGACCCTCACTCAATGCATAAGCTCATCCAAGGCACGGCTGATGAGTAGGATTGTGTCCCGTACTTCTCAGTTATGAAATATTGCAACTCGCGAGCATTATTGTGAGAAAGGGTAAAAGTCGATTTTTCACTTTTGAAAGCCACGATATTGGGTCAGGCTCTGAAATATGAATCTATTAGTCTTCCACACATCGAAAACAGAAGACGATTTTTCAAGATGTGCCCCCCAAGTCCGACTTCTTACTAAAGGTTGTTCTTTGATATAATTGTGTGTTTCCGGCACGTCTGCGTGAAAAGATGACTTGAAATCGTATACCATCGGGATAGAACGTGAGTGAAGGAGGACACCCGATGGAAGAAGGCACGAAACTATACGAGCTTGAGGAAGTGGAAGGGCTCTTTAAGACATGGCGCAAACAAAAAGAGCACCGCTGCAGTCCGATCCCCACAGAGCTGTGGAAAGCAGCAATCTCCCTGACGAAAGAATACTCAATCTTTACGATAGCGAACAGTCTACGATTGGATTTCAACGAGTTCAAGAAACGGATAGCAAATAAGAACGCAGAGGAAGAATCTACGGCTCTGAACTTTATCGAACTCAACCCGATGCCGGCAACTGAAGTTACTGTTCAGATAGAGAGACCCGATGGAGTGACGATGAGAGTGAGCATCAAAGACAAAGGTGGTTTAGATATCATAGAACTGGGGCGGGCCTTTTGGAGTAATAGATGATACAGATCACGCCTCAGATGAGAATACTGGTAGCAGTGCAGGCGGTTGATTTCAGGAAGGGAATAGACGGCCTTGCTGGGGTCTGCAGGGGGCGGCTTCAAAAAGACCCCTTTAGTGGATGCGTGTTTGTGTTTCGAAATCGCAGGGGCACCTCAATCAAAGTGTTGATGTATGACGGTCAGGGATACTGGCTGTGTCAGAAACGGCTGTCGAGGGGAAGGTTTCAGTGGTGGCCAAAGGAGACAGATGGGGTTTCACGAACCTTGGCGGCGAATCAGTTACAGACGTTGTTGTGGAACGGAGATCCTGAAAAAGCGGAAGCCCCTATGTGGAGGAAGATAGGCGCCATGGCATAGGGCACTGGACACAGAAAACCCTTTTCTGTATAATGTCTCGTATGAGATATTGCGGACGGGAATTTACCGAAACTGACGTAAAGCTAATACAGCGCCTTATTGCCGATAACCCCGGCATCAATCGCAGCAAACTTTCCCGGCTTTTCTGTGAGGCCGTAAGCTGGCGGAAGGCCGATGGGGGCCTGAAAGATATGAGTTGCCGGGTTGCGATGCTGCGGATGAACCGGGACGGACATATAGAATTGCCTCTGCCTCAAAAACCTGCCAACAATCACTTAAAGATAGGTAAAAGGACACTGCTGGCTTTGCCTCAGTCGGAGGTGAATAAGAAAGCAGGAGAGTACACGCTGCAACTGCAGCTTGTCGAGAAGTCCGACAGCGCGCTCTGGAACGAATACATTGACCGCTATCATTACCTTGGCTATACACCCCTGCCCGGAGCTCAGCTACGGTACTTTGTAAAATCAGGCGATCAAGTGCTGGCGTTGCTGGGGTTTGGGGCGGCGGCGTGGACAACCGCACCCAGGGACGAGTATATCGGCTGGGACGCTGAAACAAGGAAGAGAAATCTTCATCTCATCATCAACAATGCCAGGTTTCTGATATTGCCGTGGGTCCATTCAAAGAACCTTGGCTCTAAGATCCTGTCGATGGCGAGCAAGCGTATTTGTGAGGATTGGGTAGCACGGTATAACTATGAGCCGGTATTGCTTGAAACTTTCGTGGAGAAAGAGCGGTTTCAGGGGACATGCTACAAGGCTGCCAACTGGATTTGCGTTGGAGATACGCAGGGCCGGGGGAAACTGGATGTCCATAATGAGTACAAGCTGCCGGTCAAAGGCATATATCTGTATCCGCTTAGAAAAGATTTTCGGAAACGGCTTATAGAGGGATGAAGGGACCGGTAGTCGAACTTACCACTGAAGAGATGGATAGACTGATTCAGCGACTCGACACTGATACGCTGAGAGATGATGACCTGCCGACGATTAAAGCTATCATAAAAGCATACCTATTGGTTACACAGGTATTACAGGATAAGAAGACTTCGATCAGGAAACTACTGCGGATGATCTTCGGCGCAGCTACAGAGAAGGCAAAGACGGTTCTGGCATCAGGAAAAACTCCAGGAGATGAGTGCGCTAAGACAGGGAAAGACGCCGGCAAGAAGCCTTGTGGCCATGGGCGAAACGGTGCATCGGCATACACTGGGGCGGAGAAGATCACCGTATCTCATACCACAATGAAAACGGGAGATATGTGCCCAGGTTGTGAGAGGGGCAAGGTATACCCGTCGGTGGAGCCGGGAATGGTTGTCAGAATTACGGGGGGAGCTCCATTAAAGTCGCGGGTTTGGGAGACGGAGAAGCTTCGTTGCAACCTCTGCGGGGAGGTTTATACAGCACCGCTGCCCGATGAAGCTGGGCCCGAAAAATATGACGAAACTGCCGGGGCCATGGTTCCTCTTTTACGATACGGCAGTGGACTGCCCTTCAATCGGCTTGAGCAGTTACAAGAGAGCATGGGAAGTCCTCTGCCCGCATCGACGCAATGGGATATCGCCGAGAAAGCTTCTGGTCGAGGGCCATGCGTAGTTTATGAAGAGCTGACACGGCAAGCGGCCCAGGGCCATGTCATTTATAACGATGATACGACCATGAAAATACTGTCTATGATAAACACTCACAATAAGGATGAACGCAGTGGGGTATTCACCACCGGGATGCTGTCAGTTATAGATGATAAGAGGATCGTGTTGTTCCGTACCGGACGCAATCACGCCGGCGAGAACATGACCAATCTGTTGGGACAAAGAGATAAGACCATGGCCCCACCCATCCAGATGTGCGATGCTCTGTCGCGAAATACATCCAAAGAGTTTGAGACCATATTGGCCAACTGCCTCACCCACGCTCGTAGAAACTTCGTCGATGTAGCAGATAGCTTCCCTGAGGAGTGCAGCTATGTAATTGAGAAACTGACTGATGTCTATAAGAACGATAAGACTGCTAAAGAGGAAAATATGACGCCTCTCATGAGACTGCGATATCATAAGGCCCATAGCGGACCTCCGATGAAAGAGCTCCACAAGTGGATGACCGATCAGTTGGAGAGCAGGAAGGCAGAGCCGAATTCGGGGCTGGGAAAAGCAATCTCGTATATGTTAAAGCACTGGGAGCCCTTGACCTTGTTTCTCAGGGTGAGAGGTGCGCCGTTGGACAATAACCTCTGTGAACGGGCTCTGAAAAGAGCAATCCTTCACAGAAAAAACTCACTCTTTTATAAAACCCTCCGCGGTGCACAGGTCGGAGACATCTTTATGAGTCTGATCCATACCTGCAAGCTGGCCAAGGTCAATCCATTCGATTACCTCGTGGCCTTGCAGAAGCATGCTATGGAAGTGTTGAAAAATCCTCAGAGATGGCTGCCCTGGAACTATAAAGCAGCCCTCGCCGCCTGGCAGTCATAAAATAACCTCACATCAAAGCTTCGTTCGTGATAATCAAGCAACCTTACCGGCAACTCACATATAAATGAACCCACTCTCCGGGCTGAAGCCCGGAGTTTCAGGCCTCTGGCATAACCTGCCATGACCTTTACTGATTTTGATTCCTTATATACTTTCTCACAATTTCTTCGTTTACCTGACCTATGGTTTCGGCAAAATAGCCATCAGCCCAGAAACTATCTCCCCACAGAAATTCTTCCAGTTCTGGGAACTCCTTTCTGATTACTCTGCTTGTGCCGCCTTTTAATATTTTTACCACTTCCGCGATACTATCGGATGGCTTAATTTGTATTACCGCATGCACATGATCCACTTGCACGCTCAGTTCAGATATAAACCATCTGTTTATTTTACAGGCCTCATACAGTAGCTGTCTTAGTCGTATGGCTATTTTGCCTTGGAGAACTCTTTTTCTGTATTTCGGTATCCATACCAGATGACATTGCAGTCGATGTCGTGTATGGGCGCCTGTCCAATATCTGGCCATGCCAGATTATGCCAAAATTCTCCTCCGCTCCGCTACTCTCCGCTCCGGCGGCTCATTCATCCCCAGGCTAAAGCCTGGCGATCTCTGGCCGTGTTTTTAGAACATGGACGAAAAAAACGCGGAGCACGTCCCCCAAGGGGGAAGGTTGCAACCGGTATCAAAATCTTCATTACAGCTATTGTGTCGATCGTCATCCAATTCGGGCTTGCAATTATAGGCTGGGCGGATGGACTGCCTTCTTTGCACATCCGGCTATGCAGGCGCTGGCGTGGGTTACTGCCGGACTTACCGTAGCATCCGTGTTTTCCGGTAGCAGCGGCCTAAATAAGGGTGTTCGGGAAGAACGAGAAAACCGCTGGGTGCTCGGCGCTTTTGCTGCAATAGCTTTATTGATGGCATTTTCTTCGGCATACACAGACCGCATTGAGTTTTGGACACTTGACGGCGATACCATGCGATGGGTGGGCGTGGGGTTGTGTGCCGCAGGCGGCGTGCTGCGCATCATTCCGGTGTATGTGCTGGGGCACCGATTCAGCGGACTGGTGGCGATTCAGGCTGAGCACAAGCTCGAAACACGCGGGATTTACGGAATCATCCGCAACCCGAGCTATTTGGGCTTGCTGGTGTCTTCACTGGGATGGGTGCTTTCATTCCGCTCCGTAGTGGGCGTGATTTTGACCATAGCGCTGCTGGTACCACTTGTTGCGCGCATTCACGCTGAGGAGTGGCTGTTGCGCGAACATTTCGGCGCAGAGTACGACGCATACTGCGCGCATACGTGGCGACTTGTGCCATGGATTTATTGAAGACGGCGACCGATGAGATATTGGGGCGTCAGCCGCACGCGGACATATGATATCCACCAGCCATTTTCAGTAGAAACATTCAGTTCTATTGATCGCTCACCTGGTGAGTGCTCCTGTGAGATATGGGTGGGGCAGCTTCCCCGGTGACTGATTTTATGTCACCAGCTTTGTCATTGCCGGTTCCATTTATCGTTAAAGCATATCTCAGTCAACGGCTTCCTTGCCGGACTGTCCTTTTTTTCTTCGTTCGGATAACCAAGGGGGAAAAGGCCGACGATGCGAACGGAGGTGGGGATGCTCAGGAGGGTCTTGATTTTTTCCTCGTCATAAACACCCACGAATACGGTGCCCAGTCCCAGACCTCGTGAGGCAAGCATCAGGTTCTGGGAGGCAATGCCCGTGTCCACAAGATAATAATTTTGGCCCCAAAGCTTGCCGGAATTGTCAGGATCGGCGCAAAGCACGATGACCAACGGCGCTTCCGCCAGGGCCTTTTTAGCGGGGTTGGCCTTATAACCCTTGGGCGCGAAGAACGATTCGACGTATGAAAGTTCGCTTATCTTTGCCTTGGTCTCCACGTCCCTCACCACCACCATACGCCAACACTGTGTGTTGGCCCAAGACGGGGATTGGCGCACGGCCTCGATCACCGCTTGGAGCTTCTCTTCCCTCAACGGGCGTGTCCAAGTATTTCCTGACACTCCTCCTGGTCCTGATAGTTTCAAAGAGTTCCATTTTGAATACCTCCTTCCTTATGCCCGGTATTGACTAATTTATCCCCGGCGGTGCCGTTACACTCAATCCAGCCATGTAATGTCAGCCTCTTTACGCAACGGCAGACGATGATATTTGTACTTGGGATATCCGATCATCATGGCCCCGAAACATGAATGTCCTTCAGGCAGTGCAAGCGCCCGCTGAAGCGGCGGCCATTGTGAGGCAGCCATCATAAATATCCCCGCCCAGCAGGTCCCGAGGCCGAAAGAGGGCGCGGCCAGATCAAGGAATGTCAGTGCTATTGTGCTGTCTGTCTGGGCTATCCTATAGTCTTTCGGCGCACTGGCGATAACAAGCCCCGGAGCTCCACGAGTAACTATGTCGGTCCCCGCCTCCCACGCCTTCACGATGTCAAACTTACGATATCTCTCCGCCATGGGATGCTTCTCTGCATTCATATGTCGGATAAGGTCAACGACCAATCCGGACATACTTCGCACCCTCTCAAGCGAATTGACGGCAAGCCATTTGACCTGCTGGCTGTTCGACCCTGTCGGAGCATACCTGGCAATGTCTAATAGCTTTTCAAGCTTCTCATGCTCTATCGCTTTGTCCTGGTAAGTGCGGATAGACCTCCTGGAACGCAGAAAATGTTCAACATGCTCAACACTCAGCGCCATGTCATTTCTTGCCGGGGGACAGTCTTCAGTCTTCATTTCGGCAAGGGAGAAAGCCCCATGGGGACAGACTGCAACACAATGTCCGCACCCGATGCAGAGTTCTTCCGCTCCTTGCACCGGCGTAGGAGCCGAAGAAGCGTCCTTCATTTCCAGGATGCGCATCGGACATTCCTCCACGCAGATACCGTCACGCTTGCACTGCTCAGTGTCGATCGTAAAAAGTCCCATGTAAAACCTCCGAAGTTTTGTTGTTCAATCACCCGATAGCGGTAAACTTTTCTTTGCTACAGTCCTTCTACGATTGTCACGTACAGCACCTGTAACCCGTACTTTCGGAAGGTTGAAATGTGTGCCGATCACCGAAAATAACCTCGATGGATAGATGGCATTTATTGTCGTAACCTGCACAGTAAAAAAAGTGATTGCCCCCGGCATATAATGCCAGACCCGATTTTTGTTGTTTCATTGTTACATCGATCATGACAATACCTGGCTATTCGTTATCAAACTGCTTAACAGCGATACAGGCATTATGGCCACCAAAGCCAAATGCATTTGTAAGAGCATATTTGTGAGCCATATCAATCTCAACATTTTTAGTAACCACATTCATATGTCGATATGAGTCATCTATCTCTCGTGTGTTTATAGTTTGAGGAATAACTTTTTCGTTAAGTGACTTAATACTAGCCGCGATGGCAAGAGCTCCCGATGCCCCAAGTGTATGACCTATCATCGACTTGATCGCGGTAACAGGTGGTGTGGACCCATCACTTTGTAAAAAAATATCACATATTGCTTTAGCTTCAACCATATCATTTATAATCGTTGAAGTGCCATGAGCATTGATTAATGCAATCTCATCTATCTCGATATTTGCTTGCCTAACCGTATTCTGCATTGTTGCAGAAATGATTCTGCCTCGTGAATCAGGAGATGAAATATGATGAGCGTCGCACGAGACAGAACAACCAACAATCTCACTATATATTTTAGCTTGTCTTTGGAGCGCTGACTCGTACTCTTCAAGAAATAATATAGCAGCTCCTTCGGCCATGACGAAACCATCTCTATCTTTGTCGAACGGCTTACTGGCCCCTTGAGGATTGCGATTTTGAAGTGATAAAACTCTCATAGCTTCGTATCCTGCCAATACAAACGATGTCATTGTGGATTCAGAGCCGCCGGCAAAGGCTCCTTTTATTTGGCCATATTTTATTGCATTAAAAGCATCATTAATGGCGTAAAGACCGGAAGCGCAAGCGGCGACAGGCGCAACGCATGGCCCATTCACATTCAATGATATGGCAACATTACTAGCTGCCATATTCGGAATTATACTGGTAATCGCGAATGGACTTGTGAAGTGCCCGCCCTTTTGATGAAATTTAACATAGGCTTCATCGAGAACATCGTACCCTCCGGCCCCGGTGCCCACATAAACTCCGATGTCATCTCTACCAGAGACAGCGAGCCCGGAATCTTCGTGTGCCATTTTTGCACAAACCAATGCGAATTGAATGAAACGAGATGTTCTTTTAATAGTTTTTGGATCAAGAAACCCGGAGGGTTCAAAGTTTTTAACTTCGCATCCTATTTTAACTTTATTATCGGTACAGTCAAACCCCGTAATTGTTGAACAGCCTGATTTCCCCTCAATAAGAGATTTCCAGAAATTTGATAGGCCAATTCCTATCGGACTTATAACTCCAATACCTGTAACAACAACTCTTCGATTGCCCATTCCCGTTATTCTCTTCCCTCAGGTATGTGCTTTTCTATAGTATTCATGAATTTTATAGGCGTAGATTATAGCAGGGACCAAGGACAGAACCATTGCAAGCCATTTAATAAAAGACGTTAAATCTGACTTTATAAATGCCCAGGTCAGGTATCTAAGCAGTTCGTCACTGTCTATCGTTTTAATCTCCTTGTCGAGTTGCACCGGACCCACCCAATCCCTTTAAACAGAATACAAATAACACCCAAAATATTGTTATGCCAAAGGTCGCAATATAAAAAAGTAATAGGAAATATTATAGTAATGCACAACAATTGTGCAACAGTAGGCCTTTTTTCATTTGTCATTGCCCAGCGTTTGTTTTAAATTAAATTTCGCCTGGAGAGAGGATGGTACCAGACGACAAAAAATCATTATCCCATTAGCCGCTGTTCTCATATATTCGAATACCTCAACGATTGTTTTGTTATGAACAACTATCGTTGAAGAATATGCTTTAGTTGTTGACAATTGATCTATTATCGTTTATATTTATAGCAATGATGAGGAAGGAAATACTAAATAGTCTGTTTTCATCATCAATAAGGGCAGATATTCTGGCGTTGCTGTTAAACAGCCCGGACGAAAAGTTTTACGTTCGGGAGATTGCCAAATTCTTAAGGAAGGACCCGTCTGGAGTAAAAAGAGAACTGGACAAACTTGAAGAGCTGGAGGTTCTGTTCAGCGAGAGAGTTGCCAACCTGAAATATTTCCGAGCCAATATTAACTCTCCCTTATACGCCGAGCTGAAGAATCTTATCGCAAAATCTCTTGGACTCCCCGGGGCGTTAAAGAGCCTTTTGAGGGGCAACGGAGTGGCCAACGCTTTCATTTACGGAGCATATGCTGAGGGAAGCGATGCCCCTGTAGTGGATTTAATTGTTATTGGCCCGTCCACGCCTGCGCTTTGGATTGGATTGAAAGATCTTGGGGATAAGTTCGGCAAACAAATAAATTGTTCTTTTTTTGAGGATGCTGATTATGCCATAAGGAAGAAAAAAGATCCCATCTTAAGGCGCATCCTGTCAGAGAAGAGGATTGCTCTGTTAGGGAAGGGTTAAATCAAGGAGACCCTGGTTATTACAGCTCCCGGGGCTAAAAGGAGGTGATATATAATGGCAGCTACAAAAAAGGCTCCTGCAAAAAAGACAGCAGCAAAGAAGACCGCAAAAAAGAAGTAGTGTGCGAGTTGTAGAAAGAGGGAATACCCAACTACTTTTCTAGTAGCGATTGAGTTTTGGGTATTCTCTCTTTGTTCCGATGGTCATGGTTAAATCAGGCGGGCCTTTACGCTGAGGGGAGACTCAATGGCAATTGAAACAAAAAGCGCTGGAGAAGATAGGAAATGATCCTGCTACTACTAGACAATGTTTATCCAGCTCGCCATGTAGAGGAGGCTCTTAGAAAGGACGGACTGATAAAATGACTACAGTAAGGGGAAAGGCTATACCGCTATTATTCATTACAGCGATGAAGATGAACTATTTTGCGGGAAAGCAGAAGGCATAGGAGGCAGTAGCCCCTCTCCTACCCGCCCTACCTGTCCCCGGCCACTTTCAAAGGAGATACTCGTCTATCCGGGGGGAATATAACGAGGTTAAGACATAAGACTTGGTCGACGAACCTGCCTTGGGCGGAATAACAATATGAATGACCTTGTCGGTATTCTCTATTGCCTTCACTGATACATTCTCAGGAACCGTAATCCCGTTTTCTTTCAATACTGCAATCGTGTCTGAAAGCAGCCTTGCTTTGAAGGCATCATCACTCCAAGCCCTGCTGATCAATTCTCTCAATGCAACCGGAACCGTATAATTTCTGCGGGGAATAACAATATGAATGACCTTGTCGGTATTCTCTATTGCCTTCACTGATACATCCTCAGGAATCGTAATCCCGTTTTCTTTCAATACTGCAATTGTGTCCGAAAGCAGCCTTGCCTTGAATGTACCATCACCCCAAGCCCTGCCGAGCAATTCTCCCAACTTCTTCGACTGATCTTGGCTTTCTGCCATGTAACTGACCTCCCAATATGGATTCGATTCAGACAATTGATTTTGACACAGTATTTTCCCGGGCGTCAATAGGAATGACCACTTTGAGTTAATTTCCGGCGAACTTTGGCGTTATATCCGGTACAGGACCGCACTTCGAGGTATTGACGTTTCGTTATGCTATTTTGTACATTACGTTTACTATAGTGATATATTTACGACCGCAACGGAGAGGGCCGGAGTCTGTGTCTGTCTGCCGGCGTTGCGTTTGTGCGGACTCAAATGATTGTGCCGTCTCATCTAAAAAATTCTGAGTTTAAATTCGGGGACCCCAACTTGGTAAAGGAAAGGATAGAACTGTCAGGTTGGGGCATTATCAGGTCGTTCTTTTACGAGAACTGGATCGCCTATATCATAGCGGTCCAGCTTATTGCAGCGTCGAGCTGCTTGTCGGTGTCGATCCCGTGGCTTGTGGGACGCTTAACAGACCGCCTGCAACGGGGTGGGCTGTCCATTGCAGAAGCAGCCCACTTCTCTGTGGCGATAATCGTAATCGTCCTGGTCAAGATGGTGATGGCGCGGTCAGGGCGCACTACGGTGCAACGCAAGTCACGCCTTCTGACCTATAGGCTCCGACGGCAGCTATTTCAAAAATGGGCGGTTCTTTCTCCTGCCTACTATCACCGCCACAGCGTAGGCGACTTACTGTCACACTTCCTGAGCGATGTGGAGGCAGTCCGGGAAATGCTTGCCATGGGCATAACCATGTCGGCCAACGGGCTTTCTATGCTGGGGGCGGTACTTTATTTGATGGTAGTGCACGTAAATTGGCGTCTGGCTGTTGCAGGCCTGATACCCATGGCAGCTATCCCGTTCCTTATCAACTTCATGGGGCCAAAGATCAGAAGCCGGTCTCTGAGCTCCCAGCAGGCGCTGGGCAGGATGGCACAGACCGTTGAAGAGGTGCTCGAAGGGATCGGCGCGGTCAAGGCCTTCGGGAATGAACAGGTCTTTGTCGATCGTTTCAAACAAAAGGCAGAGGAGATTGTTCAAGAGAGGATGAAACTCGTAAGTCTATCCTCTCTCTTCACTTCGCTTGTTCCGTTCCTGGCTGCCCTGGGTTTTGTAACCGCCCTGGGCTATGGCAGCTTCCTGGTGATAAGCAAGATCATTACGCTCGGTGATTTTGTCGCATTCACCCTGTATTTGACCATGCTGCTGCATCCCCTTGAACACCTGGGGCAGGTCCTTAATACGGTACAGCGCGCATCGGCATCTCTTGACAGGCTTTCCGAACTTCTGAATGCGGTTCCGGAAGTTCAGGACCGCAAAGCGCCGCTCCTTGATTGTCCGATCAAAGGGGACGTGCTGATAGAAAAACTTACATTTCGCTATCCGGGAACAGATAGAGATGTATTGACAGATGTTTCTTTTTCCCTTGGCCGCGGAAAGACGCTCGGCATTGTCGGTCCAATGGGCAGCGGCAAAACTACACTGGCCGACTTGCTGTTGAGACTGTACGACCCGCCGGAGGGGACAATTTTTATCGACGGTGGGGACATTCTGCACTACCCTCTCTCACGTCTGCGGGAAGGCGTTGCCTACACGCCCCAGGACGGTTTCCTTTTTTCTTCCTCAATCCTTGAGAACATCGGATTTGCAGATGAAAAACCGGACATGGAAAGGGCAACAAAGTCGGCAAAAATCAGCGCTGTCTATCACGATATCAAGCGCTTCCCCGAGGGCCTCAATACGGAGATCGGGGAGCACGGTGTCAGGCTGTCCGGCGGACAGAAGCAGCGCGTAGCGCTTGCAAGAATGATATACAAGGACTCGCCGATCCGTATACTGGATGACAGCCTGAGCGCTGTTGATACCGGAACGGAACGTATAATCCTGAATAATCTGCGTGGCAGCGGCAGCCGGACCTGGGAGTTTACCGCAGGTTCCGGCAGGACAACGCTGATTTTCTCCCACCGGCTGAGTACAGTCATGCATGCTGATGAAATCATTGTGCTGACAGAAGGGCGTATTGCCGAAAGAGGCAACCACGAGCGATTGATCAAGTCCGGAGGGCTCTACGCAAAATTATGGCAGATGCAAAGCGGTCTGACGGAAAAGATCGAATCCACTCAGACCGAACTTGCTGAAGGTGTTGAATGAGCAGGCGGCGATCCTCAGGAGGATTAAGCGTTATCAAGCCTTATATCAAAAAGTACCGGGTAAGTTTTTTCTTTGTGTTCTGTCTTATTGTCGCCTCAGTAACTATCGATCTGGCGCAGCCATATATGGTAAAAGTAGCCATTGACCGCTATATAGCCGTTCAGAATCCGAATGCCGGAGCTGTTGCATGGATGGCGTCGGTCTATCTGGGATTAATAGTATTCTCTTACGTATTGACTTACTATCAGAACATTTTTCTGCAGCGTACCGGCCAGTCTATTGTCCGTGAAGTTCGTGTCGACTTGTTCACACACATACAGAGCCTGTCCATGAGATTTTATGACGATACTCCCGCCGGACGAATTATTACAAACGTGGTGAATGACACCGAAGCCCTGAACACCTTTTTTACCCAGTTATTGTCAATTACGCTCCGGGGCGGACTTTCTCTGATACTGATTCTATTCTTCATGCTCCGCCTCGACAGGACTATTGCTCTTTACTGTTTTCTACTGGTCCCTCTGATGGTGCTGCTTTCTTATTCATTCCGGCGGATTTTGAGAAAGATCTATTGGGAGATCAGAAGCATGGTGGGATCTACAATTGCCTTTCTGGCCGAAAACCTGCACGGGATGCCCATAGTCCAGATATTTAACCAGGAAGGCAAACAGGAGGAGCAGTACGACGACAAGAACCGCGCCTTGCTCAAGGCTGCACTCCGTGAGAGCCGGACCAGCGTTCTTTTTAACACGACCTCTGAACTGATAGGAGATCTGGCGGTAGCTGCCCTGGTATGGGTCGGCGCCCGGTCAGTCATACGGGGAGTTGCAACCTTCGGCGTTCTTTACGCTTTCATCGGGTATATCAGGCGTTTTTTTCAGCCGATCAATAATATCACACAGCAGTTAAATACATTACAGTCGACTCTCGTCGCCGCGGAGCGTATAGCAAAGACCATGCAGGAACGTCCGGACATCATGGAACCTGCGCAGGCCTCGGCCCCTCCGCCACGTGGGACAGTGAAATTTGACCATATCTCACTGGAGTACAGGCCTGGACAGACCGTTCTCAATGACATATCTCTTGAGATTCAACCCGGGGAAAAAGTCGGTTTTGTGGGGGCCTCGGGCGCGGGCAAATCATCCCTGATGAACCTGCTGGCCCGGTTTTATGATGCTACTGAAGGATCCGTCATTATCAACGGCAAGGATGTCAGGGACTGGCCGATGGAAGCACTCAGACGCTCCATAGGCATAGTCCAGCAGAATGTGACGCTCTTTTCGGGCAGCATTCTCGACAACATACGCTTTTTCCGAAAGGATGTTTCAGAAGAACGCGTGCAGGAGGCTTGCCGGCTCATCGGTGCAGAACCGTTCATCCTGAAGCTGCCTCAAGGGTATGATACCATGCTATCAGAGAGGGCAGGTATGCTATCGGCTGGTGAAAGGCAATTGCTGTCAATTGCCAGAGTATTGGTATTTAAGCCCGAGATATTGATCCTGGATGAAGCCACAGCCAGCCTCGACTCCGTGACCGAGGCAGTCTTACATAAGGCGATCTGCCAGGTGTCGATAGGTCGCACCTTGCTGGTCATTGCACACCGGCTTTCGACTGTCAGGGAAATGGATTACATTGTCGTGCTGGACCTTGGCAAGATGGTGGAAAGGGGCGCACACCTTGAACTCTTGCAACGCAAGGGTCATTACTGGCAACTGCATCAGTCAGGGATATTCCTGGAAGCGGCCTTATGAGAATCGGCGGTGCGCTCATTTCGCTGCGCAGGCATCGACTTGCGTTATCGTTATATTATTGTGTATATTACGGTGTCCATGACAAGACATGGGCGACTGCAGGATGCCCTATCCTTTGGGCGGATGTTATGGATTTTATTATATAGCTGTAAGAAAAAGGAGGCTGAACAATGAGTGGTACCGTAACTGAATTTGAAAGACCTCTTGAGGAAGCTGCGGCTTTTAATAATGGTCATATCTACCGGGGGGAAACGGTAGTGCAGAGCACCAGGAACTCAGGGAGACAATATCCAATAAAAGCCGTAGCTACGATGCTCGGTAAAGAGAATGAGATTTCTGTTAAGCACCGACCCTCCGGGTCGATCCTTAGCGAGGCGGCGGCAACCCTGCGGGAATTGTACGGCGACAAACTCGATGCCGTGGTCGTAGAACGACTTGTGCTCGGCGTCTTCTTTGCCGGCGTTAAGCTTTCCAACGGCTGCTGCGGGGTTGCGTACACACCGCCCGAGTTAATCAGAAGCACTAGTAGCCGCAACCTGAAGGGGAGCATGCCCACTATCCGCGGAATGCGCGCTGCGGCACTCATGGACGGAGGAATTCGCAGCCCCTTTGGCGATGTGATCATGCTGGCCACCCTGAACGCCCTGTCTGTACCGTTCATGAAAGCAGGTCGCTATTGCGTCGATGCTATCGGGGAGTTGTCTGGGCTTCCGTCGCTTTTCATTAACCGTCGGGTCTGCATTGTGGGCGCGATTACGCCACTCTTGAAGCGCTTGAAAGTGCTGGGGGCCGCCGAGGTCTCCATCATCGACCGCAAAAAAGAGACCTTGGTCGACGCCGGGTATGGAACATTCGTCCCTCCGGAACGCACTGCTCAGACCCTTGCCCGCTGCGAGACCGCCGTATTCACCGGAGCTGCTATTGCCAACGGCACTATCGAGCACCTCATCAGCCTTGTGCCTGAAACTGCAGCCATAGCCGTGGTTGGAGCGACAGCAGCATTTGTTCCGCAACCGTTGTTCCGGCGCAAAGTAGCCCTGGTAGAAACGGATGTGGTGACCAATAGTGACCTGGCCCTGGAGATAGTTGCAGAGGGTGGCGGCGGGCGCAGGCTTTTCTTCGGGCGTGCCGTGAGCAAGGTCAACTTACTTAATGTCGAACGGTTACGGCAGTTGGGCTTGGACAACGCTTCTTAAAAGCAACGTCCGGAGGGTGCATTTCCTGCTGTACCGCATTGCTATCCTATGCCCTATACCGGACCACGTTGACAGTCTCATTATGTATTAGACTATACTAATCCTGTGAAGGTTTCAGGGAAGCAAAGAAAGAAGGGTTCCGAAGTCTCGGGCCGCCTCTGGGTCAGCAAGACTGACAAGGGTTTTCTCGGCAGGGGACGGATAGAACTGCTGGATCGGATAGGTGAAAAGGGATCTATAACAGAAGCTGCAAGGGACATGAAGATGAGCTACAAGGCAGCCTGGGACGCAGTGGATGCCATGAACAACCTGTCCGACAAACCGCTCGTTGTAAGAGTTGCGGGTGGACTCGGGGGAGGCGGAACACAACTTACGGAAGCAGGTAAAAAAGTGATCGCCATGTTCCAAACGATGGAAGCGGAGCACGATCACTTCCTGGCGAACATGACGAAGAAGATCGCAAATTTCGACAAGTTCTATTCGTTCCTGGGAAGGATATCCATAAGGATAAGCGCACGAAATTTACTGCTGGGCAAGATAACGGAAGTAAAAAAGGGAGAGGTCGCAGCTATGGTCAAACTGTCCCTCGCTTCCGGCAGTCAGATTGCCTCAACCATCACGAACGAGAGTGTTGATGGCCTCAACCTGAAGCCTGGCGTCGAAGCCTATGCCATTATCAAGGCCAGTTCGGTCATGATCGCCACAGAGGTCTCCGGTATGCGGCTGAGCGCCCGTAATATTATTCAGGGTACTATCTCGAAGATCAAGGAAGGCATGGTCATGGCCGAGGTAGTCCTCGATATTGGAGGCGGCAACACCATAGCTTCAATGACTTCTGATGAAAGTGTAAAGAGACTCGACTTAAAAGAAGGCGTCAAGGCCTATGCCGTGATCAAAGCCACTAGTGTCATAATCGGCGTCGAATAATACTCTCCCTGGTAACTCTTACGTTTTACTGAAACCGCAATCTCGCAGAAATATAGGGATACCCGCATAACTTCAGCCGTGCTGTTGTTACGGAGCTGATCACCGGGACCCACTCCCGAGTGACCCACAAATCAGAACTATTTTCGAATAGATCTTAACTTGAGGCAACAGGGGGCTTGCATAGTTTGGAGGATTTGTGCAGAAATAGAGGAGACAGATGAAACCTAAAGATACGTTAACTGGAACGCCGTCGATGTCTCCAGGCGACAGCCATAGCCGCATTGTGTCAGTACCGGATGACAGGCAGTATCTGGACTCGAGCGGGCTCAACCGTTTGGAGCAGTCATTCCGCGCATGGGTTGAAGTCACACCTCGCAAGGATGTGCGTTTGTCCCGCAGGCGTATGTTGCTCATTTTCTTGTTGATCCGCTATACCGGGGCCAAGTTGAACGAAGTGCTTACACTTGATCCTTTTAGAGACATCGATTACGACCGGCAATCGGTATTATTCCGCAATACGGATAGCAGTACCGGACAGAAGTCCCGGGAAGTCCAGATATCCGAAGCCTTTTCGAACGAACTCCGCTCCATGTTTGCCGACCCTGAGTTCAAAGAAACCATTAAAGATTGCTTCGGCGTGGACCCTGGCTTTATACGGCGAAAATTCTATGAGCGCGCCCAGGCGTGCGGGTTCTCTAAAGAAATGGGGGGCCCGGAGATGATCCGCAAGGCCCGTGCCGTGGAGCTGATGCAGGGTAACATGCCTTTGCCTGCAGTCCAAATGCTCTGGGGCATTCAACGCCCAACCTGACCTCTTCCTATGTTTCGTTTTCCGAAGACGAGATGCGACACCTGACAAAGCACTTTGTGGAAAAGGAGTCCTCCCGGAAAACCAGCGCGCGAAATATTTTTTTCGGCAAGATCCGGAAGTTGCAGCGGGGTGACATACAAACCCTGGTTGAGCTATATACTATCGAAGGCCATCGGATCACCACAGTGATTACCAACGACAGCGTGGGGAGGCTGGGTTTGAAAGAAGGAAATATGATAACGGCAGAAGTCAAGGCACCCTACGTTATCGTGCAAAAAACAGACCGGGAGCCGGAATCCAGTGCTGAAAACAGATTCAGTGGCTTTATCGAACAAGTCACAACGGGTAGGATCATTACTGAATACGTGGTCGCCATTTCGGAGGGAACCAGACTTTGCTCACTCATAACTACGGAAAGCAGCCGGAGACTGAATCTAAAGAAAGGTGACCCGTTGTGGGCATTGTTCAGCTCGTTTGCCGTGGTGTTACATATTGATTGACCGGGGCCCTCAGTATGATGAATTGCAGGAAATTGGAGCTCAATTTAAGATTCTTGTGTCCCTGGATGCATCATAAATATCGAGTCCGGTATAAATGTCACAACCCATAAGTGTGAGACATAAGAGTGTTTCGCATATGTTAGCCCTGGCTTCTATTCAGTGTCTTAAGTTGCGGAGTTATGATAAACTAAAAACTCACGGATACATTTATGCTCAAAGACCTACGCATAAAAAACTTCACCATTATCGACGAACTCTCAATAGGCTTTGGCCCCGGCCTTAACATCCTTACGGGTGAAACCGGGGCAGGCAAATCCATTATTGTTGATGCTCTCGGGCTCCTCCTCGGAGGCAGGGCCTCGCAGGATATGATCAAAACAGGCCGGAAAGAGGGACGCATAGAAGCCTTTCTGGATTACACGGACCACCCGTTGCTTAGAGATCTATCCATTGAAAGTGATGACGGAATTATCCTCGAAGGACTATTGCCGCTCAGGGAAAAGGGAGAACGTTCATAAATGATACGCCGGTCAGTATGCAGACCCTTTCCTCAATCGGCAGGGACCTCATCGATATCCACGGCCAGCACGAACATCAGGGACTCCTCAAAAAAGAGAGCCATATGTCCTTTATCGACACCTATGGCAATCTGCATGGAGCTGTCGCGGCAGTACAGTTGCTCCATAATGAACTCGCCGTGTTGAGGAATACCATCACTGCAATGAGAGACCGGATGCTCGAACGGGCCCAGCGCATAGATTTTCTAAGATTCCAGATCAGCGAAATAGATGCGGCCCGCTTGAAAGAAGGCGAGAAGGCACTCATCGAAGAGGAGCGTTCCATCCTGTTGAATCTAAGCAAGTTGAAAGAATCTTCCGAGACCGCCTACAATCTGCTCTACGACTCTGAAGGCTCGTCACTTGAAAAACTCGCTTCTGTAATAACGAAAATAGGCGATATCGCACAGATAGACCATGATGCCCGTGAGATTTTGAAAAATTTGGAGTCCGCAGTACCGCTGATCGAGGATGCTGCCATTGCCCTCAGAAATCTCAAGGACAAATACGATATCGACCCTCAAAAACTCGGGGAACTTGACGAGAGGCTCGAAGTGATAAAGAGGCTTGAAAAAAAATACGGAGAAGGCGAAGGGAATATCTTCGCTTATAGAGACAAGGCTTCGGAGGAACTCGAAAATCTTGAGCGCATCGAAGAGCAACTGGATGGACTGCAGTCCTCAATGGCGTCGAAACTGGAAGCGCTCACCTCGGCTGCCGAAGAACTGTCAAAGACCCGGCATACCGTTTCACAAAAGCTGGAGCCGATAATTATAGGAGAACTGAAGGAACTTGGGTTTCAGAAAGCGGTGTTCGTTATTGATATAAAGAAGAAGGAATCCCTTGGAGCGACAGGCATGGACGACGTCGAGTTCCTTTTCTCGGCTAACCCCGGCGAGACGCCCAAACCTCTCATTAAAGTGGCTTCGGGAGGCGAACTCTCCAGGATTATGCTTGCGCTGAAATGCGTCGGGATACAAGGGGAAGCTGGGAGCCTGCGACGCGGAGACACGGAAAAATTGACACATCAGGAAAATGCAGAATCACATATGCGCACTCTTATTTTTGACGAGGTCGATGCCGGCATAGGCGGTATAACGGCGCGTCACGTAGGCAAGAGGCTCAAAGACATCGCGGCAAGCAGCCAGGTGCTCTGCATCACACACCTGCCACAGATCGCAGCACTTGCAGATCATCACCTGAAAATCGAGAAGATCCTTGATGACAACAGGACATTAGTTACGGTGACCGGCTTGTCGGGCAACGAGCGCCGGAACGAAATAGCGCGGATGCTGAGCGGCAGGATCACGGATGGATCGATAAAGCACGCCGGAGAGCTCCTCGACGTTGACATAGTGGACCAGCTATAACTAAAATGACGAAACAACCATGAACAGAACGCCGAAGGGGAAAATTGTTATCGACAAGGACCAGTGCAAAGGATGTGAATATTGCATTGAAGCATGCCCGAAAGGTTCTATTAAGGTTGATACCCGGTTCAACAGTGTGGGCTTCTTTCCGGCCGACTTCGCGCATCCGGAACGATGCACCGGCTGCGCCATGTGCGCCATGATGTGCCCCGAAATGGCAATTGAGGTCTGGAAAGAAAAAGAAGGGAAAAAAGAATAGGGCTCGCCCTCACCTGAGTTTTAATTTCCTGAAAATGTCCATTACTTCTACTGCCGAAAGCTGACCCGGCGCAGACGGCCTATTGATAGACCCATAGGTAATCAGAGAGCCGAAAAGCGGACTGAATACCCTCGAGGGCAATCCCTTGTCCCCCATAGCAATAGTGATGACGCCCTGACTTTTATGCCGCAGCGTAAGCAGCATAAGTCTTATAAAATCATCTTCCTCCTTTGCCGTTACCGCTATTTTCACAACATCAGAGCCATTCCTTATCCCTGTCGCAATCAACTGCTCAAGAAAATTGTCAGGGGGAGTTGACTCAAAATTGTGATAAGAACCTATAAGAAGCCTCCCTTTATCTCTGCACAGGTCCTTTGCCTGCTTCATCACCCCGGCTGAAAGTATCTCCACATCTACTGCATCCGCTAAGGGAATTACCAGACGATACATGGCCGGCCTGTCATGAATTTCTTTCTTTCCACCCTCGCTGCTGTCTCTGACCGTAGCAATAACCGGCTTGCCGAATTTTTCCCTCGCGGTCCGGAATACTTGTTCAACATGTTCCGGCGCCAGGGAATCGAACATATCAACCCTTAATTCAACAAGGTCCGCGCTATCCAAGTCCCCGGGCGCAAGACCGGAAACATCAGAATCCGTAAGCACCCCGGCAATCAGCGGTACCTGGCCCAATTTACACTTGCCGATATACAATTCCATATGGAATTAGTATAATCGCCTGACTTGCGAAACACAAACAACCCGGCGCTTCCAAGCGCACTTCAATCTTGCTTTTGCCCCCTTGGGAAGTATATTCTTAACTGAATTATAAATACTGCAAACTCAGGAGCTATCCAATGTGGATCGAATCATTTTCCGAACAGAGTTTTATCAATTTTGACAAGGTAATCAGCATAAAAATGATAACCGATCAGCCAAATTCGGAAAGAATCACTGTTACTACAGAAGATCCCAATAAAGAAGAAATAGAGCTCATAGCCATAGCAAAGGCCCGTGCAATTATAATGGCTTCACCTTTTAGTGACGAGGAGAAGAAAAAAATTCGTGGGGCCAATGTAATCTTAAAAGCTTTTTTGTCGATCTTAATAGAGTGTTTAAAGCAGGATGGGGGTAATAATAAATTTATTACAAAAGAATATCTTGAAGCCCTGTTTTTCGATAAACTATCTGAACTGACTAAACAAAAACCAGGATAAATTGCAGTGCAGGATAATTAATGGTCCCGCCCAAGGAATTTATACGCAAGATCCGTCCCTTTTCCTTTTTATCAGAAAAGGACCTGGACATCCTGGTATCCGGATTGGAAGTCGAACTGTTCGAAAAAGGAAAGACAATCTATAAAAAAGGACAGCCCCCTGAAAGCGTTTATGTAATATTCTCCGGACTCATCGGCCTCTTTGAGGATGAGGCGGCTATAGATTACCTTTCCAGGCGTGAAATCTTCGGCTTTGCGGCACTTTATGGCAACCTATTGAATTGGACTGCCAGGGCCATCGAGGATACTGTTTGCTATGCGGTAGCTTATCCGCAATTCAAAACAGTCTTCGATTTAAATGAGAGGTTTGCAGCGTTTTTCTCTGCTTTGCTGAATAGAAGATTCCGCTCGTTCAAGACCATCGCTTCCGACAAGAAGATGCTTGAGGAGGCCTCGATTCGTTCTTGAGGTTGAGAGGATAATATACAAAGATCCTGTTACGTGCAGACCCGAACTGACGATAGCCGAAGCAGCTTCCAGGATGGATGAAAATGAGGTCAGCTCGATCGTTGTTGTAGACGCCAATGAAATACCGATCGGCATATTGACCCATTCTGACCTGGCAAAGGTCTTTATCAGCGGTGATAGATTAGACCCGGTCGCGGAGTTCATGTCATCACCGGTTAATACGGTCAATGCGCAGGCGACGATTTTCGAAGCCTACACAAAAATGATCGATGCCGGAATAGACCACATCGTTGTCACTAAGAATCATAAAGTCTTTGGTGTAGTAACCCGGAAGGACATTCAGATCCACCTGGAACCCTCCTTTTCCATAGTCAAACTGGTCAGAAAGGTCCATAAGGCGGCTTCGATCGACGAGCTTAAACATGTATTCGAAGGTTTAATGGTATCTGTCTCGAAGATTGCTATGACAGGTCCTAATTTCTTCGACCTGACCAGGATGTTATGCTCAGTTCATGATTCCATAGTGTATAGGGTCATTAATATGCTTATCTATGAGCATGACCCTGCTCAGTTCCTATGGGTTCATATGGGCAGTTCAGGCAGAAAGGAAGAGGTCATAGCTACCGATCAGGACAATGCCTTAATCTACATTGGAGATAATCCCGCGGCCCTGGCTAATGATATAAATGACTCATTGGCCAAAATTGGCCTACCCAAGTGCCCAGGAAACTATATGGCATCAAACAACATGTGGAATCAGCCCCTGCCGGTATGGAAAGAGTACTTCAAACAGTGGTTTTCAGACCCGATTCCTTATCATCTCCGATACCTTTCCGTGTTTCTGGACATGAGACCGGTATACGGAGAGACAGCTTTATACAATGAATTGCTCGAATCGATAAAACCGGCAGTAAAAGCCGGGACTCTGCAACTGATGGCTGAGGACGCCATTGAAATCAGGCCGCCACTTGGGATATTCGGAATCCTGGGTCTGCGTCAGGGGGTGGACCTGAAGACATATGGTCTTTATCCTATTGTAAACGGTGCAAGGGTCCTCGCCATAGACAGTGGAGTTTGGGGGATAACCAACACCAGGGAAAGATTGGAGGCGCTGAGTGCCAACATGACGATCAGCAATGAAATGTGCAATGATCTCATCGAGTCGTATGGCTTTCTGCAGGATTTAAGGCTGAGACATCACGCAAGGGCGGTGCTGCATCAATCCGCTACAAACAACCTGATAACCGCGAAGGAACTCTCGCATGTCGATTTGCTCATATTAAAGGAGTCACTCAAGATCGTCTCGGAATTTCAGAAGTTCCTGATGAAAAAATATGACGTCAGCCGGACTGTCATTTATAGTCAATTATAGATGAGAATATATCGCTCTACAGACCTGAAAGCTGCAAAATTTTATGCCATTGACATCGAGACCACAGGATTGGACTTTGACAGGGATGAGATCATATCATTCGCCTGCGTGCCTGTCATTGAGTTAAAAATCCTGGTGCGGGATTCTTTTTATACTCTGATTAAACCCAAAAGTTACAACTATAAGGCAATGAGGTACCACGGCATAAGCAAGGACGATCTTATGAATGCACCGGTATTTGAGGAGATCTCTGACCGAATCCTGAAGACCCTGGATGGTATCCTTGTAGGTCATTCTGTAGAGGTCGATTTCACATTTTTGAAAACCAGCTTCAAGTCATTGGGAATGCGCTTTAAAAGAGACCTTATTGACATAGCAATGATAGAGCGATGGCTGAAGCTAAAACGGAAAACCGGGGAAAACAATTTCAGCCTTGATAGCATGATAGAAACTTACGGTCTGAAACCGCATTTCCGCCATAATGCAGCCGCAGATGCCTTCTTTGCCGCCCAGATCTTTCAGTTACAGCTGCGGGAGATGATGGCACTTGGGATTGATTCGGCCGAAAAGGTCATTAGGGCTGCAAAGAGCGCCAGGTATTCAGAACCCGGCATTGCCTTCTAACAACTGTAATGAAAAAGCAGACATAACCTGGCGATAGCAGTCAATTAAGGCGCGTCATTCCCGCGCAGGCGGGAATCCAGGAAACGACACTGGATTCCGGATCAAGTCCGGAATAACAAGTCAGTACAGTGCAGCAGTTTTGATCTTTAACAAACAGAAGTATAGACGTTAGGCAGAGAGCGATGAGATTTTCGTCCCTTTGCCTTGCAGAGTAGAGATATTTTGCAACTCTGGATAGGAGGATAACACGTGAAAGAACTGTTCGAAAAAACTACAATCAATGGGATGACACTCAACAACAGGACTGTCCGTTCCGCGACATGGGAAGGCATGTGCGAAACAGACGGGCGGCCCACAAACAAGCTTGTTTCCTGCTACCGTGATCTCGCTGCAGGCGGCGTTGGTCTGCTCATAACCGGCTTTGCGTTTGTCAGGCCGGACGGTAAACAGTTACACGGAAAAATGGGAATCCATACGGACGATTTTGCTGCCGAAATGAGAACCCTTACCAAGGCTGTTCACAATGAGGGCGGCAGGATATGCATGCAGCTGGTTCATGCAGGCGGTCAGACGACGGAAAAAGTGGCGGGCAGGCGCCCTCTCGCCCCGTCCGCTGTTAAGGTTAAGCAATTCCCCGAAGAACCGGAAGCATTGAGTAAGCAGGACATAGATGAAATTGTGACGGCCTTCGGCAACGGCGCCCGGCGGGCAAAGGAGTATGAGTTCGATGCGGTCCAACTGCATGCAGCCCATGGGTACCTTATCAACCAGTTTCTCTCTCCATTGATCAACCTGCGGACTGATGACTACGGCGGCCCTGTGGAGAACCGCTGCCGTTTCCTTATTGAAGTTTATCGCCGCGTCCGTTCAGAGGTTGGACCTGATTTCCCGGTCTTAGTCAAGCTGAACGGCTCCGATAATCTTGAGGGGGGGCTCGATATAAGCGATGCCGTCCACGCTGCACGTCTGCTGGACAAGGAAAAGATCGATGCCATAGAAGTGAGCGGCGGCACCTCAGCCTCCGGCAAAAAAACTCCTGAGAGGACCAAGATCGATAAGCCCTCCCGCGAGGCTTACAACCTTGCACTTGCAAGGGAGATCAAACAAGCAGTCCGATGCCCCATCATGGCGGTAGGGGGGTTCAGGTCGCTTGAAGTTATTAATAAGGCAGTTATAAAAAATGGGATCGATTACATTTCCATGTCCCGCCCCTTCATCAGGGAGCCGCGGCTGATCAGGCGCTGGGAAGAAGGTGACCTATCTCCTGCGCGCTGCATCTCCTGCAATGGTTGCTTCAAGCCGGGATTCGAGGGACGCGGTATCTATTGCGTGGTCGAAAAAGGGGAAGAGTCTTGACAGGTGTGTTATTATAAAAAATGGTGATGCAATGAGGAAAATATTTCGCAATATATCCAGTGATAATGTTGTGACAGGGGGGCAGCGTCCCTCTGAGTCGAATCCTGCAGACGATGATGAACTGCTCGATGCGTATTCACGGGCAGTAATCAGCGCTGCTGAAAAAGTGAGCCCCTCTGTTGTTCACATAGGTATACGGCGGAGACAAAGCGGTGATAAGCCGCACAATCTCCAGCCGGAGACTCAGGGCAGCGGCTCAGGTTTCGTATTTACACCGGATGGGTTTGTCCTCACAAACAGCCATGTGGTGCACAATGCTAAGATGATTGAGGTGACTCTTCCTGACGGGAGGCATTATCAGGCGTATATTGTTGGTGATGACCCGGATACCGACCTTGCGGTCATCCGTATCCACGCTCCGAATCTTGCTGCAGTACATCTTGGCGATTCGCAGACCTTAAAGACCGGCCAGCTGGTTGTTGCCATCGGCAATCCCTTTGGCTTCCAGTGCAGCGTGACTGCAGGCGTGGTGAGTGCGCTGGGTCGTTCACTCCGAGCACAGTCTGGAAGACTCATAGATAATGTGATTCAGACAGATGCGGCCCTGAATCCCGGCAATTCAGGCGGGCCGCTCATCAATTCCCGCGGCGAAGTAATAGGAGTTAATACTGCGATGATTTTATCGGCACAAGGCATCTGTTTTGCCATTGCGGTAAATACTGCAAAATTCGTGGCAGCAGGCCTCATGAAAGAAGGGAAGATACGGCGCAGTTACATAGGCGTACAAGGGCAGAATATCGTACTCAACCGGCGTATGGTGCGTTTCCACAAGCTGAAAGTTGAAAATAGCGTCATGGCAGTTGCAATCGAAATCAACAGCCCTGCACAGAGAGCAGGTCTGCGCGAAGGAGATGTAATTATTGGTTTTGGCGGGCACTCAGTCGCGGGAATCGATGAACTGCACAAACTGTTGACGCAGGAGACAGTGGGGAAAAGCTTTCCAGTTACTATCATCAGGCGGACCGAAAAACTGGTCCTTGATATAGTGCCGGAGGAAAGCAGTTCCCGGTCATATAATTAACTAAGTTCTCGTTTCGCCCTTTATTCTATCTGCAGTTTCCCGTCTTTTATTTCAAATTCTAACACAGTACCGTTCCAATTCTGCGGTCGTGCTGAAAAAACATTCAGTTTAAGTTTGGTCTGATTTGCGATTTTGGAAGCATCACCCACAAGAGCAATGTTATCATTTCCTTTAAGGTAAATATTCCCTTTACCGATATACATACGAAAGTCGGCAGCGGCATTTTCCGAAACAGAACATTTGATTCTTCCACTTTCTACGTTTATCATGTAGAGCCTCTTCTGATACATAGGCAATTTAAGTGAAATATTATTCTTTATTTCGGTGAACCAACCCATGTATTGAATGGTGTAAGTACCGATGTTGTCGGCCAGCGCCCACTTGTAACGCACCTTGCTGTTTGGAAATCCGAAGGCATGCAGCGCATAATCGGCTTGAAATGACTGGCCGTCGGCTATATCCACAATAGCGGACCTCAAATCCGCTCTGACTACGGCTGCCTGTTTCAATTCCCTATTATCTACTGAGAAAGTTTGCGTGGAAGTATAAGGCGTCGCCAGCACCAGCCCGACGGTAATAACAGGTAATATGAAACCGACAATTGCGGTTGTTACCCGCGCATTTTTTATCCGCTGCATATTGTCGAGTGTCGATATTTCAAGCGGCTTGTCGAAACGGAATAAATAATAACCCGCCAAAGCGGTAACCCAAACTATTCCTCCAGACCAAATCACGTCGCTCAGGAAATGCCCGCCGGCCATCATACGCGCGAGGCCAATTATAAAACCGTAGCAAATACCCACTGCCAGAAATGAATAAGCCAAACCCTTTCTGCTTTTTCGCAAGAACAAATATGGAATAGCCATGTAAAAGCCCATGGAACAGTGCCCGCAGGGAAACGACTTGCAGTCTATGGCACTGCTGCCCCGCAAACAAACCGGCACAAAGCGCTCTGTACCTCCAAATTCGATAATCTCACGCGGACGAGGACGCCCCCAATGGTCTTTAAATGTCACATTTACCAGCAACCCCGGACCTATAATCAGGGTAAAAACCATAATGATAGCTGCCTTTCTGAATTTGATAAATTTTTCGCTCCAGGACGAAGCCGCAATAAGCAGCAAGCTTGCAACAACTAACATATAACCGGGGAAAATCCCGAAACGATAAATAAAATCCCAAAATGGCTCACGCTCCAGCTGCCAGCCCTGAGCCGGAGAATAGAAAAATTTCTGGACTGCAATGTCTAAATCAGTAAGATGAAACAGGAGAGTGGTCAGGGCAAGCAATAAGCCGATATTTCTAAAATCTTTAAATGCGGCGTTTTGAACTATTTTTTTTAAATTCATATTCAGATATCGGTTTTATTTTTTCAGTTTTTGCAACAATAGGTAATTCCGCGGACGCCATACTTAATTATGCCCCAAGACACAGTAAGTTCAAAATACCGCATCTATTTTAGCATATGACTCAACCCCCTTATTTTTCGCTATAAAACATTCGAATTCCCATGATATATTAGATGACGACCGTGAGGCTGACAATGCGCATTAAAAGGAGGAAAAATGAACGAGCTTGTAAAATGGCATCATGATACCATTGGGGAAAAATTGGTGAATGCCCTTAAGAAAAACAACTTTACCGCCTCGTACGTTAATAGCCGCCAGGAGGCTGCTGCCATGCTGCTTGAGCTTATTCCGTCTCATGCCACTATCGGCTACGGCGGGTCTGTGACACTTGGCGAACTGGACATAATCGCAAAGCTGGCGCAGCGAGGCAACCCTGTGCTGGACCATGCCAAGCCGGGTCTAAGCCCGCAGGAGGTCCGGGAGATACGGCGCCGGCAACTCTTGTCCGATGTCTACTTAAGCGGGACCAATGCAATCACTCTTGACGGCAAGCTGGTCAATGTGGATGCCACCGGCAATCGCGTTGGAGCCATGATGTTCGGTCCGGACAAGGTATTTATCATTGCCGGCATCAACAAGGTGGTAAAGGACGTAGCCGCAGCGGAGGACCGCGTCAAATTATGGGCGTCACCGCCCAATAACAAGCGGCTGGGTTATCCTAACCCTTGCGCCCAGACGGGCGTATGCATGGACTGCCAGGGACCGACCCGGATATGCAACATCACGACAATCATGCACAAACGTCCTCGCCTGACCGATGTTCACGTCATAATCGTTGGCGAAGAACTCGGTTTTTAAATGAAAATTATTAATAGAAAAATAACAACGGGTGATGGGCGGCTGTGGCCGAGATAACAGTCATAGCTCCACAGCAGGAAATCGCCGATTTGGTGAGAGAATTGGGCTGGAAGTCCCCTGAGGTTGACGTTGTACGGGCGCGACTGGAACACGGAGTGGCAATCGCACGTGAGGCTGCGGCAAGGGGAAGCAAGGTACTGGTAAGCAGGGGGTTGACTCACCGTATGATAACCGACGCCTTGCCGGACATCGCAGGCGTGGAAATCAGGTTTAGCGGCTACGATATTTTGCGAGCCTATCTCCAGGCAAGCAGTAGCAAGGGGCGGACCGCTATTGTGGGCGCCCAGGATGTCATCGATGGTTTTTCCAGTATTGAAAATATTTTGGGACTCGGGTATGAGACAATAAAGATTAATGTTGATGACTACCGTTACGGCGACGGCGTCAGCCAGGCCCTGCAGCACGGCGCAACATGCATAGTAGGTCATCAGGCTGTCATCGAAGAGGCCGACCGCAGGGGCGTACAGGGAATAATGATCCAGTCGGGGCGTGAATCAGTGAAACTCGCCATGTCATCTGCCCAGGCGGTATTGGATAAACTGCGTTTGCGCGAAACCAACGCCCGTCAGATCGACACTATCATCAACGCCGTTGATTACGGGATCCTGGCTATCGATAGTACCGGCGAAGTTACCGCCATCAACGCTGAGGCGCGCCGCCTGCTGCATAAGGACAGCGAGGGCAAAGAGCTGAAGACAGCCCTGATCGGCAAGATGCTGAAATCAATTGATTCTCATGAAAAACAGACCGGCATGGTGGAGAGGGTCGGAGTAAATACCGAAGTGGTGGTCAACTACCTGCCGATCATCATCAACGGCGTCGTGGGCGGGATGGTAGCGACCCTGCAGGAGTTGGAGCAGTTGCAGGCGATCGAGAAAAAAACCCGCCAGGAACTGGTCCGCCGCGGGCGGGTGGCCAGGTACAAATTCAGCGACATACAGTCCAAGGCCCCGGGTGTGCTGCGCGTAATCGCCGACGCCAACCGCCTGGCCAATTACGACGCCACTTTGCTGATCCTTGGTGAGACCGGGGTCGGCAAGGAATATTTCGCCCACGCCATCCACAATGCAAGCCGGCGCAAGCACGGCCCTTTCGTTACCGTAAACTGCGCCTCTCTGCCCGAGAGCATTCTGGAGAGTGAACTGTTCGGCTATGCGGAAGGAGCGTTTACCGGGGCCAAGCGCGGCGGCAAAGTGGGACTGTTTGAACAGGCCCACGGCGGAACTATTTTCCTTGATGAGATAGGAGAAATGGCTGAGCAGTGTCAGGTAAGGTTACTGCGTGTGCTGCAGGAACATGAGGTCTACCGGCTGGGTGACGACCGCAACATCCCTGTTGATATCAGGGTAATCGCAGCAACTAACTGCGATTTATGGGGCATGGTACAGGAAAGAAAATTCCGCGAGGATTTATATTATCGCCTCGAAGTATTGACCATTGAAGTGCCTCCTCTGCGGGAGCGCAGGGTGGATATCGAGATGTTCGTGCGCCAGTTTATAAATCAATACAACCAGCAGTACCATACTTCGGTCAGCGGGGTTTCGCCTCAGGGAGTGGAGCTGCTTCTTCAGTATGACTGGCCCGGCAACATAAGGGAATTGCAGAATGTGATCGGACGTTTGGTAGCTTTAGCCGGCGCCGTAGAAATCACAGCCGATGATGTGTGCCGCTGCCTGAAAAACCGGCTAACAGGACCTATGGCAAGGGAATGCAGTTTGCGTACCGCCGAACTGGACGTTATTCGCGAAGCACTTAAGAAAACAGGCGGAAACAAGCGGAAAGCAGCCGAAATACTGGGCATCGGCAGGGCCACTCTGTGGAGGAAACTAAAGCCCAGGGAAGATTGATTCAAACTATTGATCTAAACCCGGCGGAAAGTTGCCCACCTGCAGTGGCGGAACTACCGGGGGTTGACCGGTCTTTTTCAGCACCTGCTGACCCTCAGCCGACATGATATATTGCACAAAGTTATTTGCCGTTTGGGCATTCACAGCATTACCGGGCACAGTAGCCGCATTACGGATAGTATCGCTCAAGTTGAGATTCGCCGGAAAATAGACGATGTTAACCACACTGCCGGCTGCCACTGCAGCCGACAGATACACAACCCCTGCATCAGCTTTCCCGTCTTTTATAGCCTGTACAGCCTCCGGGACCGTATTTGCCTTGACCGCTGTATCGTCAATTATCTTCTGTGCCAGGTCGGGGTTGCCCTCTGCCGCAGTCGCTTTTTTTATGAATTCCACCGTCCGATTGGTGGCCATATCAGTTTCGCCGGTGACCCGGACCACCCTGACCCCCCGTTTGGACAGATCGGACATCCGTCTAATTTCAGACGGGCTGCCCTTTTTTGTTATAACAACCATCTCATTGGCTGAAAACACCACGTACCAGGATACAGTCTCCTTGCCGTTCAACTTCTTCCCGAACATGTCTTTAATAACCGCAGGGTCGGATGGCGCAAACACATCGCAGGACTCTCCTTTGAGTATACGCCCGGACAGTTCCCTGGAACGGCCGGAAACAAGATTAACCTTGACTCCCGGATTTTTGGCCTCGAAGGCGATTTTGAGTTCCTTCATCGGCCCGGCCAGTGAATCGGCATGCCAGACTTCTATAGACTGACCGCTGCAAACGCCGCTTATTGCCAAAGCTGGCAAGAGAAATGCCGTCACAAGCAATAATCCTTTAATCAATTTTTATCCTCTCTTCAGGCCGCCTGCGACTTCTTGATCCTATAGGCTTTCGCAATCAGCGAAACCGGAGCGACCGCTTTTCTTTGCGTCCCCTGGAATATCTGCATCGCACAGGCGCCGCAGCCGGTTACGAGTTGCTGGGCATCTGAAGCGCTTATCTCCTTGAAAAGACCCGTGCCGATAGTCATCGAAAGGTCATAGTTCTTCTTCTTCAGACCGAACGTGCCCGAAACGCCGCAGCACTGGTCAGAGAACGCCTGAGCAGTGATCCCCGGAATGAGACTGAGCAATTCAACGGGTTCCTTTGTAACGCCGAGTGCCCGTAAATGACAGGGATTATGGTATCCGAGTTTAAGGTCAATTCTGCCGAAATCCAGGCTTAACTCTCCCTTTTTATGGAGCTTCATAAGGAAGTCGTGGATATCAAAGCAGTTCTTTGCAACTTTAACTGCCGCTTCCGACTTCACGATTTTCGGGTACTCCATCTTGACGGCCAGGGCGCAGCTGGATTCGCTGAACACAATAGGAATGCCTTTGTCCGTAAATTCGGAGAGTTTGCTGATATTGAATCTTATGTCATCGCCAATCCGGTCTATCGCTCCGGAACTCAGGCGCGCCACCCCGCAGCAACGCAAATCAGGGAGGAGGACTTCAAAGCCATTCTTTTCGAGGATTTCCACCGTTGCCAGACCTTCGTCTTCCGGCTCATAAAAATTGGTGTAGCAGCCCACAAAGAAGACTACTTTCTTTTCTCCTTTTTTAACCTGCCGTCCCTTCATCATCTGACGCATGGTCCTGTTAGGGAACTTTGGAAGTTCGCGGCGCGCATCAAGGCCGATAGCCATTTCCATACCTTTGCGGAACGGCTTCGACGAGTTGATCATATTTACCAGAGGCGCGAACATGCTGGATGTCCGGCAAAGCTGACCTGTGCTTGCCAGCACTCTCTGACCGAAAGGCTCCCCATCTTTATCGACTACATAAGCGCGGCCCATGATCGCCAGCCATGGGATATCTGCGCCGGAGGGACATTCTGTCAGGCATCGTTTACAGTTAACACAGGCGTCAAGGACCTCTTTGAATTTTGGAGAATCAATAATCTTCCTGTCTATCGAACCGTTCAGATAACCGCGTATAAGGGTCGCTTTGGCCCTTCCGAGCGCCCATTCCTCCAGGACCTTCTTTCCCACGGGGCAATATGAGCGGCATTTGCCGCAGCCTGAGCAGACCCCGCTCGCCTCCTGGACCAATTCGCCGGTAAGAATTGCAGACAGCTGAGACGGTTGATCATTCTTTTTAAATTTGAGATACCGGCCCAGCGGATTTTCACCACTCCCAATTATGGTCCCCGGATTTAACATGTTCCCGGCGTCGAAGATTTTTTTGATCTCGACAAATGCAGGGTAAAGGTTGGGATACTGCTTCCTGGTGTAATAAGTCCTCAGGCGGCCATCCCCATGTTCGCCGCTTATCGTCCCCTTCAGCGAAAAGACAAGGTCGTAAGTCTCATCGGCTATGGAGAGCATCTTCTTCACTTCTTCTTCCTCGCGCAAATCAAGGAAAACCATCAGGTGCATATTGCCGTCGCCTGCATGCCCATAGATACCGGCATCAACCCCATATTTAGCAAAGATCTTTCTTAACCCCTCTATATACTGCGGCAGCCTCGACGGATGGACTGCAGCGTCCTCGATGAACGCCAAAGGTTTCTTGGGTCCTTTTGTTTTGTTGAGTATAGGTCCGGATACAGCCCGGACTTTTTCCAGCATGGTCATATCCTTCTGGTCTTTTGCCACTTTTATATCAAGGGCCAGATTTTCGCTTTTCATGGCCTGCTCGACTTGAGCGAACTTGTCGCGGAGTGCTGTCTCATCTTTCCCTTCAAACTCGATGAAAAGCATCGCTTCTGCACCCTCAGGCAGGTACGGACGCATTTCGGCTTTCTGCTGCCGCGCCAGGTCGAGAATCCTCCGTTCAATAATCTCAAGCATATTTGGAGAAAGTTCGCGGATTTTCTGGACTGCCCTGCCGACCTTGTCCAGACTTTCGAAATAAACCAAACCACCAAGGGTTTTGCCGGGAAGCGGCGAGAGCCTGATCTTCGCCTCGGTTATGATGCCCAGCGTCCCCTCGGAGCCGACAAAAAGGGAGGTCAGATCCATCACCCCGTCCTTCAGTATTCTCCAGAGGTCATACCCGGAAGAATTCTTGATCGTATAAGGCTGCTCTTCTTCCAGGGGAGTTTTGTAACGCTTGAGAACATCGGCTATCTCCCGGTAAATGTTCCCGTTGTCGCCTGAAATTTTCCCCATAGGGACCGGTCCGGTTGTAATGACTTTTCCGCTCGGGAGAACTATTTCCAGTGACAGCACATTATCCCGCATCGCCCCGTATTTTATTGCGTGCGGACCGCTGGAGTTATTGGCGACCATACCGCCTATGGTGCAATGTTCCTTGGTTGAAGGATCAACAGGGAAAAAAAGTTTGTGGGGCTTAAGACTTTTGTTCAGTACTCCCTGCACTACGCCGGGCTGCACCCGCACCCACTTCTCTCCAATATTCTCTTCCAGCACATTATTCATGAAGCGTGAGAAATCGAGCACTATGCCTTCTCCCAATTCGTTGCCTACACGGCTCGTGCCGGCTCCCCTGGCTATAAGTGGAATTTTGTTCCGGCCGGCATACTGCACCACTTTGATCACATCATCTTTGTCTTTAGGTTGCACAATCCCCAGGGGTTTCACCTGGAAAAGGCACGCCGCGCTACTGTAAACCGTCCGGCTAAGGTCATCGTACAGAACCTCGCCCTTAATCATCGCTTTAAGTTCGCTGAATATTTTTTCCGGTTCCAGGGAGCGGCCAGGCAGATCCGCACTGCCGCAGCAACAATTACCGGTGTCTGTTTTTACCATGCTCATTTCTGCTTCCTCCCTTTAATTACTCTGCAAAAGCGTCATAAAGCCTTCTGTTCTTCCAGGCTGCCGACCACAGCGGCTTCGATTCCATTTGCATCACGGCTTTTTACAAAAGGATCCATGGCAACAAATAAAAATTGTGCGGCTTTGTCGCCCAGCACCTTCCCGTCCACGCCAAGGGCCATCACTATACCGCCTTTTTTCAGCCCCTTGGTCACATCCACTGACGGAAACAGGCTGTTGTCCAGAACAACAACAATGTCCGGGTTGGTATTGTTGGAAGAGCGTTCCCTGATTGGAGAGGTATCAGTCCTGACAACTACATGCATGGGTCCTCCGGGACGGAACGCCCCGAACGCATTGGCTATCTGTACATGCTTGCCGTTTGACATGGCCCTCTTTGCAATAGCAGTAGCCAGTTTAGCTACCGGTTGCCCGAATCTACCGTGCAGACGAATCTCACACATATTATTTTGCCTCCTTACGGCCAAAATGACGATTCACGGCATCCTGGACCTCTTGAATCTGTTCTTCAGACAGATTCCTGAACCGGCCCTGCAGCTTAAGATAGCCGGCCACAGGGATGAAAGATGGTTCATACGTCCTTGTCCGTTTACCGTCTACTGTTTTCGAAAAGCTCCCACATGCCGCTTTCGACAGCCTTTCTCGCAGTGTCCACTGATTTGTCCGTAGGAATGTCCCAGCCGCGGTAACAGGGAGCTAAAATATGAATGTAGGAAAATCCATCGTGGGCCGAAGCCTTCCTGAACTTTTCCATGAGATCCAGCGGATGGGATATGGCGGCGCTTGCCACATAACCAACGCCGTGAGCCACCATAATCGCAAGCATATCTTTTTTGTTGGTCTTTTTTCCCTTCTGCTGGTTAGACGTTGCTGCATATAACGGGGTCTGGCTGCCGCTCTGGCCACCCGTGTTCATGTACATCTCATTGTCATAACAAACGTGCATGATAGTATCGTTGCGTTCCGCAGCGCCTGACAATGCCTGAAATCCGATGTCTGCAGAGCCGGCGTCACCGCCCCACGATACGACGTTTACATCCTTAATTCCCTGCATGTCAAGTGAAGCGCGAATCCCTGATGAAACAGCCGGTGCAATCTCAAAAAGAGTGTGATAAAAAGGAACACCCCATGCAGTCCTCTGGTTATTCCCGCTCAGGGTGGCCATGCAGCTGGCCGGAATGCTGACAATGGTCCTGGACCCCAGTACTTTCATTGCCTGCCTCCCGGCAATCGCGGCCCCACAGCCCCGGCAGCCCGCGTTACCCGGACCGAATAAATCCTGTTGCGGCAACTCTTTAATATTTATAGTCACAAGCCTTCCTCCTTATTCTCATAATCCAAACCAATCATAATCTGTTGTCTGCTTTGCGTGCTCTTCAGACCGGCTGACTACCTGTCTGATCTCAACAGGCCTGAAGTCTTTGCCGCCCAGTCCGACAATATAGCTTTTTACTGGAACAGAAACATGCCCATACAACGCTGATTTT
Source organism: Nitrospirota bacterium (assembly GCA_963830245.1). Lineage (GTDB taxonomy): Bacteria > Nitrospirota > Thermodesulfovibrionia > Thermodesulfovibrionales > Dissulfurispiraceae > JADFXI01. The sequence goes on from CAWHNC010000125.1 coordinate 140,831, forward strand.
ATTTCATTCCCGAGGGCCCCGCCGGAACCAAATACAATGTCCTTATCCAGAACAGTAACCAACTTAACATTCCCCAGCATCGCTCGCACTGCCTCAGCAGGAAATGGCCGGAATGATCTGACTTTGACCAGTCCTATCTTCTTGCCTTCTGCGCGCAGTGCATCGACAACGACGCGGCAATCTCCGACCGTTGAACCCATTGCCACAATGGCGTGCTCTGCGTCTGCCATAAGATAGCCTTCGAGGACTCCGAACCAGTTGCGTCCGAATTCCCTGCTGAATTCAACAGCTGCACTGTCAATTACTTCCAGTGCATGGTTCATCGCCTCGTTCTGGTTGTACTTATAATCCATATACAAGTCAGGACCGGTGACAGTGTTTACGCCCTGAGGATTGTTTATGTCCAAAGCTGCGATCCGCTTGAAGGGGATGAAAGCGTCCACCTTGTCCTGCGCCGGAATGTCTACTTCCTCCTGGGTATGCGACTGAATATATCCCTCATAATTGACCATAACCGGGATACGGCATGTTTCCGCAACCTTGTATGCCTGCAAAATCGTGTCCAGTATGTCCTGGTTGTTCTCACAGAAAAGTAATACCCATCCGCTGGCGTCCTGCGAGATCACATCCCCGTGTTCCGGAAAACGGCTGTGGGGCGCGGAAAGCGCCCGGTTGGCAACTGCCATCACAACAGGTTGTCTCAGTCCTGCCGTGTGATATGCAACCTCAGTCATATACAAAAGACCCTGGGAATTGGTCACTGTAAAAACCCTGCTTCCCGCCAATGAAGCTCCAAGAGTCGCTGCCAGGGCGCTATGATCGCATTCCACGCGTATGAACTTGGCGTTTAATTCTCCATCATCGATAAATTTGCTCAGTCGTTCCATTGCGGGAAAGGCCGGGGTAATTGGATAGTAAGCCAGCACCTCGATCTTTGCCAGCTTGGCGCCGTAAGCCGCAGCTTCGCTGCCTGTCAGTAGCGTTAAACTCATGATTTTTTACCCTCCTTGAGAGGAAAAGCGCCCCGATCGCCTTCAAACTCGGCAACCATGGTTATTGCCTTTTGCGGACATTCAACGGCACAGGTGCCGCAGCCGTTGCATAAATCCAAAACAAGAACAACCTTGCCTTTTTCCTGCTGCAATGCTCCTTCCGGGCAGTATAGTGTGCACTCTAAACACTGATTGCAGTTGCTGCCAATGACCGGGTGCTGCTCACGCCATACAATGCCTGACGGGGCCTCGGCCATACTGTTTGCCTTTCCCGAAGGCACTATCGGTAGTTTCTTAGCCAAAATACTTCACCTCCATTTATTGGATCTCATTATATATACAAGCAGCGATTGACAGCCGCATCTTTTTTTATTACTGTACAGGAATATCAAACGGAATATTGCCCTCAGTAAGCGGGGGGACAATCGGAGGCTGCCCGGTCCTTTTCAAAATTTGTCTTCCCTCCGGCGAAAGAAGCAACTTGATAAAGCTGTCCGCTGCATTAACATTATTAGCGGTGCCAGGTATGGTTACCACGTTGACGATTTTTTTGCTCAAATTAACTGCTGCCGAAAAATAAATAATGTCCACATCTCCGGCAATAGACACCGCAGCCGACAGATACACGATGCCGGCATTTGCCTTGCCGCTTTGGACCGCCTGCATTACCCCTGGAACAGAACCCGCCATTATGGCCCTGTCGATTATCTGCTGCCCCAGAACCGGATTCCCTTCTTCTGCAGTTGCATTATGTATGAATTCAATAGTCCGATTGGTGCCCATATCAGTTTCGCCGCTTACGCGGGCCAAAATAACCCCGTCTTTGGCAAGGTCTGTCATCTGTTTTATAGCAAAAGGGTTGCCTTTTTTTGTAATAACAACCAGTTCGTTTGCAGAGAATGCGATATGCCAGGATGCCGCATCTTTGCCACGAACTTTTTTATCGATCATGCCTTTAACCACCTGAGGGTCTGAGGGAGCAAAGACATCGCACGCATCCCCATTCAAAATACGCTCCGCGAGCTCTTTTGGAACGACCGGAGGTGAGATTGATCACAACAGCCGGATTTTTTGTCTCAAATGCCTTTTTAAGTTCACCCATAGGTCCGCCCAGCGAATCGGCATGAAAAAGTTCTATCAGCGTTTGCATCATTAATCTCCTAATATCTCATTTGGTCTGCATTCCATTCCTAATAATAAGGGGCCTGCCAACTATCGCCAAACACCTCCGACGCTAGAGGTGGCCCCCTGAAACTTCTATGTTCAGCTTTATATGTTACTTATGGTTCACAACAACGCATCCCTCATCAAGAACCGAGACTTCAGGGTCCAGCCAGAACGCCCAGATTCCGGCGCCAATAAGAAGCAAGACTGCCGCAACCAGAAAAGGCGCAACCCAGGACACATAAGTCAGCCAGGATTCCAAAAACCAGGGGTGAAATTGCGCCACCGGTCTGTCCGGCCATATTCATCATTCCGGACACAGTGCCTGAACACTCTCCACCCACGTCCATCGGCACAGCCCAGGAAGGACCGATAATACATTCAAGAAAGAACATTGCCCCGGTCAGGCAATACACAGCTATATAAGGGTCCGCTGTAATTGCTGCAGGCACAATGCAGGTGCCGCAACCGAGCATACCGGTAATAGCCACAACGCGGCGCGAAAATTTTGTATTTCCTGTCTTCACCAGTAAAAAATCAGTTGCCCAACCCCCGACTGTATCGCCTATCACTCCGGCAAAAAGAGGCATAGAGGCGTATATTCCCATCTTAACGAGTGTAAAATGACGATATTCAACCAGGTAGGAAGGCAGCCAGGACAGGAATATCCAGAGACAATATATATAAGTGAAATATGCGCACATGATTGCCCACATGTTGGGATGCCTTAGAAGAACTTTCCAGGGCACACTGGGCTTCTTCGAAATTTTGAGTTCCTTGATGTTGCCGTTTTCATCCAGCCCGCGGATATGGGCAAGCTCAGCCTTGTTGGCCAACTTGTGGTTTTCGGGCATATTTCGGTACACGACATACCATAGAAAAGCCCATAAGAGTCCTACCGAGCTAAAAATATAGAACACGTATCTCCAGCCCCAGGCCGCCATAATAGCAACAGTGATAGGCGGCACGATGGCCGCACCGAGGCGGCTTGCGCTGTGAGTAACTCCCTGGCAGATCCCGCGTTCTGACCTTGTAAACCACATCTGCATCGAGCGGGTAGCGGTAGGAAACGCTCCAGACTCTCCTACGCCAAATAAAAACTGAATAATTGTGAACGAAATAAAGCCTATTGCCTGGGTGGTAATAGCCATCATTATTGACCAGTAAGCAACAATGGTTGTTAATACATTCCTGGGCCCAAACCTGTCACCCATCCAGCCACCCGGGACCTGAAACAGGGCATAGCCCCAAATAAAAGCACTAAAAATAGCACCCATGGTGATCTTGCTGAAGCCGAATTCCTGCCTGATGAGCGGCGCTGTTGCTGAAATACTGACCCGGTCCATATAAGTTATCAAATACATCAAAGAAACTAAAAACAATATAACCCATCTCATCTTTGTCGGGCTTTCAATTTTTACCTGCGTCGACTCGGTGTCCGCAGTCCCCAAAGCTTCTGTATCGGATTCCATTCTTCCTCCGGTAAGCTATAAACTTTTACATTCCTTATTTGTATTCATGATTATTACCTTCGCGACACATCTGAGAACGTACAGTAAAAGCCGGAACTTGCAGCTAATGCGAAACAATCCTCCTTTCTTATTAAAATGATTTGCATTGCAAAGACGTTATATGAGCGTTCATTGAAGCGAGCCTTTTTTTGACCCGGAAAGTGACTTTGTAACATGTGTATAACAATACAAATAGCATGCCATGATTCGAAAATAAATAGCTATGGGCTGCAAGGTAAATTTGATGCGACTTGGCCGTAATAGTTAAAAACAACAAGTTAGGATAGCAATAGTAAAAAGAGGGTCCTCTGAAAACTGCCTTATAAAAAGTTCAAAAGAAAAAACTCAGTCGCAGAAACATGTTTTTTAGGCCGATAATTTCAACAATGGTTTCATTATGATACGTCTGCCATATCATAATGAAACCATTGTTCTCTTTATTATTTTACGCTCACTTCGGCGGATTCTCCAGACCGGCGTCGTTCGCCGCAAGCTGTCCCAGCGCCGACCAGTCGAGCCCCTCCCCACCGCGAGCCATCAGCGTCAGGAGCCGGTCGTGCAGCAGGCTCGCCAGAGGCATTGGCACGCGCAGCTTCTCCGCTGCGGCGAGGGCCAGCCGCATGTCTTTTTCCCCAAGGAATGCGGCAAACCCCGCGGGCTCGAACTTCCCCTCCGCAATCAGCCCGCCATAATTCGTGTAGAGTGGTCCTGTGAAGAGCGTGGAGGTCAGCAGCTCTAAGTATAGACTTCGGTCGATGCCAGCCTTGCTGATAAGTGCCATGGCCTCGCTTAGCGCCTCTATCACCGATGCGATAAGAAAATTGCCACTTAGCTTCACAAGATTCGCTGCCTGCGGCAGATCGCTAATGCGGCTCGTTTTCTGCCCCATTGCCTCGAAGAGAGGCATGCACATGTCGAGGACATCGGATGCGCCGGCAGCCATGATGAACAGCTTGCCTGCAGCAGCAGCGTCCGGCCTTCCAAAGACAGGCGCAGCGACATAACGTTGCCCAGCGTGCAAGTGCGCTGCGGCGAGCTTTTCGGACAAAGCAACGCTGATCGTGCTCATGGAGATGTGGATGACGCGCTCGCCCATGCTCTGGAGCATGCCTCCCTCTGCAAATACAATTTCTTCAACGGCAGCGTCGTCCGCCAGCATTGTGATTACTACATCCCCCTGGCAAACCTCTTTCACCAGAGCGGCCACGTGCGCACCGCGTTCGCTTAACCCTTTTGCCTTGCCCGGCGTGCGATTGTAGACGGTGACCTCGCGGCCTTTATCAAGCAGATTAGCTGCCATGCCGGCTCCCATGTTCCCAAGTCCTACGAATCCAACCTTTAAGATTGTGTTATGCTCACCCATTTGATGCTCCTTTCTGCAACGCGTTTCGGAAACTACGGTCACAATTACCAGTTCTTTATTATCTCATGATTTAAGACTCGCATATCTATTACAAAGCGGTAGAGCACATCACTTGTCAGAACCTCCTTTTTTTATGAAACAATTCGATCATCATAAGTTCTAATGTGCTGCTATCGTTCATATGCATACTATTTGAAGCCCGAGACAGGGTGCGGAGTATAGGGCTCCTCGAGAGATGCAATCTCTTCGGGTGTAAGACGCAGCGAGAGAGCTGCGGCAGCGTCCGATAGATGGTGCAGCTTCGTAGCGCCGACAATTGGGGACGTAATCGCCGGTTTGCTGAGCATCCAGGCAAGCGCGACCTGAGCGCGGGCAACGCGACGCTGCTCTGAAATCCGTCCCACGCGGTCGACGACTGTGTGGTCAACTGCTTCGGTCTGTGAGTACAGGCTTTTCCCGAACTGGTCAGTTTCATAGCGCTTGGTGGTTTCGGTTTGCCAGGGGCGGGCCAGGCGGCCACGTGCCAGGGGACTCCAGGGGATGATGCCGATACCTTCAGACTGGCATAGGGGGATCATCTCGCGTTCTTCTTCACGATAGAGCAGGTTGTAGTGGTTCTGCATGGAAACAAAACGGGTCCAGCCATGCAGTTCAGCGAGATAAAGTGCCTTGGTGAATTGCCAGGCGTACATTGAAGAGGCCCCGATATAGCGGACCTTGCCTGATTTTACCACATCGTTCAACGCCTCCAGAGTTTCCTCGATTGGCGTTTCGTAATCCCAGCGGTGAATTTGGTAGAGATCCACATAGTCGGTCTGCAGACGACGGAGGCTCTCGTCAAGTTCGAAAAAAATGGACTTCCTGGACAGGCCGCCGCCATTGGGCTCGTCGCGCATGATACCGTGGATCTTGGTGGCGATAACGACTGCTTCGCGGCGGGTGTTCGCTTTCAGGAATCTCCCGAGAACCTTTTCGCTGTCGCCACGCGAATAAACATTTGCAGTGTCAAAAAAATTGATCCCGAGTTCGAGAGCCTGGCGGAGAAAAGGCTGACTTTCCTCTTCACTAAGTGTCCAGGCGTGGCTGCCGGGTTTGAGCTCGCCTGTGGCAGGCGCTCCATAAGTCATGCAGCCGAGACAGATGCGGGAAACTTTGAGGCCGGTTCTACCGAGATTGACATATTCCATTATTTCTCCTCGACATTATTGCAGATTGCGCTCGAGCAACGAGCAGGTTCATACCGCAGTAAATGAAAAAGCTCGCCACCGTATAACCGGTAGAGAGCTTTTACTTATTATCACATTCCCGTTGCTATTATGTTTTTTGGATTCAGTCAGATAAGTATTATTTATATTCATATATAATTCATAACAAAATATACCTTTATAGTCAAGCCGGAGTTTATCCTCAGTTTGGCGAACTTACGATGTCAGTTACAACCGGAGAGAAGTGACTTACTGATATTAATTACTTTGTTTGGGGGGGGGACAACCCAAATGCGGCATGCTTACCTTTACAATCGTGCCTTTATTTTTATTACCGGTGACCTCTACCTTCCCTCCCCAGGGATAAACACGTTCACGTATCCCTATAAGGCCGAAGGATTGAGGCTTCGAAAGTTGCTCTTCTGTTATGCCTTTGCCGTTATCGATAACTTCTAAAGTTATATTGTCATTATTTATTGCCAGCCTCGCTGTCACCTTTGTAGCCCTTGCATGTTTAAGGACGTTTGTAAGTGTTTCCTGGAAAATTCTGAAAAGTGCTGTGCTCCGCTCTTTGTCCAGCTTAATGTCCTCCGGCACAGGGTCAACGGCGCATTCAATCCGCGTCCGTTTCTGAAATTCATCAGCCTGCCATTGCATTGCGTCAACAATGCCGAAATCATCCAAGATAGATGGTCTCAGCTCAGTGTACATACGCCTGACAGACCGGATCGTCTTACTGACGGCATCCAACATGGCTCCAGACTTGTCGAATATGGCTTTATGGTCTCCGTATTTCTCGCGAAACCAGCTCAATTCCATCTTCAGGGCGCTTAGCGTCTGGCCAAATTCATCGTGTATCTCACGGGCAATTTTAGCTCTTTCTTCTTCTCTGACAGATTGCAAATGGGCGGCGAGATTACGTAATTGTTCATTAGATCTATTTAGATCCAATGTCCTTTCAAGGACGCGCATTTCCAGTTTTCCGTAAACCGTGTGCAACTCCTCTTCAGCCTTCCTGCGTTCGGTAATATCCCTCGTTATCTTGACAAAACCGCGCAGCATTCCATCGACGTCGCGCAATGCCGTTATCGTCACGCTCGCCCAGAATAAAGAACCATCCTTACGCACATGCCAGACTTCTTCCTCTGCCTCACCAATTTCCAGTGCCGTTTTCAATTCTTTTTCCGGCTTGTTAGCGGTAATGTCTTCAGAGGTAAAGAATCTCGATAAGTGCTCCCCTATAATCTCTTCCGCCTTATATCCTTGCATTCGCTCGGCGCCTGCATTCCACGTCTCGACCCTGCCTTCCGGACCGAGCATGAAAATGGCATAGTCCTTCACATTGGCAACCAACAACTTGAACCGCTCCTCGCTTTCTTGCAGCGCTATTTCGGCCTGCCTGTGCTCGTTAATCTCTTTCTCAAGATCATCGTAAGAATTCGCCTTCTCCAGTAGCTCAATCAGGTCTCCTTCCCGGCATATCTTCACCTTCAGACTTTCTGAAATTTCCTGCACCTCATTGAATGCCGACACGAGAAGCGGCGTAAGCACCTGGCTTTTTATACCGCACCTCGTCTCAATGTCAGTGTATGTAACATGCCATCCAACCCCTTTTTCGCTGATCAGATAAGAAAACCTGCGTGCCGCATCACAAATTAAAGCAAGAGGAGGGACGCTGCCCTGCTGTTTTTCATTGAGGCAGGCCACCTGACATTCGAGGATAATTTCAGGAAAATTCCAGTACCTTAGCGCCTGACGTCCTATCTCACGATGGTTGACTCCGCATTGTGCCTGTTCCCACGCAAGAAGCGTCTCAAAGGGATAGGGCCCCGGCATAGAATCAACCTTACCCTTTATAAACAGGTCAAAAAAGATTAGTAGCCCGATCTCCAGGGTCAGTCCGGCAACAAATACCTCTTCAGGATTGCAGGTTCCCACTGTACTTGTGAGACCTTTTGCAATTATAGCCCTGTAGAGCGACGATTTCCAGAATTTTTCATAGTCCATCGGGCCTACCTTACCAATAGGGAATGTGTCCCTGAGGGAAATGGCAAGGGCCATATCCCGGAGCCGCGTAAATCCAACCCTCATCACTGCATGCTCTATGGTGGTGATCTGCCCTGCGTTTCCGAAAAATGCCCCGTTTGCAAGCTTAAGCAGTCGAGCGGCGAGAGACGGGTCTTTTGTTATCAGGGAAGTCAGATCATCAATTGATGAAGTCTCGCTTGAAGCAAGTTCCCTGAGGCGTAGGGCAATAGGGGACAGCACGGGAAGGCCGTAGCCCTCTCCGATTTTTTCCAGTATTGAATTATTCTTCCGGTTCACAATTGTTCCACAATGCCTATCCCGAACCGTTTTCGTATTACAAGCTCTTCTTGGGGCGTGAGCTTGCGAAGTATGTCGTCAAGGAGCATTTGAAGATCTTCCCTGATAGCAATTTTCAAAGGTTCCCGTGGCAAAACCACGTAGTGTAACAATTATCAATGGTAATTTTTCACATGTCAATAGTCATTAAGATATTCTTGTAGTCACCGTACAAATTACCAGTCAGCACCCAAGCCTGACCCACTTTCGGAATACATTATCAGATGACATTTTTTCAATAAAATTAAACCACGACTCCTTGTCTGCATAAGGTCCCCTGCAACATTGTCTCCATTCCGGCGAGATTGAGCATTTATTTCCTACAAGGCAGTCTTCACACTTTCTATCAGCTCCGGGTTCCATAGAATTAATTTAACCCAGTGATTCTAATGAAAAATGTGACTGAAATCACACTTCCCGGTATTAGCAAGCCCCCCCCTGTTGTGCCCTACTCTTGACATCCTGCGAGGATCGCGATAAACTAACACTAAGATAATAATAAACGTGATAGTAATAATGCAAGTCTCTGAGGAAGAGGTTATGATTCCACGGAGTAAGAGAGAAAGGAGAATTTTTGGACGACATTTGAAAAGGGCGGTAGTGGAGGTTTAGGATGAGTGTCAGTTTTTCAAAAAAGATTGTATAAATAATAGTTAAAGGAGGGATATATTATGAAAACCAGCGCGAGAAATCTGTTAGAAGGAACTTTGGGCGACGTTCACAAGGGACAGGTCGTGACGATTGTAAAACTCACATTGCCAGGGGGGACAACGCTTTCCTCAATTATAACGAACGAAAGCGCGGACCGTTTGGGATTGAAAAGCGGCCTTAAGGCCTATGCCATTATCAAAGCCAGTTCGGTGATGATAGGGAAAGGGTTGGCCGACGCAAAAATAAGCGCTAAAAACATTATTAAAGGCACGGTGAAAACAGTAAAAGAAGGCCTGGTCATGGCTGAGGTAGTGCTGGATATCGGAGGAGGCCACACCCTTACGTCAACCATTTCCGATGAAAGCGCGAAACGCTTGGGGCTGAAAGCAGGTGATGAAGCATTCGCAATTGTCAAAGCTACAAGTGTGATGATAGGAGTCGACTGACAAAATATAAGAGAATACGTCTGAGATTTGGAATACCCGGGGAAGTGCTCTCTTATGGCGAAACGCCGGAAAGAGTACGCCCCCCGGTGGAACCTGGAGGTAACCTGAGCGTGGCAGGGAGTTGGTCCCGGTGTGATCTAGTCCCTAAAAACGTCACGTTTGACGTTACGTAAGCAGGGGGTGGATATTTCCTGATCCTATTTTGAGATTAGCTTACAAGGTCAAGTATTTGTTATTTAAGCTCACCGTGCAGGACTTACGAATTTTTGCGAATAAATCAGTAATTATATAAAACAGGACTATATTTATCCCTTATTAAACCGGATTGAATCATATCCTTGATGTGATAGAATGAGATATAACTATGAAACTTATACTTTTCGACATAGACGGCACTCTTATAGATTCCGGTGGCGCAGGAATGAGAGCTCTTGACCTTGCATTTAGCGACCTTTTTTCTATAAATGATGCTTTCGCTGAGATCAGCATGGCCGGCAAGACCGATCTTCAGATTGTCCGTGAAGGGCTTAAGGTTCATGGCATATCTTCTGATAACGGCGTTGTTCCTAAACTAATTGCATCATATATAAGTCATTTGGAGCGGCAGCTGCAAAATCCTGATAAACAACTCAAGCCCGGCATCAAAGAGGTGCTGGATGCCCTGAATACCATGAACAACCGTTACGCTCTCGGACTTTTGACAGGCAATATCGAACATGGGGCCCGGATAAAACTTGAGCCATTTGACCTTAATCATTATTTTGCTTTCGGCGCATTTGGCAGCGATGACGAAGACAGGAACAAGCTGTTGCCTATCGCTGTAAACCGCTTCGAGCTTATTGCCGGCAGACCGCTGCAATACAAAGATTGCATAGTCATCGGCGATACGCCTCGTGATTCCCAATGTGCAAAGCCTTACGGTGCACTTTCTATAGGTGTAGCTACAGGGCCATATAGGTCACAGGCACTTATACAGGCTGGCGCAGACAGGGTATTTGAAACGCTAGTCGATACGGAATCTTTTTTGCGGGAACTTGAAAGCATATCGCTCTGAAACAAGTAATTGAGAGTTGAAAATCCTGAAAGCTGAGGAAGCCTAAAATTGTTTGAAAACAAATAACTGGACAAGGTGAGATAATGACGGAAAAACCCGATAACAAGGAAACAATGTCTTTTGAAGAACTCCTTATGAGTAATACCCTCGAGCAGGAGGCTCTTATAAATCTGTTATTGAAGAAAGGACTTATTACACGGCAGGAGATGATGGAAGAAATAAGGAACCTTAGTCAGGCATAAAAGCTTTTTCATCCATAATAAAGGGGACGGCTGTCGGTTGATACTAATACACCTCATCGTGTGTTCCGATTTCTATAAGAAAAATGTCGTCTTAATACGCAGATCATACCCTGCACTGCATGCCCAGGAGCCGGATAATTTCCCCTTTGAGTTTATGCGTTTCAAGCTGCGGTGCAAAAGGGTCCTGAACCAAGAGCTGTCAAGTATTTTCTATATCCTCACGAACTTCAGGCCGCTTTTTCAATACCCTCTTGAAAGCCCGGACAAAGGTATTGCTCCATATAAGGCTTCTCATCTGGAGACTTCCCGCATGAGGTCGTCTACACTCCCCCGGCGAATCTTCCCCTTTTGATATTCCCTTTTTGCTTTCTTAATGCTCAAGACAAGCTTGTCTCTCCGCTCCTCGATTAAACGGTTTCTGATAATCTCAAGAAGTGATTCCCGTTGGTCTTCCGGCAGAGATTCTACAACCTCAAGAGCGTCATTAAATGTGAGTCTATGTTTCACTTTCCCGCAGAATATCTCTTGCGCTTCTCACTAAGGAAAACAATTTTTTGTTGACTGTGATTAGCATATGTAGGCCAGGAGGGTGCATAGTTATCCACTTGATTTCCCCATTGATCCCACCCTTTCCTCTTTCCGCGGGCAAATAATTCTAAATAAGGGCCTGTACTGCATGCTTCGATTATCTCGTAAAGTTCATCTGGCTTTCTCGAATGTTCTCTCTTTTGCGTTCTGATTATATTTACCTGGCTTCTCCCAGGGTCGAGGGTACGTATGCGTCCCCTAATGCCGAAGAGAACTATTTCAGTTGTATTCCTAAAATAAAACCCGACACCTCTTTCCATTCGGGCCGCCATCTTTACGAACTTTATGCCAAATTATATTCGTCTTGTATTGAAATCCCCACGCTTCCATTACCTCCAATCCTTCTTTAAGCAGCGCATTAGGCACCCATAAATAGAGATGGCTTTGATCAGTAACCGCCAAAGGCACTGGAATCTCCTTTATCTCCTGCAATGTAAGGGTTGAATACCTTGATAGCCTCTTATGCTCAGGCGCCATCTTTCCGGTACGATTAGCGAACTGCCAGGGAGGATCAGCAAGTATAGTTGAATATTTTTTCCCTCCAACAAAATCCAATAAGCATTCTCCCAGAGTTTTAACGACCCGCTCACTCATTTGCCTTCTTCTCCTTGCTTTAATAATTTTGTTGTTATACCGAAAACCAATACAGGACACCCACCACTCCTGCCCGCGTTCAATCTCGGAATAAGCTTTCCCATATGGGTAGTGCTTGCACCATATTTGGCACTGTATTTTCTTTTGCTGCCATACTTGTCAACGTACTCCCCAAGAGAATGAAACCATGGATCCAATTCATTGCTTCTTGTTACAAGAACCGCAACACTTATTTTGTCATATTCAAAGAACGCCCTGAATGCATATAAATCCCTATCGAATGTTTGATCTTTACTATTCCACTCAAGATCAAATGCAACTCTGTTTTTAATATAATCTACTTTTATGGCTATTATGAGAAACTTCACTATCATCAACAATTACCTTGGCCGTTAAACTCTTCTCTTCCCAGCCCAGCTCTCTTAATATATTAGAAAACTTCTTGGGAATCTTGCTTTCATTTCCACCGGCTTCTTTAACATCCGTCATCGTAAGTTTAAACTTCACCAGAGCATCACAGATTTCTTTAAATTCACGCGGGAACTCATTGGCAAGAATTGCAGCGGCATGTTTATAATCATTTACTTCGTAGAGTTCGCTTATTTCAGCCGGAATAAAATCTTTCCATACCATGACGAAATTATAGCAGATCAAACCTCAAAATATCTTTTCCCAAAAGCGGTATCAAAACTAATTCTGTTCACGGTTTGTTCACGGTACTTTTTTACATAATACTCTGGCAAGCTATTGAAATCACAAGGAAAGTAAAACGGACGGAGGCAACCACAACTGTTTGATTTCTAAAGAACTTACGCTCGGTAAAACTCCATTGGAGACAAAGTGGAGACAGATATATTTTGAGAGAATCATAGTTTTCTGAATCTATGCCGCGCTGGTTCGACCACAACAAAAGCCTTTTTTAAAGATTCTTCTTTGTATGACATCAAAACTTTCCTCAGTTCATTATGGACTGTATCAAGGGTCGCTGGTAAAATACGCAGATAAATAACACCAGAGCCTAATCCCTTTACAAAAACCAGACCACCAAAATCTCTGTCCCTCGTTACAAAGATACGGTCTTGTTCTTTCGCAATTCCAAGCAAATGGGAATCACTGGATTGCGAACATCCGATTTCACTTGCTGTAACAACATCATGTCCCGCCTCTCTTAAAAACCGCGCAGTAGCGAAATAGACATCTTGATCGAGAAGGAGTTTCATGCTGGAGTTGAGATATGTAGATCCTCGGACGCCAGCATGTCAATTGCATATCTTATACAAGCCCGGATATCCTCCACCTGCAATTCAGGATAATAATCCCGTATTATTTCGGGGAAGGAAAGACCCTCTCCAATCAACTCCAAAACACTTTGCACTGGTATACGAGTGCCGGCAACACAGGGCTTACCGAAATGAATGTCAGGATTTACTTCGATTCTTTCTTTCATTCTCACACCTCACAATTGACTCTATCAAGCTAATTTTACCATTTTTGGTGTTAGCGCTGTAGAAATAGTTATTGTTGGCGGCTGGCTATGTCAATCACCTTGGCTTCATTGTCCTTTGAACCAAGGGCGGCAAATACAACCATCTGTGCGGTAAGGTCGGTGCAGGCGTAGTTTTCCATGGACGTCCTGATGTCGGTGTGTCCGAGCACTCCCTGAATCGCCTGTATCGGCACCCCAGCTGTAGCCGCTTGTGATGCGCCGGAATGCCTTGTGCCGTTCTTCAGTTGGATCTTTACCTCTGCTTCTTTGCAGGCTTCATTCCACATATTATTTACCGGTTTGATCGTGTAAGGCCTGCCTGTCCTGGGGTTCAGGAAAACATACGCCTCGGGGAGTTTGTCTGCACACAGGTTCCTTAACATGGGGATCAGTTCAGGGTTAATCATACGAGTTTTAACCATTCTGGGCTTGGGACATTCCCTGATTATCCGGTCGGAAAATGTTCTGGCTACAGTTATTATGCCTCTTTGAAAATCAAAGTCTTTCACCTTCGATGACCGTGCTTCTCCTGGGCGTATTCCCTGCCTTGTGAGAAAGGTGAATATTGGCCTATCGGGCTCGGGGATAAATGAAAGTATTTTGTCCTGGGTTTTCCTGTCAGTCCATTTGGGTGGGGCCTTTAATACTGAGATAGTGGAAAAGCCCTGCGGCTTTGTCTTTATAAACTCAAATTCCACCATATCACCTTTGCGCTGGGATAAATAATTAGCTTATGATCCTGAAATAGGTGAATCTTCTTTATTTGACCCTTTGCAAAGACTGGTCTTATGCAGATCAGAGAAGCGTCGTAGCCAGCGATGCATACATTATCGCTGCTCATCGCGGTCACGTCAGTTATTTATGAGTGTTTTCTTCGGCATAGCTTTTACAGGTGTTCAATTTTATAACCGGATAATATTTTTTTCTGCAAATATTCTGCAGTAAGTCTGCGGTGGCATTTTTCAGCTGTCTTTTCACTGCAAAGAAGAACTGTCGGCCCCATGAGAAGTTCAGGTCTAATCTTAGTCGCTGCATTTCGGCTCTCCAAGAGCGACAGAAATTCTTTTTCATAGCTCTGCCAGTTCTCGTCTGCCTGATATTTTTTCAGTAACTCTTTCGTTGGTGCAAGGTCGGTCAAGTGATAATATTGGCCAGCCGATATTTCTCTGACGAAATATGCCAAATCCTTTCCTTTTGTAAAGCCTGAGAGCTGGGAAACATTGTTGAGTCGGATATCAAGTAGAATCTTGACACCCGCTTTTTTTAGGAGAACGAAAAACTCCTCTGCACTCTTACCAGAAAAACCTATCGTATATAGCGTTAGTTCATTGGCATTCATAACTTGGCCTCCTTGTCATCACTCTGTCATAAGCA